>JAAYNI010000043.1 GCA_012520995.1 Candidatus Rifleibacteriota bacterium
TAGCATCGAACATCAGCATCTGTCCTTAATCAGAGGCTAGGGCAAAAATTGTGATTATGCGGTAGCAGAATGCAATTTTTGCCCAATTTTGCCCTCATCTGTGTGAATCTGTGTCCATCTGTGGATAGTTTCTGTATTTTCGATGCTTTTTCATTCTCTTGTTCTAGAGTGGAATTTGTCGTAAAATGTAGGAAATACATACTAGAAAAATACAAATAACTGAATGGAGACATCATGAATAAAACAAGAATGCAGCTTTTATACAGGCTGTTTCTAATCCTATTTTTTACAGTTTCTCTCAGCGTCTCATTTGCCGCTGATTCGACTTCAGGCTTTGAAAAAATCAAAGATTCCATTGTTGAGACAACTCTTGAAAATGGTTTGAAACTTATTATTCTTCCCAGAAGAGAGGCTCCTGCGGTTTCAATGGTCACTTGGGTAAACGTCGGCGGTTCAGATGATCCCAAAGAGGCTACGGGTATTGCTCATATGTTTGAGCACATGGCATTTAAGGGTACCGATGATATAGGCACCACTGATCCTGAAGCAGAAAAAGCCGCTATGAAAAAAGAAGACATTCTTTTTGACGCAATCAGAAGAGAAAAGGCTAAGGGCAGAAAGGCTGATCCTAGAGTAATTGAAGACCTGGAAAAAAAATTCCAAAAAGCGGTTGACGAGGCCTTTTCTTATGTCATTCCTAACCGCTTTTCTAATATTCTTGAGGAAGAAGGAGCTGAAGGTCTTAATGCTTATACTTCAAGAGACCAGACAGCCTATATAATGAGCATGCCTTCAAATAAACTTGAACTCTGGATTGCTATGGAGTCTGAAAGATTTTATAGACCCCGTTTGAGAGATATGTACAGAGAAAAGGTTGTTGTTTCAGAAGAAAGGCGTATGACAGTTGAAAACCGTCCTACAGGACGTCTTTATGAAGAATTTTTAAGTGCCGCTTATAAAGCTCATCCATACGGTCAGCCGATTGTGGGGCACATGTCTGATATAGAAAACTACAACAGACATGATTCAGAGGCTTTTTATCGCAAGTATTATACGCCTGCAAACATGACTGTGGTAATAGTCGGCGATGCAGAGCCTGAAAAAACGATTGAACTGGTAAAAAAATACTGGCTTAGAATTCCGGCTGGAGAGGCTGCTAGAAGAATTACAACAGTAGAGCCTCCACAAACTGCAGAGCGCACAGTGACCCTATATGACAAATCACAGCCTTACTGTATGATAGGATGGCATATCCCGGAAGGAACTCATGAAGACATTCCAGCGCTTGAAGCTATGACGGCGATTTTAGGGCAGGGGAGAACCTCAAGGCTTTATAAAAAGCTTGTATTGCAAGAAAAAATAGCTGTAGCAGCAGGAGCTTTTGCAGGTTTTCCTGGAACTAAGTATCCTTCGCTTGCCGTTTCTGCTTTCTATCCGGCGCCTGGCAAGACCAATGTCGAATGCAGAGAACTGCTTTATGCCGAGATTGAACGCATGAAGACTGAACCTGTTACGCAGGAAGAATTAGATAAAGTCAAAACCCGAGCTTCTGTTTCTTTTTTACGAGGGATCGAAAACGATCTGGACTTTGCCGAAGCGCTGGCTTCTTATCAGCAGCTTTGGGGCGATTGGCGTGAACTCTTCAACGAAACAGCCAGAATTGAAGCTGTAACACAAGAAGATATAATGCGTGTGGCTAATAAATACTTCACTAGAGACAACCGCACTGTTGCGAGTATAGAAACAGAAGTTGCTGAAGTTTCTGAAGAAGGAGAATCAAAATGAGAAAAATTTTGACTGCTATAATCGCAATATTGGCTTTTTCGGTTTTTCCTCTTCAAGTTTCCGCTTTGGATTTGTCGTCTATAAAATTTCCGGAGCTTAGAGACCCTCATGTGCCTGAAGTCGAGAAGGTTGTTCTTCCGAACGGTCTCAGACTCTATATATTAGAAGATCATACTTTGCCGCTTTTCAGAGCTTCTGTAAGAGTTAACGGAGGTTCTTATCTTGAGTCGCCTGAGCAAATAGGTCTTTCAGATATTACAGCTGACTTGTTGCGAGAAGGCGGCACGGAAAAATGGAGCCCGGATGAACTTGACGAGCTGATAGAAAGCTGTGGAGCAAATTTTGAAACCTATGGCGATGTGATTTCTTGCGGCCTAAGCGTGAATATGCTGAGCCGCCAGACAGAATTGGCGGTTGAGTTGATGGCTGAGGTTTTAAGAAGGCCAGCACTTGATGACTCGCGCTTTGAACAGCTGATGTTGTCCTATAAGGCATCTATTGACAGACGCAACGACAGCCCTGACAGAATAGGCAGCAGAGAGTTTTCAAAGCTGATTTACGGAGCAGACTCTGTTTATGCAAGACATATAGAATATGCCACTTTGGCAAATATAAATACAGAAGAAATCAAAAAGTTCCACGAATTGCTCTACAGACCGGAAAATACACAAATTTCTCTTTATGGCGATTTTGATTCCGCAGAAATCAAAAAGCTTATAGAAAAATACTTCGGCGACTGGGAAAAGGGTGAAAAGCCTTTGCCTCCATTCCCTGAAGTTAAATATAAAGATGCCAAAAGGCTTGTGTTGATAGATGTGCCTGGAGCGCAACAAACAAGTATTTATCTGGGGCACTTAGGCGGACGAAGAATGGAGCCCGACTATCCTCACAAAATTATAATGAACAATATTTTGGGCGTAGGATTCTCCTCCAGACTTTTCAATGAGATTAGAACCAAATCGGGGCTATGCTATAGTGTTTATGGAGTTTATGGTTCGAATTTCACTTACCCTGGAATCTTCTACAACTATACAGGCACTAGACCTGAAACAACTATTAAGGCTATAACCAAGATAATTGAAGAAATCCGCAAGATGCAGACAGAAAAGCCTACTGAAGCTGAACTTGAAACAGCCAAAAAACGATACTTAAATTCTTTTGTTTTTTATTTTACAGACAAAAAAGATACACTTGGCAGAGTGTTGTCATATGACTTGTTCGGTGTGCCTGCCGATTTCTTGGAGCAGACTCGTAAAGCTATAGAAGCGACAACAGCCGAAGATGTCCAAAAGGCTGCTTTGAAAAGTTTGAATCCTGATATGCTTCGCATACTTGTAGTTGGCGATAAATCAAAATTCCCGCAACCGCTTGAGACTTTGAACTATGCGCCTGTTGAAGAGCTGGATGTTACTATAAAGAAGTAATGAAAAATAGAGGAGAGAGGCTTATATGCGTATGATGTTTCGTATATTTTTTGTTTTAATCTTGATTACGCTTTGTTTTAACGGCAAATCTTTTGCCGCGTCTAGAAGCGCGCTTTGGAAAGATGTGGACAAAGCGGAAAACGATCGCTTGCCAGCTACCGCTGTTAAACTGTTGGAGCAGATCCGACAAGATGCTGTGAGAAACTCTAATCACAGTGAAGCCGCAGAAGCTTTGGTTAAAAAGATTGCAAAAGAATGCAAAATTGAAGGAAGCAAACCTGAAGAAGCTATTTATCGCTTACAAAAGGCTATTCCTGAAGCATCCAAAGAACTTAAGCCTCTCTTGACACTGATTTTGGCAAAATGGTATCGCATGTTTTACTCGGCAAATCAATACAGATTTTCCGGCAGAACAGCTACAGCTGATTTGGAAACTGATGACATCATGAGCTGGGATTTGCCGAAGCTCTTGGGGCATATAGCTTCGCTTTATGACGGCTTGTTGACACATGAGAAATATTTGCGTTCTGTGCCTCTTTCTGAGTTTTCTAACTTTATAACAGAAGGCAATCAGCCAAAAGAGCTGGTTCCCAATCTCTATGAGTTTTTGATTGCTGATGCGTTGTCTTTTTATGAAATGCCTACATATGCTGTTTCGGAGGGACAAGATGCCTTTGAAATCGCAGCCTCTTCTCCAATACTTGATCCTTTAAACGCATTTCTTGCTTGGACACCCGAAACTACTGTTCCTGATTCTCCTCTTTACAAATCTCTTAAGCTTTATCAAAAGCTTTTGAAATGTAATATAGAAGACGGCAATGAAAAAGCGTTGGCTGAAAATGACCTGAAGCGTTTTGCTTTTGCGCAAAACAATGCCTCTGCAGAAAACTTGAAAGAGCGCTCGGTAGATTGGCTTAAGCAATACATGGAGTCTCAGTCAGATCGTAATTATAAAGCCAGAGGCGCTCTTGAACTTTCCAAATACTATAGAACCGAGTTTCAAGACTTGGTTTCGGCATTAAAGTATGCTCAAATGGCTACAGACAATGCAACAGATTTCAATATTTTGTCTGAAGCTGCGAATATCAGATCAGAGATTACTGCTCCTTCTTTCCGCATCACCACAGAAACTTCAGTTGTGTCTGGCATTTCTCAGATGCGTATTACCCATAAAAATATCAATAAGCTTTATTTCAGAGTTATTCGCAGAGATTTCATGGAGCATGTGGAGTCCTCTTATTCTATTAACTCGGTTGACGACAGGACTGTAAAAGATCTGTTGGTCAGACAGGATTATTACAAATCTTGGAGCTTGAATTTGAAGGCTTCTGAAGATTACAAGGAACAAGATCTTTATCAGGAACTGCCGGAATTGCGCACTGGATTTTATTATTTGATTGCCAGTCTCAAAGAAGACTTTTCTGAGAGAAATAATATAGTTTCAGCTGTTCCTGTGAATATCACAAATCTGATGATTTCTGTCGAATTTTTGGGGAATTCGCCTAAAATATTTGTTAATGATGCTATCTCCGGAAAGCCTCTGAAGGGTATTTCAATAAATTGTTATGAATATTCTCGCGGTTATGGTTCTTCTTCACCTCTGGGCTCCAGAGTGACAGTTTTAACCAACTCTGACGGATATAGCAATTTGCCTTCTAACTTGAGCGATTCCAAGCGATTTTTGCTTGTAGCTTCTTCCGGCAGTGATATGGCTTACTACAGTGATATCCATTATTCCAGCTATTATCGCGGAAGGGAAACATCTGAAGCTCATTTCTTTACTGACCGCTCTATTTATAGGCCATTGCAAGACGTTTTCTTTAAAGCTGTTTGTTCATACAGTGATCATGCGAACAGAAAATATGAAGTAATTCCTAATTTGCCTGTTACTGTTACTTTGAGAGATCCCAATGGAGAAGTTGTTTCCAGTATGGAGCTTAGAACTAACAGCTTCGGCTCTGTGAATGGCAAGTTTACTTTGCCTGCAGGCAGAATTACAGGCAGGTATTCACTGTGTCTGGAGGGGAAAGGCGACAGAATAAGGAGCAGAAAGTATTTCTCAGTTGAGGAATATAAGCGCCCCAAGTTCTATGTTGAGCTTGATGAACCTGAGGGCTCTTGGGCTTTGGGTGATTGTTTGACAGTAAAAGGCAAGGCAGTTGCTTACTCAGGTTCTTTTGTATCTGATGCGACAGTAGTCTACAGAGTGAAAAGAATCGCAAGGATGCCTTTCTGGTGCTGGTGGTTTATGCCTCCTGAAATAAAGGAAATTGCTCACGGAACAGCCAAAACAGATAAAGACGGAAACTTCGAAGTAATCTTTACAGCTGTTCCTGACAAGCTTGTTCCTGAAGAATATGACCCGATTTTCCGATATGTTCTTGAGGCTGATGTTTCTGACACTACAGGCGAAACTAGGAGTGACAGCATTTGTGTGCCAGTAGGCTATAAAAACGCTGAGATTGCGTTGAGCAAACCTTCGCAAATGGAAGCTCGCAAAGATATGTCCTTCGGAGTGAACCTTGCCAATCTTTCGGGCAAGTCCTTGACCGGACAAATTAAGGTAAAGGTTTTTTCGCTGTTGAAGCCATCCAAGACACCGAGACAAAATCCGCTTTATACAAGAAGCCGATATTTTGCTCTTAAAGACCAAAAACTGCCTGATTTTTCATCTTATAATCCAGGCGAGAAGTATGCTGATTATGATTATGAAGCAGCTACAGACATCAGACAATGGAAAAACGGAGATTTAAAGCAAGAATTCAATCTGGAAGTTTCAGGGCAGGCAGAGTTTTTCAGACTTAACTTGCCTGAGGGAGCTTACAGAATAGTGGCTGAGTCTACTGATTCAGCTGGCAAACAGGTTTTACATGCCGAAGAGTTTGAGCTTGTGGATTCATCATCAGACAAATTTACCCTTGCTAAGCCTTTTGTCTTAGCACATTTGGATTTGCCTGCTCAGCCTGGTGATATTTATAGAGGCTATTGGGCTACCGGTTATGATTCGGGGCCTGCTTATATTACTATCACTCACCGCAACAAAATAGTGAAATCCTATTGGACTGATTCCAGCAAAAATAAGCATTTTATCACTTTGCCGGTTACAGAAGATATGCGTGGCGGTTTTTATGTTTCGGCTTTCCAAGTAAAGGAAAACGTAGTTTATTCAGAAAACCTCTTTGTGCCTTTTTCCTGGACAAACAAAGATCTGTCGCTCAAGTTCATTACTATGAACTCAAAGTTGGAGCCTGCGCAAAAATATAAGTGGATTGTTGAAGTTAAAGGCGAAAATGCGGCAGCAGTTGCAGCTGAAATGGTAGCCACTATGTATGACGCTTCCCTTGATGCTTTCGATACATCGGGCAAATACACTAAGATTTTCTACTTCCAGAGTGATGCTACCAGTTTGCGTCTTGGAAGTTCCTGCTCTTCGAATGATTTAAAAAACATAGTTTACTTGAGACCTGACAGGAAAAGTATTCTGAGCAGAGTTTTCCCTGCCTTTAAAGACGATGTCTTTGGAGGAATAGTTTATGGCTTTGGCGGAAGAAGATTGCAAAGAGGCATGGTTTATTCAAACGCTCCAAGAATGGCGGTGAGCAAGTCTATGGAGCTGGATTCTATCGGTGATGACATGGTTATGTCAGAAATGGCTGCTGCGCCGATGTCTCTTAGATCTGGAGCCATGTTGGATTCAGGTTCCGATGAAAATGTCAAAGAAGCTGAATCAGAAGAAGCGACTGTTCCGGCAGCAGATTTGCAAAATATCCAAGCCAGAGGCGATCTCAAAGAGACGGCTTTCTTTAAGCCTGTATTGCTTACTGACAGAGAGGGCAAGATAACTATTGAGTTTGAAATGCCTGAAACTTTGACTCAGTGGAATTTCATGGGGTTTGCTCATACAGTTGACTTGCAATCAGGCAATTTGTTTGCTTCAGCCGTAAGCCAGAAGGATATAATGATAGAGCCTCTTACTCCTCGCTTTATGCGCGAAGGCGACAGACTCACTCTGACTGCGAAGGTTACTAACCTCACCTCGGAAACCCAGAACGGTTCTGCGATGCTTGATTTCTTTGACAGTGAAACAGATGCTTCTATCAACGGAGAATTTGGTCTTAAGAAGAATGTTATAAACTTTTCTTTGGAACCTTCCAGCTCAAAAACTGTTTCTTGGGATGTGAATATTTCGAGACTTCCTTCGATTGTTAAATACAGATATGTTGCCGGCACTGGCGCAAAATCTGACGGTGAAGAAGGTTTAATCAATATACTTACTCCCAGAAAGTTGGTTATTGAATCTTTGCCTCTCTATGTAAACAGCAAGAGCACCAAAAACTTCAACTTTGATAAGCTGGCTGCTTCGGCATCTTCAAAAACATTGAAAAACTTGATGCTTACAGCGGAGATGTCTTCTAATCCGGCTTGGTATGCAGTTCAGGCTTTGCCTTCTATCGATGAATTGAGATATGAGACTTCCGATAGTCTTTTCATCAAATATTACACTAACCTGTTGGCTGCCCATATAGTCAATTCTGACAGCCGTATTGAACAGGTTTTCAATAAGTGGAAACTGGAGGCTGAACAAGGCGGAACTGCTTTGATGTCAGCTTTAGATAAAAATCCGCATCTCAAACTAAATGCTTTATCAGAAACTCCATGGGTGGCAGAAGCTAAGAGCGAAAGAGAGCAAAAGGCGAGAATAGCTGAACTCTTTGATAAGGTTAAAATTCAGGAAAGAACAGTATCTACGCTTGATGCTCTCAGAAAGCTTCAAGATTCCAGCGGCGCTTTCCCTTGGTGCCCATGCGGCAGACCTTCTTTCTTTATTTCCGCATATATCTTTGCCGGTTTTGCAAAGCTGGATTACTTAGGTATATCTGTGCCTAATGATATGGTTGTTAAACTGGCTTCTTATCTGGATAGCGAGATGGTGAAGTCGCATGAAGATTATTTGAAGCTGACTAAGGATGGAACTGAGCCGACAATATCCTTTATGCACGCTTTCTATCTCTACTCCAGAAGCCATCTTCTCAAGAAAGCGCCATTCGGAAACTCTGATAGCAGAAATGCTTACAATTATTTCTTTAATAAAGCCAAAGAAGAGTGGAAAAAACTTGGCTCCAGAATGTCGCAGGCTCACATAGCCTTGGCTATGGAGATTTCAGGTGAGCAGAGAATCGCTGAAAGTATAGCCAAAAGTCTTAAAGAAAGAAGTGTAACCAATGACGAAATGGGACGCTTCTGGCGAGATACAGAGCTTTCCTACTGGTGGTACAGAGCTCCAATAGAAACTCAGGCTTTAATGATTGAAGTTTTCGCGAGAGTCACTAAGGACACTAAAGCTGTTGAGGAGTGCCAAGTTTGGCTTCTCAAACAAAAGCAGACCCAGATGTGGTACAGCGGCAAGGCTACTGCTGACGCTGTTTATGCTTTCCTGCTCCAAGGAAATGATTGGCTTGTTTCTGACAATCTGACTGTTATGAAACTTGGAAATATGGATATAACTCCTGCAAAACATGAGGCAGAGTCAGGCACAGGCTATTACATGCAAGTATTCAGAACTTCAGAAATATCTCCTTCTATGGCTGAAATAACTGTAACTAAGCCTGATAAAGGTATATCTTGGGGCGCTGTTCATTGGCAGTATCTTGAAGATATAGACAAGATAACTCCTCATAACACCGGTTTACAGCTGAAGAAGACTATCTATGTCAAGAAAGACACCAAAAAAGGTCAGGTATTGACTCCTTATCAGGGCAATTTATCAGTTGGCGATCTTTTAACGGTAAGAGTTGAGCTCAAAGCCGACCGCGACATGGAGTTTGTGTTGCTCAAAGACCAGCGCGGAAGCGGTTTGGAACCAGTCAGCGTGCTTTCGAGATATAAGTATCAGGACGGCCTTTTATATTATGAATCCGCTAAGGATACAGGCACTGATTTCTTTATAGAATACTTGCCCAAGGGCACTTATGTGTTCGAATATGATCTGCGTGTACAGCTTGCGGGTTCCTATCAGTCCGGCATAGCGGAAATACAGTGTATGTATGCTCCCGAGTTCAATGCTCATTCTGGCAGCGTGCTTCTGAAAGTTAAATAAAAAAACAGTGGGTAGTGGTTGGTGGATCGTGGACAGTGGAATTGTTTAGAACTCAATTACTGAACTGGCAACTGCTTTGAGATGCTGTTAAACAGCCGAAACACTTGAATTTCAATAAGGGATAAAAATATATACTTGAAAGGCATAAACCGAAGAGAAAATCCCCTGGGAAAAATAAAGTTCTTGCCCTTTATCGGTTTGTTTGTCCTTTCTATTCCCTACACCCTTGGAGTTTCGCTACTTGCCACACATCACTTGGCACTGATTTTTAAGCTAGCTTAAAAATCCTATCTGTGTAATCTGTGGATAGTATTTTTTTTGAGGAGGCAAAATGATATTTGAATATTCAGTAAAAACAGACAGAGCTCAGCAGCTTGTGGATGTTACGGCTAAGGTTGCAGATGCTGTGAAAAAATCAGGAAAGAAAGAGGCTCACGTCTTGATTTCTGTGCCTCATACAACCTGTGCTATGACAATAAACGAAAACTGCGATCCTGCTGTGCCTTCGGATCTGCTAAGACGTCTGGAAAAGATTGTTCCTGTGCATGATCCTGAAGACAGACATGCTGAAGGCAACAGTGCTGCTCATCTTAAGTCGTCGCTAGTCGGTTTTTCGGTAATGATGCCTGTTAGCGATGGTGGTCTGTTGCTTGGAACTTGGCAGGGGATATATTTGTGCGAATTTGATGGTCCGCGTACCCGCCGGCTTGTTGTAAGCATAATTTAAAACAAACAGTGAACAGTGCTCGGTGGACAGTCATCTGCGGATGAAAAACATTTTGTCCTTTTTTCTGTGTATTCCGTGTGTTCTGTGGTTCAAGGTCTTTTTTCTTAATCTGTGGATAGTTTGTTCTTAGAGGTGTTTTTCCTCCGTCTTGCTAATAGTTGCTTATCCGGTGTATACTTCCACGGAAAAGTAGGAGGTTTTTTATGAAATTTAAATCATTGATGCTGGTTTTGGCTGCTATAGCATGCGCTTTTCCGGCCTTTGCTGATAAATATATGCCTCAGTTTCCTTCTCCTGCAGAGTTTTCTCTTAAAATGACAGGAAACAAAGGCAATCTCTACAATTTTGATGTTTTTTTCAAACCTGTGATTGGTTCAGCCAGAAACATTGTGTTGCACTTTAAGGTGCTTAGCCCCAAAAAAGCTCATCTTTCCGCAAATTCAGCGGTAATTATATCCTTGAAAGAAAAGGAAGTTTTTAACTATAAGTTTTCTGTTCTTCTTGAAAATGAACTTAAACGCGGTGAAAGAGTGAATGTTCAAGCGAGTGTCAAGTATTTGCCTGATTATCAGGAGCTTATAAATTATGTTTTGGATGCTCCTGAAGACAAATACACAGTCATAGATAAAGACTATTTCATTGAACGCTACAAATCAGCTTTGAGACACCCTGTTCGCACAGTTGATGCCGTAAGATGGATTTCTAAGAGCTTCTGATATGGCAACAGTTCTTCGTCCTTTTTTTGTAGATTACGATAATCTTGTTGCTATAGAAGATCCCCAGATCTTGGCTCATGCCTGCAGAATAAATTGTCTTGCAGGAATATTGGTCGCGAGACACGGTTGGATTGGCGGATGCTTCTCGGTTATGGAGATCTTGGTTTCCATATACTTGGATTTTGTTAAAGATCCTTCTCTTCCTATTTCAGAGCGACCTGCTGTTTTCCTTTCCAAAGGACATGCCGCTGCCGCTCAATATGCAGTGCTTTCAGCATTAGGCACTATACCTGTTGAAAGCCTATGGCAATTCAAGGAAATAGGCGGTTTGCCCGCTCATTGCGATCGCCGGATACCAGGAGTCGATTCTGACAGCGGTTCACTGGGAATGGGACTTTCAAAGGGCGTTGGTATGGCTATCAGCCGCAAGGTTTCAGGCAATGAACAACCTGTTTTTGTAATATTGGGAGACGGTGAGCTGCAAGAAGGACAGCTTTTTGAAGCTTTTCTTACTTACAAGAGATATGCGCCTCTTAATCTTGTTGTGATAGTTGACAGAAACCGTTTTCAGACGGACAGCAAAACATCCGAAATCAAAGATGCCGACAATTGGGAGAAAGTTTTCGAAGGCATAGGTCTGAAAACTTATTCAGTAAACGGTCATGACATTAAGACTATTACAGATACGGCAAATAAAATTCTGGAATCTAAGAAACCTTCAGTGATAATAGCCAATACAACCAAGGGATACGGTTCTTTAATTACAGCTATGCCTGCTACAACGCCTAGAAGACATGCTATTTGGCATTCTCAAGTGCCGACATATGATGAATATTCTTCTATATTGAAAGAGCTGGTCGGCAAAATTGATATAGACAGTATAACTGAGCCTTATCATAACTATAATGCTGTTATGCGGAACTATGATAAGCCGCCTAAACCTGAATATCAGGATCTTTCAACGGGCAGAGCTTTTACCAATTATTTGCTGGATGTAAAGAACGATACCAATATATTCGTTTTGGATGCAGATCTTGAAAAGTCATGTAAATTAGTAGAGGTGGCTCAAGCCTACGAAGAACGTTATGTGGAAGTAGGTATAAGTGAGCAGGATATGTGCTCTATTGCATCTGGCATAGCTCTTGAAGGTAAAATAGCAGTGGTTAATACTTATGCGTCTTTTTACAAAAGGGCAATAGATCAAATCTTTGCTGCAGCTGAAGAAGGATTGCCAGTAATATTTGCAGGACATTATGCCGGTTTGGATTATTATACTGACGGTAAAACCCATCAGTCTTTAAACGATATAGGTCTAATAAGATCGCTTGGAGACACTATAGATGTCTATGAGCCTATTGACACTGTTTCTACAAGGGTTCTTTTGGAAAAGACAATAAGTTCGATGAAAAGAGAATTTGCTGCTTCAGGCAGAGCGCGACCTGCTTATTTTCGCTTGCATCGTATGTTCTCCAAGAACTTTTACGGCAACTGCTGGTATGAAGGCAAAGACTTTGTGCACGAGTCAGCCTCCCGTGCAGAAGAACGCGCGCTGATGTTTGTGTCGGGCCCCCATATGACATCTATTGCCTATGATGTGTCAGAAAAGCTTGCAAAAGAAGATATAGCATTAGACGTAATACCTGTTGCTCATTTTCTGCCAGGCGATGAAGGCTTCAGACATATAGAAAGCAATTATAAGAAGTTATTTACTCTTGAAGACGGTTTGCTTGATACAGGCTTCGGCAGTTATATGGCTTCGATTCTTTCAACTTCGCCTGTAAGAATAGGTGCTTTGAACTATACACAGTCAGCCAGAAGCTTTGAAGATCATCTTGAAGTTCACTCCTTGCAAACTCACAAGGTTCTTGAAACTGTCAAAGCAGCTTTGACAGGCGATGAATAAACAAATAAAAAGAACACAGCCAGCTGCAACACAAGCTAATCAAAGACCTAAAAAGAACGGGTTGCTTAAGATATTGCTTCTCGTTCTTTTTCTTTCTTTGCTGGTCATTATGCTTTATGTTGTGGTCGCAGAGATTAAAAGACGTAAAAGTCCAGTCGTAAAGCCGCCTTATGAAGTGACTGTAGAAGAACCCGAACCTGCGGAATTGGAAACTGAGCAGGAAGAAGAGCTTCAGCCTGAACCTGGCTTTTATTTTGCCAATGCAGCACTGATTGAAGCTACTAAAAATTTTGCGGATCTGGTTTATGGTGGCGCACCTAAGCCAGGGAAGAAAAGCGATTATAGCACCTTGAGCAACACTTCCTATTATTCAGGCTATTCTGCGGAAAGAGGCAACCCGCTTTGGGTGGGTTACAGGTTGGATGCTGTTAATACACAAAAAAGAAAGAATAAGCGTCCGTCTTTCAGAGACGACAGCCGTATCTCTCTCAGCGGTCTGCCTTCCGTTTATACAAAGTCAGGTTATGACCGAGGGCATTTGGCTCCTAACGCTCCAATTTTACATAGATACGGAGTAGATGGGCAGAGAGAGACATTTCTGATGAGTAACATAATTCCGCAAACTCCGACTCTTAACAGGCGAATATGGGTTAAAACAGAGCGCTTGGAAGAGCAGTATTCAGAGGAGTTTGGTAAAGTATACGTCTTTGCGGGACCAGTCTTCGGGCAAAATCCGCTTTATTTGCAAAATAAGGTGGAGATCCCGGAGGCCAGTTATAAAATTATAATAAATGAATCAAAAGACGGCGGAAGTTTCAGAGTTCTGCCGATGCTTATACCGCAAACTGTTTCAGGTCTTGAGAAGCCCGAGACTTTTTTAACCAGCATTGATGCTATAGAGAAGGCTACTGGACTAAATTTCTTTGAGCCTATGCTTGACCATTATGAAGACAAGCTTGAAGCAGAAGTGCATGAACAACTTTGGTAGGAGGTAATATGGCTATTCTTGGAAGAGATCAGATATTGGAAGAAATTAAAAAAGGAAATATAGAGATAGACCCTTTTAATCCTTCAATGGTTGGGCCTGCAAGTATAGACTTGCATCTGTCGAATGCTTTTAGGGTATTTGTTCACTTGCCGAATCCCATAGAAATTGAGACGGATCTGGATTTTAAAGCGGCTACTAAAGGAATCTTAATTCCTGAAGGCGAATCTATAACTTTGCTTCCTGGGCAGACCATGCTTGGTATAACCAAGGAAAGAGTGGCGATAAGAAATGGACTTGCAGGCTGGCTTGAAGGCAGAAGCCGTTTTGCGAGAGTAGGTTTGCTGATTCATATTTCGGCTTCATTTATGCAGCCTGGAATTAATAACCATCAAGTTTTGGAAATATCAAACTTCGGACCGATTCCCTTGAAACTCGTGCCAGGGACAGCTGTTTGTCAAATGATATTCCAGAGGTGTGAAGAGCCTGGAGTTTATCAAGGCGTTTTCGCGGAACAAAATCCTGACACCTTCTGGCAAGGCTAACTTTTTATCCACAGATGGACACAGATTTACACAGATGAGGGCAAAAATGGTCGAAAATTGCATTCTGCTGCCGCATCATCACAATTTTTGTCCTAGCCTCTGATTAGGGACAGATTGAAGTGGTAGCGTTGTGAGACCGATGCAAGAGGGGAGCTAAACAATCGACTGCTATTAGCTGCTAATAAATCATCGTTTAAAAGAAAGCAAGTTAAGCAAAAATATTTAATTTTTGCGGAGTCGTTAATTAAAGCTGACAGAGTAAATTCATGTAATCTGTGGATAAATATCTTCTGGATGCTTCTCTCTCTCGCCACTCGCCACTCGTCACCACTTAAACTTTATGCGAAGCTTAAAGTTTAAGGCCTGTGGAGAGGCCTTTTAGATTCTGGATTTGTTCAATGGCAATTCTTATGCCTGGCATAAAAGAATTTCTGTCATATGAGTCGTGCCTGATGGTGAGTGTTTGCCCGAGAGCTCCCAGAATTACTTCTTGGTGTGCTACCAGTCCTGGAAGTCTTACTGAATGTATAGGTATGATTGAGTTGTCACTTTGTTGGCTTTCTTTGCCCAAAGCTTTTAAAATACCTTTTCTGGTTTCAATGGAAGTTCCGGAAGGCTTGTCTTTTTTAGCATCATGATGCAGCTCGATTATTTCGCAAGCTTGCATGTATTTTGCAGCCTTGGCAGCCAGCTCAGCCATGAGGATGGCTCCTATTGCAAAGTTTGGTACAATTAGCACAGGTGTGCCGTTCTCTTGAGCGTTTTGAGCCAAAATTTCTTTTTGCGCGTCTTTTAAGCCTGTGGTTCCTACTATGATAGGAGTCTTGTTTTCAATGGCAGTCAGAATATTGTCAAAAACACTTTTGGGTTCTGTGAAATCTATAATAACATCGATTTGGTTCTCAGAAAGAGCTTGCTTCAGGTCATTATAAATTTTATAGCCGCCTTCAAAAAGCGCACCTGTTTCCTTGGAAGCTTTGTCTACACCTGCAACAAGTTCATAGTCGGGTTGAGCTTTTATGTAGTCACAGAGGGTTTTTCCCATTTTGCCTAAAGAACCGGAAACCAAAATTTTTCTTTTCATTTTATTTACTCCCTGTAGAACCGAACCCGCTGCTGCCGCGCATAGTTTCATCGAGTGAGTCGCTTAAAATAAATTCAGCTTCCAGGACTTCGGCAAAAACCATTTGGGCAATTCTCATGCCTTTTTCAATATGGAAATCCTCTTCGCTGTGGTTTATCAAAATAACTCCTATTTCACCGCGATAATCGCTGTCTATAGTGCCAGGAGAGTTAAGAACTGTTATGCCGTGCTTTATTGCAAGACCGGAACGTGGTCTTATTTGGGCTTCAAAACCTTTAGGAATTGAGAGTTTTATTCCAGTGGGCACTGTCAGGCGGCCGCCTTTTTTGAGAAGATAATCAGCTTTTGCTCTCAAATCATAACCGGAAGCTCCAGCACTGCCCTTTGTGGGAATTAATGAGGAGTTCTCAGCAGTTATGTCTATTTGAATATTTTTGTTATTCATTTATTAAAGTCTCCTTGAACAAATTCTTCTCAATTTTTAGTCGGATAAGTCCGAAATATAGGCTGTGATGAAAAAAAATCAGACAAAGGCAATTATAGCGCTTTTTTTACTTTCTATTCTTCTTATTTCCGGCGGTTGCATCGGAAAATCCGAAAGCACGCAGGAAGGCTCGATTACTGGCGTTGTCCGAGATAGTTCAGGCAATCCTTTGAGCGGAGCCAAAGTAAGAATCGGTCCCCGTATGGAAGTTTCAGATATTTACGGTCTATGGGCAATGGAAAATATCAGAGCTGAAATAGTGGAGATTGTGGTTTCTAAAACAGGATATCAGACGCAATCCAGAAAAGTAGAAATAAAAGGCGGAACAACCTTAGAGAGAGTAGCTTTCTTCTTGCCCGCCGCAGGAGAGTTGCAGGATGTGAGTGTTACAGCTTTGACACCGACTTCCTGTACTATTACTTATCAAACAGATTATAAGGCGGACGTGGTTTTAAAATATGGTCAGAACATGCTGTTTGACTATCAAGTCTCAAAGTCTGATTTACGTGCTTATACCCACGTTTTTGAAGTTGAAAACTTGAAACCGGCTACAACCTATATGTTCAAATGTGTCGGAAAAGATGAGCATGACAGGAATTTGGAGTCTGCTGTTTTAGAAGTGACGACACCCGAAAGCGAAATTCCTCAAATACCTGAAGGTTTGAAAGCCAGCTATATGAAAGCTGCTTATGCTTGTTTGCTTGAGTGGGATTTGCCTCCGGGAAGGCTCATGAAATATAACCTGTACAAATCTGATAGCAAAAATGGTGTTTTCGATAAGATAAATGAAAAGCCATTTTCCGGGAATAACTATCTGGACAATGAAGCTCTTCCTGGACAAAAAAACTATTACAGGTTGTCAGCAGTAAGTCCTGACGGAGTTGAATCTCAGCAAACTCCTCCGATTTCTTTTGTTCTGCCTGGGAGATTGGATAAGAACATAATTTGGACGAAGAGCGAATCGCCTTACAAAGTTCCTGGCGATCTTATAATTCCCGAAGGCAAAAGCCTTGTTATAGACAAGGGTGTGCTGGTTATGTTTCCAAAACCGACGACAGGCGAAAGTGAAGATGCTCTTTACGGAATAGATGTGTATGGTACTCTCATTATAAGAGGAACCCTGGATGAAAAGGTTCTCTTTACCTCTTCGGAAGTTATAAAGAGGGCAGGGGACTATCGCGGAATAAACTTTTACGAATCAGGAGATATTTCCGCATCGACAGTTGCAGGTTTAGAGCTTGATTCAGCAGTTACAGGCATTAAAGCTGCTAACGGCGGTTTGCCCAGAGTTACGGACTCTGTGTTCTCCAATTGTTCAAACAGTTGCATTTATATAGACGGTTTACGCGAGGAAACTGAACTGGAAAGGCTCACTGTGACAAACTCTTGGAACGGCATAGTAGTCAAAAACTGTGAACAAAAAGTCAGAATTGCTGAAAATCTTTTTATGGACTGTGCAAATTCAATAGTTTGTGAAAAAAACAGCCACATTTTGGTTGAGGAAAATAAGATTGTGCGTTCAGGTTCAGTAGGAATAGCCTTAAACAATCTTAACAGCAATTCCAAGGCCATTAAAAATATTGTCGGATGGAACTCGAATGGAATAGGTATTAAGACCTCGGGAGCTGATGAAGTCAGACGAAATACTTTGCATACTTCTGGAACCTGCATAGTAGTTGAAGACTCTTCAACTTCAGCAATCAGAAGCAATTTGCTTTTGGCTGACAGAACTAAAAACATTACAGGTCTGTTTTACAGTTCTTCTTCAGGTCCTTATTCAGACACTTCTCCTAACAGAATTTTAATACAGAATAATGCTGTTTGGAACCAGATAGAAGCGGTCAAGAAATATTCCAATACAGATGGAACGCCTCTGACTGTTTTTGGAGACTTAGTCTTCACTTCAGGGGGACCAGCCTTCATTTCAGGCGATCCTTTTGTCGGTATAGTACCTGATGACTTTACTTATAAGCCTGCACATACAAGTCAGCTTAAGTCGGCAGGCTACAACTTTGAAGACGCGGGAGCTTATGATGTCCCGGTTATTTAAAACATCCTATTCAAAGCTTCTTCTGATAGCTTTCGCGGTGCTTCTTGTGAGTATGACAGGTTGCGGCTTACGAGAGTCAAGAACTGGCGGGATTAAGGGCTATCTGGTTGACAGACAGGGCGATGCTGTTGTTGGAGCCAGAGTTTTGTCTATCTTTGAATATACCAAAGAAGCATATTCCGGTCTTGACGGTTCTTTCTATTTGGAAGAAGTGCCTGAAGGCAAAAACACTCTCTATATAGAACATAGGAATTTTCAGAAAATGGAATATTCCGTCCTAGTGGAAGGTTCTAAGCTTACATTAGTTGAAGAGATAGTTTTAGCTCCTTTCGACAGCAACGCTCAAATAGACAAGGTTGAGAAGCCTCAAGTTACTTCTGATTCTGCAATAATCAGATGGACTACGTTTAATGAGATTCTGTGCTGGCTGGAATATTCCGAAGATCAGAGTTACAGCGAAAGCATTATGGAAATGCGTCCTTCGAAGACCCATGAAATTAAAATTAGCGGATTGAAGCCTGAAACCTATTATAACTACATCATAAGGTGCGAAGCTCCTGATGGCTCTGTGCTTTCTTCTTTTGCCTACTCATTTTTTACAGCTGAGGGCTTGAGACCTTATCCGCCCAAGAATCTGGAAGTGACAGGCTTTGAAGGAGTGAAAAATGCTGTTTTCTCTTGGGAAGCTCCAGAAAAGAAAAGAGCTGTTGCTGGTTATAATATTTATAGGCAGGAAAAGGGGGAGGATTGGCTTAAAGTAAATTCTCAACCTGTAGATTCAACTCAAACGAACTATGCCGATACTTCCTTGACTCCTGGAACTTTTTGCCGCTATGGGCTTGTTTCTGTGAACGCTAAAGGCATTGAATCGGAAAAAATTCTTACTCCTTATATTTTTGTGCCTGGTTACTTAAATAAAGACTTGCATATTGCTGAAGCGGATTCACCAGTAAAGATTTACGGTGACATTATAGTCAATCCGTCTGTCAATTTGTCCATAGAAGCCGGCACAGAGCTTTTGATAGCTGGTTCAGACGCGGTGAAAAGCGGCAGCGATATAGATAAAACCGAGATTTTGGTCTATGGCCGAATGGAAGCTTTGGGCACTGCGGAAAAACCGATAGTTTTTGCTCCTCTGGACGCGGTTTATAAGCGCGAACATTGGGGCGGAATAACCATTTTTTCAGTAAACTCTTTGCCTTCTGCTCTTAGTCACATACATATTTCTGGAACAGCTAGTCACGCTATTTTGGCGACTGCTCCCTCTATAAGGCTTGAAAACATACATTTGAGATATTCTGGTGCAGGCTTGAAATTTAAAAACGTTATAGAAGTTTTTTTGAACGACTCTGCTATAGAGGATTTGGAAGGAACGGCTATAGAAATAGAAAATTGCGGCCGTTCATATCTGAAGGGTCTCAAAATTAAAGATGTTGAGCAGGGTCTTGAAGTTTCCAGCAACGAAAAAAATCAATATTTTGAAATGTCGGATACAGATATTTATGCAGAACAGGTTGCAGTGAAAGGAGTTTTTGGAAGAAGCAAAATATTTAATGTTTTGGCAGTTTCTGACAGGGGAACAGGCTTTGAATATCTGGATTCTCTTTCAGGAAATAAATCGAACTTCTTGGATCACGTTACTGTCGATGCCCTAAGAGGGGTGGTAATAAGAAAAGGCGAGGTGTCCATTGCTAACAATATTTTCGTTAATCGCTTTATGCAGGGCTTGGTGGGGATAACCTACGAGAGCTCTCTTGGCGAACCTGAGTATGGATTCAACTGTGTTTACGGTTTCGACGAACTTTATAGAGGCTGTCACGCGGGTGGGGGAGCGACTAGCGCAGATCCCCGCTTCGAGTGGACAGGAGAAGAGCCCTATAGGCTTAAATATGACTCTGGTGCCCGCTTTGCTGACCAGTATGCCATGGAAGCAGGCAGATACGGACTTTCTAAGCTATGAATAAGAATAAAGCAAAACAACCTGATAGCAGTTTTATTGATAAAGCCCTTTTTGTGATTGTAATTCTCTTTATCTTGCTGCTTATGGTAGGTTGCGGCGGCGACACGATGCAAATACAGCGAGGAGCAGTTTCAGGGATAGTCACTGACTATCACAATCGTCCATTGCAGGGCGTTAAAATTACCTCTAATCGCTCTCTGTACAGCTCAGTTACTGATGAATTCGGACGCTATGAATTCACTTCTTTGGATGTGGGTTCACACAGGCTGAAAGCCGAAAAAGAAGGTTTTTACTTGGCAGAGAAAACAATAGAGTTGGAATATGGCCAAGTTATGAGCGATGTTAACTTTTCCGTAAGTGTCGAAGATTCAGTGCTTTTTTCCGAAGTTAACGCTGTTTATACAAATATGGCGATTATAAAGGTCTCTGCGGACTTTCCGGTCTCAGTGGTTTGTACCCTTTTTCAGGACGGTGTTTTGATTACCAGGAAGACTTTTCCTGAGAAAAAACTGCAGCATGAGATAATTTTGGATAATCTTTTTTCTTTTCAGAATTATTCCTTTAGGATTGAAGCTGAAAAAGCAGACAAAAGTATTTATACACTTGAGAGACAGTATTTTAAAACTCTTCATCCTCTGGCTTTTCTAGGAGCTCCAGAGCCTTTGAGATATATAAAGGCTGCACAAGAATATTCCAAAATCAATATCACATGGTCTTATGAGGAAGACAGCCGCATATCAGGCTTCAGACTCTATAGGAGTGTAAATGGTGAGCCTATGGAGCTTTATAAAGATGAAAAAGAACTTTTTCCTGTTTCGGAAAATTTCGTTGATTACGATGTTTTGCCTGGTAACCGCTATTCCTATGCTATGGCTGCTTTAAGCCTTGATAATGAAGAGCTGGAACTTTCAAAGATTGAGCATGTAACACTTTCTGGTGTGATAAAAGAAGACATTTATTGGAAAAAGTCCTTCAACCCTATCGATTTAGCTGGCTCTGTTTATATAGATCCTGAAGCCAAGCTTACTATTGAACCCGGAACTATCATTCGCTTTCAAAAAGGTGATACAGATGCGGATTTGCCTATATTGATGGTTGAAGGTCTTTTACTTGCGGAAGGCACAGCTGAAGAGCCGATAGTTTTCACATCCAAAGGGTCTTTGCCTTCAAAAGGTGATTGGAAAGGAATAAAAATAGCTTCTGGAAATGCCTATGAAAAAAGCACGATAAACAATGTACAGATATCATCCGCTTTGGTAGGATTAGAGGCTTCATATAATAACGTCATAGCAGAGAATGTCATGGTTGCATTTTGTGAAACCGGCTTTAGGTTCGATAACTTTTATAAACATGAGTTTAAGAATCTCAAAACCGATGAATGTTCAATCGGCTTGAGAGCAAGCTTGAGCAAAGACTTTGAAATAAGCGGATTTGAAGCTTTTAAGTGCGATACGGCTGTTGATTTAAGCGCAAATTATGAAATAACATTCAAGCATTTTGATATAAGAGCTTCAAAGAACTTCGGTTTTGAAATTAGCGGTTCGGGAAATGTCATCATGCGCAATGGTGTAATTGAATCAAGAAAAATAGGTATAGAATCTTCTTCAGAAAATCTGGATTTTCAATATATTACTATAAGAGCCTATGACTATGGAATAACAACATCAGGGCTGGGTACGAGAATAATCAAAAATAACATCATATACAATAGCGGTCCTAAGGCAGGGATTGGCATAGAAGACTTTGGAAAAAATAATGCTTATCCTTACAACAATATATTCGGATTTCAGATTGCAACTTACAATTGTACTCAGTCCGGAGCTAGTGTGTTAAATGTGGATCCGCAGTTTGTAGGGGAAAAGCCTGACGGTTCTTTTGATTATCATCTCCTTCAATCTTCGCCCTTGAGGTTTTACTCTGAAATAGGTTCTGAAATAGGAGCTTACGGAGGCTTCTAAAATAATACTGGATTTCTTTTATAGTTTGCCGATATAATTTTCAGGTCGAAAAATCGGAGGCTTTTATTGTGGAAAGATTTATTAAAGTTTGTACAGTGACATTTCTGATAATTTTTGCATCAGCTTTGTCTCTACAAAATCTATATGCGGCTTCTCCGAAGTCTGTGGCTCCTTCGAAGCAGGTACAGCAGGCAGCGGTTGAAACAAAAAAAACTGAAGTTTCAACGACATCTGAAATTCTCGTTAAGCCTCCCGCATTGGTAAAACCAGAAGTTAAAAATCTACAAACTGAACCGGATAAAACACCTGCGTCTGTAACAGCAGTTATTTCTGAACAACCTGTTTCTTCTCAGCAACTTTCTGCTCAAGAAACTGAACTGGCTAAATATATTGATGCCAGAAAGTTTGAAATAGAAATCCTAGAGAAACAGCTGCCCGAAATTGAACAAAACCGCCAAGCTGCGCTTATACCACTATTTGAAAACGGAATGGTAGTAGCTGGTCGCTGACAGCTTTAGATTGCTTGTTTTTTAGCTTCCTTTCTTTTAGAATGTCTTATAAGGAAAGGGGGAACTAGCCATTAAAAGATTTATAGCCGTAATTTTTGTCTTATTCTTTACACTTAGTTCTATACAAGCTCAAAATATGAAAAAAACTGGATATAAACAGCCAAAACAGCACATTATTGACATTTTAGATACACCTAATACTCCCCAGCTTTCTGTATCGCCAACAGGCGATTTTGCTTTATTGGTGGAATATACGAGCATGCTTACTCTCGAAGACTTGGCAGAGCCTATGGCTAAGTTGGCAGGGATGAGGATACTTACTCGTTTTAATATAAAAACTAGAAGATATTTTGTTAAGGCATTGTCTTTTATAGACCTTAAATCTGGTGAAATCAAAAAACTCTCTCTTCCCTATGATACACGCTTCGGATTTCCTATATGGGCTCCTAATGGCAAGTTTTTTGCAGCTGCGGCTTATACGCCAAAAGGTTCAAGCGTATGGTTTTTCGATCCTCATGAAAACACCTCGAAAAAAATAACTCCCGATCGGTTAAATTCTGTGCTCATAGGGCCTTTCTGGTGGAGCATGGACAGCCAGTATATTTTTGCTCCTCTGTGGCATGAAAACAGAGGCGAACCTCCAATCAAGCCGATTATTCCTGAGATACCTGAGATTTCTGAGTCCTTGGGCAAAGTTTCACAGGTCCGCACATATCAGGATTTGCTTCAGACAGATTATGACGATAAACTCTTTGAATATTATGCGGCTTCTCAGCTCTATAAAATTGATGTTACAACTACTGCCTCCAAAAAGTTTGGTTCGCCAGGTTTGCTCAGATATGTTTCAACTTCGCCTGACGGAAAATACACAGTCGCTAAAATTTTAGAGACTCCATTTTCCAGAACGGTTCCTCATCATTACTTTGCGCACAGATACGAACTTTGGGATGAAACAGGCAAGCTAATAAAGGTGCTGGCTCATATTCCTGTCGGAGAAGAAATACCGATTGAAGGTGTGAGCGAAGGCATGCGCGGCCTTTTCTGGCAATCCCTTAAACCATCGACTCTTTGCTGGGTGGAAGCCTTGGATGGCGGCGACCCTTCTAAGCCCGCAGAATTTCGTGACTGCATGTATTCTTGGGAAGCTCCTTTTGATAAAGAACCCCGAGAAGTCATAAAGCTGCCTTTCAGGTATGCCGGAACTGATTTGCTTAATAAAGAAAATATGGGCATCATCTGGGACTATGATCGCGATACCAAATGGATTCAAGGCAGGATTTTTGATTTCGCCAAGACCAATAGAGCTGACGAATGCAAAAAGCTTTTTGGCCGCAATACAAACGATACATATGGCGATCCTGGAGATATACTTTATCGTTATAATGACTCTGGTGAAACTTTGGGCATCTTAGAAGAAGGCAAATACATATATATGGAAGGACGCGGAGCTACACCTGAAGGCTTTAGGCCGTTTTTGCGCAAATATAACCTTGAAACCGAAGAAACTACAGATCTCTTTGTGTCAGGTTCTGAGTATTATGAGTCTTTCTTCGGATTTGCAAATTCTGATCTGACAAAAATAGTTGTTTCTCGGGAAAATACAGAAACTTCGCCTAACTATTTCTTAACTGATATTTGCGGCGGAGCTTCTTCCGGCACCGAAAGAAAACAGCTGACTTTTTATGAGGCTCCGACCAAAGAACTCTCAAGGGTGAAAAAGGAACTTATCAAATACGAAAGATTTGATGGTGTTCCTTTAAGCGGAATGCTTTATTATCCGGTCGATTATGTGCCAGGCAAGCGTTATCCGGCTGTAATTTGGGCTTATCCGCGTGAATATACTGATGTTAAAACAGCGGGGCAGGTAAGAACTTCCGGAAACCGCTATACCAGAATAGGCGGCTCTTCTGTTCTGTTCTTTTTGCTTAACGGTTACATAGTATTGAACAATGCAGAAATTCCAGTTGTTGGTAATCCTCTGACAGCCAATGACACCTTTGTTTCGCAAATAACGGCAGGTGCAGAAGCGGCAGTCGAAAAACTTGTGGAGCTGGGCGTTGCCGACAGAGACAGAATAGGAGTTGCAGGTCATTCTTATGGCGCTTTCATGGTGGCAAACCTGCTTGCCCATACAGACCTTTTTGCAGCCGGTATAGCCAGAAGCGGAGCTTATAACAGAACTTTGACTCCTTTCGGTTTCCAAGGCGAGAGAAGGACTTACTGGGAGGCAAAAGATATCTATCATGAAATGTCTCCTTTCACTTATGCTGACAAGATAAAAGAGCCTATTCTTATAATTCACGGCGGAGAAGATCAGAATCCGGGAACTTATACAGACCAAAGCCGCCGTCTCTATGCAGCGATAAAAGGTAACGGCGGGAATGCCAGACTTGTTATTTTGCCGCACGAATCTCACGGTTATGAGGCCAGAGAGTCTATAATGCATGTATTGCAGGAGCAGTTCGACTGGTTTGATAAATATGTTAAACAAGAACCGTAAGAAATATTTCTTTCTATTAGCCTGTCTTTTTTGCTCTTTCTTTGCTACCGGCTGCTTTTTGGATATTGATGACGATTTGCGGGAAAAAATCGAATACAAGGTTAATGAAAATGTAAAAAATGAAAATCCGGATAAAAGATTTGTTCTGGAGAATATTGAAGATCCGCATATTGCAGTTGTAATGCCGCCTTCTGACAAGCCTACAAAATGGCTTGTTAAGGTTGATGCAAGCGGGGCTACAACTATTAAGATGCCCTTAAACTATCATGCTGACAGCTATGCTTCTTCACTAAAAGCTGTTTCTGCTTTTCCTGCTGAGCATTTGCGAAATCAGAAGATTTTTAATGCTCATTCTTCAATAAGACGCAAACTTTCAGACCCTGTGCGCTTGGCTAAACTAAGGGCTGCCAAAGCTTCTCAAAGAGCATCTGTAAGAGCTTCAATCATGTCTTCTGAGGAGCTGGGAAAACGTTATAGGCTAAATGCTTCCGTTAATTATGAAATACTCCCAAGAACTGAATGTAAGCTGGTATACAAATCTGCTAATTTGAAGATTTTTGTGGATAAAGAGAGTTATTCCGGTTATGAACCTTTGCCTGACAGTTTGGAGTCGTTTGTAAAAAATGTTCTTGGACCTGAATATGATGCTTATATGTATCCTATTTTGGAAAAATATGGCAAAATTTTTGACGCAGATAATGACGGCAAGCTTTCTGTTCTGATTACCCCTTCAATATTTAGTTATGGCTCTGATCTGGTGGGACTTTTTGACCCTTCATTATTGTCATCGGACTATAATTCTGAGCCATGTGACATTGTTTTTTTGTCGCCTCCGATTTCGATTGTCTCAGGAGATAACTGGAAACCTCCGATTTCGATTGTCTCAGGAGATAACTGGAAACAATATGCTCTTGTAACTTTGATTCATGAATGCCAGCATGCTGTACATTTCTCTAATAAGGGATGCGTAGGCGGCATATATGGCACGGGCTTTAATAAAACTTATTACGACCAAGAAATATGGCTGGATGAAGGCATGTCTGTCGCCATAGAAGCACGTTACAGACAAATGCGCGGAAAAGCCGGTCTGCCGCCTTATTCCGATATGCAGGGCCTGGGACACTCTCTTGATTACTCGGGCAATAATCCACACGTTATAGGATGGGTTGATAACCCAGCTGGCAGTGTCTACTCTTTTCAGGAGACAAGCAGTGACTATGGCAGGTGCGGTCTGTTTTTATCCTATATTTATGACCGTTTGGGTGAGGAAGCTATAAGCAAAATAGCTAAAATGCCCTATATGGGAACAGATGCAGCTTCTTATGAAATAGCGGCAATGTTTGGCAAATCAAATTATACGCCGGAAACTCTTGAGCAAGATTTCTTCACGGCTGTTGCCGTAGAGTGTACGCCCGAGCTTATTGATAACAAAGCAAAGCTTCCGCAAGCTCTGAAAGACTTGTGTTTCAACAATATTGATGATCTGTATTTGGATTGGCTGCAATCTGTGAATAAATATTCGTCATTCTCTGAATCCGCATTGTTTTATGTTGTTTTGCCTGCTTATGAAGAACCTGTTTCTTTGGAAGAAGGAGAATCTCCTCCTTTGCCCCCTGATTTGAAATTCACTATAGAAAACGCAAGTTCTGTAAATCCTGCTAAAATCACTTTCTTGAGAATTACACCTTGAATAAAAAACACCTTCTTTTAAGCCTGCTTTTGCCTCTTGTCTTTCTTTCTGCTTGCGTCTTTTCCAAAAAAAACTCGAACAGCTATGACGAGATAGAGCCAGGTTTTCTCTATTCAAAGTCATTGTCTAATATGACTAAGCAGTTTGCAAGAGCGGGTCTTGAAAGCGGTTTTGAGCAAATAGTTTTTACAGATTTGCCAGCTGAAGAAGGCGAAAAAAATTATTATGCTCTCCAAGTAACTAATGCTTCCCCAGGTTCTAATAACTTTAATATCAGTTTGCCAGGTGAAGAAAAGGATAATGAAGAACCAGAGCCTTCTTTCTTGAAAGTATTAAACAATACTGGCAATAAGGAAGCTTTCAAACGTTTGAGTCAGGTGATTTCAAGCGATATGCCGATCAGAAAATGCGGTTTGCCGAATCTGGAAGACATTGAAAACCTATATGTCAGAGCAAATCTTAGAGCAAACAAGATACCTGTTCCTGTTTATAACCATGCTGATGAAATAGAAGGAGAAGAATATTTTGTTCCTGTTTTGGGCAAGTCAGTAAAGGTTACCCTCGCAAAAGTGACAGAGAATGCTAAGTTCTTTGTGGACTATAACAGCTATAAAGGTGCTGGAGGCGAACTATTTGTACATAACACGGACCCTGTTGTTTTAGAAGCATTGGCTAAAGAGTTTGAAACATATATTTATCCTTTTATGACGGAAAATTATGGCAAGGTTCATGATGTTGACAAAGACGGCAAGCTTTCTATCTTGTTGTCTCCTTATTACAGCTCTTTAGGATATGCCGGACTTTTTTATTATTATGACCTTCTTTCTGCAGAAAACCCGCGAGATCTGATAGGAATCGGCACAAGAATAGATAGAATCAGTTTGCCTATTTGGCTGCGGGATGCTCGGGAAACCATAGTTCATGAAATGCAGCATGCCATTAACTATTCGTCAAAGTTGAAAGTTGATGCTTCAGGCAAGGTCTTGGGTGCCAGACAGGAAGATTTGGCTATTGACGAAGGCTTGTCAGTTTGTGCAGAAGGACGATACAGACAATACAGAGGCCAGCATGATGAATATACCGTTGTCTATGAGGCTGGCACGGAAAGAGCAAGAGTTGATTCTATAGCTAATGACCCCCGTTTTGCCAATTGGATTTCTACAGGAGTCTTAGACCTGGATCTTTTTTATTTTTCGAAGAAACTGGCTGATTATGGGCAAAAAGGCTTGTTTTACATATATCTATACGAGAGATTCGGAAAAGACTTTATGAAAGCTCTGACCGCCGCAAGTGAGTCAGGAGCGTCAAAAATAGAGCAGCTCAGCGGCTATACGAAAGACGCGCTTTTCACGGATTGGAATTATGCTCTTCTGGTTGAACTGACTCAAGGTTTTGCTCCCGAGATTAAAGAAGCTGTACAAAAAGGCGACTTGAATGGAGCAGTGAGATACAGCTACAAGGAAAATATGCGATTGCCCTCTTATATACATTACATTGAAATGGGCATTCTTACCGATGCCCGCAATTTAGGCGTCAATTCAAACGCTTCCTTCCTGTGCCTTGTTGAACAGCCGCCTGAATTGGCGAGCGCTACAAGTTTTTATTTTTCATCTAAAAAACCAGGTCTGAGAGTCAATATTATGAGGTTGACTGAGTGACTTCTGCTGAAATAAAAGAGAAAAAACTGTCTCCTTTGTTTTTCTTTTTCAGCTTGCTTAAACCCTATAAAAAATATCTTTTGATAGGTTTTTTAGCACTTTTCATTACAAATCTGGCGCAGATTTTTCCGCCGATGTTTCTGAACTACCTTATAGACAAGCTGACAGGCAAAGAAGAAATCTCTGTCGCTGCTATAACTTGGTCTGCTTTCGCGATCTTTGCGCTTTCAGCAATTAAGGGAATAGGCAGATTCGCTTGGCGTTATCATTTGGGGATCGCTGGACATAATGCAGTATTTGACTTAAGAACTATGCTTTTTATTCATCTGATGAGATTGCCGTCAAAATATTTTAAAAAAGCCCGTTTAGGCGATTTGATGTCTGTAATGACAAACGATATTCAGCAAGTAGTCTATGCTATGTCTATAGGTTTTGTAATGTTTTACGATGCGCTTTTCTTTTTAACTATTTTGCCGCTGATTATGATATGGATGTCTCCGAAGCTTGCTTTAGTCATGCTTTTGCCTTTTGTCTTGCTTTCTCTCAGCCAGTATTTGCTTAGAAAACTTTTTTTTGACCGGGCTTATGAGGTAAGAAAACGTTTGGCTGACTTGACTGTCAAGGCAGAGGAAAATCTCTCTGGAATCCGTATTGTTAAAGGTTACTGCTTAGAAAACAGTGAAATAGCTTCTTTTGAAGATTATACAAAAAGATATAAGAAAGCTTCTGTTAGATCGGTTCGCCTTGCAGCATTGCGGGAAGCCATTTTTGATATGCCTTCCGATCTCGCCCTTTTCCTGTTGATGTTCCTCGGGGGAACGCTTGTGCTGAAAGGCGAGATAACCATAGGCGTTTTCGTAGCTTTCCAAAGCTACATGATTATGCTTCGCTGGCCTATGACTGCAGTAAGTATACTCATTCAGATGTTTCAGGAGACCAAGGCGGCTTTGTTCAGGTGCATAACAATCTTGGAGGAGGAACCTGTCTATGAACATAATGACAAACTTTTGCCTCCCGCTGTCGAAAAGGACTTCGCAATGACAGTTAAAGCCCTCTGTTTTGCTTATCCGGAAGGGACTGCCGGCGCTCTTTCCAATGTGAGCTTCACCTTGAAATCCGGTGAAACCTTAGGTATCACAGGGCCTGTCGGCTCTTTTAAGAGCACCCTTCTGAAGGCTTTAATGCGTATATATGAACCTCAAGGCGGAGAAGTTCTGTTTAATGATTCTGTTTCTTCAAAGGACTTGGAGTTGCAAGAATTTCAGAACTATTTTGCATTCGTGCCTCAAGAATCCTTCCTGTTTTCAGAAAGCATACAGAAAAATATCCTTTTTGCTTGTGAAGATCAGGAAAATAAAGAAAAAGCAGAGCATTATGCAATTTTGGCTGGACTTAAAAAGGATTTGGATAGCTTTCCTGACGGTTTGCAGACCTTGCTTGGCGAGCGCGGAGTTAATCTCTCAGGGGGACAAAAACAGCGCGTTTCCTTAGCCAGAGCTTTGGCCTCTGAAAGGCCTGTGCTGCTTTTGGACGATTTTACGAGCGCTGTGGATGTGGCAACTGAAAATCAGATTATTGCCGCAGTTAAAGAAAATACGCCCGATATTATAAAGGTAATAGTTTCTCACAGAATAAAGAGTATAGCCGATGCTGACCATATAATTTGTCTCTCGGAGGATGGCAAAATCTCTCAAGAGGGCACTCATGAAGAGCTTTTAAAGACAAATGGTCTTTATGCCTCACTTTGGGAACGGCAAAAGGAATTTTGATAGAATGTCGGAAAAGAAAACTTACTTTGAAAAAGAATATATAGAAAAACAGCAGCAGGATGCGAGCTTGCTTTTAAAGTTTTGGCCATACTTGAAACCTTGGACGGGTTATATCCTTCTGATAGCTGTTCTTTTGATTCTTAGAGCTCTGGTATATGTTGCAACTCCGGCAGTTTTGGGCAAACTGGTTGACGAAGCTCTAAAGCCTGGCTTGAAAGAACCGCTTAAGCCTCTTTCCTTCACTTTTCTTGGGCTTGTTATCCTGAAGGCTTTTTTAACCTTCTGGCTCAGAAATTTGGGTTCTCAATACGTGGGTGAGAATCTTCTTTATAAGCTTAGGGTGGATTTGTTTTCCAAGTTCCAGAGAATGCCGATGAAATTCTTTGATAAAAATCCGGTCGGACGTTTAGTTGTACGTTTGACAAGCGATGTTGAGAACCTCAGGTGTTTTTTTGAAAGCGAAATCATTTATATGCTGGGCGATTTTTTGATGGTTATAGCCATGTTTTTGGTTATGCTTTATAAGAGCTGGCAGCTTACCCTGTTGGTGTTTGCGGTGGTTCCGCTTCTTGTGTATGCTATAATTTTGATAAAAGATAAACTTCGCGAGTCTTATGGGCTTGCAAAACAGCAACTTGCAATTTTGAACACCGCTTTATCAGAAAATATTTCGGGAATAGATATTGTTGGCGTTTTTGGAAAACAGTCTGAAAGGATTGAAAATTTTAAGGCTTTAAGTTCTTCTTACAGAGATATATCAATTAGCTCTCTTATCTACAGAGGTCTTTTTGACCCTGTACATCTTACATGCAATGCTCTTTCTAATGCGTTATTGATAGGTTTTGGCGGATATTTAGTAAAAAACGGAGCCATAACAGTAGGCGTTTTGGTAGCTTTTCTGGGTTATCTCGATGGAATTTTCCACCCTATAATGCGTCTCAGCGAGCAGTTGATTATTTTACAAAACGGATTTGCCTCTGCTGAACGGGTTTTTGGTTATTTTGCGAGAGAAGATGATATAGACCTGGATGAGGGTGTTGACCTTAAGGAGTTTAAAGACAAGATTGAGTTCAAAAATCTGACTTTTTCTTACGACGAAGACAAAACGGTCATAAAAGATTTCAATTATACAATAGAAAAGGGCGATAAAGTTGCGATTATTGGCAGGACTGGAGCAGGAAAGACTACATTGGCTTCGTTGCTGAAACGCTTCTATGACTATTCAGAAGGCGAAATACTCATTGATGACACAGACTTGCGTGAATATTCTCTTCATTCCATTAGAAAAGCTATAGGCCTTGTACAGCAAGATGTGACAATATTTTCAGGAACTGTCGAGGACAATATATTTCTGGACCCGGCAAAAAAAGATCCTGAAAAACTTCAAAGAATCATTAAAGATGCTGGATTAGAGCAGTTTGTTGAAACTCTTCCGGAAGGCTTGAATACCAAAATATATGAAAAAGGCTCAAATCTTTCTGCCGGAGAACGCCAGCTTATCTCTTTTGCGAGAGCTTTGGTGGATGACCCTCAGATATTGATTCTGGATGAGGCCACTTCGGCGATGGATTCCAGAACAGAAGAAATTATCCAACAGGTGGTTGAAAAAGTCACCAAAGATCGGACTGCCATAATCATTGCCCATAGAATGTCGACTATAAAAGGCTGTAACAAGGTATTGGAACTAAATCTGCAATAACTAGTGCTGTGTTGCAGCTAAAACCTCTCTATTCAATGACAAGCCTTTCCTCCTTTCCAACTCTATGATGTTTCTTGGCAAAAAATCGACACAAATTGCAATTCTATGGCAATAGAATACAATTTAGGTCGACTCTCGGATAAATACAGAGATTTTTAAGTTTACTTGTAAAATCAATGGTTTAAGGCGAGAGTGAGAAAAAGCAGATAGGCTTTTTTGATATTTTTTTTTTCGCTGGAGCCTTTTTCTGTGTATTCCGTGTGTTCTGTGGTTTAAAGAGTTTTGGTTCTTATCTTTGTTATTTGTGTAATCTGTAGATAGATCGGATGCTATGCCTAGCATCGTTCTTGGAGTTTGTTCGTGATTTTCGTGTATTTCGTGGTTCAATATGTTATAATATGCCTCAAATTAACAAAGGGATGGGTGCCATGACACTTACACATAATGATTTTGCTGTTCAAACTCTAGGTGAATGTACTGTTCCTTCTCCGCTTAACCTTTCAACTGTTTATGGCGACTATCTGACAAACTACATAGACGAAAATGAGCGTATTCTTTACTCTAATCGTCTGAGTGCTATAAAACAATATATAGAGAATGGTGAAGAACCTCTTTCATTTGAAAAAGCTGGTCCCAGAGAAAAGATTTTTTTTGAACCTGGTGCCGTAAGAGCTGGTATTGTAACATGCGGCGGTCTTTGTCCAGGGATTAACGATGTTATACGTTCTTTGGTTATGCAGCTGCATTTCCTTTATAAGGCTCAGAGTATTTACGGTTTCAGATACGGTTATTGGGGAATGATAAAAGAATCCGGTTTGCAGCCGATTGTTTTGTCGCCTGACAAAGTTTCCGATATTCATGAGTTGGGCGGTTCAATTCTGGGCTCATCTAGAGGAAATCAGAATGTTGCCAAAATGGTTGATCGCCTTATGGATTATAAGATCAACATGCTATTCTGTGTCGGGGGTGATGGCACTTTGCGCGGCGCTTCTGAGATAACCGATGAGGTGAACAGACGCGGATTGCCTATTTCAATCATAGGTATCCCAAAAACAATAGATAACGATATCCCTTTCATAGACAAGACTTTCGGTTTCGAAACAGCTTGTACCCATGCTGTGGCCTCTATCAGATCAGCTCACGTAGAAGCAAAGGGCTATCAGAACTGCATAGGTCTCGTTAAACTTATGGGCAGAAATTCAGGGTATATTTCTGCAAGCGCTTCAATAGCTTCTCAAGAAGTGAACTTCTGTCTTATCCCGGAAGTTCCGTTTGAGTTGGAAGGCCCCAACGGATTTTACTCTCATCTTCTTAAGAGACTTAAACGCAAATCTCACGCTTTGATAGTAGTTGCCGAAGGAGTCGGCGCTTATCTTTGCGCAAAAGACGAATACGATGCTTCCGGCAACCGCAAGTTCGGCGATGTGGGAATCTTCTTGCGTGATGGAATCAAAAAGTTTTTTGATGAACAGGGAATGCATGTAAATGTAAAATACATAGATCCCAGCTACATGATCAGAAGCTCCAGACCTATTCCTTCTGACAGCAGATACTGCATTCAGCTTGCTCAGAATGCTGTGCATGCGGCTATGTCCGGGAAAACAGGCATGATAGTCGGCAGATGGAACAATTCTTTCACTTATGTGCCTATGAAAATGGTTACAAGAGAGAACAAGGTTATAGATCCTGAAAGCACTTTCTGGCTCAATGTTCTTGAAGCTACAGGTCAGCCTAAGAGCATGAGAAACACCAAACCCTGAAAAAACAGTGGCAAGGACTAGTGCGACATCTAAAAGTTGCTTATCATATTCTCCAATTTAATAAACTAAACTTCATCTGTGTCTATCTGCGTAATCTGCGGATGAATATTTTGTCCTTGTATTCCGTGTGTTCTGTGGTTTATAAAAGGTTTTGGATAAGGGGTTTGTTGGGTATTTGCTTCTTACTACCCTCTACGCCTATACCATACTCCCTGATTTTAAGCTATGCTTAAAATCCTATCTGTATAAATCTGTGGATAAAACTTAACTATGGGAAATTTAAAAGATCATTACGAAAAATTTGCTGAAGAAGTTTTAAAGCCTATTTTCCCTTGGCTTGTCAGGGATCTCATGAACAGAGGCGGCTTTTCTATTAAAGGTAAAAGGGTTTTAGATCTGGGATGCGGTCCTGGTCACATATCTGAAGCTCTTTTGCGACATGATCCTGAGCTTGTGGTGGGCTTGGATATTTCTGAAGATATGCTGCAAAGAGCTGCCAAAAGAGCCAAAGGAGCTATTATGATAGAAGGCGATGCTTGCTCTTTGCCTTTTATAGCCGAAACCTTTGATGCTGTCATCAGCCGCGGCTCTTTGTTCTTTTGGGCTGACTTGGAAGCAGCCTTGAAAGGTGTTTTTAAAGCACTTAAACCAGGCGGTATTGCTTTTATGGGCGGCGGCTATGGTCTTAGCACCCCTGATTCGGTAATCCAAGAAATTGAAAGACGTTTTGGCCTTAATCAGAAGAAAGACATTCCAAAAGTTTCTCCTGAAGAACTTAAAAAGCTGGCTCAAAAAATATCCGGCACAAATGGAGAAGCTGATATAGCTTCAGCCAAAGGTCGTGGTTTCTGGCTCGTCTGGAAAAAGTTCAAATAGTGTAAAATATAAAGATTAACTACCAGTCTGTTTTTTCTAAATGTTTATTATCGGGTACAATTTTTTCTATCCACAGATGGACACAGATGAGATTTTTAAGCTAGCTTAAAAATCAGTGATGAGTGGCGAGTAAGAACCAACATCCATAACAGCCGATCTATCCGAAAACAAAAGCAGATGACTTTTCCGAGATTTTTGGTATGAGGTCTTTTTCCGTGTATTCCGTGTGTTCTGTGGTTAAAAAAAAGTTTTGTTTTTTTTTCTGCGGTCATTTGCGTAATCTGTGGATAGATTATATTAGACGAAAATTATCTTCTCTATCGCCGTTTCGTGTAAAAGACCGTTTGTGGCGAGAATTTCTTTGCTGTCAGGATATGCGATTGAACCGTCAAACTTGCTTATTTTACCGCCAGCTTCTTCTACAATAAGCATTCCGGCTGCTACATCCCAAGGCATGAGGCTGTCTTCCCAATAAACTCCGTAAATGCCTCTTGCGACAAAACATAGATCAAGAGCTGCTGAACCGAGCCTTCGCAAGTCGTGGGCAGCGGCAAGAGCATTTTTGACTCTGGAAGTTATTAAATCCAAATTGCTTCGGCGATTATATGGAAATCCTGTGGCCGCAAGCGTATCGTTTAAGTCGGTTTTATCATTGACGTTAAGAGGCTTGCCGTTCAAAAAAGCTCCAGCTCCTTTAACAGCTGTATAAACTTCATTGGTCAGAGGCTGATGTATAACACCTATGATTGGAAGTCCTTTGTCACAGAGGGCTATGGAAACGCAAAAGTGGGGCAGGCCTTTTGCAAAGTTGCTCGTGCCATCTAAAGGATCTGCAACCCATGTTGGAGTTTCCTTCCATCCTGAGCCGCCGCCTTCTTCACCGTAGAAGTTGATTTCTGGAGTTTCAGCTAAGAGTATTTCTTTTATTGCTTTTTCTGCCGCCAAATCCGTCTCTGTGACAAGGTTAATGTCGCCTTTTTTTTCGACATGAAATAAGCCGCCAAAAGAGGATGAGATTTCCTTTCCTGCTGCAGATGCGGCTTTTATGGCACTTTGAAGATATTTTTGTAGTTGTTGCTGTGAAAATCGCATTGAAACCTCCATTGCTTGAATTTTATCACAGATGGAGGAGGCATGTTAGCATTTTAATAGTACAAGTTAAATGCACTGATTTCTCTAAAAATATTCAACTCATAATAGAATTGGATAAATGAGCAATTTAATATCAAAACCTTAGAGAAAAAAAGCTTAAGGATGATTCCATTCTCTATGTACAGAAGCACTGATTGGCGCTTCTTAGTCAGCGTATTCCGTGTCTTCTCTGTTAGAGAAAAGGTTTTGAAGTTTTTTTCGTGCCTTTCGTGTATTTCGTGGTTGGAAATTCTTAAGTGGTTTTCATAAATGAAAACATGCTAATATATGTGCCTTGAGCTTAAGGAGAGCTGGTGATGAAAAAAACTCTTATTATATTGTTAGCCTTGATTTTTCTTCCAGGCAAAGTTGCTTTTGCAGGCAAACAGAGCTTAAATACTGGAGAAGTGATTCATACTGATTTTCTGGATCCTTTGGAAGCCTTAGAAGCAGAGCTTGAAAAAGGTGATAAAGACTTTGAAGCTCTTTTAAATGAATTTGATGAGAAATCGGAAGAATATGGCTTGGCTCCAAAAGAAGAAATTGTTGAACCAGTCTTGGAAGAACCTTTGATTCCGCTGGAACCAGTTATTCCTTCTGACCCGTCTTTGCAGACAGACTTTTCAAACCCCTCTGAACCCTCTGTGCCTGAGTTTTCAGCTCCTCAAATAGATTCTCCGGCAAACTCCGATTCAGAGTTTCATGTTACGGAACCTTTTGTGCAAGAGGTGTCATCTTATACTCAAAAAGTTGCCGAACCAGTTCTGCCTGTTGTTTCAGAAACAAATCTCTCCTCTGCGGAAATAGAAAAGCCTGCTGAAACAGTCAAACCTTTAAAGCCTGAATCTCCAGAGCTTGCTTTACAAAATGATTTTTCAGAGCAACAAAGTATTGAGAACCCGCTTTCTTCAGAAGAAGATGGTTCGCAGCTGGAAATCTCAGGTTTCTTGATTCCGCAAAAAAAGGCTATTTCCAGACGCAGATATTATTATGCTTGGTATTTGAAAAAAGATGATGGGCAGCTAATAGCTCTTAAACCCAATCTTGTTTTGATGAGCACGGTCAAAGCAAGGGTTCTTTTAGACTCGCGTGTTAAGATAGCGGGTGATTTTGCTGATAAAACAGAGAAAGATACAGAAGCCTATTTTATAGCAAAAGAAATCAGAGCCGATATAAAAGCAGCACAGTTTTCAGGAGAGTCTGCTGCCGACTCAGAGGAATAAGACCTCTAGTGCGGCGTAATATCTAAAAGTTGCTTATTATATTCTCCAATTTAATAAACTAAATGTTGCATGACAGATTTGCCGCCGCACTAGAGTGGATAGTGATTGGTGGATAGTGGATAATGAAATTCTAAAAGAAATATTGAGCTGAAATAAAGCAATGAGCAAGTATTTAGAAGAAAAACTGGCTAAACTTCCTTTATCTCCTGGCGTTTATATAATGAAAGATGCCAAAAAGGAGATTATATATATAGGAAAATCCAGGAGCCTGAAGAAGAGGGTTTCCTCTTACTTTGCCCGTTCTCATTCAAATTTGCGAACCAAGATAATGGTTTCCAAAATTGCTGATTTTGAATATATAGTGACGGCTAACGAGGTCGAGGCGCTTATACTCGAGAATAATCTCATAAAGAAATACAGGCCTCACTATAATGTGCTCTTGAAGGATAACAAGACTTATCCTTATATAATGATAACTTTGAGTGAACCTATTCCAAGAATTAAAAAGGCTCGCAAAGTAAATTTTAAAGATGGAAATCTCTACTTTGGTCCTTATCCGAGCGCATTTGAGCTGACAAGGGTAATAGACTATTTGTCTGTACATTTTAAACTCTGTACATCAAAACAGAAGAATCTTGTTCCATCAGATAGGCGTAAGCCCTGCCTTAGATATCATCTTGATTATTGTGATGGGCTTTGTGCCAATCTTATTGCCAGAGAAACCTACTTGGAGTCTCTGAATAAAGCGATAGATATTATATCAGGGAAAGAGCGCTTTGATTTTTCTGCTTTAAAAGCAGAGATTGGAGAAAAGGCTGCTGAATTTCGATATGAAGAGGCTGCTGAATTAAGAGATCTGCTGGAAGGCTTGACAAACTTTTTCGAATCTCAGATTGTTGAATTTTTAAAACCTCTCGATCTTGATTTCTGGGGTGTAGCTTCGGCCAATGGCAAAACAGCTTTTTCTATACTTTTGATAAGGGGCGGGAAGCTTCTCGGAAAAAGAGCGGTAATGGCAAGCGGACAAGAAGAGACAATTTCGGAATCTTTGTCAGCGGTTATGCGCCGTTTTTATGATTCAAATCTTGTGCCTCGAGCTATATTTGTTTCAGAGCCTCCTGAAGATGCTGAAGCTTTGGCTCAGATGTTTACCGAAGTAAGCGGATACAAAACTGAAATACGTATTCCAAAGAGGGGTAAATATAAAAAACTCATGACAACGGCAGATGAGAATGCCTTGGAAACCTTGCAGCATATAGCTTCTGCACAGACTGGAAGAATAGACGATGCTGTCGTGGATTTGCAAAGTCGTCTTAATTTGCCTGTTATGCCTATTGTCATAGAGTGTATTGATATTTCTCATATTCAGGGAGTCGATCCTGTTGCGGCTTTGGTTGTAATGGAAAATGCTCAGCTTAAAAAGAAGGAATATAGAAAATATCATATTAAAACTGCTAAGGGAGGGGATGATCCGGCTTCTATAGCAGAGGTGACAAGGAGACGTTTTGAGCGTCTGATTGCCGAAGATTACAGATTGCCTGATCTGTTCTTGGTAGATGGGGGAATAACTCAGGTTAGAGCAGCTCTAAGAGAAGTGGAAAAACTAGGCTTGGCTGTGAAAGTTTTGGGACTTGCAGAGAGAAACGAACTATTCGTTGACGAAGCAGGGAATGAAATAAAAATTCCTTTTTCTTCTCCTGGAATGCGCAAAATCATATTGTTGCGAAATGAAGCGCATCGTTTTGCCAATACTTTCCAAAATAAAACTCATACGAAACGTACACTTGGATCTTCATTGTTAAAATTACCTGGGGTGGGGCCGATTACTTTTAAGAAGCTTATGGCGGCTTTCGGTTCTATTTCGGCTATAGCAAAGGCTGATGCGGAGGAGATCGCTGCAAGAGCTTCAATTCCCAGAAAAACGGCTGAATTGGTTTCCGAGGCTTTAAAGTCATCTGAAACCTTGCCGTAAAGGACAAAAAATGGCAACCGAAAGACGACTCCAAAAACTCCGCCAGGTTCTTCACAGAAGACAAAGCGATTTAGTGCTGGCTCTGGAATATGTACATGACCCTCATAATATGGCGGCTGTAGTCAGAACTGCTGACGCAGTTGGGATAAGCAAGGTTTTATGGCTTCCCGATTACGCCAGTGAAGGAAAAATAAACACGGCGGTTTCTAAGGGAACTGAAAAATGGGTCGAAGTTGTACGTCTAAAAGAAAGCTTGTCAGATGAGCTTTTGAAATATCGGGAAAAAGGGTATGGAATAGCAGTCACCCACATGGCAAAAGAATCAGTTGATTTTAGAACTCCTGATTGGACAAAGCCTTGGGTAATAGTTTTCGGCAACGAACATAGAGGCTGTTCCGACGAGATTGCAGAGATGGCAGATGTGAATATATATCTGCCTATGGCTGGCTTTGTACAGAGCCTCAATATTTCGGTGGCTGCTGCCGTGACAATGTACGAAATTCAAAGACAGCGTTTTGAGGCGGGGATGTACAGTCTTGCTAAGAGCAAAGAAGAAACAACCTTGTACTATGACAAATGGAAACTTGAGGATATGGGGATAGAGCTTGGGGAAGTACTCGAACCTTTTCATGGACTTCCGGATGCTTTGGATTCTGAACATCAGGATGGCAGAAGCAACAAAACCTCTGTTGAAGCTCTTTTGAAAAAACAAAAATAAAAAAACTGATTATGGTTACAAATACCATAGACTTATCCGAAAATCCTCTTATCAGATAAACATGAAGAACAATATAGGGAATTGGGAATTTTCTTCAAAGGGTACATCCGCAATGAACTGGTTTAAAGACTTTTTTAAAGCATTTTTCGTATTCTTGTTGCTGCAGATCTTCGTTATACAGGGATTTGTAATAGAGGGTTCCTGCATGGAGCCAGAGTTGCATTCTGAGGAAAAAATTATAGTCAATAAGATGATTTATAAACTGAGGGAACCAAAGCACGGCGAAGTTGTCGTTTTTAAATACCCTCTGGAACCAGAAAAGGATTTCATCAAGCGTGTCGTTGGTTTGCCTGGAGACGAGATTTCCATTAAAAACGGATCATTATATAGAAACCAAGAGAAGCTTGACGAAGATTATGTTAAGGAATATGTTTTCGGTAACTATGGACCAGTAATGGTACCGCAAGGACAGCTTTGTGTGATGGGTGATAATCGTAATAATTCCCATGACAGCAGGACTTGGGGAATGCTCGATGAAAGCTTGCTGAAAGGACGTGCTGAACTTACTTTTTGGCCTCCGAAAGCTTTCGGGTTGGTACATAATTCTAAGGAATAAGTTTCCAGATAAATGGAGAATGGCGGCACAATTTGACTACTTTAACCACTGAACATTATGTTTGTCCTTCATGCGGCAATGAGTTTGACGAAAAGATAGTGGTTTCCTTTATGCACAAGGGACAGGACTCTGATTTTTATCCCCATTATTTAGGGCTAAACCCTTTGCCATACTATTTAGTTCAATGCTCCAAGTGCTCTTTTACAGCTTATCCTGAAGACTATTCCGAAGGGCAGGCGGAAAAATTTAAGATTAAAGCAGATAAAATTAAAAAAATTCAATCCTTGCCATTGGCTAAGAAATTGCCTGAAAATGCTCTTAAATTTTTTATAACCGCAAAAATATATGAAGAAGTTCAGGTGAATCCTTATAAAATAGGCAATCTCTATTTGAGGGCTTCTTGGTGTTGCAGAGCCAGTGAAAACAGAAAAGCCGAAATAGAGATGCAGCAGCTTTCAATCAAGTTTTTTAAAGAAGCTGTCGAAAAAACGACTATTTCAAATCCGGATAATGCCTTGGTAGTAAGCTATCTTGTCGGAGAGCTCTATAGACGTCTTGAAGACAGAAAGTTGGCCAGGGAATGGTTTGAGAATGTTATCGAATCCATCATAGATCCGGAACAGCAATGGTTGCTTGAGTTAGCGAAAAAACAGGCTGAACTCAACGAATACTTGCTGAATTGACTCATTGATAGGGAGTAGGGATTTGTTGTAAGGCGCCCAAAATTAGAATTGCGCTTTATATCTTCCCGTAACGGCGAAAGATTAGTTATTTACTGTCTTTCGCCGTTTTCTTTTTTTAGCTTTTATGCTACTATAAAAATATGAAGGTTATAGCATCTGAAACAAAATCTATCGTAGACAACGAAGGAACTGTCACTCTCAGGCTTGAATACATAGAGCCGCGAGAGATGATTCTTTCTGTTATGTATTATGGCTATCTGAACAACGAAGGCCCTGTTAATTTCTATATAGACTTTAATGGCCAGCGTCGTGAATTTATGACTATGAAAACTTTTTTTGAAGATAGACGCCAGTTGCTCAAGATTATATCCTTCAACCCTCTTAAAATAGGTAAGAATGGCGTTCCTGTTCCTATAGACTTGCCTGATTCTGTTCAGCTTGATCATCTGCTTTTCAACAATGCCTATTTTGCTAATGAAAGCGGTATCAATAAAATAGAAATCAAGTTTTTTGCCAATTCCAAATGGGATGGCGATGGCAACAGAGACAATGCGAACTATGAATTTTATTTTGCTTGTCCTTGTTCTCATACATCATAAAAAACAGGGATTAGGGAGTAGGTGTTAGGGCGTAGCAAGAATCCAAAAACTCAACCGAGTTTTATTACCTTGTTTTTTGCTTCATAATAAATATTTGTAGGTATTTTTATAAGGAATATGCTGTCCCATAATTTTTTGTCTCTTTGATTTTCTGTTTGCTTTACGATATCTAATTTTTATCAGCTTATAACCTTTTTGTATTCAAAGCTTCATACGGCTATCAGCAGGTTAAAATAGTTATTAATTTCAGTAATTGAGTCTAGAAACAATTTCACTACCCGCCACGCACCACTCATCACTGGTTTTTAGGCTACTCCCTAACCCCTACTCCCTGATTTAAAGCTGTGCTTAAAATCCCATCTATGTAATCTGTGGATAAAAAGTTTTAAACAAAACACAGGCTAGCATTTTCCCCTAAAGTAAATAAAGCCTTTCTTTTTGCCGATGTCAGATACAACAAGCATTTCGACGAAAAGGAAGTATTCTCACAATGCCATTTATGCGAAAAAAAATCTTTTTCTTTTTGGTTATTCTCGCAATTTCTTTTGGAGTTTTTACTGCGACAGGCTGCCGGGAAGATGATGACACCCTTACAATAAAAGATATTGCTTTTGAGGATAGGCTTAAAACCATAAATGAAGGTGCGGAAGGAACCAAAGATGTCACAGGTGTAGTGCTTAAAGACTCGAAGCCTGTTGCCAATGCGGAGGTTTACTTAAATTATTCTGGCCGTCTTGTAAGCAAAACTCAAACCACAGCAGATGGAGTCTTCTTTTTCAGAGGATTGGCAGAAGGAGCTCAATATGAGTTAATTGCTGTAAAAGGGACTTGGGCAAGTGACAGCTACTTGCTTCACATTGTTCCAGGCGGTTCCACTATTCCTTCCGATATTAAGATCGAGTTTGTGGAGTCGGCTGCAGTAGAATTGTCTCCAGGCAAATGTCTAATTTATGGGCAGGTTATGGATCCTCAATATTATTTAGAGCCTCAAACTAGTCTTTATATAATGCTTTTCAAGGCTATTGAAGCAAAACAAAGTGTTATGGTGGGAAATGACAAGGTTGAAGAGAGCTATTATAATATAGCTAAGATCCCTGAAGCGGTAAGAAAAACCTTCACTAAAGATATTCCTGCTCCAGATGGTTCTTATAGCAGCAAAGGTCACTATATTTTTGAAAATCTTGAGCCAGGAACATATATGTTGCTGATTTCTAAGACAGATGAATTGCCTGAATTTGAATCTATCTCTTATTCAAATTCTATGATTACATGGCAGACAGTCAAATCAAGATACCCGGAGACTAATCGTGACTTAAGCCCTGTCCTTAAAGTTCTGGAGGGTGAAAAACGCGAGTGGACTAATAGACCTTGAAGCCAAATATGAAGTTCACAGCTAAAGTTTTCCCTCTCTTTTTGTTTCTTTTCTTGCTGGTGTTATACCCTGATTGCTTGCTGGGGCAAGTTCTTGTTGAGTTGCCTGATGTTCAAGAAACCAATCTGGAGAGAAGTTCATCGGAACTTAAAAAATCTAATAAAGCTCTTGGAAACAATGGTGTTACCTTGGGAGGACAGACAGGTCTTTTGACTTTTCCTGTACCTTCTGTTATGCCAAAGGGTACTCTGAAAGCTTCTTATGCGCATTCTGTCGCAAAGCAAGACAAAAACTATTCTTCAGGTTCTTATAATATGGAGAAGGAAGAGTCTTTCTACAGTTTGCGTTATCATATAAGACCAGGAGTAGAGTTTAACTGGTCTTATCTAGATTATGAAAGAAAGTCTTTTCCTTTTAACCAGGCTCTCTCGGGGGATAGGGATTTGCATGCTTTTGGAATGATGTTTAGCGGAACCGATGAAGAACAAGATTTTTGCCTTGGCTTTAACTTTGCTCCAATGAGTTCAAAAGATATGAATTTTTTTGAAATGAAATACATAGAGACGGGACGCAATATTTTCTTTACTTTGAAAGATAGGGTATCGCAAAAGCTAGACGGATATGCAAATATATCATATGCTTTTACAAAGGAACAAAAGATAGATTTAGGCGGCGGTTCAACAATTGAAATAGAAAAAGAAGGCGTTTTATACGGCGGAATAGGTTTTGAATATCGGTTCTCAGACCTTATATCATGTATTGCTGAAGCTAAAGTCTCTGATTACAAAGACTTTCAGTATTTCGATGATGATAATTTGTCCTATAGTTTTAATGCAGGCTTGAAGTTCTCTTTAGAATCTATTTCTGTATATGTTTCCGCTTATAATCTGTCGTCTGAAAAACCTCATGTCCTTTTTGGCACTCAGTTGGCCTTTTAATATATAAAATAAAGGATTGCACTGTTTGGCTAAGCATTCTGGGAAACTTCCTATAAGCGACTTGGTTATGAATCTGCAATATGAGAGCAATATTGCAGCTTTGGATATCCTGGATAAATTCGACAAAGCTCCTGAGCCTGCAGAAAACGATTTGGCGGCATTAAAAAATCTTTTTGCCAGAGAAAAAAATCTAGTTATGGCCTTTCAGTTGAAGAAATCGTTCAGATATGGTTACTTCAAAAGAAAGGGAGCTAAGATTCTTGTTAACTCGGATAATCTCAAAAAGTTGTTAGGCAATCCAGCTCGAATAGATGATCTTGCTCTTCTTCTTTTAAGCATGAATCCTGCAGAAGCCTTTATGAATATTGACTTGATAAGAGCTTCCAGTTGGGAAAATTTTGCAAGTAGAATTTTGCCTAACTTTTGTAAATTTTTTAATCAATATGGTTCAGTTGAAGACGAGAAAAGTTTCTTGGCTTTGACTAGACATCCCGAGCCTGTGGTTATGGCAGTAGCTCTCTCAGCTTTGCCAAAGTTCGATCCTGTGGGTTCTCAGGCAGTAATAGAACCTCTTTTAAACTCGCCATTACCGTTAGTGCGTGCAGAAGCTATTCAGGCGATGTACCCTGTGAATAAATCGTTAGCTCTGAATCACTTTTCCGAGCTTATTCGCTCTCCTGAAAAATCAAATATGCTGGTTGCTTTGAATAAGGTTAATTTTTTCCCTTATGTGGAGATGGAGCCTTATCTGTTAAGGCTTATGGTTAGTACAGGGGATAAGGAGATTTTAAGAAAAATTGGCAGAATTTTCTGCAAGAATGCCTACCCGGAACTGCCTTTGAAGATCTTGAAAAATAATAAAAATCTGGATTCTGCACATAAGCTTCATGTTAACGGCATTTTGGTTGCAGTTGCCAAAACTCTTTCCCTTTCAGGAGCTATAGAAGAAGATTATCAAGATTATATAACGGGATTGCTTCGCGAGCAGCAAATCACTACAAAGAATACGGTGGAAAATCTTGTTTATTCCGAAGAGAAAAGTGCTTCGGCAAAAGCTTCTGATACATTTGAAGATAAGGGTGAGAGTGAACTTAAGAAAACTGAAGAGTCGGAAGAAATTGAGGAGGCTTCTCAGGAGGAGTCAACCCCTAGTATACGAACAAAATCCAGACGGAAAAGAAAGAAAATATCTTTGGATGTGGATTCCATAGATTTTCCAGCTTATAAACAGCTTTCTTTGGATGAACGCCTCTTTTTCTTAATGAAAGCCCCAGAAAGCTTTTTCTTGGAGAACAGGACTGCTTTGAAAGAACGTTTTCAATCTTCAACAGCGAAAGAGCAGGGGAATATTATAAAGCTGTTCGGCAAATATGGTGATAAGAGCGATGCGGCTTCTTTGAAGAAGTTTTTGCATACAACTGATGATGAAGACCTTGTCTCAGCTGCAATCAAAGCTTTTGCTGAACTGGATGTTGACTATTTGCTTTTGTATTTGCCTACCTTTATGCAGTCGGAGAACACCAAAATTAGAATGACAGCTATGCAGGTTTTTTCAAGCATAGACCGAGACAGTATTGCCAGCCTTGTTATAGGGCTTTTGTCATCACAAAATAGAGAGCATAAGATCTTGGCTGTGAATTCAATCGTCACCTTGGATTTTGAAATTGTTAGAAAACCTTTGATAGAAGCTTTTTCAAATGAGCTTTCTGGAAGCCTTGCGGATAAGTTAGGACTTACTCTTTTAGCTAATGTTGACAGAGATTTGCTGCTGGATATGTGCAGATTGGGCTATTCTGAATCTCCAAATGCTTTCAGAGGCAGAAACCTTGCTAAAAGCATGAGCGTTAAACTCTCTGAACTCCTTGGCGGCATAAGCTCTCCAGAAGAACTTCTGGAAGAGGCAAAAAAAATAAGTAAGGAAGAAAAAGAAGAACGCTTGGCTTCAATGACTTTGGAAGAAAAGGCAGAGTTTGCCCCTCAAGCTAAAGCTCAGCTTGCTGAACAGATTAGGCAGGAAAATACTTTGTGGGGTATTTTTAAGCGCTGTGATCTTCCATTGAAGCTTGTTATCATATCTCTTATCTTTTTGCTGATCAGCGGCGCAATCTTGATTACCTTGGCAATGTTACGTCTTTTAGGCTATTAATGCTATTTTTATGATGTAAAAATCAAAATTCACTTGACATTGAGCACCGCAAACATTACAATCGCAGAACAATTTTACATCTCATATGGAGGAACACAGGATGAACAAAGCTGATTTGGTAAAAGAAATCGCTCAAAAGGCAGACATAAATCAGGCAACAGCTCAGAAAGCTCTGGAAGCAATGTTGGAAACCTTTAAGGATACCCTTAAAAAAGGTGACAAGATCCAGCTTATCGGATTCGGTTCTTTTGAAGTAGCAAAAAGAGCTGCTTGCAAAGGCGTCAATCCCCAGACCAAGAAAACCATTAACATACCTGCTAAGAAGGTTGTTAAGTTCAGAGCTGGCAAAGACCTCAAAGACACAGTCGCAAAAGCCAAATAACTTATTAGTTTATTTGAAAACTCCAGTCTTCTCCTAGAAGCTGGGGTTTTTTTTTATGCTTAAAATTAAAAGCTTGATTTTTTAAAAGAAGAAAGTTAGACCACTCAAACATTGATTTGGTGTAAACACATCAGGCGGAAGCCTGAGTTTGCGGAATCACTATATCTCCTTAATAGAAAACCGTCGCTATGAATAGCGACGGTATTTTTTTTTCAGTTGCTTTTGGTCTATGGTTTATTGCGGAAGGCCAAAAGCTTTTTTTACATCTTCTACTCTATCCAGCTTTTCCCAAGGCAAATCAAGATCATTTCTGCCAAAGTGTCCGTAAGAAGCAGTCTGTCTGTAAATAGGCCTTCTCAAGTTAAGGTTCTTAATAATAGCTCCAGGACGCAGGTCAAAGAGGTCTAAAATACGGCTTTCGATTTCTTCATTGGTAAATTTGCTGGAGCTCCAAGTTTCAACATGGACTGAAATAGGTCGGGAAACTCCGATTGCATAGGCCAGCTGGAGTTCAAGCCTGTCAGCAACTCCTGCTGCAACGAGGTTCTTGGCTACATATCTGCCCATATAAGCAGCGGAACGGTCAGCTTTTGTGGGATCTTTTCCTGAGAAAGCTCCTCCGCCATGAGCAGCCATGCCGCCATAAGTGTCTACTATGATTTTTCTGCCTGTAAGGCCAGTGTCGCCTTGTGGCCCGCCGACTACGAATCTGCCTGTTGGATTGACCAGAATAGCGGTTTTTTCGTCAATGAGATTAGCTGGTATTGCTTCTCTTATGACTATATCTATAAGATCTTTTCTCAGCTGTTCATGTGTGACTTCAGGTGAATGCTGAGCGGATAAGATAATAGAGCTGATTCTTTTTACCTCTCCATTACGGTATTCGGCAGTTACTTGGCCTTTTCCGTCAGGGCGCAGATAGTCTACAAGTTTTTCTTTTCTGACGTCTGCAAGGCGTTTGCACATTTTGTGAGCATAATGTATTGGAGCTGGCATATAATCGGGTGTTTCAGTGCAGGCAAAGCCAACAACCATGCCCTGATCTCCTGCTCCCATTTTAAGTTCAGGATCTTCTTCGCCGCAAGCAGCGTCTTGGGCTTGATTAACACCCATGGCTATGTCTGGGGATTGCTCGTCAAGACTTACCATTACGCCGCAGTTTTTGCCGTCTATTCCAAAATCAGAGTTTGTGTACCCTATTTCTGTTAAAACCTGTCTGGCTATTGAATTTACATCTGCATAGGCTGTGGTCGTAATTTCTCCCATTATGATTGCAAGGCCTGTAGTAACTGCGCATTCGCAGGCAACTCTTGCTTTGGGATCGGAGGCGATTATTGAATCCAGAATGGCATCTACGATTTGATCCGCGACTTTGTCAGGATGACCTTCTGTGACTGATTCTGAAGTGAAAAAATATTTTTTGTCCATTATGGAAAAGTCGACCTTTCTGTTGTGATGCTTGATTTTATTCTTTAACAGAAGGTTAGTCAATCCTTAGATTTTCAGTTTATCTATAAATTTGAGGTCTCATATCTTCGGGGAGGCAAGAAAGGCTTGAAATGCTCTGTGTTTCTGTCATTACAGAAGTCTCTTCTGTTTCTGGAGCGAAAAACTGAGAAAATTTGTCATATCCTAACTGGTACCCTGCGAAAAAACCTAAGAAAGCCAAGACAATAGCAGCGATAATTGTGAGAGTTTTCATATCTAGCTTCTCCTTTTTATTTTGATCGGCATAAAGCAGCTTTTTTTGAATTCAACAAAGCGCTATAATTTAGGAAATATTGGAGCAATAAAATTGAACGATATAGCTAGTTTTTTATTTGCGTCTTTAACAGGCGGCTTTATTGGTTATATAACCAATTGGCTGGCGATTGCTGCTATTTTCCATCCTGAGAAGCCTTTTAAGTTCTTAGGAGTTGAGTTTCAGGGACTTTTGCCGAAAAGGCGAAGAGAATTGGCTGCAAATCTAGGGAAAGTAGTTGAGGGAGAATTAATAAACGTCAAAGAACTAGTCGATAAAATAACTCCGGAAGATATAAACCCCTTGGTCGATGAATTTTCGAAAAACAGCAGAATTACTTTGGAGTTCAAAATCAAAGGTTATGTCGCTAATGTATCTGAAAAAATCCCATTTTTTAATCTGTCAGCTAATACCTTGATAGAAAGTACTATGGACAAACTTGAGAAAGAAGTTTCTCAAGAGCTGAAGAGACAGCTGCCTGAGGTTTTGAGCAAAGCAGGGGAGAAGCTTGTAGACAAAATTTCAGTTGAATCCATAGTTGAGGAAAAAGTTAATGCTATGCGATTGGAAAAGCTGGAAGAAATACTTAACAAAGTTGCAGACAAAGAAATGAAAATGATTGTCTGGCTGGGCGGTTTTTTTGGAGTAGCTATTTCTGCTGTGCAATGGATTATTAACAGATTTGTATTTTAGTCTTCTAAAAAGAAAATCCCCGATGCTTTTGCATCGGGGATTTTTATTGTTTTGTTTTATCTTGCTCTGATCTCTTTCAGTTTTCTGTAGATAAATTGTTCTAAAGCATTTTCACTATCCACAGGCCACTGAGCACTGTCCACTGTTTTTAATTAGTAGCCTCTTAATTGTATGAAGGCATTATGAGCTTCTGTGTATTCTTTATAAGTAGTTTTCGCAAGTTCTTTGTTTCCGCTTGAAGCCGCTTGCGTGTAAGCTTTATAAGCAGCTTGGTATCTTGCAAAAGCAGCCGAAGCCTCAGGTGAAAGATTTGATTTTACGCTGGCGGGAGGAGTATAGGTCGAAGCGGAAGGATTGTATGAACGTGCGGCTGTACCAGATGAGTAGGACTGTCCTGAAGAGGTCGAAACAGAACCTTGTGAAGCATAGCCGGATGCAGAACTTGGGGATGAGACAGATGTTGACCTCGAGTTTGAAGCAGCTGATGCTTGGGTTCCTGAAGGAGCTCCGCCTGTCATCATATCAAGGAAGTTCTGGCGTTCTTGCTGTGCTTCTTGCTTAACTTCAGAGGGAGGCATGAATTGTCTGTTTTGTACTACAACCTGTTTCTTTTTGCCGAAAATTTTCTTGCTTAGGCTGCTGATAACTCTAGGAAGCAAAGCGCCGCCAACAATGCCTATTGCCATCATGGGAACGCCCATGCCGGCTGTAAGAACGCCGCCTGCTATGGCACCTGCTACGGTTGCAAAATTGGTGAAGCTTGATGTGGACCAATTAAGAGCTTTTTTGCCGAGAACATAGCCGCCAAGAGCGCCTATGCCCATGCCCAGAGGACCGCCGCCTACAGCTGCGCCCAATGCGCCGCCTACAGCTCCGGCTGCAAGGCTTCCAGCTGTTACAAATATGCCTTTGCCGAGCTTGCCGACGGTTTTCAAAGCGCCGCTTAAAATACCTGCTTCAGCTGTGGGCTGAAAGGCGGGTACAGTCATTACAATTAGCATGGAAAAGAGCAGAAGCCACGAAATATTCAGGTTTATGGTTCGGGTGAAGACAGACATGTGTTTTCCCTCGCTTTTCTTATAAAGTTATCTAAAATGCTTATGTTTCTTTGATTATAATGATGAAAAAGGTGAGCCGCAAGAGGCAATCTGTCAATTGCGCAGTATAAATTTCTTTATATGGCCAAGTGTGTCGTTGACTTCCGATGTGTACAGAGACTTATTGAACATGGAACGAATAATTTCCATGCCTTTGTTTTGCATTCCGAGAGTCCACAGATCGCTTTTAAATTTTTCTGATGAGAGTGCCATTACCCCCTCGTACAAAGCTAAGTCTATTTTTTTTACAAGGCTTGCTACTACTTTTCCAGGAGCTGTTCTGGATTGATCGGAGTCAACACCTATGACAAGAAAGTTGCCGCGTCTTGCCGCTTTAATTATACCTAAGCCGCTTTTGCCGGAAGCATGGAAGATTATGTCTGCGCCCTTGTCGGCCATGCTCATTGCTTCGTCGAAAGCTTTGTCTTGATTGTTGAAAGCTTCAGGAGTGTCACCCAAAAAGCTGCTCATTACCTCAATGGTGGAGTCTATGAAGAAAACACCGTTTTTAAATCCTCTTTCGTATGTTTCTATTGGCTTGGATCTCATTCCGCCTATAAAACCGATTTTTTTGCTTTTGCTCAATGCCGCCGCATAAGTGCCAGCACAAAAAGCTCCTTGCTCTTCATCAAAGATAATGGAAAGTACATTGGGCTTTTTAACTTGAGCGTCTATAATTATAAATTTTTGCTTAGGATAGTCATCTGCTGCTTTGGCGATTGGTTCAGCTGCAAATACTCCCACGCTGCAAATTATATCGAAGCCCCTTGAAGCAAAATATCTTATTCCAGGCTCAATTCCGTCAACTGTTCCCGGGTCTATGGTTTCTGCTTGGATGCCTGGTTGCTGTCGGATTCGCATGACGCCAGCATAAGCGGAATCATTGAAAGATTCATCGCCGAGGCCGCCTGTTGAAAGGACTATGCCGACTCTCAATGGGTTGGCTGCAAAAAGCGGCATAAGTGTTAGCTGCATTATTAAAAGCATTAATATAATTCTTTTCATCTTTTTCCTCCGAAAACATATCCTTAATTGCTAAATATCTCACTGCAATTCTATATAGAGTATAACAAATTGAAGGAGACTGGCAAAACTGTTATAATACTAGAACATATTCTTTAAGAAGGAAATTAAAAAATGACTGCAAATTTTGAAAACAGATTGGCTCTAAATCCAGCTTTAATTGTAGGGCTGGGCGGAACAGGGAAAAAGACAATTATAAATTTTAAAGAAACCTTTTTAAAGAGTCCTCAGATTAAAGAAGCTTTTGCAAAATATGATAAAGGCGAGCCGCACTTGCCTGATTTCATTGATATGCTTTGTATAGATACAGACGTTTTTGACGAGAATAAACCCGAAGAAACGGAACATCATATCAGACTTTCAGAAGAAGAATACCATCGGATTGCTATCAGCAACACAGGACAAATAGCGGACAACCTTGACAGCGATACATATTCTTATCTTTATGAATGGTTTCCCAGAAGCCTGCGCCATCATGTGGGGCAAATTAGCCAGGGTGCTCACCAGTTTAGATTTACTGGAAGATTTGGTCTTTTTGTTGATATTCAGCCGATTTTTCAAAAACTAAAGAGCAAAATCAGCAAAATTATTGCAAGAAGCAACGTCAACCAAGATGATATTATTGTTCCTCTTACAGATGTTCAAGGCCGCATAGCTACTCCTGAATTCTATGTGGTGGGTTCTATGTGCGGCGGTTCAGGAGCAGGCATGTTCTTGGATGTCGCTTACTTGCTGAAAATGGCTTATTACCAACTTTCCGGAGGCAAGGGATCTCCTCATATAACAGCTATACAGTTGACTCCCGAAGCTTTCACGCAAATAGCTATAGATCCGAACATTAACTCTACCGGCCGGATTGAGGCTAACGGATACGCCTCTTTGGCAGAGGTCTTTTACTTCATGAGCAAGGAAAAATTTCCGCCTGCTAAATCCGCGAAGGAAGTAATAGCTCAAGACCGAAGAAATAAATTTATAGTTAACTATGGCCCTCTCGGTAAAACCTCAGACCAGACTACTTTTGGCAGCATAGCCGATGAGCTTCCCTTTGACAACTGCTACTTGCTTGGCACCTCAAACATGGACGATGCTCCGACTTATTACGCCATAGCTTCTGATTTTATTTACACTAAGTTGGCTACTCCTTTGCGTAAAGCTCAAAACTCAATGCTGGATAATGCCTCTCAAATTTTGGGACAGCTTTCTTCGGATTTGGAAGGCAAACAGCTTAAGTGTTTCAGTTCGGCAGGCTTTAAAAGCTTTTACTACCCCGTGGATGTGGTTCAGGACTTGTATACCAACAAGCTTGCGATGGATTTGACCTACTGGCTCAAAACTTCTAAGGACAAAATAGTTATAAACGCTATGGTTGACGAGTTTTGCCGGAGCAATCCTACTGTCTTGGACTTCGATCCTGACGCAATGATGATAAGGCTTAAAAATTTGGTAACCCGCAAGGAATATTGGGACAATCCCAGATATCATACCAAGTTTTTTTCAGGAGCTCAAAAGGAAGGCGAAAGCACAGCTGATTACATTTTGAGATTTATTTCTGAAAATGCTTCAAAAAAGGTTAAGACTGCCGAGATACGCAACAGAAGCCAAGTAAGGCTGGAAGAAGATGCCATAGCTTTAAGAGAGCATATCAAAAAGAAAGTTATTGAGATTATCAACGATCCTGATTTGGGCGCACAAGTTGCATCTGACTTCTTGGATAATTTTGATAAATTTATAAAACGCTACGCATCTGATGAAATGCAACGCAAGAAAAATGAAATACGCATGCTTCAGACCAGAGAGCGCATGGAATACACTAAGCTTGCCACAGAACTTAATGATAAGCTTACAGGTGTCAGCGGCACCTTCTATCAAGTTATATCAGTTTTCAGCTCCTCCGCTTTGGAAAAACAAAAAGCTGAGTTGATTGAAAAACAAAAAAAAGTTACAGACTTGGAATATGATCTCTTTATTGCAGATTCAGTTGACGATTTCCTTAAGATTCTGGGCGTAGAAACTCAGGAGTTGAAAAAACAGGTCGAAGTCATTGTTTACAAGCTTGGGCAGATAAGCAAAGCCGGATTCATAGAACGCCAATATTATAAATACCTTGACGCTCTTATGCCTTATTCGCCAGTTCAGAACTTTATTAGAACCTGTATCTTTGAAGAACGCGACGTAGAGCCTTTTTATAAATATATTTTGGGCGAAATGAGCAATAATGATATAGAAGCCGATTTCCTGCTTCAGATTAAGCTGCACGAAGAATGGGATAAATATACCAATCCGCATGCTGATGCCTTGCAAAACGATATTATCGCTTATTGCGAAAAGATTGTTAAAGATCGCATTTTTGATAATATAGAAGAGTTTGTCCATTGGAAAGACTCTTATAGACGCGGCTATAAGCAGAGTCTCTTTACAAGCTTGATGAATCAGTCTGCGCCTCTGATAACTATAAACGACAGGGGCAACAACCAGCCTCAGAGAATGAATATAATAACTTTGGGCATAGCTGAAGAAAATTCAACTTTGGCAGAAGAAATTAAACAAGAAATGAGGAAAAGCGGTGTGGGTTTGACTGTGGCTCCTACCATGAACCGCTATGAAATAAGTCTTCTGCAAACTTTGCATGGCATAGCTCCCTACAATATCAGTTCTATAGCTCAATGGCAGAAAAAATACAGAGACAATAATTCCAAGATCAATTGTCACGCTATAATGGCTAATGACGCTTATCCTGTTTTGTGGGCAAGTTATGGGCTTATTCCTCCCAAAAAGCTGGAAGAATACTACATGATTTATCTGCTTTTGCGTTACGACATCATAGTAGACCAAGAAAGAGGCTTGCACGGAATAGAATATAACAATGAACTGGTGCAATATGAGCTTCATTACCAACAGGATAGGCCTTTGCCTATAGGAAGAACGCTGCTTGAAATGTTTGAATATCTCAAAAATACCACTATGGGTACCTATCTGATTCAGACTGTATTCAAAGACTATTGGCAGTCCAAACCCTTCCCCGAACAACATGAGCTTGTGAAGACCTATTTGCCTCTCATGAAAGGAAAAGTTGAAAGTCTCGAAGAGCGCATAGAAAAAGAAATCAAGCAGAGCCGTGAGGTTTCTTATGAGCATGATGAGCTGTTGTCTATCTTCAGGGGAATCTATGGAATTCTAAAAGACTATGACGAGAACTTCACCAAGATTGTCAATATGAGACCTAAGGCAACAAATTAAAGACTTTGTCAGGGGGAACCTTGGATGTTCAAAAAGACCTTTGCCCTTATCGCGGCAGTATTTTTACTGATAATAAGCGTACCTTTTCAGCTTGAGGCGCGCATTGATTTTGGTCTGACTATATTTGGGATAGAAGAGATAAAATTCAATGTCACGAAAGATGCGGATCTGAACTTTCATCTGCTGAAAAAATATCTCGGAGAACAAGAAAATTCCGTTTATCCGCAATTGCAGGCTGTTGAAAGATGGTTTGAGCTGGTACGTATGTCGGATTTGCCCAGACAAGAACAGCTGATTGAATCCGCTGCTTCTTTCTTTAAGCCTGAAGAAAAAACGCCCGACAATACAAGGCTTGCAATGCTTTATTTTCATGGGCTTTTACTCACTCAGGATATCGCCGATGATGTTGCAAAAGATGAGGCTTTCGAAGAAATGCTTTTCTCCATGGAAGACTCATTTTCAGAAAACTTTGATTATTGGCTGATTAAAGGTCTGCTCTTTACCTTCCTAAAGGATAGAAATACAGGCTATTGGAAAAACTTTAAGCCTCAAACAGATCTTTCTCGCGCTATGGATCTTTTGCCTGAAAATGCGCATTCGGCTTTTGTTTTAGCTGAAGCTTTCCGTTCACTTGATCATTCCGAAGCTAATCTCTTTGTTTCTGTTGCTACATATGAGAAAGCGGCTCAGTTAGACTCGCCTAATAAAAAGTTGCAGAACTATATTTTCGGCGTCTACATGGGCATACATGATGACTATGCAAAGCAAAATAAAAGAAAACCTTTCTGGCTAGAGGAAGCTGTTTATAAAAAGATTTTGCTTCTAATGCCTGATAATGCGAATGCTCTTAACAACTTGGGCTATCTTTACGCGGAATATTCTATAAATCGAAAAGAAGCTCAGGCGTTATGCGAAAGAGCGGTTGCTCTTGCTCCCAACAACCCTAGTTATCTGGACAGTTTGGGATGGGCGTCTTATAAAAACGGCAACTATACTCTGGCGGAAAAATCGCTTCTGGCTTCTTTAAGAATAAAAGAAAAAAGCTATGAAGCCAACTATCATCTTGCAACTCTTTACTACAGCATGCGTCGATATAACGATGCTATGAACTATTATCTTAGGGCTCTCGAACTTAAGCCTGGCGCTCCTGAATCTCTAAATAACTTGGCTTATTTGTATCTGGAAGTAGGAACTTCTGAAAAAGATGCTTTGGAAATGGCTCAGGATGCAGTTAAGCAAGAGCCTGGCAATCCTTCTTATCTGGATACTTTGGGCTGGGCTTATTTCAAAAATGGTATTCTGGACAAAGCCGAGTTTTATTTGAAAAAAGCTATAAATTTAATACCTAATGAGCCTGAAATATTGCTTCACATGGCTCACGTGAATCTTGAGAAAAAAGATTTTGATGCTGCTTTAAGTTATGCGAAAGAAGCCTATAAAAACAATCCGGCTATGAAAGATCCTGAGAACACCCTCTATATGGCTGTTCAGCTTAAGGCTCTTTATACAGCTTTGGCTGATTATCATGGCATAATGGGCAAGCAGGCAGATCTTTCCAAGGTTCTGAAAATAATGAACGCAATAGCCGCCTTGTATCAAGAAGAAGGCAAGTATGCAAAGGTTGCGGAAATCAATAATATATGCTCCGATTTGCGCAGCGGTAAAATATCTTTGGAAGAACCTATATTTACTACATATATGTTGGCTTCGCCTCCTAAGATAGGTTTGAAAGAAGAATCCCAAAAAGTTCCTTTGCCACAGGAGACCAAAGAGCAGCCAGCTGTTGAACAACAAGTTCCTGCAAAACAAGAATCTTTTAAGCCTGCGGGAAAAAGAGAACGCTCTGACTTTTATAAGTCTGTGCCAGAAAATGACTATTCAATGTCAGCGTCTTTTGGCCCCTCTTTTTTCATATGGCTTAGCCAATTTGGGGAGTTTGCGGAAAACTTTCAAGACAAAAAGCTTTCTTTGATTGTGAAAAATCAGAAACTTTCTCCAAAAGCTCTTATTGTCAAGCTTGAATCGCAAGAAGAGCCAGGAATAAAGCTTTTGCAAATGTTCTACGCTTCTTTTAATACTATGAATGCAAATGTAGATTGGAAAGACGGACAATTTAAGCTTGCTCTTAAAAACTCTGAGACGGTTTACTTTCAGGCCAGCAAAGCCTCTGTTTATTACAATGCAGAGGGTTTTTTGAGCCGTGAAGAACTTGATAGATTGGATTCTTTTCTTTCTCCTTTCAATGAAGATTTTCTTGAAATGACTTTTAATAGAGAAGCTTTTCTTAATTCTTTGCCAGTATTTTTACGAATTTGTGTAGAGCCTTTTCTCACCTTCCGTGAAGTTTATATGGATGCCGCATTTCTAGGGGATACCTTCAAAGCTTTTATAATTGCTGAAGCTGAAAATGAACAAAGCTTGGAGCAGCAGAGAACTGAGCTTCAAAAGGATTTAATGAACTCCAAACTGATTTGGCAAAAAAGAGGAATTGATATGTCGGTTATTATGGAGAAAGGGGAGGGGGATAGAGCTAATCATGCTTATTTAACCTTGCTTTTCCATAATCTTCCGGAAGCCTTTAAAGATATTTTTGATAGCGACAGTTACTTGAATAAAGTTCTCAAATGGATTCTAAATCTGAGAATATGTGAGCTGAATCGCTTTTTTTCAGCAAGTCATATAGATGACTTTTGTCCCGAAAATGGCTTGGTGCAGATAAATCCGATGACTTGTGAAATAAAATGCTCAATCCACGGTGGACTTGTCGTTCCTCTGATATTGAATTCTGCTACTATGTGCAATTTTCATAGATACAGACTGTCTCTGATGCTTAAGCTTTCCAATCAAAACTTGCCAAAAGCTGATGAAGAACGCTTTGTAAAAGAGCTCGCTGAAAAGTTTAACTTGGCTCCATGTCCCGATGGAGGTTCTTGGTATTTGAAAGACGGAACTGTTCGTTGCACAAAGCATGAAAATTAAGTTGATTTTTTCTGGCAAATAGTTTATTACATGAAGTAGAATATATGGGGGTTCCAGTATGGCCGTTAATGTACAAGATACGATACTTCAAGATCTTAAAGATACAAAAACACAAGTTAAGATCTTTTTAATGAAGGGTTTTCAGATTCAGGGCACAGTTCAAGGTTTTGATACCTTTGTTATACTTCTTGAATCCGAAGGCAGATTGCAGCTTATATACAAGCATGCTATATCTACACTTCAGCTGCCCGATGACTATGTAATTCCGCAGTCCTGAAAACAAAAAAGTCTAAATAACTAAAATCGCAAATGCCCGAGTTGAGCAATCTCGGGCATTTGCGATTTTAGGCTGACTTATTTTTCGTCTAGTAGTTTGTAATATCTAAATCTTTGTTTTCAGTTTTTCAGAAAATTATAATGGCTTAAATAAAAAGTTAAAGTAATAGGTATTTATGCAAGTCAGCAAAGCTGTTATCGCCACAAATATTGAATCTAAGCAATCATTTCTAATTTATACTTTATAATTTTGCTCTATTGAAGCCATCCTTATATTTTACTTCCTAATGTGTTACGAAGAGTTTCTTCATTTACGCCTTTTAGCAACAGGTCTTTTTGTCGAGATGTGCTTCCTCTGATTATGGTGATATCAGATTTGCGCATATTGATTTCTGCGGCTAAAAGTTTTATTACCTCTTTATTCGCAGCTCCTTCCACAGGTGGAGCATGAACCTTAAGTTTAAGGCGGTCGCCTTGCAAACCGGCTATTTCCGACCTTGATGAACGGGGTAAAAGAAGGATTCTGAGTATAAACTCGTCTTCAGCCTGTTTTGTGAGAAAGACCGGCAGTGTCAAGCTGCTTTGTCCTTAGAGGGCAACGCTCGCAGAACAGGAGATTCTTCGTTAATCATTGCCAAATAAGATTCCAGAACGGTTCTGAGTTCAACCTTCAGCATTCTTCTCTGACGTTTCAGATCTCTGATTTCCTTGCTGATAGCTTCGGCTTCAGTTCTGGCTTCGTCTAGAATGCGTTCTGACTGGAGTTCAGCTTCTTTTATAATTATTTCTGCTTCCTTTTCAGCATTGTCTTTCATATCTCCGGAAGTCTTTTGAGCTGAAATAAGGGTTTGCTTGAGAGTCTTTTCAAGTTCCAGATAGTCTTCCATCTGGCCGCTGAGTTTCTGCGACTGTTCAGTCAGAGTCTTATTTTCAGCGTAGAGGCTTTCGTATTCTCTGCCGACCTTTTTTAGGAAATTGTAAACTTCATTTTCATCAAGCCCGCCTATGTTTTTGCGGGAAAATTCTCTCTGATATATATCTAAAGGTGTAAGTCGCATGGTTTCCTCCTTATTAAATTTTTTCCATGAGAACAATTCTGTTTGTGTTAGTTCCCTTTTTGTTGTTAGCGACGTTGAAACAGTTTGCCAATTTTGTGAAATTCTGACTCTGTACGTAAATTTCTCTCGTTCTGAAATGTTTCATGTTGTATTGCCTTGAACATGTCAGGCTAAGTAAAATTTCGTCCAGATTCAAAATCATGTTTTGATATTTGACCTCTCCGACCTCCATGGCTACTAAACCGCCTTTTTTTAGAACTCTGTGCAATTCGGTCAAAGTGTCGGAAATGAATTCTTTCCAAATATTTAAGTCAGGAGTTTGAACTATTTTGTCCTTCAAATCATCCTTAGTGATGCCGCAGAACCAATTTTCAATCCAGTTGTCCTGAACATAGTCGACTTGGCTCAAGAAAGGAGGCGAAGTTACCACCATGTCTACGCTTTCGCTTTTCCAGTCTTTCAAGTCACGAGAGTCGCCAGTGGTTATGAGATGCTGTTTTCCTGTTTTTCTCAATTCCGCAATTTTGCCGCTTTTCAGTGAAACCTTGGCTTTACGTAAAATTCTGGATTTGATTTCTCTGTAGTCAGGTTCCACTCCTCTGCTTTGATTGATTTTTTCTTGATTGCTTTTAGGAATTGAAATTTGAGGAAATGAATAAGCCGAGAAAAAACCGTTTGAGTGTCCATGTAGTCTTGAGATGGCTGTCATTTCTATGAATCTGTCTACATCATCTCTGTTGTTTTTCAGATAGTTTCTCAGGTTTATAAGTTCTTTGAAAGTGTCTGCGTGATAGAACATGCTCATGTCTTCTTCAGCGTCAAAGTCTATATCAGCAGAAAGATCCAGTTCGCAGAGTCTGCGTTCAATTTCCTGAACAGTCACAGGGTTTACTTTCGGATAAGCAAGTCTTTCAGAAAGAGGATTGGCGTCATTTGATATGCCTATGCGGCCTGTCAGGGCGGCTTGAAGAAGAGTAGTGCCTCTTCCTCCGAAAGGATCCGCTACAACATCGCCTTTGTTAGTGAAGTTTTGTATGAAAAAGTTTGGTAACTCGGGTTTAAATGAGGCTCTATAAGAGTTTGAATAGTGCAGCGAGTGCATTTGGCGCTGCTTTGCTGTCCAAAACTCTCCAATATGTCTCTGAATGCCGCCAGCTGGGGTCGACAATAATTCTGTTTCTACTGTTGCAAGTTCAAGAGCCGTCATTAGTGCCTCCGAGAAATTTGTTATCTTTTATGGAAAGCATATCGGCTTTTGTCCGGGAAAAATTAAGTTTTAAATTTCATGCAAGCAGCTGGATTTTTAACCAGAGTAAAATCTAAGAGATTTCACCTGTTTATTAGCATCTCAAATCAGTTATTGCCTGTAATGCTAAGTTGCTAAACAATTCCACTCTCTACACTTCACTTAGCACTTTCCACTGCTAGTGCGGTGGCATTATGTATAAGAAGCTATTGCCTTGTGAATTTGGAAAGGCGGCAGGAAAGTTTTAGAGAAAACAAAGCAGCAGTATTGTGTTAGAATATTCTCAGTTGATAAAATGTATTTGGAGGTTTCCATGCTATTGTTGCAATCGGATTTTTACAGCATTTTGAAAGAAACTATAGGAACTGACGAACCTTTTGTTCTTTGCACTGTAATAGAAACCGAAGGAAGCAGTCCTGGCAAGCCGGGGCAAAAAATGATTGTTTTTAAAGACGGTTCTGCCAAAGGAACTGTAGGCGGCGGCCCAAATGAGCTTATGGTTATAAAAATGGCTTTGGAGCAGTTTGATAAACAAAAGCCTGTTACTATTGATTTTGATATGTCAGGTGACAAGGAAGAGCTGGGCATCTGCGGCGGAAAATGCAAAATATTTTTGGAGCTGATCTCGCCTGCTCTGCGCTTCTTTGTTTTTGGTGCCGGTCATGTGGGGAAAAACTTTGCTGAGTTCGCTTCTCTTTATGGTTTTAATGTCACTGTTATAGATAATCGCGATGAATTTTTGAAGGATTTTTCTCCTAAAATAAATACCCTGCATTCTGAATTTGAAGATGCCGCTTCAAAGCTTGATATCAGACAAGAAGATTATGCTTTGGTTGTGACTCCGGAACATTCAAAAGACTATGAGACAGTAGCAAGCTTAATGCCATTTAAGCCTAAATATCTTGGTTTGGTCGGTTCAGCTCGCAAAAAGGCCAGTTTCGAATCCAAATTGCAGGAGGACGGTTTTGCCCAAGATGATATAGCAAAACTTCACGTGCCGGCTGGTATATATCTGGGCGGTAAAACTCCGGCAGACATTGCTATAGAGATAATGGCTCAAATTGTTGCTTTTAAAAACGGAAAGTTGATTTCCTATAACAAAAATTGACTTTTAATTTTTGCGGCGTTAAACTTGCACATTGCTTGCCAATGTGCCTGCAGCAATTTGCAGACACTCGGGCAGCAATTTGTGGGGCCGTAGCGCAGTTGGGAGCGCGTCTGATTCGCATTCAGAAGGTCGCCGGTTCGACTCCGGTCGGCTCCAGTTTTTATCCGAAACTAATGTTTTGGATTTTTTGTTTTTAGATTAGCTTAATTTCTGTCGTTTTCTATTTAACCGTTCTTACAATTCTGAAGCCATATTGCCAACGGCGTTTGAGGTTTGGATATTGGAATTCGCATTTACTTTGATGAATGCCATATTCGATTTCGCCGAGAGGCGCTCTTACAGAGACATACTCTTGATTTGTATCGCCTTGGGGATCCATATAAACACCATTTTTTATGACTTCGCCGCGTGCTTTGCTGCCTGGATCCCAACACCATTCTAAGGCATTTCCTACCATATCGTAGAGTCCAAGGCTGTTGGGCAATTTTTGTCCCACTTCCATGTAGACTGTTGTGGAAGGAATATCTCCATAATCTGCTTCCACTGCATATCTGCTGTCCATCTCATCGCCCCAGTAATACTTTGTTCTGCATGTTTTGCCGCCGCCTGCTGCGTATTCCCATTCAGCGATAGTCGGAAGTCTGAAACCGTCTGCTTCAGTATCCCATTCCAGTTCATCGGTATATTCATTCCATGAGTAGCATGGCTTTAATCCCATATGTTTGCTCAGCATGTTGCAAAAATCTGCTGCTTCGTCGAATTTTATAAAATAAATGGGAAATTTGTCGCCAATTCCCATCATTTGAGGAGAAAATTTGTGCGGTTCTTCGCCAACCCAGTAGGTGGGAGCATAGATATTATTAGGTGATAAATATTTTTGAATCGGCCAACGATTTTTCATTACAGCTAGCCACTGTTCTTGAGTAATTTCATAAGTGCTTATATAAAAGTCATGTGTGATTCTTATTTTATCCCAAGGGCTGGTTGAGGGGGAATGTATTTGAGGCGATTCAAAAGTGCCTGCAGGAACTCTTGTCATTTCGATAAAAATGTCATCGCTGATTTTGACGTATTCTTTTGAAGCCTTCGCTGTGTGGATAGGAAATATAATGAAAGCTGTACAGATAATTAATAGAAATAAGTTGCGAAAATTATTCATATTGCAAACTCTGAATGCTATTTTTTTGTCTTTTTCCCAAGTAGCAGCAGTCTGATTTTTGTCACATAAACCTCCTAGTTTATTATATAAAAGAAAAGGATTAGAGAGATCAGCTTTATTTTTGAATTATACATTATTTTAATAAAAAGAGGATAAGCCTTAGATTTCTCTAATTCGCAATAGAACTATTAATTTCATTTAAGAAAATGAGAATTTATAATCTGCAGATGATATAGATAGGCTTTATAAGCTTTTCTTAAAAATCAGAAAGCAAGGCGGAAGGGGAGGGTGCTAAAAGTTATCTGATAGTCTTTAATTTTAATGTTGCAAATAAACCAGTGGACAAATGACAGCAATTTGCTAAAATTTATTATCTACAATACTTCTTGTTTGCGGAGGTTAGAACTCATGACTAATAATATCGTAATGATGTGGGACTTTGACTCGACTCTGACTTCCGAGGATTCTAGTTCCATAACCATCAACATCATTTCCAAGCTTACACAAAAGAATTTTCCTGGATTTGCCAGGCATTTCTGGGAATCGGTTGAAAAGTTTTGTGCAATACAGGATCCTGAGAAAAAGTGGGAAAGCGTAAAATCTATGCACGCTCCTGTTTGGATGTTCAACTTGGCAAGACTTGCAAATGAAGCTGGTATAGTATTGGATAAAAAGTTTTTTAAAGAACAGGTTGTTGAAGAAGTAAGAAAAGTTCTTAGACCGAATGTCTCTGAGTTTTTGCGTAAAATAAAGGATTTGCAGAACGATCCTCTGTTTTCACGCAACAAGATACAAATTCATCATTTCATAGTTTCAGCAGGGTTAAAAGATCTTATACAAGAAGTTTTTGAGCCAGACTTGATTTCAGCTGTTTATGGCTGTCGTTTTTCATTGGCAGACTATAAAGACATCGAAGACGGAGTTAGCCAAAGTATACAAAATGTTCCTGTTTACTGCATGGACGAAACAAGCAAGACTAGAGCTGTCTTTGAGATTTCTAAGGGTTCTTTTTTGACAGAGAAGCCGGATGTAAATCAGAGAACGACAGAAAAATGGGCGGACTTTCCTAATGTGATGTATATAGGAGACGGCTTTACAGATGTGCCAGCACTTTCTGTGGTCAGAGAACGTGGCGGTATTGGAATAATCATATATGATGAAGACAGGAAGCGTGAGGAGTTGAACGATATTAAGGCTATTAGCAGAGATAAACGTGCTGATTTTATAACTCCGGCTGATTTCTCCCTTGAAGGCGAACTTTTTAAATATATGAAAGCCCGCTGTACACAAATTAGACAGCGAATTGAAGCTGAAAACTTCTAGCGTTTTTCTATCTACAGATTACACAGATGGGATTTTAAGCACAGCTTTAAATCAGGGAGTAGGGGTTAGGGCGCAGGGAGTAGCAAAAAAAACAAAACAAAGCACTAGACAAATTGAAGTGATAAGCGGCGATGAATAAAAAAAATATAATTTTAATTTCGCTTTTATTTGCTGTTTTTTTATCGGAAGCTCTTGCTTATAAGCCAGGGCCAGACCCATATGAAGAATGCCGAAAACTTCTTCATTCTTTGATTGATTATATTTATATGACTCAGGAAGAAAATGCAAAATTTCCTCCTGATTTCTTAGGATGTGAATTCGATCTAGAATGTGAATTAGATGGCAGAATACCCATGAGGGTTTTTGTAGAACAAGCTTTGGTTAGCGACTATAATTCACTTCCAAGCTGTTGCCGAAGGGATTGCGACTTTTTTGTGGCGCCTTGGGCTCTTTCAGGAAATGGGATTCCAGAAGATATATATTGCTCAAAACACGGTTTTTTAAGTTCTGTTCAGGTTGATTCTGACGGTAGCTTTATTGAAGCGGCTGAATATATGAAAAAAAGATGCCAAGAAGCAGGAATAGACCCGTTTATTGCCGATGAAGCTTCAGCCAGGTTTAATCCGAATTATGCTAATTATGGTTATACTAATTCGCTTCAAAGCAGTTTTTCGAGTTTTTATTACTCAATAGGCTCCTTTGGGACTCTGATTTTGCATCTTTTGCTAACAATTCTGGTGTATTTTATATTTTACCATTGGAAACTTATGAAAGGATTCTCCGTTAGTAGATTCATAATTGTTTTCTCAGGTATTTTTCTTGCTCTTGAAGCAATATATCTTTTTATTTATGCTGATCCTGCTATTCTTGATAGCCCTTTAAGTAAGTTTCCAGATAACTTGCTCAAGTTGTTTCGCATATCTCACCTGCTACTTGTGTTAATATCCTTGGCGCTTGCGATAAAATATTCCTTATTCAAAAAACAATTTAAAGCTGTTGAACTATTGGTGGCAGCTTCAATTCTAGGTGTTTTTGCTATCAACTTTATGAGTTGCATAATAGGCTTTTTGGTTTCAATAGTAGCAGTTATCAAGAATGACATGTAACTTGAAAATCAAAAGCTTCTGTTTTCTTAATTCAAGAAAAACTAAAATGACCGGTGTCTGTTTGTCTTGATGTTTGCTTGTTTTAATAGTTGTCATTGCTTTTTGCTTGCTTTAATAGTTGTCATTGCTTTTTGCGGCTTGTTTTGGGAGCTTTTTTATGCTATAATATTTCCGAAAAATCAAGAAGGAGGCAATATTGCATGGATACTAGCGACTCTAGTGGCTCTAGTGGCTCTAGTAGACAAAATCATCTGCTCTATAGTCTTTGCGATAAGCTTTGCAAAACAATAGAAATATGCTTGCCATGCAGTATCTACCCCTAACGGCAAGCCAATTTCTGCGTGCCTGACTTACCGCTTGGACTATAAAAGTTAAGCGGTATTTTTATGCCCATTTTTTGTGGCAAGGAGGCAGAAAATGAAAAAGAAATACAATGTACAGGAAATTCAGGCTATACAAGCAAAGATAAATGCTTTAGATCCTGTTGATCTTGCGGAGAAACTCGTTGGTTTATCTGAAGCGGATTTGACACTCTCTATAACACTTTTAGATAGGGATTTGTTGGCAGATGCCTTTGCTCTTTTGCCTGCCAAAAAGAAAATCCAGATTGTTCAATCTCTGACTGATGAGAAGCTTATGACTCTGGTCAAAGAGCTTGATGAAGACGAGCTGGCAGATACGCTCCAAGAACTTCCTGCGGATTTGTTCAAAAAGTTGATGGAAGATTTTATTGATGATGAGAGAAAGCCAATAGTCAAGCAACTTTTAGGTTACTCGGATGAAACTGTCGGTTCCATTATGTCGGTTAATTTTCTTACCCTTCAAGCTAATGTCATGGCACGCGATGCAATAGATGCTGTCTTGGCTTCTGAGTTGGATGCAGACAGGCTGGAGCAAATATGGTTGTCAGACGAGTCTCAGGCTCTGACAGGATATGTTTATTTGGCAGATCTCTTGAGAAACAAAGATTCAAAGCTTGAAAACTTTTTGAACCCGATTGCGGCGACAGTACAGGCAGGAGATGACCAAGAAACGGTCGCTAAGCTGGCTTATAAATATGACTTGCCGGAAATACCTGTTGTTGATGCTGAAAACAAGCTTATTGGCTTAGTTCCGGTTGAATGGGCAATCGATATTATGCACGAAGAACATGAAGAAGACTTGGCTAATATTCGCGGGATTGGTGAATCGACTCCTGAATCCTATATGGAGAAATCCAGTTTTCAAATGGCAAAGGACAGAACCAATTGGCTTATAATATGTTTAGTGACGGCAACATTGACAGGTTTGATTATTCAAAAATATGAAGCTGTGTTAGCGACCAGTGTTATTTTGACTGCTTTCATTCCAATGTTGATGGACTCAGGCGGTAATGCGGGAACTCAATCTTCAACAACGGTAATTACTTCTATGTACTCAGGTGAAATACATTTTAAGGACACTCTCAAAGTTCTTTTTAAGGAATTTAAGGTAGGGCTTATTGCCGGTTTGGCTCTTGTCTTAGTGAATATGCTGAAAATGTATTTCTTCGACAAGGTGACTTGGGGGGTCGGTATGACTGTTTCTATCACTTTGCTTTTAACTGTTGTTCTCTCAAAAGTGATCGGCGCTCTTTTGCCTTTGGTGGCTGAGAAAATCAACGTTGACCCTACAATTATGGCGGGACCTCTCATTACTACAATTGTGGATACTTTTGTTCTCTTGGTTTATTTTGAAGTTGCAAGTTTATTGTTGGGCATATAAGCTAGTGCTGTATTACAGTTAAAAGTTCCTTTAAAAGACATCTTGTTCTACAATAAATCATTGTTGGCAGTTACTAAGATCGCACAGTGGTGAGTGACGGGTGGCGAGTTGAATTGTTTAGAGCTCAATCACTGAAACAAATAACTGCTTGGAGTTCCTAATAAATAACCGTTGTTTATTATTTGTGATTTTTGTCTTGGATGTTGGTTGTGGCTACCCACTAGCCACAACCAACATCCAACTGTTTTTAGGTATCTGTCCTTAATCAGAGGCTATGAGCAAAAACAGCACTGGTGAAGTTTTCTGTGAAATTGTCATAGTGTGATAGTTTTGACAAGTATACATTATGACTCTATAATGTATGTAGAGGTGAACAATGAAAAGAACACAAATCTATCTGGAAGCGGAACAGAAAGATTTTCTGGAAAATATGGCTTTTATTATTAGCAAAAAGAACGGTAAAAAGGTTTCTGTTTCTGAACTGATAAGGTCGGCTATAGAACTATTGCGAGATAAATACGGTGCAAAGCAGATTGAGGATGAAACAGAATTGATTCTCAAAAGCGAGCATTTAATGTCAGGGATCAGGAAAGCCAGAAATGAAAAGAAACTGCTTTCTCACGAAGAAGTCTTTGGGGAAAAATGACCTTTACACCTTATTATAAACCGCAGTTTGCTAAAGACGTTAAAACATATGCTTCAATGAAGAACCAGATAGAGAAAAAAGTTGAAAACATCTTGTTAGATCCTTATTATAACACAGAGCCTCTAGGCAACCGAGCAGGGCATGATTTAAGAGGCTTGCGCAGCAAGCGCGTTGATAGAAATTTTCGCATTATTTTTGCTGTTTGCGAGGAATGTAAAGAATTGTTTCCTGGAAAAGACAAACCCTGCTGTTATTGTGATCCTGATTTGCCGCCTCAGTCTGTTTTGTTTTTTACAGTAAGACCCCATAAAATTGTCTATAAAGCGAAGAAACCCTTGGAATAATCTAAACTGAGGGAGCTGTCTCAAAAAATATGCCTGTTAAAGAACCTGAGAAAGCCGAAGATGAAGGAACGGTTTCAAGCTGTTCAATTAAAGCGGCTTATAAGAGCTTTCTATTTTGGGCTTTGCTTTTTCTTCTGCTTTTTTTGCTTGGAGACTTTATGCTCGACTATAAGAAGATTTCGGGCATTAAAAACACTGAATTGACCTTGAGCATTGCAGAAGAAAAAATACAGTGGCTGGAGGATTATTCGGTTTCTTATCCATTCAGGCATTTAATATCAAAAATAATATGTCTTTCTTCAAGCGAATCTGTTGCTATGCGAGGAAAAATCTTGCTTAAATATGATGATTTGTTTTGGAGAGATCTTCTTTGTTCCAATGAAGCTGAAGTAAAATATGAAAAATTGAAAAAATACGAAAAGCTTTTTCCGAATGGACAACATCTCGACAAAATTCCCGCTATTATAACCGAGCTTGAGAGTAAAGCAGAAAAAGAAACCTGCGAGGCTCTATTGCTCGAAATTGAAAGACAGCTTTTCTCTCTAAAAGCGGAAATGACAGCTTTCAGCGAAGAATTAAAGCAATTGATTGCTGGCGGAATAATGGAGCTGAAAAAGATTGTTAAGCCTGAATATGCTTTGGATGAACGATTGAAGGCTGCAGAAATAGATTTTTTTAAGCAAATCGAAATATACAATCAGCAACGTATGGCAGAGCCTAAGGCTGACATATCCACAAAGTTGAGCAGCTCAGACCCTGCAAATTGGTTGATGGCTTTAAGGCAAACATTGAATTTAAAAGAGAACATGGATTTTGCAAGTTGGAAAGACTTTGCCGAATACTCTGTTCTGGAAAGATTTTATAAAAATTATGCCAATTATGTTGAATATGTTTTGAATGATGAGTTTCCGCTGTTTGACGAGCTTATCTCGGACTTGGAAAAAGCGGACGCGTTCTATGAAAGACGACAAATTCTTAGAAGCATAGGTTCTATGAGAGGTGAAGATAGCTGGTTTAAAGAAAAAATAGCAGAAGTTGAATTCTATCGGATAACACAAAAATATCGAAAGCTCGTGGAATATTCAAAATCGGCAGAACAGAATTTTCTTGGATTCCTGAGTGAAGTGAAAGATAAAATTAATGAAATAGATATTCTTTTGCGCCATATGAAAAAATATCGCAATTTATATCCTGTTATTAAAGATTTGGAGAACTTTCAAAGGACACTGCAAACTGTTTATGAAAGTTCACAAACAATCGAGGTCGCAGTTACTTCAATAGAATGGGGGAAACTCCAATCCGCTTTTTCAAAGAGAAAAATTCATGTTAAGATAGCGGAGGCCTCTTATACACGTGCCATTCCTGAGGATATGGTGGATCTCAGGACTTGGGGAACAACTTTAAACTGGGGAGTAGGCTCTTTTGACATAGACCCGAAAACTCCTAGGGGACTATCGTTGTACATTGCTTTGGAAGAAGGAAAGGCCTTCATGCAAGGATTGGGGAATTTTTCTTCCGAAAGCTTGCTAAAGACCGGAGAACAGAGATTTTCAGTGCCCATGTTGGATAAAAACAAAAAACCTGTGGGAAGGGTATGGATAAAAACCCGTTGGCTAAATCCTGTACCTGTTTTAACTCCCTTTTTGATAAAATCTGAATGGCAAAATTCTTGAACTGTGGAATACACTGCTGCTTTGCAGAGGGAGTAGGGAGGGCGTAGGGGGCTTCAGTAAATTATAAATTATAATGTATAAATTATAATTTATAAATAATTGTTTAGAACTCAATTGCTGAAACCGGCAACTGCTTTGAGATATTGATAAACATCCAATGTTCTCTCTGCTTTAAAAAGGCAATGCGATACAAAAACATCGGTTTTGTCCTTTTTCCGTGTATTCTGTGTGTTCTGTGGTTTAATAAATGTTTTTGGTTCTTTTTCGTGCCTTTCGTGGTTCGGAAAGGTTTTTATGGTATAAAAGAAGGTATGTTGGAAAAATTACTTAATTTTTTTCTGAAAAATGAAAATAAAGCTATCAGATATACTTCTGTTACTGCAGTCTGTGTCGGCATAACAGTTTTGCTCGCATATTTTATTCGCATTGCTTGGGGCTTGAGACCAGCTGTTGATAAAGCTATAGATGGTGCCAACACTGGAGCTGAAGTCTTTCGGGGCAGCGGAGATATGGCAAGAAAGGCGATCAAAGATCTCAAAGACTTTCAGAGCATGGAACTTGAGCAAAAAGAAAAAAAGCCCGATCCCCTTCAGGCTTTTAATCAAAACCTTGGGAAGGGCAGCGGAAAAGCCGAAAAAGTAGCTCTTGCGGATGAGAGCGGCAAAGAAAAATTTGAAGAGATGGTGCCTGCCAGAAGATTTACTACTGTACAGAGAGAGATAAAGCGAGGGAGTTATCAGCTCATTGAAAACAGAAAAAAAGGAGCTGACAGACTTTTTGAGGAAGTTCAGAGACGAGTTCCTGCTTTTGTAAAGGCCAATTATCAAAATAGGGCATATGAGGCTATTATCAAAGATGCCATGGAGAAAGAGCTTCTGTCTCAGACAATGCTGGATGACTTTCTCTTTAATTCGGCAGCTGAGCTGGATCGTTTGCTTTTTGATGCAGTGAACGCTGAACTGGAAAAGCAACTTAGATATTTACAGCTTGAAAAGCCTGAGATGACTTATGAAGCTTTAAAGAAAAGTTTGCCTGATGCGAGAACCATTTGTGACAGTATCTATGCCAAACTGAATAATCAGAATTTAACAGCAGAACAACTGAGCGCAGCAGGACGTTATTTTGAGGAAGTTGAACGAAATAGAAGTTCGATAAGCAAGGGAGCTTTTGTCGCTGTCACAGGTACAGTTTTAACAGGATTGGTTGCTTGGGGAGCTGTTGCCGTTATGCCCGGAATAGGTGTGCCGGCTTTAATTGGAAAAGGCTTGGCGGTGTTAATTTGCGGCGGCGGAGCTGTGGGTACTGGCTATGCAACATGGCAAGCTGCTGTTGAAAGAGATCAGAAAATCCGGGAGGGAGAGAAGAGGTTTGAAAATGGTTTGTATGACGCAATCCATAAAACACGAGATGAGTTCAAAGAGCTTCTTGTTAACAGTTTGAACCATCTTATTGGCGAATATTCTAAACCCGAGTTTTTGGCGGAATTCTTTAAAGAAACTCTTATAGAGCTTGAAGAATCTTCAGCTGAGGTTATGAGAATAGAAGCTGTCTTGAAGGATTGAAACCTTGAAAAAACGTTTTTGCTTGTTTCTAAACATCTTTCTTTTGATTGCTTCTATGATGCCGAATATCTTGCTTGCTAGCAGAACTCTTCCTCCTGTTAACAGAGAAAAATTTTCCGATGCTGGCGATTACATTAATTTGCGACTCAAGATAATGCAAGAAACAATAGATTCTTACGACTGGGAAAAGAGGCTTCCCGAGTTTTATGATGCTATCAGCCAATATAAAGAAGATGCTTTTGAGATAGGCGACAAACTGCTTTTTGCAGAGCTTGTTAACCAGCTTGAAAGCAACTTTTATCTGGAGAATGTCTCAGAGTGCTTTAAACTTGATGGTGATTTGAAAATCAAATACAGAAGAGCATCTCTCATGTGTAACAACTATGGCAAAAGTGTTGATGCTCAAAAGCAGCTTCACGATGCTCGCACTTCTTTAAACAATGCGATCAAAAAAACGCTTCAAGAAGCCAAACTCTGCTGCGAAAGAAAACTCAGGTCTTACTACAGCGCCAACTGACAGTAACCACGAACCACACAAAAGGCACGAAAGACACATTTTTTTATCCACAGATGGACACAGATTCACACAGATGAGGGCAAAATTGGTCAAAAATTGCATTCTGCTACTGCATAATTACAATTTTTGCCCTAGCCTCTGGTTAAGGAGAGATGCCCAACAACAGTGGATTATGGATAGTGGGTAGAAAGGGCAAAGCAGTTATTAATTTGACCTTTATTGCGGCAAACGGCGTAAATAAAAATTATATTTTTATCTGGTCGATGATTAAGAGGCAGAGAGAGCAAATTTATTTGGTCGTTCTGGCGATTAGTCAGAGACAGAGTAGCATTAGATTCAAGAGAAGATAATGTTATGTCCGTTTGCTGAGTTCTTAATCTGTGTTCATCTGCGTAATCTGCGCATAGAAACTATTTGGAGTTTTTCCGTGTGTTCTGTGTGTTCTGTGGTTTAGAAAAGGTTTTGGTCTTTTTTCGTGGTTTCATGTTCTTACTCGCCACGCGGCACCCGCCACTCATCACTCTCAAAATAATTTTTAATTATTTTGAGAGAAATGCTTGCATTTTTTCGGGGTCGGTGTTATAGTAAAAGTCCTGCCTCGGCAGGGCGGCAGAAAAGCGCCGCGAGCTCATTGAAAACGACATCCGATGAAAACACATCCAACAAAAACAAACAGGTCTTTTTGAAAAGAGATGAGGACTA
>JAAYNI010000044.1 GCA_012520995.1 Candidatus Rifleibacteriota bacterium
ATTACCAATAAATACAAAAAGACCAGCCGCTTCAAGCATTCATGCCTGATTGTGACTGGTCTCTTTTTGCTCCGCTTGAAGCTGTTCAGTTAAGTTTTTCTTTCAATCCCTAAGTGAACGCTTCTTTAGCGGCTCTCATTTAACACTTAGAGTTTTTTTACTTCAGAACTTTAGTAGTTTATTCAGAAGAATCATCTGCTTTGCATAAGGCGATCATATTCGCGCTTAGCTTTGTTCATCTCGCTCGACATCTTCACTGCTTCTTCTGTTTTTCCAGAGTTCATCAGACTATTATATCTGACATAGAGCTGATAATATTTGTCATATGCTGAACCAATTTGCTCATCAAGAGTTGCAGCTTCGCCTTCTGGAGCATAGACTACAGGCGCCTGTTCAGATATTACAACCTGAGTATTAGGACCAGTTTCTACAGTTTCAATTTCAACAGGTTTTCTGGAAGGAGGCAACTGAACCTTGCCTGCATATCCGCCAGAGTTATCAACGCCACCTCTATTAGCATCTGCAATTTGAGGCAATCGAGCTTCTTCTTTTTTGCCAAACAAACCAGCTATTTTGCCAGCAGCCCAGCTACCAAGATATCCGCCCACCATACCGCCGAGCATGGTTCCAACGTAAGGGATGGGAATTAATGAGCCGAGAGCCGCGCCAATCGTAGATCCCACAGCCTGCCCTGTAACACCTACCCAGTCGATTCTGCTGAAAGCTTCCTTAAGGGGGAGTTTCCAACCGTCTCTGTTAGCAAGAGAGTAAGCACCTACTGAAGAACCTATTACTGAACCGAATGTGGGAGCCAGAGCACCAAGTACACCGCCAACCACAGGTATAGCGTTCAAGAAAGGAACCGCAAAGCTGCCCGCTGCGGCACCAAGAGTGGAGCCAGCCACGCTGCCAGCAAATTCTGCTGTAAATATTGACTGGAGAGCTTTTCGAAGACTGGGATCTTCGCCTCTCATAACTTGCGCTACATAGTCAACGCCTACAGTGATACCAGCGGTTACCAAGAGGTTCTTAGGACTGAAACCTGATTTCAGACTGTCCTTAACATTCTGAGTACCCTGTTTAGCCATAGCCTTTCCAGACTGATAACCATTCTGGAATTTTGCTCCTATTCCAGGCTTAGCTTCTTTTGCGCCAGGAGCCTGAGCTGCCTGACCTGCTTGTCCTGCCTGACCAGCTTGTCCTGCCTGACCAGCTTGTCCAGCTTGTCCTGCTTGTCCTGCTTGACCAGCTTGTCCTGCCTGTCCAGCTTGTCCAGCTTGTCCTGCCTGTCCAGCTTGTCCAGCTTGTCCTGCCTGTCCTGCCTGTCCAGCTTGTCCAGCTTGTCCTGCCTGTGCAGCCTGTCCAGCGTTAGGAGAAGATATAATTCCCATCTCAGCAGCTCGAGCTTTGCTGATAAATCTGCCTGTTTGAGGATCTCTATAGCGAACTCCTCTGGGAGTATCAACTATATACTGATTATTGTCGGGAACTATACCGGAAACTTTGCCTACAGCAGGAGCTTGAGCAGCTTGTCCTGCCTGTGAAGCTTGTCCAGCTTGAGAAGCCTGAGCAGGCTTGCCTACTTGAGCCGTCTGACCAGCTTGTGAAGCTTGACCTGCCTGAGGAGCTTGACCTTTGCTGAGCAATCCGAGTTCAGCTGCTTTGGTTTGAGAAATAAATCTTCCCGTTTGAGGATCTCTGTAGCGAACTCCGTTAGCAGTCTCAACCACATAAGGATTATTATTAGATGATGGAGCAGAAATACCTGCAGGTGCATTCGGCTGAGTCTGAGAAGTCTGAACTACCTGAGCAGACTGAGAAGTTTGCTGAGGAGTCTTAACAACCTGACCAGAGGTTTGTCCTGTTCCAGCTACAGAAGAATTATTACTTGGAGAAGAAGAAGAGGAAACACCTGCCGGAGCATTAGGCTTGTTTTGATAAGAAGGCTGGTCATACTTGGAGTAACCAGTAGTAAGCTCTAATTCGGGCTTGCCAGCAGGAAGTTCTGCTACAGGCTGAGTATTAACAGGAGCTTGAGGCTTAGAGATTATACCTAATTCGGCAGCTCTTGTTTTGCTAATAAATCTGCCCGTTTGCGGATCTCTGTAGCGAATTCCTCTAGGAGTATCAACTATATACTTATTGTTATCGGGAACTATAGCAGAAGGAGCTTTGGCTACTTGCTGAGCAGCTTGTCCAGCTTGCGAAGCCTTACCAGCCTGACCAGCTTGTCCTGCTTGAGCGGCTTGCGACGCTTGTCCTGCTTGAGCGGCTTGCGACGCTTGTCCAGCTTGTCCTGCTTGAGATCCAGTGCCCCCAAGACTGGGAGGCAATTGCACATCTGTGCCAAAAATAATGCTGTGATATGTCTGGATATCGACAGCAACAGGCTGTCCATTGACATATCTGATGTTGTAGGAATTAGACCCCGTAGGCGTTTTAACGGTTACCCATTGCCCAGGAGTGACCTTGTATACCTGGTTACCTATCTTTACATTTATCTTGTCACTGATAGCAGCAGACAATGGTTCTTGGAAAATTCCAAGTGTAAAGGTAAGAGCCAGGAGGATTGAGACCACTCTAAGTGTTTTCTTTCTCATAGTAAAACTCCTTGTTGTTCTTACAGAAAACATTGATATGTATATTTGTACACATCATTACTATAATTGTAATGACCAGAAAAAAAAACGCAAGGGGGCAAAGAAGATTTTTTTCTATCCACAGATTACACAGATTTTTATTTGATAATTTGCAATGTTTAAAAATCCGCAGATTACGCAGATTTTCGCAGATATCAGAAACCAATGCTTAAAAACAACGGTTATTTATTATCTCAAAGCAATTATCACTTGCAGCAATTGAGTCTAAACAATTCAATTCGCCACCCGCCACACGTCACGATTTATAGGAGATATGGAGTGTGGAGTTTGTCCTTGCTACTTACTACTCCCTACGCCCTAATCCCTATCCCCTGATTCTCATCTGTCTATCGTGACGGCTATTTTTTCGTTTTCGCCTACCTTGAAAATATTTTTAAAAATTAAATAGGCAATGCTGGCAGCTGACTTTTTGTCAAAACCCAATTCAGCATTTATGACTTGATTTTCTCGGTTTTCAAAAGATCTAACATCCGTTATAGGGTTGCCATCCTCCATGCTTCTTATGACTTTCGCATATTGAGAAACAATAAGCTCTGCCTGCCTAGCTTCCGCTTCTGAAGAGAGCTGCTTCAAAGGAAAATCAAAAAAAAGACCTTGAGAAGAATTAAAAGCAAATTGAAGAAAATGAAGATTGTCAGAACTTTCAAAAAGAATAAACCATGAATCGCCACTCTGCATAAACAAGAGTTCCAGAGAAGTTTCTATTTGTCGTTTGAGCATAGGATTCTAATTCAATCATAAAATTCTTTTGCTATAAGAGCACATACCTTGGCATTCATTTTAACCAATTCAACATTTGTCTTCAAGCTTTCGCCATCGGTAATTTCATAAAGTTTTCCCAAAAGAAATGGCGTGGTTTTTCCGCCTTTGATACCTAGCTTTTCAGCCTCTGCTAAAGCTTCTTCAATTTTGTTTTCTATAAAATTTTTATCCAGCTCAAATATTTCCGGTACAGGATTTCCCAAAAGCATTCCGCTTCGGTACCCTAGATTTTGATGAGTTTTAAAAATATCTGCTGCTTCTTTAGGATTTTTACAATTCCAATCTACCTTACAGCCGCTATTTCGATAATAAAAAGCAGGCAAATAGTCGCTATTATACCCCAACACTGTAACTCCCATCGTCTCTAAATATTCCATAGTTAAAGGTATATCCAAAATTGCTTTGGGACCTGCAGAAACTACAAAAACCGGAGTTTTAGCCAATTCTTGCAAATCAGCAGAAATATCGAAAGACTGCCCTGCCCCTCTGTGAACTCCGCCAATACCACCCGTAGCGAAGAATTTAATACCAGCCAGATTTGCCGCTATCATAGTTGCTGAAACAGTCGTAGAAGCAGATTTTTTTAGCGCCAAAGCTACAGGAAGGTCTCTTCTCGAAGCTTTTACAACTGATTTGTCTTTCGCCAGAAACTCCAAATCTCTATCATCGAGACCCACCTTAATCTTACCTTCTATAACAGCGATAGTGGCAGGTATCGCACCATTTTCTCTGACAACCTCTTCAAGAGCTTTTGCTGTTTCAATGTTTTCAGGATAAGGCATTCCATGAGAAATTATAGTAGATTCAAGAGCCACTACAGGCTGATTCTTGTTTATAGCATTCTTGATTTCATCGGAAATAATCATAAAAACTCCCAACATATAAAATAAATTAAGGCTCGTCATTTCTGACGAGCTTTAATTATAGCATTTTTTAAAAAAAATTATTTAATTGCTGACCAGCCGCCGTCTATAGGCAAAGCTACTCCTGTTACATATGAGGATTCTTTGGCTGCCAAGAAAATAGCTCCAGAATTGAGTTCACCCTCTTTACCATAACGCTTGAGAGGAACAACTCCGTCCATATACTGCTGAAACTCATTAGTATTAAGGGTATCAGTAGTAAGTTCAGTTTCAAAATAACCTGGACAAATAACATTTACAGTGACTCCGTAAGGAGCAAGTTCAGCCGCAGCTGCACGAGTAAAATTGACCACGCCTGCTTTAGAAGCATGATAACCGGTATTGCTTTGGTTGGTGCCAAGAAGACCGTACATTGAAGCTATGTTGATAATTCTGCCATAACCTGCATCTTTCATAACTCTGCAGTAGGCTCTGGTCATCTTGAAAACCGAAGTAAGATCCAAGTTAATGGTGAAGTCCCAAGCTTCATTAGTCATTTCCCAAAGAGGACCATCTTTTGCGCCGCCAGCATTATTGATAAGAACATCAACTTTGCCATATTTCTTCATTATTGCATCCAAAGAATTTTGGATACTATCGTCTTTCGTTACGTCTAGCGCCACGGCCAAAGGATCTGTTCCCTTTGCTTTCAACTCTTCCGCCAAAGCCTGAAGTCTTTCTAACCTTCGAGCCATGAGCACTACATTTGCACCACGCTCTGCAAAAGCTTTTGCCATCTGAGCACCCAAACCGCTGGATGCACCTGTTATTGCTACTACTTGTCCTTTGAAATTAAACATGTTTGACGGACCCCTTTGTGAAAAACTTAACAAAGTTCTATCATTTTTTAGAGAAAATAGCAATAAGAAAGTCAATCCTTAATGTTGTAGTAACAAGATGAGTTAATACAATATTTTGAATGAAAGCATCTCCCGCCTAAGATTGCCACTGCCCATCTAGATGGCTCTTCAGGTTGTTCAAAATCTTTCAAAATTGCCTCAATAGCTTTTTTGTCTTTAAAAGATAACTCAACCTTGTCTGTAGCAAATTTTGAATCCGCACACCAATAAATATAAGCCACATCTTCCACCATGGTGACTGGAACAGTAAGCTTTTCTGAGTTTTTGCATTTATCGCAAAATAAAGCAAAAAACGCCCCGGAAGGCAAAAGCTTTCTGCCGAAGCAGCCGCAATATTTGCACTGATCCGAAGCGATTTTTATTTTAGCTTCTCTAGCAAGTTCGGGACAAGGGTCTTGAACGACCCCTATCCCGATAAATGTTTGCTTGTTGCCCAATTCAGGCTTAGCCAAGAATCAGCCGCCAAGAATTGAAATCAAAACGCCCGATGCAACAGCCGAACCTATAACACCTGAAACGTTTGGTCCCATAGCATGCATAAGCAGAAAGTTATTGGGATCTGACTCCAGACCCACGTTATTAGATACTCTAGCAGCCATAGGAACAGCTGAAATGCCTGCAGAACCAATAAGAGGATTTACACGTTTCTTTGGATCTTTGCAGAATATCGGTAAATTCATAATCTTGGCCATCAAAACACCTGCTGCAGAACCAGCCGAGAAAGCCAAAAGACCCAAGAATACTATAGCAACTGTTCTGGGAGTCAAAAATTGTGCTGCCGAAAGCTTAGAGCCTACAGCAAGTCCGAGCAATATAGTGACTATATTCATCATAGCGTTTTGAACAGTGTCTGAGAGCCTGTCTGTAACGGTGGATTCTTTTAAAAGATTGCCGAACATCAAGGCACCGACCAAGGAAGCTGACTCAGGAACCAAAATACCGCAAAGCAATGTAACCGCGATAGGAAACACTATCTTTTCTATCTTGGAAACGGGTCTAAGCTGCAGCATTTTGATCTTTTTATCTTCTTCGGTTGTCAGAGCTCTCATAATAGGAGGCTGTATAACAGGCACCAAAGCCATATAAGAATAAGCTGCAACTGCTATAGAAGGGACTAGATGAGGAGCTAATTTTTGAGCTGTATAAATAGCCGTAGGACCGTCAGCTCCGCCTATAATGGCAATTGAAGCACATTCTTTGAGAGTAAAGGTTATTCCAGGAATGAAGTCTGAAAGGAAAGCCGCTCCAACCAAGGTGCCAAATATACCAAACTGAGCCGCAGCACCAAGAAGTGCTGTTTTTGGATTGGCTATAAGCGGTCCAAAGTCAGTCATAGCTCCAATACCAATAAAGATCATAATAGGGAACAATGTGTTATGAACACCCAGTTCGCTTATAAGATGCAAAAATCCTGTTCCGCCTATATCAACCAAAGGAATGTTAGCCAAAAGGCCACCGAAACCTATGGGAATCAGCAAAAGAGGTTCAAAGCCTTTGGCAAGAGCTAAATAAAGGAGCACCAGACAAACCAGAATCATTGTGACTTGTCCCCAGCTCATATTCATGAAGCCAGAAGATTTCTGTATAAAAGACCAAAGACTGAAGTCGAGTTGAGCGGTAGCAGTAGCTAGTTCTCCAGCTACTTTGGCAGTAGCAGTAGCTATAGCCTCAGGTATTATCAATGTTGGTTCCATTTTATTCTCCCTTACTCAGTTAAGAACCATGACTTTGTCATCGGTTTTCAGCTGGGCACCCTTATCAACAAGAATTTCTTTAACTGTGCCTGAAGCAGAGGCTTTAACATCGCTTTCCATTTTCATAGCTTCCACAACAAAGAGCACATCACCTTCATTTACTTGGTCGCCCACTTTAACTTCCAGTCTGACAAGCGTGCCAGGCAGAGGTGAAATGACAGGAATGTCTCCGCCTGATGATTTAGCCGCTTTGTTAGATGCAGAACCTGCTTTGAGAGGAGCAACGGTGAAATCGAATGATTTACCATTAACAGTAGCTTTAGCTCCATCAAGATGGACATCATAAGCTTTACCGCCAAGCGTAACAGTATAGGCATCTGCTTTTTCCAAAGGTTTTACAGATTTAGCTGCTTCGTCAGAAAGCTTTCTGACACCGTAAGGTTTCTCACCTTTAAGGAAGTCAATTCCTTTGTCTTGGCAAGTAGCCACTATGAAAATATTTTCATCAGTAACCGGCAAGCCGTTATCTTTCAAAAGTTGAGTATTGTATTTAATGCCTTTTTTAGGATCAGCATCGTTGAGTTCAAGAACCGTTTTGGTTGTAGGCTCAAGACCAAGCTGCTCAGAAGCAAGTTTTACTATTTCCGCATCAGGAGCAACAGGTGTCTTACCAAAATAACCAAGAACCATTTTGCCGTAGCCAGGAGTAATTTTCTTCCAAGCACCGGACATTACATTGGCATAAGCCTGTTGGAAATAGAACTGAGAAACGGGAGTAACCGAAGTGCCAAAGCCGCCTTTTTTGACAACTTCACTCATAGCCGCTATAACTTCCGGTAACTTATCTAGTGTGCCGTTATCACGCATCATTTGTGTATTTGCTGTATAAGCTCCGCCTGGCAAAGGCGAGAATACTATTTCCGGTGTGACTTTTCTGGATTCAGGAGGCATGAAGTAATCTTTCATACATTCTTCGAATACCGCTTCAGCCTTGAGAATCTTGTTAATATCAACACCAAGATCATAGTCAGTGCCTTTAAGAGCGTGCCACATAGTAATGATATCAGGGTGGCAAGTTCCGCCTGAAACAGGACTCATAGCCAAGTCAAGACCTGTGGCTCCCGCATCAAGAGCAGCTTTATGGGAAACAACTGAACAACCGGCTGTTTCATGCGAGTGGAACACTATATGAACATCTTTGCCGACTCTTTCTCTGGCTGCTTTTATTGTATCAAAGACTTTTTTCGGCGATGAAGTTCCCGAAGCATCTTTGAAGCAAATCGAATCAAAGTGCAATCCTGAATCAAGAATCTGGTTAAGAATATTTATATAAAATTCAGGAGTATGAGCACCCTCGCATCCAGGAGGCAATTCCATCATGGTAATTGTGACTTCATGTTTAAGGCCGGCATTTACAATACACTGTCCGCTGTAAAGCAGATTGTTTATATCGTTGAGAGCATCAAAGTTGCGGATGGTTGTAATTCCGTGTTTTTTGAACATCTTCGCATGCAAATCAATAATATCGCTGCTCTGAGATTCAAGACCCACAACGTTTACACCTCTGGCTAAAGTTTGAAGCTGAATATCAGGGCCAACCGTTTTACGGAAAGTATCCATCATGTCGAAGGCATCTTCTTGGCAATAAAAATAAAGCGACTGGAAACGAGCTCCGCCGCCTGATTCGAAATGTGTTATGCCTGCTTCTACAGCTGCCTCTAGTGCCGGCAAAAAGTCTTTAGTCAGAACTCTTGCACCGTATACGGACTGAAATCCGTCACGGAATGAGGTATCCATGAATTTGATTCTTTTTTTAGCCATGTTAGTTTTTCTCCGTTAATGCTTTAACAATTGCAACTGCTGCTGCAACTTCTGCTTCATTGCCTGTTGCGGAACCAGAGGTTGTTGTCTTTGTTGTTTTGGTTACTGTTGCTTCTTCTGGGAACCATTTGTTAAGAAGAGGGAAAAGGCCGTAAATCATCCAGCACATGAGTGCCAAAAAAACGTAGACTACAAACATTCCGAGCAACATAATGATCATCGAATCTCCAAAGATCATAGTGTACTCCTTTTGCCACATATTCACTCAGTAAATAAAAAGTAAAGCCTCAATTATTAAATCCCGCAGGATTATAACAGTTGAGGCTAAAAAATTCAAGATAAGCAAGATAAGATAGTATCGGAATTTAGATAAGAATTAGAATTATTCAGCTAATGATAGCATCTCACTCATTGCCAAAAACATAATCAATACTGGGAAAACTGTCAGGAACTTCTTCTCCTACCATGCCCACAAGCAAATATTCGTCCCAAACAGGGTCATAGACAAAGTTATCAAGCAATCTGAAGTTTTCAATTTGTCCTGAAGACTTCACGTGAGTCCGTGGTCCCGTACAATGCATTTCAGCAGTGCCTATACTGATTTTGTCATAGCCTGATTGTCCGATAGGAACATCCTTTTTTATTATCTCTTTGACCTTTTGTTCCAAGTCTTTGATCTTAATATCCGGTTTATCTTCAAATTTTATTACAAAACCATGCTTCACGTCTGAGTGCAGAACCTGGCGTTTATAACCATAATCAGTATTGAGAAGCAAACTGGTTATATCTTCTGCCGAGTGAGCCATTATTCTGTATTTGGAAGTTTTTTCACAGTATTTTTTCAATGCTGTGGGAAAAGGACCAAACATAGTCGGACGGGTGACTATCAACTCTTCACCTATAGCAAATAGAAGCTGCGCATTAAAGCCCAAGTGATCATAGATCAAATCGAAGTGTTCCATAATCACCCGTCTGCCATCGCCAATAACCTTATTTACGGCTTCGACAATTTCGAATGGCTGGTGAAATGCAAGCTCATAGCGAATATCCAAGTGGAAAGTATGAGGCGCGAAATAGTCTTCCGGCTCAAATTTGTAAATACGAGCTTCAGGCATATTCACGCCGTTATCGTCGTTGGTAAGCTCAAGTCCCGGGAAAAGAGCTTTGATCAAGGTAGATTTCCCGGCACCTTCGCCGCCAACTATTCCTATTATGAGATCGCTGGGCAGAAGATAACGCTGAGCCATAGTGCGACCCAGCATGTACATTCTCTGTCTCCCTCTCGGAGCGTAATACATCGAATAGATGAGAGTTTCCGACCAGTAGGAAGCATCCCTTGAAAAAGATCTTCTGAAGTTTCCCATATCAGAACTTTATGTTAAACAAAGGAGCATGCTGTTGAGCTCCGTAGATGTCCGTCTCTCCAAGAGCGCCTGAAGACATAGGACGTTTAATAGTGATTTTGACAGCGTGAGCCGGCTCAAACCAAATTATCCCCAAGATATCTTCGACAGGAATTTTATAAAGTTCTGCGAACATCTCTTTATTTATGATTTTCTTGTCTTTGAACATCTTGAAATCTTCATGAGTCTTGAACATTATGTCAAAGGTCAGCTCGTAGGGACCGGAGTTTTTAGATCTTATAACTTTAGCTACTTCAATTATATTCCTCATTTGTTTTCTCCTTTTCAGACCAATTCACCGTCTTTGAAGGTTTCGATTTTGTAATTGAAAATGGATTTTTCGGAATCTATTTCCATAATGTGATAAACCGCAAATTCGAAAACTTTTCCAACAGTGATATCTGAAGGCGAGAATGGGAAGGCCAAATTACCTGCTGTAGAAACTCTGCCCTCATATCCATAATGCAGCATTGTAGATCTTGCAAGGCTGCAAAGCGAGTTTGCCTTGTCTTGGGTAGGAGCAACAGCTTCTATTACTACACAAAGTTCATGAGAAGTTATTTCCTTAACAGGTTCCAGAGCACCCATTACTCCATTTTTGCCATAAACATGGAATATAAGACCATCTGCAAGATAAGGATCGTTGGATATAAGATTTACCCTTTGTTTGACCTGTTCCAGAACCTTGTCAATTTTAGAGATCATTATGGGGTCTTTTGTACCAGCAATGCTAATAGTTCTATAGCCTATAAGTTTTGCCCCTTCAAGTTTCACCGTATATTTCTTAGCAGGAACAAACTTGCTGCCCTTCACCTCAACCCTGCCGTTGCCTATATCTTTGAAAGAACAGGCTGTCAGGTCTATTTCACCGCCAGGACCTGGCAAATGATAAGGATCCGATTTTTCATAGAGGGTATGAGCCGCTGCTGATTCAGTCGTAAAAACTCTGTCATCAGAAAGAGCTTCAAGTATAAATGAATCTTTTGTCAGAGTGCCCATAGCACAATCAGCGCCTGAACCTGGAGTAGCAGCTATAGCCGCACATTCAAGAATTTTTCCCATGTGCAAGGCCAATCCGGGATCAAAGCCTTTCATTATAGGCAAAGCTGCGAAGCATGCAGGGTCATAGGCTCTTCCAGCCAGAACGACATCGCATCCTGCTTTCAAGGCCTCTTGCATAGTAGCTACGCCTATTTGGGCAACTATTTCGGTTGCATCATCAATATCTTGCTCAGTAAGTTCAGGAACATAGGTTAAAGGTGCAATCTTCCCGTCTTTCAAAGCTTTTTTCACTGTATCTTTGCTTACAACGGAAGAAATTGTGCCAACTTTGAAAGAAAGCTTATTTTCAGCTGCAATTTCTTTGAGAATCTCATAACACCATTTAAAGTGTTCTGTTCCGCCTGAACCGCCAGCAGTTCCAACTACAACTGGAATTTTATTTTTAACCCCGGCAACAACCATACGACTCAAATCCTGCTTAACAAAAGCACGATCTGTAAAGGATTTTCCAGCTCCGAGATAATAGGGGCCGGGGTCAGTTGACCCCGCATCCACAGCTATTAAGTGCGGCTTTTTCTCCACACCTCTTTTAAAAGAGGCATCGGGGAATCCATATCCAAGAATCGCCGTAGGCGAAAGGACTCTGAATTCATTATTTCCGCTCATATTATTTTTCTTCTCCATGTTTCATTTCAAGTATAGCGACTGTTCGCTGCATTTCGTTATTAACAATAGTAAAAGCTTCGTCAAAGCCCATACCCGGTTTTGCCAAGAATCTGCAAGCTTGAGCTGCTATCGCAATCTGTACACACATTTTAGTAGAGTTGTCAGTTTCGTTGCATGTTCCACCCTGATAGGCCTCAACGCCTTTTTCTTTGCAATAAACAACTGAATCTATAATATTCTGAATTCCTCCAAGGTCAGGAGTCTTAATTTGAATCATGTGGCAAGCACCCGCATCAGCAAACTCTTTGATATCTTCTTTTGTGTTGCACCATTCGTCAGCGACGATCTTGGCACCTGAACCCATAGCATCAAGATGTTCTTTAACGGCCTTCATAACCTTGATCTGGTCTTTTTTATTGCCGACATCAACTGGACCTTCTATATATACCTCATAGTCGCCTGCGACCTTAGCAATTTTAGTAATATATTCAGCTACTTTCTGAGGATCATTGTTGAATATCTGTCCAATGGTTCCATAAACGTCAAAATGCAAAACGGGTTTATAATCAACTCTTTGTCTGAGATCGGCTATTCTGCGCACAAGCCATTTAACATAGTCAAGCATATGCTCGCCGTCTTTGCCGAGCTTCTCAACGCTGTTGTAAAGGGCATGAGGCAAAGCGTCAACTTCTTTGAGAATCATTTTGTCTGCATTGTCATATCTGTCATCGCCAGTCTGTCCAAATATAGGAACTGCTTTAGGAATTATAGGAAGACCGTATTCTTCGCAAAGAACTTCGCAAGGAAGCTTGAATTGCTGTTTTGCTCTGGCATCAAGAAGAGCCATAGAAAGACCATATTGGATTGCCTTATGAAGAGGCTTGCCATCAACTCTTATGGCACAGAATTTTTCTGTCATTTCTCTGAATGGAGCAATTTCCATACCTTCGAGTTTAGGTTTAAGATGCTCATTCATAAAGGGAATAAAGTCATCAGCCAAGAACAATGGATCGCGTCCGCCAGCACCTGAATACTGAACTGCCGCACAGTCGCCTGTGGCTATCTGGCCATCTTCGAGCAAGAAAACTACGGAAATGCTCTGACCTGCTTGTCTGATCTGTGTAAAACCGGGAGTCTGAGGCTCTCCGACATAGACAAAACCGTCGTGCAAAGCACCAGATTTAATCGCTTTCTGGTCATCAAAATAAAATCCGCTGCTGCCCTTTGTGAAAACTACTTTTTTAATTTTCATTTTGTTCTACCTATTAACCTTCCTTTGCTAATTGCATAAATATCATCGGTAACCATTTGGAAACTGACTTTTCTACGTTCATAATTGGCTCTCTCTTCCAGCCTTGCTTTGTGATATTCCATAACTTCGTCGCTAAGAGCCAATGAGCCTTTATTGTATATGCGGATCAAACCTTCATTATCGCGCATAGGCAATATTTTACCATTGTTATAAATTGAAGGCGCGAAAGGCACGTCAAGAGTGCCCGCCTCAAATGCTGCCACAGTACCCTTTTCTATGTCGCCGTCACCCAGTTCGTAAATCTTATCCATCAAGTCGGATATTTCGCGTTTGAGCAAGTCAAACTCTTCCTGGTATCTGCCGCCGAGAAGTATATTTTGTCCCTGTAAGAGATTAGCAACCTGTTTGGAACACTTGATACCTTGAGCATTTGCTTCCTTAGTGGGAATGCCTCTTGCTTCGTGAGGTGTTTTAACAATAATTTTGTCAGCGCCTGCCATAACGCCTGCCGCCGTGCCCCATGAGATAACCGCAAAAGCTTTTGCTTCATCTGCTGGGAATCCACCCATCCATTGGTGGAAAACCGTTGTTAATTCATAATCTTCGAAGCCTTCTTTTTTGAAATAATAGTTAGCAACTTCTTTCAATGCTTTGAGAGCTACTACGTCCTGTAAAAGATTTCCGCCTTGCCCGTATCCGAGTGTCAAGGATTTAACACCTTGTCTCAATGCCAATATGCCTTCGATTATTCCAACAACGTGGCTTATGCAAGGAGGAACCAAGGTGCCCGTCAAAGGACCGAAAGGTTCCCTGTTAATTGAAATACCGCGTTCTTCATAAGCTCCCACAAGTCTGTCAACATACTTCCAGTCGTCAATTGATTTTTGTATGGGAACTTTTTTAGCATAAGGCACGTTATAAGATATGCCGCCGCCCTCAAAGCTTGTAAAACCGCCCGCCAAAGAAATTTCGGCCAAAAGCCTGGCATCTGGCGTGCCATGTCTTATTTGAACAGGGACCTTAAGAGATTCAGTTACGATTCTGCATCCCTTTACTCCATGATTTACTGCAGGGAATCCGTTTAAAAGAGATGTTTTGGCCGCCAGCGATTTTTCGACTCCATCTGCTGCATTTTCATATTTATTCAGCCTTGTATAAGCGTCAATAGTTGTCGGGAGCAAATCAGCCTCGCCTTCGCTCTCCAGATATTGTAAAAGCTCAATATGGTCTTTTATAAGCGCTACACCTGCACGAGGCTGCAACAAAGTCACGCCATTCTTATGGGCTTTCCACAGGACTTTAGCGAAGTTTTTATTTTCCGGAATAGCTTTTTGGTATTCAACCGCCTCATCAAAATCTACTTCAGCCCCTGTAGGCCAAGTTTGAAGCACTTCATTGCGAATTTTATTGAATTCCTGTTCAGAAAGTTTATAATCACCCATTCCCAACACTCCTTAGTCCTTGATTTTGATTTGATTTAAAAGTTCAATAGCCAACTTTGCTGATTGTTTCGGATATTTTTCCGCCAAATTGCCAACCAGGGGCAATATATATTGGGTATCAGCATAATAAAGATAGTCAGTCGGAACAAGACTTATGGCATCAGACTTATCTTCATATTGAGGCACTGCAAGAGCTTTATTTTCTCTTCCCAGTGAAGCCAAATAGCCGCCTGTTCCTATAATTTTGTTTATTTTTCGCAAATCCTTGCCTGTCTGCACCCATACTCTGCCATTAGCCGTATAAGCTTGCTTCATGGTTCCCGCATGTCTGGTTACAGCATGCCTGGCACAAATACCTCCCAAGTGAAAGTCAAAGGCTTTTTCTTCCGGCAAATCAGGCAAATAGCTAGTGTCAGCCGCCACTTTTTCAGTGTATTCATGCATAGCAAGAGCTTCATCTTCACTCAGAGTTTCCGAGTTAACAAGTTCCTCTCGGCCTATCTCAAAAGAAGATACCGCAGTTACTCTCATGCCCAAATCTCCCTCTACAGTTCTCTTTAGCTTGGGTTCAGCCACTCCCTTAAGCATAGAGTCGGAAGAATCGGGATCAAAAGATTCACAAAACGAATAAAAATCGGTTGTAGCACCGCCTATATCCAGCATACCGAAAGAATCCCAACCAGGCACATTCTCTCCAATAGCTTTAGCAAGGTTATAAACAGCCAGAGGTGTCGGCAAAGGACGGCTATCAAATTTATTGACTAACTCTTTAAGACCTCTGCCTGCTACTATCTGCTCCAAAAAAATCTCTCTTATAGCAGTTCTAACTGGTTCTATGTTAAGCTCGCCAAACTCAGGCATAACATTCTCTGTAATCACAAGCTTTTTGTCTTCGAGAATTTCTTCTATTTCTTCATCAACAGTAGAGTTGCCAGCATAAATTATAGTGCCTGAAAAAGAAGAGGCAGCGAGTTTTTCAGCATTTGCCTGAACATAAAATTCATTTCCGCCATCTGTTCCGCCGCAAAGCAAGAGGATGTCCAAATCTGCAGATTCAATTTCCCTGATATGCTTTCTGGCAAGTTTATATGGATAGGAAAAATATACTTTGGCTCCCGCTGAAAAAGCCGCAAGCCTGCCAATATGCAGTGACATGTCAGGCACCAAGCCAACAACGGCCATCTTGAGACCGCCTTTTGCAGAGGAAGAGAAAAAAACAGGAAGCTCGTCATGATCATAATCGGGACGTTTCCAGTCTTGCGAAGGAACCAGTTTCTTTGCCACGGAATAAAAACCGTCAGGCAAATGCTCTACAGTTGTTGGAGAGAGTTGTCTGTCGAGAAGCTCCAACTTGCCGTCTTTTAATGCGAAAAGAGCACCCTTCGTGTAAGTAGAGCCAATATCTACGCAAATAAGCTGTTGCGAGTCAGTCTTTGTTTTCACGTTCTTGTCGTCTTTTGCGAATATCTTGTCTTAAAAGCTCTGCCATATCCTCTAGCGGAAACTCCGGACTGAAAACTCGGTTGTACCCCATTTTTTTAAATTTCTCTTCTACAAGGGAATAATCAGTCTTCCCTACTACCAAGTTACCGCCTACATAGAGAATGATATCGTCCAAGCCCTGCTCAATACATTTTTCACGCAATCCGGCACAGTCAATTTCACCGTGACCGTACAATGATGAAACAAGGATTGCTTCCGCACCAGTTTCTATAGCGGCTGCAATATATTCTTCTTGGGAAACCATAACCCCTAGATTTACGACCTTGAATCCCTGTTCCGTAAAAAAGACGTTGAGTATCGTATTGCCTACTGAGTGACAATCGGAACCTATAACGCCCAACACTACTGTCATTGGCTTCGACATATTTCTTTCCTCACCCTATTATGTACATTCTTTTTTTAATTCCAAAAAACATGGATATTCTAATCAGCTTTATAATAACAGATAGAATAAAATAATCAAGAAATTAACTTATTCTTTCAAGCTTCCCGCAGTCATTCCATTTATTATTTGTTTCTGAAAAAACCAGAAAATCAAAACAAGCGGTAAGGAACTCACTCCAGATGCTGCCATAAGAATACCCCAATCTGTTGCATAAGCCCCTTGAGAAAAATAAGAAAGAGCTACAGGCAAAGTCCTGGCTTTAGAGGTTTCAGTAAGAATAAGAGGAAAAATAAAGGAATTCCATGTAGTTATAACAGTATTTATGGCCACAATGGCTAATGCAGGTCTTGTCAAAGGAAAAACCACATGCCTTAATATTGCAAACTCCCCTGCCCCATCTACTCTAGCGGTATGTTCTAAATCCTCGGGCAAAGCATCTATATATCTTTTCAGGAAAAAAACATTAAATCCGTTTAGCGCGAAAGGAATTATAAGAGCAAAAAGAGTGTCATAAATATTGGTTTTAACAGCAATATTGAGTATAGGAAACAGCATTATATGATAAGGCAAAACTAAGGACAGCAAGACGGTTGCATACAAAAGTTTTTTAAAAGGAAACTCATATCTGGAAAACGCATAAGCGACTGGAACAGAAAAGAATATATTCGCAAACAAAACTGCGACCAGAACTATAAGACTATTCAAAAAGTAATGCCCAAACTTCGCTCCCGTAAGAACAGTTTCATAATTAAACAGCGTCGGAGAATAGTTAAAAAGACTAGCCTGATCAAATCTCAAAAAAGATCGGAGAAGCATATAAAGAAAAGGAGAAAGATATAAAAAAGCTAAAATAGGCATTAATATAAAATAAAGACTCTTTGAGCGAAAATGCTTCTTCACAACAAAGCTTCCTTTTTTCTTAAAAGCCTGCTCTGTAAATAAGCAAGAGCCATAAGAGTCACGGCTACTACATAACCTATTGCAGAGGCATACCCCATGTTGTGATATCTGAAGCCTACTTGATAGAGATAATGAACAATAGTATTGGTATTGCCAAGAGGGCCTCCTCCCGTCAAAGTGAAAATTTCTGAAAATACTTGCCAACTTCTGATTGAGTTCATAATAAGTATCAAAACTGTCATTGGCATTATAGACGGCAAAGTAATCCATCTAAGCTTTTGCCATTCGCCTGCCCCGTCCAACTCCGCAGACTCATAAAGTTCTTGGGGAACTGAAGTAAAAGCCGCCAAAAATAATATTGAGTAATAACCTGTATAAGTCCAAATGTTCATCAACATAATTGCAGGGAGAGCCAATTTGGCTTCTACAAGCCAAGCACGAGCTTCAATTCCGAAAATAGACAAAAGAGCGTTAAAGAGTCCAAATGGAGAATAAAAAGCTTTAAAAATAGTCGCTACCACAACAATTGAAATAACTGAAGGAAAGAAAAATACAGACTTAAAAAAGGACGCAGCCGATTTCAAACGCGACAACATAAAGGCCAGAACCAGAGCCAAAAGTGTCGTTGCAGGGACAGTCCCCCCCACAAAAACAACAGTGTTAAAAAGAGCTTGCAGAAACTCACGATCTTTCAGCAGGGAGAAGTAATTTGAAAAACCGGTAAACGAGAGAAGATCAGGCATAAATATGTCATATTTATAAAAACTCATTAAAAATGAAAAGACTGCCGGATAAAACCAAAAAACAGCAAAAATGATCAACCAAGGAGATAAAAAAATCATAGTATGAAGCGGATAGAGAATTCTGTTTTTTTTCTGAAGTTTACCGATTCCCAAATAATGAGGTCGGTTTTTAATAATAAAATAAAGCAACAAAGCGTTAATAATCAGAAAAATAACAATTATAGAAAGCAGCGCCACTTCGGATGAAGTCCTTAAGGCAGTCTCCTTGTCGCCAATAGATAGCGGCTGAGCATTAGAAGGATTAAGAACAGATCCTGCCGCATGTTCCGCAGCAAAAAGCTCTTGATGAAGTTCTTCACCGTACATTACTCGTTCGACAGTTTTATTCAGTATCCTCTCCAACTCTACCCATTCAGATACTATGGGAGGATGAACAGCGGTTTCCATTTGTTTGAGAAAAACATTAAGCTTTGGTTCTTCTCTGAAAACAGGCATGTTCAAAATAGCTTTATCGGCAGGAAAATTAAGCCAAGCTTCCTCTGTAATCGGCATGCTGTTGGCAATTTGTGTCATATGATGCACAAATTCGACCGCCAACTCTGGATGTTTTGAGGTTTTAAAAACAGTCAAAACTTCGCCGCCCAGAAAAGAAGCATTATAGCCTTTATCGTGCGAAGGCTTAGGAATCAAGGCGACATCATAATTCAGGTTTGGAGCCTCTTTTGGATATCTTGAAAAATTCCATGAACCTGAAATATTTAGAGCGAGCTTCCCCCTTTTAAAAAGCTCGTCTAAAAAATCTTGTTTTTCTGAATAGGAATATTTCTGAAGCTCTTTATAAAAATCTAATGCTTCAGCTGTTTCTTTGCTGTTAAAAACAAAAGAGTTCTCTTCGTCAAGAATCTCTCCGCCGTTACCCCACACAAAAGGCATAAACTTTTTGTAAAGCACATGAGGTTCACCCGCGTTCATTCCGAAACCAAAAATGCCCTTGCGAGGTTCATTGGTTTTTTGGGCCGCATACAGTAGCTCTTGCCAAGTCTCAGGCGGCGAATAAATACCTGCTTTTTCCAAAAGATCTTTATTATAAAACAAGACTCTTGTGCTTACAAGCCAAGGCATGCCATAAAGGGTATCATCCCAAGTGACGGCCTCACTCATAAAATATTTGTCGCTGATATCAGCAGAACCCAAGGGGTACAAAACCCCGGCATTCATGAATTTACCCATCCAGGTAGAGCCCATTTCACAGATATCGGGCTCCTTGCCATTCGCCATGGAAACCAAAATTTTATCCAAGGCGCTGCCCCAACTGACCTGCTCGTTTTTTATTTTAACGCCAGGATGCTCGGCCTCAAATCTTTCTATTGCTGGCAGAATCAGCTTAGGATCCCAATAATTCCAAAAAACCAACTCAATAGTTTCCGCAAAGAGAAACCGAGGGAGAAAAAATGCTATGAATATGAGCGCAGAGAATATTCTGCACCATCTAAATGGTATCTTATTTTTTTTATCCACAGATTGTAAAAAAGGTGATTAGCGGCGAGTGGACTACAGACAGTGCTGTACAGCAAGGAAACAATGATATATTGTCTTGTGCAATTGGCACTGTATTTCACAAAACTTTCACTTGAAACACAGTGCCAGTTTGCTTCTATTTAAACATTGAACCGAAGCCAGCCGCCATTTTTCTGGCAAGCTCAGCAATAATTGCATCTTTCTTTCTCAAGAATGTAGGAACTGCGGACTTCGGCACTTTCGGCAAATCAGCTATCTTCGTTACTAACTCTCTCAATGAAAGCGATGTATCGATCATAGCTACTGGAATATCCAAAAAACTCATTTTCTCAAACTTTACTGTAGCAAAGCGAAAATCAAGTTCGTCAAAATCAACATCAAATTGCTCTTTTATTGGTTTATCAATATTGAAGGGCTCGTCTTTCATGCTTTCAGACTCTATAGTCTGCAAGAAATCTTCCAATAAAGTATCTATTCGGGCAGTCATAAAGGCTCCTTAGGAATTATTAAGTCTCTCAAAGAAAAGAAAGTTTTAACAAAATAAAAAGTTATGAGTTTTTAAAGTTCATAAGGTGTAAGGGACTCGTAACCGCTTTCCGTAATAACAAAAGTTTGTTCATATTGAGCGGAAAGAGATCCATCAACAGTCACCGCTGTCCAATCATCATCCAGCACTCTGGAATGCGGCAAACCAAGGTTCAGCATTGGCTCTACTGTAAAAACCATTCCTGGAACAAGCTTGATTCCTGTGCCCTTTTTCCCATAATGAGGAACATTTGGCGACTCATGGAAATTCTTACCTATGCCATGGCCAACATATTCTCTAACCACGGAGCAACCTTCACCCTCAGCATAATCCTGAATAACAGCTCCTATATCACCTATACGATTTCCTGGTTTTAAAACAGCACAGGCTTTTTTGAGGGAATTGCGCGCCACTTCCATAAGTCTTAGAGCCTCGGGAGAACAATCACCCACAGGAAAAGTCATGTTTGCGTCAGCATAATAACCATTCAATATAGAGGTTACGTCAACATTTATTATATCGCCGTCTTTCAAGATCTGCTCCGATGAAGGTATACCGTGACATATAACATCATTGACTGATGTACAGACACTTTTAGGAAAGCCGTTATAGTTCAGCGGAGCAGGTATAGCTCCATTTTGCAGTGTATATTCATGAACAACTTTATTGATATCTTCAGTTGTTATACCAGGCTTGATCATGTCGCGAGCTTTAAAAAGCGTATCAACAACAAGCTTGCCAGCAACACGCATGGCTGCAATATCTTGAGGTGTTTTCAGATATATCTGATAGCGTCTTAGGTATTCATCACTTAGCCTTCGTTCAGAAGGAGCTAAATTTTTATGCATACAACATTTTTTAAACTTGAGACCGCTACCGCAAGGGCAAGAATCGTTTCTTCCTACCCCTTCATAAAGAGTCATTCTTTTTCTCCGTCAATATTTAATTTTGCGGTATTGTATCACTTTTAACCTTAGAAACAAAGTTCTCTTCTTTAATGATGCGATAAAACTCACTCTTTTGTTCTTTGGGATATAAAAGCAACTCCGGCGTTTTTTGCACTATGTACAGAATCAGCAAGAAAAAATTAAGATAAAGAAATGTTTTCAAATCTCCTTTCAAGTCAAATGGAATCTTAAAAAATCCCAAAAGAATAAGTTTAAGCCAAAGCACTTGGATAAAAACCCTGAAACCAATCCCAAGAAAAGCAGCCAGCAAATTAGCAAAAGATGAGTTTCCATCTGCATTTAGACAAGGAGTATAAAGGTCAGCCGTTCTCAAGGGTATTATGTAATAAAATCTGTTCAGAAAACTCTTAACCCAAGAAAAAGATTCTTTTTCTTTAGTATCATTCAAAGTTTTTTCTTCTCTGTGAAAAAATTTACGAATAAGAAAAGCTCCGAAATATGAAGCCAATACTTGTGAAATAGAAACATAAAAGAATGCCCTCAAGGGAGTAGAAAGAAAAAGAAAAAAAGCTGTAATAAATATTGAAGGAAAACCCGCCAAGGCTCCCAGAAAGGCTAAAAAAACAAATAGCAAATGAATCCACCAAGAAGCGTCTTCAAACGAGACAGAAAGCCAAGTCCGCAATCCTATAAAATCTTTATGGGTTCGCAAGCCGTATTTGTACGCAAAAAACAAAGAAAACAAAAGAATTGCTGCTACCGCCAAAAAGCTCAAAAGACCTATTCTGCGTTGAGTTTTATATTTCCACATAGCCTAGCTATCGGACAATAGATTTGTTTTTTGTATCTTAATAGCAAATTATTAGAGTTGTCTTATAGCTCATTTTGTGCTAGTTTTATCTGTAGCTGTGTATCAATCAGTCAGATTAACTTGGAGCTAGTGTTATATGTCAGATGAGTTTTCCCTGTCGTATCGTACAGAAGATGACCTTTTATTTATCAAAACATCCGGATATCTAAACGACTTGGGCGCCGAAAAAGTTGATGCCGTCTGCATGGAAAAGCTCAGCGAGGGAATTACGAAAGTAATTATCAACCTGCAAGACTCTCCGATGATTAACAGTATCGGCATATCAATACTTATAGGTGTTATAGAAGCCATTGAAGAAGCAGAAGGCACCCTTGCCTTCACAAACATGACCCCAACAAACAAAAAAACCTTTGAAATGATGGGGCTTCTTCAATTTGCGAAGGCATTTGACTCAGAAGAAGAAGCTGCAGCAAGCATTTAGAGCAAAAGAAAGGGCTCGTTGTTATTATGCCGGATTCCTTGTCTGCCCTGAAACAACAAAATCTCAAATATGAGTATATACTCGGAGCTTTGAGTGATATCGGGGCTGAGCTCTGTAAAGAAACTGGTTTTGACCGCCAACTAAAATCAATGCTGCATCTTTTATTGGGTACTTTAGGCTCAATTAAAGGCGGCATTTTTTTCTTGGAGTCAAAAGATTCTAAGCATTATTTAAAACTTCAGTGCTCGTGGAAACTGAAAAAAGACACTGAACCTATTTTCATACCGCCAGAAGTCTATAAAAACCTTGAAGAGCTTCCTGACACCCAAACTTCTAAAATAACCGACACCGAACATTTCAAAGACTTGCCTCGTTATTTTGACGACGAACAGCTCGACAGCATAGCGATTCTCAAAGTCAGAACCAAAATTATTGGTGCCTTGGTAGTAGGAAAAAAACTAAAAGACACTGAGTTAACCAAAGAAGAAGTAGACTTTCTGCAGACCCTTTCCAGGAACGTAGCTGTTGCCATAAACAACTATTTTATGCTCTCTGACTTACGTGAAACCAATGCCCGTTTAGATGACAAAATACGCGAAGTCAGCATACTTTACAAAGCCACTCAAATTATTTCCTCAGAACTTCAACTGCATGCCCTTTTGGATCTGGCCCTGACAACTATTGGCGAAATAGTAAAACTAACCAGCGGTTCTATGTGGCTCTATGACGACGAGACCCAATCCCTGAATCTTATAAGTAAAATAACCAACGGAAGAGTAAGAACAAACCCGCGAGGCAAAATAGACAAAAAAACTTCCGTCTTTGTTAAAACCTTATTAGATCGCAAATCAACCCTTATTAAGTATCATGATGCTCCTTTGGAAGTCACTGAAAACGATCAAAAGTTTTTTGGTGACACCTTTGCATTAATTCCTATTATGAATAAAGGCACCTTCCTTGGGGCTATACACTTGGAGAATGAGGCGGATGAGCCATTCCAAGACAGAGATTTGCGTCTAATTCAAGTTTTCGCGCTTCAACTGGGTGCTGCCGTACAGAATGCCAAACTTTATGAACAAGCAATAACTGACGGCATGACAAAACTTTACTTGCACAGATACTTCAAGCAGCGTCTAAAGGATGAAATAAAAAGAGCAAGCCGTTATGGACATGAGTTAGCTCTTATAATGATTGACATTGACTATTTCAAGAAGTTAAACGACACATACGGTCACCAAGCAGGAGACGAAGTCCTTAAACAGGTTGCCCAAATTCTTAAAACTGGCTTGCGCCTTCACGACCTGCCTGTCAGATATGGCGGCGAAGAGTTTGCTCTCCTGCTTCCTGAAACAGGGATAACTGGAGCAAAAAATGTTGCCCAACGAATCAGAAAAGCCATTGAAGCTAGTGTATTAGAATATGAAGGGAACATTATTCGACAAACAGCCAGTTTCGGCATCGCTGTTTTCCCTGCAGATGCCAAAGACGATGACTCTATCATAAGATCTGCTGATATCGCCTTATATTACTCCAAGGAAAGTGGCAGAAACCGCGTTAGCTGTTTCAAAGAGATTCCAGAAGAAAGCAAGAACGGCAAACAATAGCTGGTGCTTTGTTTTCTCTAAAACTTTCCTGTCAGCCTTTCAAAATTCACAAGACAATATCCGCTTATAAGATCACACCGTGATGAGTGGTGCGTGGCGGTTGGCGAGCTTAATTAAATTAGAAACTAAAAAGTATAAATTAGAAATAAATGTTGTAGTTTTTTCTGCAGTTTCTGTCCTATGTCTTTGTTTGGGGCTTGCTCCCCCCGCACCCTACACCCCACGCCCTACTCCCTGATTTTAAGCTGTGCTTAAAATCAGCCTTCAGGGAATTTAACCTTCCAACGATTCAAGGACAAACCGCTTCTGGAACGTTCTATTATAAGAATACGTTCCAAAGCATCCACAGCAAAATCACGAGGAGCCTCTTGTCTTGGCAGACGCAGTTTCCAAAACATTCTGCCGTTATTTCCTATAGATATAGCGAATCTTTTTGAATTTTCCTCAATGCCAGAAATTAAAAGCTCATTATCAGGGCCCTCTGGACCAAGTTGCAAATTCACAGGCTGATAAGTAGAGGCAAAGTCAAAAACAGGCGACATCATATTGCCAAAACAATCATAAATATCAGCCCGCCAGTTTCCCTTTTCTGTCAAAGCCATTGTCCAAAAGAATCCGTCTTGAACAGGCAAGAGAAATGGCATATCTTTTATTTCAACAACCTCTGCCGAACTCTTTGGCAAATAGTAAGCATCTCCTGAACCGTATAGCATAAGTCCTGCTGAGCAAGCCTCTATACGGCTAGCATTGAAAGAAAGAGAAGCCCACTCGCTGAAGATATGTCCGCCCAAAGAACCTGCATCATTCAGGTATATAAGCTCCCCGTTATAAACATCAAAATCAACTATGGAACCGGATACTTTTACAGAACCTTCCTTCATGCTTTGATCAGCTGTATTTAAAATTATATAGTTGCCTGATTCCGAGAGTATATACACATGGTTATTTTCATATCGAAAGCCAAGCAAACCTTGGGAAATCATTTTCTGAGGAATCTCAAGCAGAACTTCTCTGGTAATAGATTGAGCAGTCAGTTCAAATGAAAAGAGAGAAAGAAAAGTTATCAAGAAAAAAACATGTATTCGTTTAATCATTTTAAAACCCTTACTTCAGCTGAAAAACATTAAAAGTTCCATCAGGAGCCTCAAAATAGTCGGCATCTGTTTGGAATAAACTGCCTTCAGCAGAGACTGAAATAAACCTTGTCACATTAACAGGGGCTTTAAATATTAATGTTTCTGCCACAGTTCCGTCCAGTCTAATCACGTACAGAACTCTTTGACCCGCATAAATACCAGCAGGTTTAAAAGTCACATATAAGTCACCGTTTTTAGAGACATGCTCTATCCTTGCATTGGTCATTGCTCCCAACCCTATATGAATTGTTCTCTGCAATTGCCCTTTAGGTGAAAAAGTTTTACGAAAATAGCCAGCTTTGTCGCTATAGTACAAAGAGTGCAATCTTCCTCTATTATCCAATGCAAATCTGCTGCCTTGAAAATCTATTTGACGAAGCAGCTCACCAAAAGAAGAGAAAACAGATATTGTCTGTTTTGCCTCATCTGCAACATACAGTCTGCCGCCATCGTCGCAGTCAATTTGTGATATCTGTATAAACTTTCCTGGTTCTTCACCTGTACCACCCAGCTGCATCAAGGTCTTACCTGTTTCCATAGAGATTTTGTGCAAAGTAGACTCAGCATCATTGCAAACCCACACATTTTTCAATTCTTTGGCTGGCTCAAAGGCAAAATCTGAGTAAACACACCCTTCAGAGAGTTTTGGCAACTCTAAAGAGTAAAGCAACTTTCCGTCTTGCGAATATTGATTGAGAGAATTTCCTATGGAATTAAGAACCCAAAGTTTGTCAGCTACGACCCGAAAAGCCTGAGGGCCAAAGGGAGCCGACTCTCTAAAGCTTTCATGGGTTTTAAGATTATACACAGCCAAGCTTCCAGGAGCAGTACCGTAAGGTATTTTCCATTTAGGCATTTCAATTTGAGCTAGAATCGGAGAGAAAGAAAGATAGAAAAAAAGGAAGAGAAATAATAAAGATGTTAGCTTATTTGATTGTTTCAAGTAATAGAACCTCTTTCTTGTCTCAAGGTTTTCTGAGAATCCTGCAAATTTTCATGGAATGAGGATCTGAAAGAACAGGTGTACGTTTAGAGGAGCTATTATTCATAGCCTTGAAAGTATTGCCCTCTTTTACAATAATGCCTATATGACTATCTCCAGGCAAATAAGTAGTCCAGGTTATAACATCTCCTTCACGGAAGGGTTCAGAAACTTCTACCCAGCCTTTTGCTTTTAAAGCGTTCACAGAACCTGTGCAGTTCAGATAAACCTTATCTAGAGCTCCCGCATTTTTTAATGCTGTGGTAGCAACTTGAGCACAAGCGAGATTGCCATAATCTACTTCAGGCCCCCTGAACCTAGTGCTGCCAAGTAATGCTCTGGCACTTGATGCCACTTTTTGCTGCAAACTTCCAGAAGGTGTAGGTGGAGTAGGCACAGGTGCGGGTGCAGGTGCGGGAGTAGGTGTAACAGGCTTCGGTTTCAACACAGGGAGTTTATTAGTAGGCGCGGCACCAGGAGCAGGTTTTTGGCGATCAACATATTCAGCTGGAATATAAGCTGTTTTGCCTTCCCAGTCTATTGTGTACCAGATTCCAACTTTGCCTGTGACTTTAACAGCTGCACCCTGCTTCAAAGTTCCACCTATTTTTCCCCAAGGAGACTGGCGAATATTCAAAGAGCTGGCAGTTATATAAGCAGTAAAAGAGTTTGCGTAGCTATCCGGCTTAGAAGGAGCAGGCGCGGAAGCTCCTTTTGCGTTATCTATATATTTTTTGGAAACATAGCCGTCGCTGCCTTTGTAGCTGATTCTATAAAAGTCTTTGGTTTCACCAAGAATATCAACTTCTTCACCCTGAGAAAGCGTTCCTATCACATCGCCCCCAGGCACACGCCTGACAGCTATGGAATTCCCGGAAACCCTGCCTTTTGTAATTGGATCAGAAGCAACACCTGGAATTGATAAAAATTTGTCAAGAATATAACCGGCAGAACCTTTGTAGGAAATTTTATACCAGTCTCCTGACTGGCCAATTATTTTAACAGGAGTTCCTTTGGGTAATGTGCCTATTATATTGCCCCAAGGCACATCCCTGACATTCACGCTATCTGCCGAAACCTTGCCTTCCGTTGGAAGAGGGCTCTTCTTTGAGGAAATGGGCGTTTGTGCATTAACAGTGCCTTGTAGAGAAGAAGCTTCAACTTTTCCTGGTTCAGAATCCTCTATTATAACATCAAAAGGCTCTGGTTCTCCTGGAAGAGTCGCAGCCCCAAGAAAAGAAGAACACAAAATCAAAACTGGCAATAATACTGCCAGACATATAGCTTTTTTTTGTAATTTCATCTGTACCTCCGCAAGCCTGTTATTTCATTCTAACCAAAATTTGCAAGAGCGACAAGAGCTATTGATAAAACATTGATCTTTCAAGTAATGATCTGTTAAACTTGATGTTGCCGTACATGCAAAAAAAATTACAAAGGTGAAAGGTTCCTTATGATAAACCTTGCTGAATTTTCCTTTCTAAGCACTTTGCCCACTAGAGAGCTAATGAAGCTTACCAAAACCTGCAGGATTCAAAAATACAACTCAGGAACACGAATTGTAATTGAAGGAGAGAAAATTAACGATCTTTTACTTGTCGTCAAAGGTCAGCTCTCAATAATGAAATCCTATGGCGGCGAAAATAAAACTCTCTTTAATATAGACCCAGGCGATATTTATGGAGAAGTAGAACTTCTCAACGGCACTAAAGCTCTTTCAACCCTTGTTGGTTATAGAGAATTCGAACTCATGTTCATACCAAAAAATGAGTTTTTACGTCTCATTGGCACCTATGAACAATTCGCAATAGAAACAAGAGAACTATATACAAGACGAGCATCCACTCTGCTTGAAGTCACAAAACACAAGGGTCAGCCTGCCAGAGTCATCACCTTTTACAACGTAAAAGGCGGTGCGGGAAAATCTGTTATTTCTGCAAACGTTGCCGTAATGCTTGCCCGCTTCTGGAAGAAAAAAGTTGTTCTATTGGATTTGAATCTTTCTTTCGGCGATCAAGCCATATTGCTGAACCTTCCAGTGGAAAAGCACATACACAAGCTTAAACAACTTAAGAGACCATACAACATAACCATGATAGAAGGACAAATGACCACTCATCCTGAGTCAGGCCTGAAAGTTCTTCTCCCTCCGCCAAGACCTGAATTAGCTGAAGAAATAAGCGGAGAAATGATTTCGCATATCATAGATATTCTTAGACCACACTACGACTTTATCATTATTGATACTCACAATCAGATGACTGAGTTGGAACTCAAAATTTTGGACGCAAGCAACATTATTATGCTTATGATGACCATGGAAATCACTTTCGTTAAAAACACGAGACTCCTCATTGACTTGTTCCAACGCCTCCATATCCCGCGAGAAAAAGTCAAAGTCGTCCTGAACAGAGCCTTCAAAAGTATGGGCTTAGAGCCCGCTAAAGTAGAAAAATCTCTCGCATATGCAATAAGCTATTTTATTCCTTCCGAAGGAGACATTGTTGTTCCGTCTATTAACAAGGGCGTGCCTTTTGTTCTTTCCAGAACAAGTGACGGTTCAACCATACTCGAATCTATAAAGCATATTTGTGCAAGCTTGGCTGGCGGCATGGAAAAGAAACAAACTTGGAGCATGTTCTCTCTCTTGAAAGAAGTTTTTAAATTAAACTAATTTCCATTTCACTGAACTGAAAAAACCCTCTTGATTATCCTCAAGAGGGTTTTTATATTTTCTGCCGTATCTTCTAGTTAGTTTTTAAACATCTTCCTAATAGCTGAACAGAAGGTATCCCAGAAGCTAGGTTCTCTTTCATCAGGAAAGGCTTTGACTATGACTATAGACACATTGTCTTTGCCTCCATGCTCCAAGGCTCTCTGTATCAGAGTATCAACAGCCACTTTCAAGCTTTCATTCTCATTTTTCAAAATTTCTTCTATTTCACTGTCTTCCAGTTCATTGGTAAGACCATCAGAACAGAGAATAAAAACATCCCCTTCATGAACCGCTCCCGACATAATCTCAGGATTAATTTCGTCAACATTGCCAATATACCTGGTTATAGAATTTCTAAAGGGATGGTTAGCCTTCTCTGACTCATTAATCAAACCCCGCTCATAAAGTTCCTCAACATAAGAGTGATCCCTTGTAAGCTGCTTCAAAGAGTCTTTTCTGAACAAGTATACCCTGCTGTCGCCAACAAACCCCAAAGAAAACTCTTTGTCTCTGAAAGCCAAAATAACGCAAGTAGCTCCCATTTCTTTGTTGGTGTCGCTCTTGTCCTGCTCTTCCCTTACACGCCTGTTAGCTTCCTGAATAGCTTGGCTTATCACTTCTTCAAGGGGCAGCGAGGCATTTGGCGCACCAAACACATCTTTTACCGCTTCCTTCGTAATAGCTGAGGCTACTTCTCCCGCAGCCAGTCCACCCATTCCATCAGAGACCAGAAAGTAAGAGCCTGCTTCAGATACCAAAAAGGCATCTTCATTATGATCGCGTACCCTTCCAACGTTTGTCTCTCCGATAGCTTTGTAAATCATCAACTCACCTCACTGCCCCATAAGTTTCTGTTTTTCAGCCTTTAACTTATCAACAAGTTTTTTTATATCCTCTTGATTAGGATTAACATAAAGGGAATATTCAAAATAGGAAACTGCTTTGTCAGGGTCTTTTTTTAATTCATCAAATGTCAAAAAATAATTGCCAAGCTTGTTGAGCAATATAGGGTCGTCTCTGTACATCAACCAAGCATCTGTATAATACTGTAGCGCCCTATCAAACTTCTTTTGTAAAAAGCTTACTGTGCCAGCATATGTAGAAACGTAGTGGTTAGTAGCAAACTGCAAGTAACTGTTGTAAAAATCTTCTGCCAGCTCCAAGGAGGAAGTCTTAGAAGCAACTTCCACGAACTTTTCATGAAAACGGTAATCATCAATATTATCTGTCAAAAGATCTTTTAGAGTTTTCCAACCAGTTTGAATTGCAAGCTCTCTCTCTTCATAATCTTTGAAAGCTTTTGAGTTTTTATTAGTCGGCTTCTTAGAAGGCTGCTTTGAAATATTCTGCTGAAGCTTGCTCAAAGTCTCATCAAAAGTTTTCATGTCCTTAGGATTGTCAGCCAATAAAACACGCTTAATTTTTATAGTTTCTCTTAAGCCGTAATCTTGTTTATTAATTATAACAGTGGCTGTGGCATAATCCTCTTTGCCTATTAGAATCCGGAAGTTTTCACCATATTTCCTGGTAAGTTTCAAAGGAGTAATACCCATAGGAACAAGCGTCTGCACGGGAGGCTCTTCAGGGTTTTCCGAATGCTGTTGCTCAACAAAGTAAACAGAAGCACCGCGAGGAGTTATATCAAAGTCCAAGAATAACTGGCTGCCTAAATATATGCCTAAAATAATGAGAAGAGTCATAACAGCTATGCTTAAAAAAAAGATGACTATTCTGACAAAGGCCACAATAAGTTTAGGAGGACTTACAGCAAATTTCCTTCGGGTCATCCCCGTATATGCGCCTGTTGAGCTAAAATCTCTTCCATAATCGTCATCTTCGATTCCGGGCTCCATCTTAGAAAGATCCAAGACAGTTGTACGGCTTGGAGCTATCATCGGAGCTGTCGGCTGAGCCTCATATGATTTAGGCTCAGAGATAGCTTCCCGCGGTCTCGTAGCGGCACTGATATCCAAATACTGTGTTTTAGGATAACTCTGTGCTGCACGTTCCTGATGTTTGACATCTGCCAGAACATCATCCAGAGCCAAAGACATCTCATCGCAAGAGCTATACCGCTGGGTCTTATCCTTGCTCATAGCCTTTAAAATCAAGTAATTAAGGCTTTCAGGAACAACGGAATTTATTTCTATTGGTGGCTTAGGAGCCTCTTGAATGTGTTTTAAAGCAACCGCATTGGCATTATCTGCTATAAAAGGCAATCTGTCACAGACAATTTGATATAGAGTGACACCCAAGGAATAAATATCCGACCTGTGATCTAGATCGGCCTTTCCCAAGGCTTGTTCGGGCGACATATAGTCCGTAGAACCAAGAGTCATCCCCTCGCCTGTTCTGCTGGTATTCTGATGGGCTTTTGCGATACCGAAATCTGTCAGTTTTAAAACACCGTCAAGCGTAAACATGAAGTTGCTCGGCTTGACGTCTCTATGAATAATACCGTGATTATGGCAATATTGAAGAGCGGAGAGAGCCGCTTTCATAACCTTTATAATTTCTTCCAGAGAGAAACCTTCTGACGACTTTATAACGTCCTCTAAAGTTTCGCCCTCCAAGTATTCCATGATGAAGTAAGGAGGCAATCCCTCCTCCTTACACTTCTCCATGGTGGCAATATCTATGATTTTAACAATATTGGCGTGCTCATGGACTTGCTCCATTGTTCTAGCTTCATCAAAAAAGCGGTTAACAACATCTGGCTCACTGAGCCACTCCTCAAGCAGGAGCTTAACCGCAGCTTTTTTTTCAAGAACCGTATGTTGAGCGAGGTAAACAGTAGCGAAGCCGCCATCGCCGAGCTTTCTGATTATTGTATAGTTGCCCGCCCGCTTATTGCTATAATCAGCCAAATACCTTATACCTTATACTTTACATGCCAATAAGAGCTTTCAGTTTTGCAAATATTCCGCCAGCAGGCGCAGCAGTCTCTTCGCCGAGTATGTCTTTTGCCAATTCCATGTAGCCGCCATAGAGCGGAGAGGAAGGTTTGGCTGTCATCAACATTTGAGCTGAGTTTGTGGTCAAAATAGCTGCTTCAGGATCATATGGCAAAGTAAGAACTTTGCGCTTAACCATGCTCTCCACATCTTCCTTGGTGGACAGTTCTTTTCTTCCCATTTTATTGAAAACCATTTTAAACTTGGTTTCAGGGAACTTAAAGGTATTCATTATATCCTGCATGGAGTTAGCGGCCATTATATGGCTTATTTCCGGAACGCTTATCAAATAAATAAGATTGGATATTTCCCAAGCTGTAATAGTTATTTCATCAATCTCTGCCTTGAGATCCAAAAGCACATAATCGTATTTTGCCTGCAAACTCCAGACTATAGACTTGACATGATTTGCATTTACAAGCTCAGCCAATTCAGTTTTTCTGGGAGCAGCTAGAAAATCAAATCCTTCAGCCTTGGTCAAGAACTTAGTGGCTATTTCAGGTATTATTTCTTGCTCTTGAATCAGCTCGATTATAGTTCTGTTGGTTGTAGAGTTTACAAATATTCTGACATTGCCGAATCTCAAATCAAGGTCAATGACGCACACCTTTTTGTCATATTTTTCAGCAAGTATATTTGCAATGTTGACTACAGACGATGTAATACCTGTACCGCCTTTTGGACTGTAGAAAGAAACTATCTGAGACCCCTCTCTTGAAAGAGGTTTCAATGTCTGCCACAGATCACCTACTGCCGTGTCAACAAAGATAAACTCAAATGTATCGAATCTGATGACATCGGTATGGTTAAGAGTCAAGGGGGTAAGAGCCGGCAAACGCTCTCCATTTACAAAAGTGCCATTAGAGCTGTCTTGGTCGGTCAACAAACAGGCACCTTCTTTGACGACTATATTGGCATGGCTTCTGGAAACCATTCCGCTCGGAAGCTGCAAAGTTCTGCCTTCTTCACGGCCAATAGTAAATGGCTCCGTCATAGAGATTTCAAAAGGTTTGCCCAAGTAGGGGGCTGTATTTCCCACGAGGAATTTCTTTTTAAGTTCCTCAGTAACTATAATTTTTCTAAAAATAGTCTTCGCACTATTGTCAACCGCAGCAGGTTTAGGGGGGACAACAGGCTTTTCACTAGTGTTATTGTTGTTTATATTGTTATTTTCTTCTGGCATCTTGTGACTCCCGGTTTTTTTGCATCAAAATAATACCATAAATAACACGAAAAATCTCACTTTTGTCAAAGCGAGCACTAAATTCGCCTTAATTATGTACCTCACAATAATGTTTGACAGTTTTACTCAGAGGATTTAATATAGACTTCCTTACAGTGAAAAGCAAAGATTTTTTTTCTAATCGTAAATTTCTATGGCTGGGAGCTATCGGACTACTTCTGGCCGTTTTTCTGATCTTAATTTTTGTATTATTAAGCAACAAAACAGGATCAAAAAGCAAAACTCGTTCTCAACATCAGCCTAGCACTGACTTGTCCGATTCAAACGAACAAGATAGTATGCTGAAACAAATGAACTTTAAGGAAAAATATGACCGTTATCAGGCTGAATATCTAAAAATGGTCAGGCGGATAAATGAACGCGACCAAAAGCTTCTTACCGCCAGCGAAGCAGCAGATATCACATCTGCTTTGCAAGCCGCAAAAGCTGAATATGAAGATGTGCTTCGCAAATACGAGAAAGATGAAATGAACGCTCGCCTCAAGTGCTTCTCTGAGATGAAGGACATGATCAGAGCAGTTCTATATTATGATAAAAAAACTGGCGCAAAGATGACCCGTCTCAATTTGCGCAAATTAAAAGCTGCGGGTGCCATAGTAAAAACTCCGACCTGCCCAAAAGACGGTCGTTATTCTATTATATACAAAGACGGCTCAAGAATCTTCAACTGTTCGGTACATGGCGTTCTGAGATACTAACAAATAGTGCGGTGCAACATATAAAGTTGCTTATTATATCTCCAAGCTAATAAACTAAATGTTGCATGACATATTTGCCACCGCACTAGAGTGACGAGTGGTGAGTGGCGGGCGGCGGGTGGCGGGCAAGAACCAACATCCATAACAGCCGATCTAGCCTCTGATTAAGAACTGATACTTAAAAAACAGTGGCAAGGGATTAGTGGATAGTAGCAGAGAGAGCAACGAACAGCCAGAAATGAGTGGCAAGTAATGCATGGAAACTAGAGCTTCAGTTCTTTTTATGCCTAATTTCTCCATTTATCATGAGCTCAAACATGTCCAGGATCGTCCTGACGAACAAAACGCTCACCCCTGCGGAAAAGATCAAAGTCAAAGTCACGACAACGGCAAGTTCCCTAAACATCATATTGGTTTTATCTCCTTGAAGATTTCTGAATGAAATATCGGCAACTTGCTGTCAGTAATCCAGCAAAAAAATAGCCGCCACTAAAACTGGCGGCTAAATTAAATAGGATATTTTCAGGGAGCAATTATTTGCTTTCGTGGTTTAAAACCAAGAAAAGCGGCGATGAAGAACGCTGAATCAGAAAAACCGAACTTTTCTTGCCTCTATCTGCCTCCTGCAGAGTTTTTCGCAAAGTTTCAACATCTTTAATTTCTTTGTCATTTACTTGAAGCAAAATATCACCTGGGCGCAACCCTGAAATTGCTCCAGGTTTCCCTTGGACTACGGATGAAATAAAAACCCCCTTCTGTTCCTTCAATCCATATTTTCTGGAATTTTCCTTTGTAATTTCTTCGACTGAAAAACCAAGTTTTTCCCATATAGCAGGCTCTTTTTCAGCTTCTTTGCGCCTGCGTCTGGAAGGTCTCACTGTCTTTTCAGATAAACCAAAGCTTTCAGGCATTTGTTTCAAATTGACTTTTAAATTGCGTTTTTTGCCATTTCGCATAATTTCCATATCAATTGTTTCACCGACCTTTTTGGTGAATATCGCTTTCTGCACATCACTGGTCGTCTCAACTTGAGTTCCCGCCACCGACACAATAATATCCATAGGTTTCAAGCCAGCTTCGTCCGCTGGGCTATCAGAATAAACCTCCATTACAACAGCACCTTTTCTTGTGATATTGTAATGCTTAGCCAAATCTTCAGTAACAGGGCTCATGCTTATCCCTAGGAAGGGTCTGGAAACCTCTCCGCTCTCAGCAAGCTGAACAGCTATATTTGAGACTAAATTTGATGGAATTGCAAAATTGATGCTGGAACCAGGAGCAGTGAAAATCATCGTGTTTATTCCCATAACTTCGCCATCGATATTCACAAGCGGGCCACCTGAGTTGCCAGGATTAATATTTGCGTCAGTCTGGATATAATCCTCTATAGTTGCCATGCCGAAGCCAGAGCGGCCCGTAGCACTCACCACCCCGACTGTAACTGTCTGCTCAAGTCCCAATGGACTGCCGATAGCAATAGCCCACTCGCCTGGCTCAACCTTGTCAGAATCAGCAAACTTTGCAGGTTTCAGAGGCTTTTTCGGTTCTATTTTGATCACGGCTATATCAACTTGAGGATCTTGTCCCAAAATTTCCGCTTCGTATTCTTCCCCATTGGAAAGCTTTACGGTTATTTTATCTGCATGTTGGACAACGTGATTATTAGTAATAATTGTACCGTCCGATTTAAATATAACGCCAGAACCTCCACCGACTATTTTTCTCGGCTTCATCCTATGCTCTGGAACATTAAAAAATCTTCTGAGCAACTCATTGAAATCATCTCCGCCGTACATATCTCTGTTTTCCTCAAGCACAAGCCTTGAAGGTTCCTTGCCCTCCACTGTGATATTCACCACAGACGGCTGAAGTGACTTGGCTAATTCCACAAAAGCACTGCGAAAACTGCCTGGAAGGGGTGCCGAAGAAGCAGGAAAAGAAGTGAATATACAAAGTGCAGTCACAATTGCTGTTATTGCAAATATTTTTTTATTTTTCATTTAAGTACCTCCAAATTACATTGGACAAGTTAGCTTTCAAAAAGTTCCAAAAAATATTTGGACTTTACAAATCTCTTTATTATCCTTAGCATGTGCCTGTTGAATCACATTTTTTTATAATCGGGGTTAGATCAACATGATAATAGCAGTTACCGGCGGTGCGGGCTTCGTAGGCTCTCATCTTGTCAAATCCCTTTTGGAAGAAGGACATGAAGTCATAGCCATTGACAACTTTGTCACAGGAACAATAAAAAACTTTTATTTCCTGCCAAAAGATTTTAAAGAAAGATTTACTCTGCTTGAACAAGACATATCAGAAGAAACTGTCAACATTGACTTTAAACTAGACAGAATCTATCATCTTGCCTCTCCTGCCAGTCCAATTGATTATGCCAACATCCCCATTGAAACACTTAAAGTTGGATCGATTGGAACTTACAACATTCTGAACTTGGCTATGAAACATAAAGCAAGATTTCTCATGGCATCAACTTCAGAAGTCTACGGCGATCCTCTTGAACACCCGCAAAAAGAAACCTATTGGGGAAACGTAAATCCTATAGGTCCAAGAAGCTGCTATGATGAAGCAAAAAGATTTTCTGAAGCCATGATTATGGCTTACCATAGAGTTCACGGCCTAGACATGAGAATAGCACGCATTTTCAACACCTATGGTCCAAACATGCGCCTTAATGACGGGCGTGTAGTGCCTGCTTTTATTTCTCAAGCTTTAAAAGGTGAGCCTATCACTGTCTTCGGTGACGGCAACCAAACACGCAGCTTTTGTTATGTTTCCGATTTGGTCAGAGGCTTGAAAAGCTTGATGGAAACTCCTAATATCCATGAACCTGTTAACTTGGGTAATCCAGCAGAAACTACGATTAAAAATTTTGCAGAAATGCTTCTAACACTTACTGGCTCCACCTCAAAAATCGAATACAAACCTCTTCCTCAGGATGATCCTCTCAGACGCCGCCCAGATATAACCAAAGCAGTGCAGCTTCTAAACTGGCATCCTGAAATTCCTTTAAGCGTAGGATTAACTAAAACTATAGAATGGGCAAAACAATATGTATGAAATAATTCCAACAGCAGAAAAAATTATAGGACAAATTCTCCTTTCTGAAGAAACAATAGCCAAACGCATAAAAGAGATGGCTAATCAAATAACCAAGGACTTCAATGGCGAGTCAATAGTCGCCATAGTTGTAATGAGAGGCGCTTTCTTTTTTGCAAGTGACCTTTGCAAACAAATTAAATTACCGATGAAGCTAGACTTCCTTTCAGCATCCAGCTATGGAGACGGACAAGAAACTTCAGGCAAAGTAAAGCTAGCCAATAGCTTACGTGAAGATATAACAGGAAAAAATGTTCTCATTATTGACGACATGATTGATACAGGCAAAACCATGAAAAAGCTCATAGATTATCTCAAGGCTTTCAACCCAAAGTCTATTAAGCTATGCGTTTTGTGCGAGAAAAAATCCAACAATACCGAGCATATAACCCCTGATTATTGCGGATTTGACATTGAAGACCACTTTTTGATCGGATACGGTCTTGACTACAAGGGCTTCCTTCGCAATATCCCTTATATAGGAATAATTAACGACAAATTCAAAGAAGCTTGAAATGCAAACGGAAATTTTCAAAAACTTCACTTGCCAAAAATTCATCTTAGGTCTTTTAGAAACCAACTCTTATCTGCTTTATTCTGAAGATACAGGAGAAGCCCTGCTGATAGATCCTGCCGCTCCTTCAAAAGAGCTTGCCGCCCTAATAAAAGAAAAATCAATACAACCAGATATATATCTGACTCATGCTCATGCAGACCATATTGCAGGACTTGAGTTTTTTTGCAATTTATTGCCCGACAGCACAGTTTACATAGCAAAAGCTGACGAGCAAATGCTTGGAGATCCTATTTTAAACTTATCGTCTTTCATCTTTGATAAACCTCTGACCTTTATTCCGAAAAACTTGCAAACTATAAAAGAAGGCGACAAACTGACTATATTCAATGAATGTCCCTACTTTACTCTGCTGCCTGGACATACCCAAGGAGGCTCCGCACTGGTTTTTGAGGAAGCCGTATTTATAGGAGACAGTCTTTTTGCCGGATCAATAGGAAGAACTGACCATCCTGGAGGCAACTTAAACATGCTGCTGAACAGTTTAAAAGAACGCATTCTTGTTCTAGACAACAGAAAAGTGTTTTCAGGCCATGGCCCCAGTACTAGCATAAAAAAAGAAAGAGAAAACAATCCCTTTTTCTTTTAAAACTTGTCACTCACATTTTTTATCTATATAATGACCTGCTTGCCGCTAAAGTTAAATATATTTGATTAGGTATATTATGAATCTTTCACGTTTATTTAAATTAGGACCTCTGCCTTCCAAAAACTATGTTGACTATAATCTGTCAGCCATTATTTGCGAAGACGCAGCCAATGTCTTCCCAGTTGACAAGTATCTTAGAGAAACCAAAATTTCAGCCGAACTTATTGGCTCCAGAGACATAATTAAAAGTCTCTTTCCTGATATAGAAAACAGAAAAAATGTAAAAATTACAGAAAGCATTTCGCAAAAAGATTCTATTCTCAAGCTTTTGGAAACTGCTAAAACTCAATCAGACAAGCACACGGTTCTTTCTATTCCAACATCGCATTTATCAATTCTTGCTGCAGCTCTGCCTGAAGAATATTCTTTTACCTCTGTATCTATATTCACCCTTCCAGAGTCAGAAAGAGCTGTTTTACTCACAGATGCCTTTTTGGATTACCAGCCCACTCCTGCCACCTTGGCAAAACTTGCTGAAAATGCCCATAGAATATTCAAGCTTTTCTCTGACAAAAAGCCGAAAACTGCCTTTTTATCAGCAAATGAAAAAGCTTCCGAAAAGGTTGCTTCAACATTAAGTGCTCAACAAGCAGCAGAACTCTCAAGAGAAAATATGCTAGCCGAAGGCCCTCTTTCTTTTGACTTGTCACTAAGTCCCGCTTCTGCTGATATCAAACAATATAAAGGCGAAATACGAGGTGATGCTGATATACTAGTCGCCCCTAGACGTGAAACAGCTTCGGCTTTATATTTTTCTTGGAAAAACTTTGCTAATCTTCATCCAATCAATATAACTTTCATAAATAATACACCTTTATTTTATTGTGATCCATCAGACTCAGATATTTCCAAACTCTTATCTGCTGAATTTGCCATAACCTCAAAAGTTAAAGGACCTCTCAATAAAAATGACACAAACACCCAAGAAGCCTAGCACTTCTGGAACAAAAACAGCTGAGCTGGGAGAAATCTTTAAGCACCCTGAAAAATTACAGTATATTTTTCAAAGAATTGAGCAAGACACTAATCTTATCATGTACTTCAAACCCAGCTCTGTTACAGGCGTTGCTACTAATCGCGGCTATTGCCGTTGGATAACTCAAACATCCATAGGCAAAAGCCGATGCATTAAAACCTATGAGAAAATAGAAGCTAAACTTGAGAGACGACAGACCCCCTTTGTTACTATGTGCTACGCAGGATTTTTGATATTTGCTGTACCTATTCTGATTGACTCCAAAATTATCGGCACACTGTTCACTCATCAGCTATTTCCAGCACCCATTATCTCTACTTCTGAAAGCGATGAGAAATTCCTTTTTCTTAACAAACAGTTAAACATATCGCTTGACGACAATTTAAAAAAATCTTTTGCCAAAATCAACTGGATTACTCCATGTAAACCGCGACACATGCTCTTAAATTACATGAAAACAATAGCAGATATGCTTCTCAATACTAAAACTGATGATCAAAGCCTTGAGAAAACAGCTTCTGTTATCTGCTCCAATATTTCCAAGTTGGTTTACGACTCAAGGAATTAATTAGTGCTTAAACTTCTAAAAAATGCTCTTGTCCTAAACGATGACTTTTCAATCGCTCGGCGAAATCTCCTAATTAAAGACAAGTACATCGAAAAAATATCTGAAACCCCGATCGAAAACATCAACATCGATATAGAAGTAAACCTAGAAGGACATGTTGTGTTTCCAGCACTTATAAATTCTCACGATCATCTAATAGACACAGGCTGGAAAAAAATGGGTGTAATGCCAGTGAATAACTGGTATGAGTGGGATGCCTCCTTAAAAGACTGCAAAGACTTCAACCTTATGCAGCGTCTTTCCTCCACGGATCTCTATCTTTGTGGAATGTACAAAAATGCTGTTTCCGGTACTGTAACAGTCTTTGACCATTTTCCGCACGAAATATCAAATGCCTTTACTGATCATCCCCTCGTTTCCCTTATACGCTATTATTTTGCCGCTCATTCCCCCTCAAAGCACAGCCTTCAATGGTGTTCAGACTTGGCTTCCGCTTACAAAAAAACTATGGGTATAATGCCTTTTATAGTGCATGTTGCAGAAGGTCGCTCGCAAGAGCTAGGCAAAGAAACCGAATTATTGAAACGCATGGGTGTTTTAGCTTCTAATACTATTCTGGCAGATTGTGCCTTTCTAGACGAAGATGCAATAGAAATAGTAGCTAACTCAGGTGCCAGCATCTCTTGGGTTCCTCTTTCATCCCAAAATATTTTCGAGAAACAGCCGCCAATAAAAAAAATAATGGATTGCGGCATACCCATCTGCATAGGCACTGACGCTTCCATAACAGGCTCTAGCTCTCTCCATGAAGAATTCAAGTTTATAAAACAATATTCAAAAGAAAATCTGAACAACCGCCTCTCCGCAAAAGACATTTTAAAAATGGTCACATCAACACCCGCAAAACTATTCCGAATTGATAAAGAAACAGGCTCAATAACAAAAGGAAAACTGGCAAATTTCATAATTTTTAAACAAAACTCTGAAAACCCTGAGAACTTGGCAGAAGACTTTTTAAACCTGGAACCTGCTCTATATTCGATGGTAATACATAAAGGCAACATGATAATTGGCGATCATGAGTTCAGACCATTGACTTTTCCAGACTCCTCAAAGTATTCTGAAATTTGGTTCAACGGTCTGCCTAAGCTAATTATGGGCAGGCCATTGCAACTTTTAGAAAGAATAGCTTTCAAGCTTGAAAAGCAAGTGGTCTATCCTTTTTTTGATATAACCAGCGGCAACTGATGTTTAGGAGTTACAATATGTCTTATTGTTATGAATACCCACGCGCTTCTATCACTCTTGATGCAGTAGTATTGAAATCAGAAAACCTTGAATTTCCAAAGGTTTTATTGATTAAAAGACTCAATCCGCCATTCAAAGGTCTTTGGGCACTACCGGGAGGCTTTATGGAAATGGAAGAAACCGCTTTGCATGGAGCCAAAAGAGAGCTAGAGGAAGAAACCTCTCTGCCTGATATGCCTCTGAAACCGATTTTTTCGTGCAGCGAACCCGAACGAGATCCGCGCGGGCGAACCCTCACTGTCGTGTTTGGCTGTTTAACAGATAAACTCCCCTGCCCCCCTGCTGCTGCGGATGATGCCGCAGAGCTAGGTTTTTTCAGCCTCATGTCACCTCCGGAAATGGCTTTTGACCATGCCAGAGTCCTAGATGAAATTAAAGCCTCACTACTCTGGCAAGCTAAATATGCCATTATAGGACAAGACATTTTCAAACACTCCGGAGTATCAAAAAAAGACTTTTTAACACTTCATTCAAACATTTTAGGAGAAAACCTCTTGGATGACTTTATAGAAGAAAAGTTATCAAAAGACCTTATAGAACTGAGAGATGAAAAACTTTTCTATAAAACTCCGTCTGCCAGCAACTTTCCAGACTGGTCTCCTCTTATTTGGTAATGCGCATAGGCCATCTTATAAGACCTAGATTAAAAAAAAGCTTCAGGCTTTTCAGCTCATACAACTCTTTTTTAAAGTTTTCTATGAGCATTGCCGCCTTGATCTTGGTAATTGTCTTTTTTATCGTATTAAAATACTTTTTTAATTATATTGCTGAAGCCAAAGTCTTAGGACCTATTGCAGGCAGAGTTTTTGGTCCTATACTTCTTGAAAAACTGGTTGAGCTAATCATACTTGTATTCTTTTTTATGCTCTTCTTCAGCAATCTTGTCTCGGCTCTGACAGCCTTCTTTTTAGAAGAAGACTTGCCAATGCTGATTGTATCCCCTCTTCCCCCAATGAGACTATTCATAGCAAGGTTTCTCACAGCGATGACAGAAAGTTCTTGGATGTCAACATTGGCTCTGACTCCAATTTTGCTTGCTTACCAAACTACAGTCGCCAGTCCTTGGTTCTCTTATTTGCTTTTGCCTTTTTTTCTGGCACTTCTTGTGTTGATTCCCTGTTTATTCTCCTCCGGCACTGTTTTGCTGGTAGCAAATCTTTTTCCTGTCAGACGCATGAAAAAGATTTTTCAGTTTCTAGCTCTTTTATTTTTCGCTGCGATGGTTTTCTTTTTACGTTCCCTCAAAGCTGAAAAACTTTTAAACTTAAAATATTATGACGAAACCTTTAAAAATCTTATTGGCATGCAAATACCTTCTTCTCCATATTCTCCTCCCCATCGTCTTTACAAATTGCTTTACAATATTTCATCGGGAGATCTCTCACTCATAGCCAAAGAACTGGGAATAATATCCGCAGCCGCTTTAGCTCTATTTTTACTTTTAGCTATAGCCGCAAAATTCAATTATAGAAGAGCTTGGCAAAAAAGCTTTGAAACTTTGGACAACAAAGTCAGCGGCTTGGAATTCCTTCGCAAGCTTATGATTTGGCCTGCCAGCTATCTCCCCCAAAATGCCCAAGCAATAGTCAAGAAAGAAATAACAATATTTTTCAGAGACCCAGCTATATTCTCCCAGCTTTTTATGGTAGGCGCAGTTGTAGCAATTTATGCCTACAACCTTTTTATTTTGCCTCTAAAAGATGTTCCCCAGCTTTTCAGTGTTGCAGCAAATAATTGGCTTCTTTACCTTAATGCTCCATTTATAGGCTTTGTTTGCGCAGCTATAGCTATGCGATTTGTTTTTCCTTCCACAAGTATGGAGGGAAAAGCCTTTTGGATACTGAAAGCTTCCCCCATACGAATCGGAAAAGTGCTAAAAATTAAATTTTTCTTCTATTTGCTTCCTATGCTCTTATTATGTGCTCTTCTTTCCGCCTTTTCAGTCTACGTTTTTAATAACTCCAGTACACCGCTGATGATTCTTTCTGTCTTCAATGCCTTTTTGATTACATTTACTGTAACAGCTTTTGCAGTAAACCTAGGAAGTGTTTACGCCAACTTTGAAGCTGATTCACCTTTAAAGGCCTCAGGATCTTTCGGCGGATTTGTCTATATGGTCATATCAATGCTTTACATGCTATCATTAGTATTGTTGCAGATTTTTCCAATTTATATGTATATGTGGAAAAGTTTTTACTATACATCCGGTTATTTGAGCAGCACTCTCTTCACACTTTCTCTGCTCATGTCTCCTGCCATGACATGGATGTGGTGTCACCTTTCTTTCAAAAAGGGAGTAACTGCCTTGGAGAATTATCAGCATGACTGAAGAGAACATTATAGAAATACAAAATCTATCAAAAAAATACGGTAAATTTGAAGCTCTTAAAGCTGTCAATCTTACCCTGAAGAAGGGCGAGCTTTTCTCTTTTATAGGCCCTAACGGCGCCGGCAAAACAACCTTAATCAGAATTTTGACGGGGATAATAAAACCCACATCAGGCGATGTGCTAGTAAAAGGAAAAAGCCTCTTAAAAGAGCCATCATTGGTAAAACCTCTTCTGGGCTATGTTCCTGACCGCCCCTACCTATATGAAAAACTTTCACCTTATGAATACTTTGAGTTTACTGCAGGAATCTACAATGTGCCTCTCAAAGATGCGCTGGAACGTTGCGATCCACTGCTTGAAAAGTTCAAACTCTACGAAAGAAGAAATGATCTTATAGAAAGTTTCTCTCATGGGATGAAACAAAAAATTGCAATCATAGCAGCTGTCCTTCACGACCCTGAAATTTTTATAATAGATGAACCCACTGTTGGACTGGACCCATACAGTGTGAAAGTTATCAAACAATATTTTAAGGAACTGACAAGCCTAGGGAAAACTGTTTTTCTGACAACTCATGCCTTAGCTGTAGCTCAAGACGTTTCAGACAGAATTTGTATAATAAATAAGGGCTCTATTGTTGCACTCGGTAAGCTTGACGAAGTCCAAAATGCTACCGGCATTCATTCCCAACATCTAGAAGAACTTTTTCTGCAGCTAACCCAAGAAGAAACAAGCCAATCAAATGAAGCAGTAAAACTTACGGAGAGCTAAAATCCTTGTATTGTTTTGATGTACACCCCTGTAAAAATGATGATTGCCCAATAAAACTGGCTAAAATAAAAAAATGCTGGGCTGCTTTCGAAAAAACTTTGGGCAGGCCTCCAGGAAAAGATGAATGTCCTTTCGCCCCATGCGACAAATGTCTATACAAAGCCGCTTGGGATATAGGACTTATAAACGAATCCCTATTTTCCGAAGATGACGAAACAACTCCTGAAGATCTTTTGCCCAAACGCGAAAGTATAAGCCAGCACTTTAAAGCCCTAAAAAACCCTGACAAAAACATGCGTTTTTGTTATGAAATTTTAAATTGCAATAATACGTCTTGTCCAGTTAGACAACAACAGATTATTAAATGCTTCAACTACTTTAATCCTAAGTTGGGCAAAAAAAACTGTGCACAATGTTTCTACAAAAAAGGCTGGGATCTTGGAATAATAGATCAAAAAATCTTTGCAGATGTAATAAAATCAAAAAAACTTAAACGTGAACTGATTACAAGCCGAAAACAAAACACTCTTATAGAAGCCTATCTGGCTGAAGTTGCACACAAAGACTTAGACAGAGATGAGGAACTAAAAATAGCCAAGAGGCTCTTAGGCAAAAACAAAGACCCGCAAAAGGCTTATGAGCTGATTACTCAAGCTAATTTAAAACTTGTAGCGAGAATTTCAAAAAACTACTCGTACTCTCCAAGCATGCTGATGGATATTATTCAAGAAGGCAATATAGGTTTGATGAAAGCCGCCAAAAACTTTAACTCGGAATTGGGTTATAAATTTTCCACATACGCCTCCTATTGGATTAGGTATTACATGCAAAAAGCTATAGCTGAACAAAGACATATCAGAATACCTCATCATCTCCTTACTTTTGTAAACAAACTTAAAAGGAAAATTAAAAACTTTACTGATAAAGAAGGCAGAAATCCGACCCTAGTAGAACTGTCTGAACTGACTGGAGCAAAAGAAGAGAAAATCTTGAATGCAATAAATGTTACCAATGCCCCTCTTACCATCTATTCTGAAGACAAAGATGATGAAAACTCTTCAGCAGAAATTTATATAAAGGACAAAACAACTCTGACTCCAGAAGAGGTTTCAGTGGAAAAAATTAAAAATGAAGCCTTACACAAAGCAGTATCAAAACTGCCTGAACGTCTGCAATATGTTATAAACTATTATTACGGTTTTGAGGATGACCTCTCGCTTGCTGAAATAGCACGCAGACTAGGTATTTCACGTGAAAGAGCCCGCCAACTTTTAAAGCAAGCTCTAGAAAAACTTCAGGAGCAGGACTCTCTCATCCTAAAGCTTCCTTGAAAATCCGCGATAAGCTTGCAATAACCGCGAGTGGGCGCTACAATCTCGCCATGAAAAGTAAAGATACAGAAAACTGGTTTTTAGCTCGAGGAGTTAAACAACCACCCTACAACCTTGATCGCATAAAAGCTCTACTGAAAGCTTTGGGAAACCCTCAAAACAACTTTGCCTCCATTTTGGTCGGCGGCACAAATGGCAAAGGCTCAGTCACTGCAATGCTCGAATCAATAATGCTGCAAACTGAAATTTACAATATAGGCTCTTTCACCTCGCCACATCTTCTTTCACTAAAAGAAAGAATCAAAATTAACGGCAACGAGATTTCTGACAAGCTTCTTACAGAAACGGCCAAAAAAATACAAGCCCTCTTTTCTGAACCAAATGCTGAAGACATCAAAAAGTCAGCATTTTTTGAATCAATAACTGCAGCCGCCTTTTTAGCTTTCGAAGCTTCAGAAACCGATCTGGCAATCTTGGAAGTAGGACTCGGCGGCAGATATGATTCCACAAACACCGCAAGCCCTGAGTTCAGTATCATTACTAACGTAGGCACAGATCACAAAGAATTTTTAGGTAACACAAAAAAAGAAATTGCCATTGAGAAGTTGGAAATTGTCCACAAAAAGAGATCTTTAATTACTGCTGAAAAAGACCCTGAAATACTAGCACTTTTCAAAGATAAAACAGACTCTTGCTCTTCAGCCCTAATTAATGTCAATGAAAAAACATATTTTGAACTTATAGAAAGTAATCAACAAGGTCACAGGCTTAAACTTTTAAACAGTGAAATATTTTTGCACATGCCTGGAGATCACCAACTGGAAAATCTAAAAGTAGCTCTTGAAGGAATCAACCAACTAAGAATTAACGGTTTTGATATAAGCGATAAAGCCATAGTAACCGGTCTGGAAAAAGTCAAATGGCTTGGCAGACTCACAAAGCTCTCGGACAACCCGCCGTTTTTCATTGATGCTGCCCACAACATCGAAAGCGTTCAGGCTCTTACCACGTATCTTACAACCTATTGGCCTAATAAAAAATTCAACATAATTTTTGGTTCCTTGCGTGATAAGCCTGCGGAAAATATGCTCAGCATTCTGGCTCCTCACGCCGCACACTTTTATTTCGCTGTTCCCCCAACTCCACGAGCTCTGACTGAAGAAGAGCTTTCTAAGTTGGATACAAGCGGAATAGCAAGCACTTTTTGCGAATCCGTTTCAAAAGCATTTACAAAATGCGAACAAGACAAATCTACACCTGTTATCTGCTGCGGTTCTATATACCTGATTTCAGAGGCTCTGAAACTGCAGTGATTAAACTTTATAGCATTACTTTTCAAAATAAGGGGGAATTATGCAAGCTCTGGTTATTATATTGAATCAGATGAACTTTTTTGAAGCTCTTCTACAGGAATTCAACGACAAGGAGCTTTACGGAGGCACCATAATTGATACTCAAGGCTTAGCTAGCGCAATTGCAGCCAACTGCGATGGAAACACATTCGGCACCTTGCGTATGATGTTGCACGGTTCACGCCCGTTTAACAAAACAATCGTCATGCTTTTGGAAGAAGATAAAGTTCAAGTAGCAATAGACTGCGTAAAAACAGTTATGGGAAATTTAAACGAACCAAACAAGGGTATAATTTTTACAACACCTATATCCTTCGTAGACGGATTAGACGACTAATTGTTATTTTCTCACACAACACCGTGTCTAAACAATAACTCGCCACCCGCCACTCATCACTGCGGATAGATCTCGGCTGTTATAGATGTTGGTTCTTACCCGCCACCCGTCACTCACCACGCGAAACTGATTTTTAAGCTAGCTTAAAAATCCCATCTGTGCCCATACGTGGATAGAAAAAATTGTACCCGATAATAAACTTTTAGAGAAAAAAAAGCACTAGAAGTTACCATGTATCTTGAAACATAATCTGCGGAGGAGCTTGTTCAGTTTGTTGTTTCGGAGAGCCTGTTTCCACTTTTATTCTCGGCAGCATCTGGCTGTCTTGAGTAAAGTTGTTTTTTGGAGAAACTGCAGGAAGCCCCTGCTCTTCGATCGGAGTAAATTGAACAGGATTGAATTGTCGCGGCTGGGTATTCAAGACCTCTCCGACATTTCTCCCTGAAACAGAGGTCTTGGAGCTGTCATAAGTAGCACTGAAGAAATCATAAGGCACAGCTGCAGATGTATCTGCGATTTCCTCTTCTTCCAGAACTTCCAAAGCAGCAGCCGCACGCTGATTCTTAGCTTCATATGCTGCATGCCTGCAAACCACGACAGGCTGAGAATCAACAGGAAACATCTGAGTAACTTTGAAAGACCACGGACAGGCAGATGAAGATAAATGCCCCGACAAAGAGCAGATATTACATCTCACCGCATTATTCGGAACAGGGAAATCTGTTTTAGGATAGTGCTCTAATGCCTTGCTCATAAACTCTTTCCAAGGCGGGCCCGCAACATTTCCGCCAGCTTTGCCTTTACCAAGCGTCTTAGGCACGTCAAAGCCGAATTCCACAATAGTCACAAGTTCTGGACTTATACCATTAAACCAAGCTTCTTTGTAATCATTTGTTGTTCCTGTTTTACCGCCCACCACCCGATCTTTTATTTTGACTCGCCAGCCAGTACCGCGCTCAACAGCATTTCTTAGCATATCGCACATCATACCTGCTGTAACAGCAGACATAACTTCCTTGGCTTTGGGTAAATCTTCACTCAAAAGGTTGTTTTCACGGTCATATACTCTCAAAATAGAAACCGGCTTGCAGTAAATGCCAGAGTTAACAAAAACTCCATAGGCACTAGCCAACTCTAACAGGGTACATTGTCCAGATCCAAGAGCTAAGGAAAGATTCGGATCCATAGGGGAGTTTATGCCCAATTTTTTAATAAACCGAACAAGCTTTGCAGGAGTAAGAGCATCAATAAGTTTAACAGCAGGAACGTTGTAACTTTTCATCAAAGCTTGCAAAAGAGTTATATAGCCATGAAACTTGAGGTCTGAGTTTTGCGGAGACCAAACCTGCAATGTCCAAGGGTTTGTATAGGTTATAGGCTCATCCAAAATAACGTCTCCCGGCAAATAGCCCTCTTCTAAGGCAGCCGCAAAAACGAAAGGTTTAAACCCTGAACCTGTCTGTATCAGTGCCTGTGTAGTTCTATTAAACTGTGACTGCTCGAATGAACGGCCGCCATACATAGCCTTTATATGACCATTTTTCGGATCTAAGCAAATAAGAGCGCCATTCATGTCAGGAAACTCTTCCGCAGGATATTCTTTAAATATTGCGGCATTATTCATAGCATCTTCAGCATATTTCTGAAAATCCAAGTCAATGGTTGTATATATTTTAAGACCGCCGTTATAAAGCATATTTGCTCCATACTTTTCCAAAAGCTGGTCTCTGATATAAGCAGCAAAATAGGGAGCAATCTGCTCTTCTTTTTCCATAGGCTTCAAAGCAGGCTCTTGAGCTTTAGCCTCCTCGTATTGGCTAGGAGTTATAAAACCCAGAGAAGCCATTTTAGAAAGCACCAATTCTCTGCGCCTAGCATTGTTTTCGGGATATTTATAAGGAGAGTAGTAAACCGGGCTCTTAGGTATAGAGCTAAGCATAGCACATTCAGATAAAGTCAGTTCTGATGGATCTGTCTTCCCAAAATAAAGCTCTGCTGCAGCGGCAAGACCGTAAGCTCCATGACCAAAGTAAATTTCGTTTAAATAAAGTGTCAATATTTCATCTTTGGAATATTTTCGCTCTATTTGAAAAGCCATCATAGCTTCAATTGCTTTGCGCTTATAACTTTTCTCGTTTGTGAGAAAAACGTTTTTGATAAGTTGCTGAGTCAAAGTCGAGGCACCTTGGACAATACGGCCTGCTTTCACATTAGCAAGCATGGCTCTGGCAATACCTATGACATCTATTCCATAATGTTCATAAAATCTTTCATCCTCTATGGCAACAACCGAATCTTTCATAATTTTCGGAATTTCTGTAGAGGAAAGTATTCTGGTACGGTTCTCAGTTGCATGCAGCTTCATAAAAAGCCTGCCCTTTGAGTCGAAAACCTGAGATGTTAAGTTAGGACGATAAACAGCATCCGCAATGATAGGTATTCGTTCTGAAAAGGCTTTGACTACCCCAATGAATATCCCTACCAAAACTACCGTAGCAATAAAAGAAAAAATTAAAGTTACTTTGAAGAAGAACCAAAGCCATCCTATGATCTTCTGAGTCAAAGTTGAAGAATTATCTTCCTCATAGTGCTCTTCTTGCTCTGAGTGAGAAAGCTGGCTATTAACTGAGAGTTGTTTTGCTTCTATTATTAAAGTTTCTTTGCCGATTTCTCGCGGCTCATTTGGTGTATTCATATTAGTGTACCCGTATAGATTTTAACACATATTTCAGATTAGTTTTACAGGATAGATAATAAGACATTTCCGTTATTTTTCAAGCCTTTGCAAAAATCTCTTTTAAAGTGTAAACTACCCACGTTCTATATAAAACGTAAGAAAGCGAGAAATTTCACATGTTAGATAAAAAAGTAATTGACCTTTTACAAAAACAAATAAATGAAGAATTCTATTCAGCATACCTCTACCTTCAATTTGCAAATCATCTTGAACATGAAGGCTTTCCAGGCTTTGCGAACTGGTATTATGTTCAGGCACAAGAAGAAAATGATCATGCTCTTTACCTAATCAAATACCTCCTTGCAAACCAGATAATGCCCGAGCTTGCAACTGTTGCAAAACCTGAATATAAATATGAAGGCATAGAAAAAGTTCTCGAAGCTGCTCTAACACATGAACAACATATAACATCACTCATCAACGCTATATACAAAGCTGCTGATGAAGCCGCTGACTACAGAACAAAACGCTATCTCGACTGGTTCGTAAAAGAACAATTCGAAGAAGAAATAAACGCAGAAGAGCTCATAGACCAATACAATCTTGTAAAAAAATGTGGCACTGGCATAGCTCATCTTGACAAGAATCTGGCCAAACGCAAGCACGAGCCTCTTTCTCGTGAAGTCACAGACTAATAAAGCAGTGGATAGTGCTTAGCGGCAATGAAATGAATAGTGGAATTGTTTTAACTATAGACAGACTTTATAACCAATGTAAGCATAAGCACATAGATTCACAAAATCTGTAAAAAAAAATCAAAAAGACATTATATAAAGCGGTTTGAAGTATGAAAACCTCAACCCGCTTTTTTGTTTTTCTGCTTTTAACCTTTTTAAAACTTTACCCTCTATATTTTACATTATCAAAACTCACCACTGCTGCTAAAATTCCCACTCTTCCTTCAACTGTACATTTCATGTATAATTAAAAAATATATAATAACCAGGTATGAGGTGAAGATAAGATGAAAAAGACCCTAGCAGTCCTTTTGTCCGCTCTGCTTTTTTCTACTCCCTTGTTTGCCGTAATGGAATCACCTACGCAAACAAAATATCCCAAGACAGAAAATCCTGTTGTAAAGCCATCTGAAGATTTTATCAAAAAAATTTTTGTAAATAAATCTTTCTCTGAAGGCATTGAATCTATAACCCTTACTGAAGATGGAACAGCATTATCCAGTGCTATGGGCACACTCTCCTCTCCTCTCATGGGTAATATGGAAAAAGCTGTAGAATCTTATATCAGAGAAAATGCAGTTCTATTCAATTTGCCAAGCAACAAACGCTCAAGCGATATTCTCTCGCTGGAGAAAAAACAAAGTTCAGGAAACGCAAATCACTTCGTTTATAGAATGAAGATAGAAGACATTCCGGTAAGAGATGCTACTATTGCTATAAACTTGGACAAAGACAGAGCCGTATCTCTTGTTCACGGTTCCCTGCCCACAATAAAAGAAATAGTTAACGAAGTAGCATACTCAGAGTTTCAAGCTATGAAAGAAGCTAGAAAACTGGCTAAAGTCACTAAACTCAGAGCTCTTCCCAAAGCAGAAGTAGAACTTCTGCCCTTCGACCTCAAAAAAGGACTGGCAAAATATGTTTACAGCGTAAAACTTCCCGCACAAGAACCCCTTGGCGACTGGGAAGTCCTCCTTGATGCAGAAAACTATGAGCTAATCAGTTTGACAAACATGATGGTTTTCGCTCCAAACGGCAAAGGTGCTTGCTATCCGACAAACCCTCTAAAATCTAAAGTAACAGTAATTCCTCTCCACGACCTCACATCCTCTTCTCTACACGGCAAAGACTGCAGAGTAAACAACAGCAAAGAGAAAAATGCCTCCAACCCTGACAATATTCATATCTACGACCCATCTACCACACACTTTGATGAGGTAGGAGCTTATCACTATATTTCAACAGGTTACGAATTTTACAGAAGCATGGGTCACCCTCCCATGAGAAATATCTTAGTTTATGTCCACTATGGCGATAACTATGACAACGCCTTTTTCAGCCCTTTTGAAAACAGAATCTGCTTCGGCGCAGGCAATAAACTGAACAATCTTGCCCGTGAAGCAGCGGTCGCCTATCATGAATTTGCACACGCAACTTTGGCTACGATAGTCCGCTTGGCCTATTCCAAAGAAAGCGGTGCCATAAATGAAGGACAAGCAGACTATTTCGGTTGCTCTATAACCGATGATCCTATAATAGGCGAATGGGTCTGCCAAAAAATCTCTCGCCCCCACCTCAGAAATCTGGAAGATGATCTTAAATACCCCAAGGATATTAAAGGTGAAGTGCATGCTGACGGCAGAATTTGGGGTACAACTCTCTGGGATATTCGCAAAGCCATAGGAAAAAAAGACGCGGATTTGTTAATTTACAAGAGTCTTTTCTATCTTAAGCCAGGAAGTCCAACCTTCATGGATGGTTTCAATGCCTTGATATCTGCAGACAAAGATAATTTTAATGGCAAATATGCCAAGAGACTTTCAGCCATTTTCACAGAAAGAGGGATAACTCCCGAAGCATACAAAGGAGCTGTTCTTACCAATAGACAAGTAAGAGAAATCAGAAACTTCAACGAAATTTATAACAAATAAAAGCTAAATAAAAAAATCGCCCGAGGCACACCTCAGGCGATTTTTTTATTTAGCTTTTCTATCCAAAAGTTTCAGCTGTTTATCAGCTGCTTAGAGCAATTATCAATTTCAGCAATTGAGCCTAAAACAATCGACTCGCCACTCACCACTCGTCACGGTGCTATGTATACTTTTTAGCAGCTATTGTTTTGTGAATTTTGAATAGCTCTTAAGGTTTTAGCTGCAACACAGTATCAGCGAATTACTCCATGTAGAACTCTTTCAGTTTCTTCGATCTGCTCGGATGTCTGAGCTTTCTAAGAGCTTTAGCTTCAATCTGTCTTATTCGTTCTCTTGTGACACCGAACTTTTGTCCGACTTCCTCAAGAGTCCGCTGCCAACCGTCCTCAAGACCAAATCTGTATTTAATAACCCTTGATTCGCGTTCAGTAAGAGTTGCCAATACTTTATTAATTTGTTCTTTTAGAATCAAGTTGAAAGCAGTTTCTGCTGGAGGCAGAGCTGTTTTATCTTCAATAAAATCGCCAAGACGAGAATCCTCTTCTCCGTTAATCGGTGTTTCCAGAGAAATGGGGTCCATAGCGGTTTTCATGATATTCTTAACTTTATCAATCGGAAGAGCTACTTCCTCAGCCAACTCTTCAACGGAAGGATCTCGTCCCAGTTTCTGAACCAGTTTTCTGGAAGCCTTTCTCAGCTTATTGATAGTTTCAACCATATGAACGGGAATACGTATTGTTCTAGCCTGATCAGCAATTGCTCTGGTAATGGCTTGACGTATCCACCAAATAGCATAAGTCGAAAACTTGTAGCCTTTTCTGTATTTGAATTTTTCAACGGCTCTTATCAGACCTTGATTGCCTTCTTGAATAAGATCGAGGAAAAGCAATCCGCGCTTAGTATACTTTTTAGCTACGGAAACCACCAAACGCAAGTTAGCTTCTATAAGCTTCCTTTGTGCATCCTGATCGCCATGTTCTATTCTCTTTGCAAGAGTAACTTCTTCCTGCATAGTCAAAAGCCGAATTTTACCAATTTCTCGCAAATAAACTCTGACTGAGTCATCAATATCATCAAACTCTGCAGGTTTCTTTTCTTCTTTTACTTTCTTTTTCGAGCCGGCTACAGGAATAGTTTTTTCAGCCGAGTCGGTATCATCACCGTCAACCAGCTCAACTTCTTTTTCCATCAGCTCATTTATAAGCTGTTCGAAAATTTCAACAGGAAGACCGTCCGGCAAAGCTTTATTGATAGATTGATAAGACAAATAGCCTTGCTCAGTGCCTGTCTGTATCAAATCAGCTTTGATCTCATCCAGCGATCGCTGCTGTCTTTTCGCAGTGGCGGCAATAACAGCTCCTGGCGTTACCAACGCCTCTTCTTGCGCCTTCTGTGTATTCATATTTAGTCCTTAGGTTTAATTATGTTCGTTCAATATTTCCAGTTTTCTTTTCAGCGAAAGCATTCTCATGCTCTTCTCTGCTGCTGCCGCATCATTGCCTGCAGCCTCAGCTTCGCTTATGGAACGCTGCAACAGTTCTAATTCATTGTTGAGTCTAGTTTTAATCAATCCTTTAATACATTCCTCCATGGGCTCTTCAGGTCTGTTTTCAAGTTTAGTAATAAGTTCGCTAAGTCTTGAAACCAGCTCAGATTCATCAAGAGAGGCCAAGATTTCAGCGGGTCGCATAGAACCGCCAGACATTTCTTGATGTGCCGTCATAGCAAGATAAATCTTTCTAAGAAGTTCGTCAGAAAAGTCTTCTGGTAAAAGCATAGCCTTAACTCTGTCAATTTCGCCAGGTTGTTCAAGCAAATGCATCAGAATCCACTCCTGACGTTTTACTGTACCGTCCGCCCCCTGTTTGGAAAGTTTTTTTAAGGTTTTTCCCATTGAAATAGAAGAAACCTTGCCGCCTAGCTCTTTTCTCAATATGCCCTGGTCAATATCTAACAAAGCAGATATTTTTTTTATTATTTCACTTCTGGCAAGAGCAGTAGGAAAGGCAGGAAATATCTCCTTAAACTCTCTGAGCAACCTTTCTTTTATTTGTATCTCCAAGGGAAAAGTCAAACCCTCAGTTTTCGAGTCAATCAAAAAGGTATAAATATCCTTTGCTTTATCAAGCAAATTTCTGAATTTTTCAGCCCCTTCTCTTCTAAGAAAAGAGTCAGGGTCGTCCTCTTTGTTGTCAAAACATATAACTCTGGCATTCAATGGCATATCCTTTTGCAAGGATATGGCTCTCAAAGTAGCTCTTTGCCCAGCTTCATCAGCATCATAGCAAAAGTAGACATTTTGGCAATTTCTGGCCAAAAGGCTCATCTGAAATGAACTGATAGCTGTTCCCAAAGTTGCAGTCACATTTTTGAAACCATACTGCCAAAGAGTTATAGCGTCCATATAGCCCTCAACCACTATGGCCGAGTTCATTCTGCGGATCGCAGGCAAAGCCAAACGAAAGTTGAAAAGCATTTTTCTTTTATTAAAAATATCTGTTTCGCCTGAATTCAAATATTTCGGTTCATTATCTTTAGTAAGAACTCTTCCGCCGAAAGCAACATATCGGCCATGTATATCTTTGATAGGAACCATCAAACGGTTTCTAAAAGCATCATAATAGCCTGAAGAATCTGTTCTCTTTCGCAAAAGCCAAGCCGCTTCCATAATAGTACGATCGTTTTCTGTCTTGCCAAGTTTTTTCAGCAGAAAATCCCAAGAATCAGGCGCATAACCTATCTCAAAAGTTTCCGCTGTCTCCAAAGATATTCCCCTGGCTTCCAGATATGACATAGCAACGCCCCCTCGCAAAAATTCTTTGCGATATAACTCAGAAGCTTTTGCTGCCATAACATACAAAGGGTCGTTTTTAGAAAACTCCTGACCATCGGCTTCTATCTCTACTCCGACTTGATCAGCGAGAAACTTTACTGCCTCTACAAAAGAAATATTTTCTATTTCCATCAAAAATGTAAAAATATCTCCACCTTTACCGCAGCCAAAGCAATGGTAAATCTGCTTATCAGGAACCACAAAGAAACTAGGAGTCTTTTCTTCGTGGAAAGGACAAAGGGCTTTATAGCTGTTTCCAGATGGAGAGAGTCTGACGTAACCGCCTATGACATTGACCATGTCAACTCTTTCTCTCACTTTGGATATAGTTTCACCAGAAATCAGTGCCAAACTTTAGCCTCGCAAAACAGCATATAAATCAAAATCGCAGAATTATAATATATTTCAGAGCTTTTATCAAGTCCTTGTACACAAACAACTAACAAATAGTGGTGATTGGTGAGTGGCGAGCTTCATTAAATTAGAAATTAGAAAGTAAAAATAAATGTTTTGGTCTTTTCTGTAATTTCTGTGACCTGTGTCTTGGGTTTTCGCTACTCCCCACACCCTACGCCCTACTCCCTGATTTTAAGCTATGCTTAAAATCCCGTCTGCGTAATCTGTGGATAGAAGAAAGAAGGTAAAAAAAAAGCGCCCTGTTAAGGGCGCCCCCAATGGGGTTCGAACCCATGTCGCAGCCTTGAAAGGGCTGTGTCCTAGGCCACTAGACGATGGGGGCCTTCATCCAATGGGCCCAGCTGGACTTGAACCGGCGACCGCCCGGTTATGAGCCGGGAGCTCTAACCAACTGAGCTATAGGCCCGTGGATGTGTAGTCGATATTAGCGCATGCTGATAAAAAAATCAAGCCCTTTTAGACTTTTTTCTTTAAAATGTCAAAAACAAGAAAATTATCATTTTTAGAATTCCAAAAGTCTTGCAAAAAAAAACATGTACATTTTTTTTTGTCTCTTATCCTCTTCATTGAAGCTCTTATAAAAGAAAAATAAGGCTTACTATTTCTCTTGCTGCTATTAACAAATCCAAATTCATTTGCTATACTTTGTAAATATGCCAGTTCGTGCATACAAGGAGGAATGAATGAATGAATAATTTAAGAAGACTTGCTCTGACGGCATTTGTCTGTACCCTGGCGGCAGTGTTTTTAACGCCTGTTAATGCAGCTCCAAGCCCATCCGAAGTGAAGCGCATAAAGCTGATTGACAATAATCACTTGCCGCAAAAAGTATTTGTTGTAGATGCAGGACACAACAGAAGATTTGTAAGAGACCTTTTTAATGTCATAAAAGAGATCAACTTAAGCGAACAGTTGGTCGGTGACGGGGTAATCAAGCTGCACATAATTCCTAGCGGTTCCGATCCAATTAAAGGCTGCGGAATCTCACCTGAAGATGCTAAAAACTTTGTAGAAGTCAGCAAGATTTACTCAACTTCCGACATCTGGATGCAAGACTGTATGGAACTCTGCTCGGCAGTAACCAAAGATAACAAACTTATACCTGCAATTTATGACGCCAGACGCGGCAGAGGTTTAGGCAGATATCCCAAAGCCTTGGCACAAGATCAGGATTTGGTTTACTATTTGAATCCTGCTACAGTAGGCGATCATGGTGACTACGGCGGAAACATTGAAGTCACTCCTTTTGATGATATTCTTGTAGTCGGCAATACAATTACCAAGCCTTGCTATAAAATGTTTGAAGAAAACGGCTACAAAGGCCGCATTTTCGTAGGCAAAGTTGATTGGCTCCAAGTAGGACACATAGACGAGTATTTAAGCTTCATACCTACTGCTTGGGCTCCAGGCGGTTATTCAATAGTAAAAGCCGACCCTATCCTCGCATTAGATCTTATACGCAACTGCCCTCCAGAAGAACTTGAAAAAGTTTCTCACTATGACAAACAGTTTTTGCTCAAAGTTCAAGCCCTTCTTAAAAAGCAAATGACAAATCCAGATGCTGGCAAAGGCACTGCTGAAGGCGACTTCATAGCTCTCAACTATACCGTCAGCGATTACATCAATGACACAGTTGGCGAATTGAAGAAATACATCGTAGATGTTACAGGCAAGCCCAGAGATTTTGAAGAGGTAGCTTGGCCATGCCTTTTTGAAGGAAGAAACCCTTCAAATCCCCGCAATTGCCACGCATTCTTGCCTGGTGTCGTAAACCTTTTGGTTCTTCGCGACCATCTGATTGTTCCAGCAACCCATGTTCCGGCATTCGACAAAGTTATTTTGGCAAGACTGAGAGCTCAAGGCAACAAGGTTCACTTTGTTGATGACACCCCCTATCACACCTCTATGGGTGAAATTCACTGTGGTACAAATACTCTGAGAAATCCTCACAAAGTTATACTCACCAAAAAGAGACTTGAAGCAATTCAGAAAACCAGAAGAACCTTCAACGAAATATACAACAAAGACAAATAGTCTTTCTTAATAAAAAAAGCCCTGGTTTAAACCAGGGCTTTTTCATTAAGAAATAGTGACGAGTGATGAGTGGCGAGTCTGTGTTAATCTGCGGATGAAAAATATTTCGTCCTTTCCGTGTATTCTGCGTGTTCTGTGGTTTAAAAAAGTTTTTTAAGTTATTTTACGCAGCGGAAACCAACGGTTGTGCTCTTATAGAATGGACTGCGTCTTATATCTCTGGCAGATGAGCGACAGCCTCTGGACGTATCATCCCACGAGCCGCCTTTTATTATAGGCATACCATATTTGCCGCCGAAAAGCTTAGCATTAGAAGCTCTTTCTTCGTAAGCAGTAGCTGTCCATTCAGCTACGTTGCCCGCCAAATCCAAAACGCCAAACGGAGAAGCTCCCTCAGGATATTTGCCCACTGCCGTTGGAGCGTTACCTATATGACATTTAGCTTTGTCAAAAGTATTTCCCCATGGGTATTCACGCAAATCGTTTCCTCTGGCTGCAATTTCCCATTCATTTTCAGTGGGAAGCCTCTTGCCAGCCCAGCTGGCATAAGCATAGGCATCATACCAGTCTACTAAAACAACGGGATGATCTTCTTTCCCTCTAGGAGGTATGCCGTTATTCCAGCTGAATCGCTGAGCCCAAGCATATGTATGTGTGGGCGTGTGATCTTTGTTTTCCGGCTCATCTGGATGGCACCACTTGTGCCCATGCTCCTTTATATCTTTTAAAAAGCGTTCATACTGAGCCATAGTGACTTCACATTTGTCTATATAAAAACCTTCTGTGTAAACAGTTCTAGTCGGTCTTTCATCATGATTTGCACGATTGCTTCCTAAAACATAGTTACCGGCAGGAATCTTTTGCATGTCCATGTCACGTTGAGAAGAAATTGAAGCTACGAGAACCTTGCGTCTCTCCTCGGGACTTTTTTCAGGCAAGTCTATGTTAAACTTCAAAACAGAGTCACCTGCATTTAAAAAAGTCACATTGCAATTTCTTTTTCCATCTGCTCCAATTGAAACATGCAAAGGTTCGTCTTTTACAAGGTTTACAATACGCACAGGCAGCTGTTCGCCTTCAACATAGAGTTTATAGTCCAAAGGCATCTCAGTGAAATCTGCTATTATATCTTTTTCGAGTACCCTATCTGTGAATTCCAGCTTTTCACCATCTGCAGGACAGAAGTTAACTTCATCTTTGTACAGTTTATTGCAAACAGGACATTCTTTTGCCGCCATAATAGGCAATGCAAAAGAAAAAACAAAGAGTAATGCAAATAAAATTCGTATTTCAGAGCTCTTATCCATAAGCATCAATGATAAGAGTCCAAATCAGCTCGTTTTTTGATAGCAGGAGCATTTTTAGCGCTCCCCTTTTCAACGAATGCCCTAACATCGCCGCTGGTTGCCATCAAGTTCTCCATACGATTTAACGCTTTGTAAGAAAGCGGGCTCTCGGGAAAATATCTGACCAGTCTTTCTAATGCTTCATACTCAGCTATTACATAGCCGAACCTTCGCATCATTCCAGCTTGAAAATAAAAGACCCTGTCTGCATAAACAAAGCCCAAAATGGCTACAATAGCGAACACGATCACTGCAGTTCTAATCATGGCAAACAGCTCCTCATTAGGGTTTCACAAGCTTAAGATTGCCTGTTTTATTTGCCGGTTTCTCCGGTCTTTCTATTATAATAGCACTGATTAGAGAAATTTTTGTTTTTAGTTTAAATTTTTCTCTTAATTCAGCAGTTTTTTCTTTTCTGTCTTTTTCCAAATTAGAAATCATTTTATCTATTTCCTCTTCTTTTTGGAAAAAATACAAATGGAACCCAGAGTTATCTTTCTTAGTTTCCAGCTCTTTCTTTTCTTCATCCAGATAAGTATTATAAGCTGCCAACTCTTCCTTGTATTTATTTTCAGCCGATTTGCTTTTCTCTTTTATCTCATTGAGCAAATAAGTTTCAAGATTGTTGCAACTCATCAAGTAATATCTGAGTATCTCGGTAGGACTGGAAGCCTTAGAGTTTGAATCTTTGCTGCAATCTATATATTTTTCTTTTTCTGGCGCGAATAGGCCTTCATTGAGTTCAATTGTTTTGGCGCCTAAATCGCAAACTGTATGAAAGAGCATATCCTTCACGTTGCCGCCAACCATAGATACTTTAAAATTAAATACAGCATCTTCTGTCCACTTTATCCCTTTAGCATTCCCATCTGTTTTCAGCCTGACTTTTGCAGCCTTCGGTTCAGAAGAAATCTTCTCAACCACCTTGCGGAAGCTGTAGGAGTTTTCGGATATATATTCTATATTCCTGTGCAGCTCTGCTATATTTTTATTAAATGTAAACCTGAACTCTTCTGCTCCATTCAGAAGACTTTGCTTATCCTTAGGAGGTTCAGCAAGCCAAACCTCCGGATTTTCTTCTTTATAAGGAATTTTTTGAGTGTCCAGAAAGTTAAAGAATACTTTTTTTACTCTCTCAACCATGGAAAATATCCTCTTGAGCTTCAGTTATCTCATTGTGCAGCTTGAGAGCCTTTTCAAGCTTATTGCCAAGAGTGTTGAATTTACGCTTCATGCTGTCGTTGTCGGATGACATAGTAACTATTTCAATAATAGTCTGTTCTAATGTCTTTTTCGAATTAAGATTTCCAAGAATCATTTCCAGCTCGCCAATAATCAATTCAAAGAGATTAATTTTCTTGTCTAAGAGTTCAAGAACATACCCCTCAATAGTATCTTTTGCACTTAAATTGACTATATGGACGTCTCTAGTCTGACCAAGTCTGTGAATTCGACCAATTCTTTGTTCAATTTTCATTGGGTTCCACGGCAAATCGTAATTCACCATTACACGGCAGAACTGCAAGTTTCTACCTTCTCCGCAAGACTCAGTTGTGAGGAGTATTTGCTTTTCGTCTTTGAAAGAAGCAATACAGCTATCTTTTTCAGATTGGCTCATCTGACCGTTAAATAAAGCTACTGAGAAGCCTTTATTTTTGAGTTCCTGAGCCAAATATTCCTGAGTTCCTCTGAATTGAGTGAATATAATGACCTTTTCGTCAAACTGTTCCAGTATTTCGAAAAGAGCGTCTGTTTTATTTGAAGCTGTGACTTTATCCGCCATTTTCAGCAAACGCTGCAAAGTCTCATCAAAGTCATCTTTATAATTGTTGCTGGCCGCCATTTTCGCCAAAGTTTTTGACAAAGCGTAAACAGAACTGCCCATCAACTTTTGCAAAAGCACAAGCAAAAGCCTGTTAATACCGCGCGGGTTCTTTTGAGTCGGCAAACTGGCATATTTGCTTCTTACAAATCTGCTCAGTTCATCATAGAGAGCTTTTTCTTCAGGTGAAAATTCCACGCTATAGGTATGAACAAAGCGTTTTGGAAACTTAATAAGAGTATCAGCTCTCCTGTGTCTGATCATAACTTCAGAAAGAATTTCTCTAAGTTTCGCGGGATTTTTCGGCATACGTTTGTTATTGTCAGCCAAGAACTCTTCTTTATAGTTGGCAAGAGTTGATAGATGCCCCTCTTTCAGAATTCCTATCAAGTTAAAAAGTTCCATCATGTCATTCTGAATCGGAGTAGCAGTCAGCATAAGCAAATATTTGCTTTTTATTGAATTTACAAACTTCCAGTTTTTTGTTTTTCTGTTTTTGAGTTTGTGAGCTTCATCTACTATCAAAAGATCGTAGTTCAGCTGTTTAATTTCATTGCTATTTTTGAAGCTTTTGGCTGTATCCAAAGAAGCTATAACAAGGTCTTCTGATTCCCAAGATGAAATTTCTGTGTGATTCTTAAAGTTAAGATCGAACTTTATTCTGAGTTCCTCTTGCCATTGAGTGATTAAAGAAGCAGGAGTCAATATGAGAATTTTTTTAGCCATGCCTCTCAATAGATATTCTTTGAGTATCAGGCCAGCTTCGATAGTTTTTCCAAGCCCCACTTCATCTGCTAACAAGGCTCTTCCATTCAAATCAAAGATTACTTTTTTAGCAGTATCTATCTGATGCTTATAACAAGTTATTCCAAAACAGCAATCAAGCGAGAGCAATTCCTGATCTGGAACTTTCATGACAAGCTCTTCGCCATCTTTGAGAAGCTCCAGTTCATCCAAGGATGAAAATTCATTTGTTACCAACTTGCGCAACAGTGAAATATTGTCATTGTCATGCATTATAGAACCGTGAGAAGAAGATGTTATTACCAACTCTGCGACTGCCGGCTTTGCTTTTGCTTGGTCTTTTACAAGTTTAAGATGCCTTTTATCTCTGAGGAGCTTCAAACGGTATGTTAGAGTCGAGGGCTCTTCTAGTTGTATTGAAACCATATCGCCTTCTTTTACTCGGTTTCTTTCCCACCATTCATTGAAAGTCAAGCAGACCATATATCCTCTGACCTTGTGGTAAACAGCGTAGTGTTTTATGTTATCCTCATCGAGAAAAGTTATTGTCTGCATTTTATAACTTGAAGGAAATATAGACTGCATCTCATTATTCAGGAAAAGATAGCCTTGTTGGAAAGCTCTTCCTTTTATAGCAAAGGTAAAACCAAAGGATGATTGTGATTCTGCTTTTATAAGAGGCGCCTTTTCCGCGCGTTTTTTGAAAATTGCGTTGTTTTGAGCCATTTTAGATCCTTATCCTCGCTTTCCCAAGGGTTTTACGTCAACAATGATTTCTTCGCCTACTCTTACAGATGAACTGCGTTCAATAAAGTTAAGATCAGCTATTACGCGTGCTTTACCTGCACTGCCATAATATTTCTCAGCTATAGAATTTAAAGTATCTCCGTCTTTTATAACGTATATTACAAGCTCTTCATCTATAGTTCTGAGTTTTTTGAATTCGTTAGGATCGATATTTCTGACAGCCTTGGCTACCTCTTCCATTGCTACGGGTTTGTTTTCTGAAACAACTGCAACTTTCGCTTTTTCAGCTTTTGTTGCTGTTTCAGCCTTTGCAACTGCTTTTGGCTCAACTTTGGCAGTCTTCTCAGGGGCTTTTATGCTCTGAGTCTTCACAATATTCGGCAACCCGGCTTTTTCGGCAGCTTTATCAGCTTTTTCTTCTTGCTTGGCCGCTTTTTGTGCTGACTTTTTATTCTCAAATGGGATTTCTGGCGGAGGAGCAACCTTAAAGGGTTCAGGAGCAGAATAAAGAGTAACCTGCTTGATTCCGGAGGCAGTTTCTTCTACAGGCTGAAAAGGCACAGAAGCAATTTTCTGAGGCTCTTCGTCTTTAAATTTTCTGGCGACTTCACCCGAGAAATCGGAAAATTCAGACCAAGTGATTTTATTGCCTATTTTACTGAAAACTCTGAACTTGCCATTTTTCTTGTCGCTTTCAGAGAGGGGAACCGCCATTCTGAATGTTTTAAGCACATTCGAATCTATAGGGGTTTTAGGAGCCAAAGCGTAGGTAGTTATTTTTCCCTCGCCTTTCACCTCAACGCCTATTTCGTAATTGCCAGGCATCACCGCTTGTTCACTTTGGTTTAGAACGTGAGCAAGCACTAGGCCTTTTCCCTTTTCCAAAGGTTGACTCGGACTTATTGCAGCCGACTTGCTCAAAAAATAACCTTTGACCAAAGGTTCCGCCTCTATAACAGGCAGACAGGTCAAGAAAAGACCCAAAAGCGAAATCGCTTTGACAGATAGCCTCATTGTGTTTGACTCCTTGTATTGTTTTCTTATCTTCGTTAGATATCGGCACAACCCAAGGAATACATTAAAAAATTAAAATGCTTCTTTTAACTTTTCGTCAATTTCCTCAATAAAACAACCGCTTCGCATTCTATCGCAAGACCTGCTCCTATAGAGTCCATACCCTCATTCGTTCCAGCCTTTATAGATATTCTGTCGGGACTCAAAGAAAGAGCTTCAGCCAGTTTGGCTTTCATCTTTTCTCTATGCGGCATGATTTTTGGCTTTTCAGTGCGTATTGTGCTATCAATGTTTACAGTTTCATAACCCTTTTCTTTAATAAGGATCGCCACTTTTTTTAATAACTCCAAGGAGCTTATACCCTTATATGCGGGATCCGTATCAGGAAAATGAGTCCCAATATCATCTAAAGCCAAAGCTCCCAACATAGCGTCCATTATTGCATGTATCAATGCATCTGCATCAGAATGCCCTGCAAGCCCCTTGGGAAAATCTATCTTTACACCGCCTAAAACCAGCGGTCTGCCTTCTTCAAATCTGTGTATATCATGTCCAAGACCTATCCTAAATTCAGGCATTTCTAATTCCTTTATGAAATAAGTTCTGCAGCTTTTAGCCTAGCTTCTCTGTCCGCATCTAACAAATCTGCAAGAACAATGTTCTCCTTATTTTTGAAAGACTTAAGGGTATCAGCGACCACTTCAAAAATTTCCGTAAAAGATATACGTTCAGCCAAAAAGGCCGCTACAGCTTCTTCATTTGCCGCATTCATGACAGCCGGCATAATGCCGCAAGCTCTGCCAGCTGAATATGCCAGCTTCAGAAGCGGAAAATCATTATATCTCGGCGCTTCGAAAGTCATAGAAGTCGGTTTTGTAAAATCGAATACTTCCAAAGGAGGATTCCATCTATCAGGAAAACTCAAAGCATATTGAATTGGCAGTTTCATATCAGGATTACCGATCTGAGCTAGAATGGAAGCGTCTGTAAATTCTATCATGCTGTGAACATAAGATTGAGGGTGTACCACCACATCAATTTGCTCATAAGAGACATCAAAAAGCCATCTGGCTTCTATTACTTCCAAACCTTTATTCATTAGTGTAGCTGAATCAACCGTTATTTTACCGCCCATATCCCAGTTAGGATGTTTCAAAGTTTGAGCTACCGTCACATTTTTCAGTTCTGAAGCTGGTTTTGTTCTGAACGGGCCACCAGAAGCAGTTAAAATCAGTCTGCGTATTTTGTTGTTATCCGCCGCTCTCAAACATTGAAATATAGCAGAATGTTCACTATCAACCGGAACTATTGCAACTTTGTTCTTTTTAGCCAGCTCAGTTACTATTTTACCTGCTACTACCATAGTCTCTTTGTTGGCAAGACATATAAGAAGCTTTTTGTCAATCGCTTCCAACACAGGCTTTAAAGCTGCCGCACCTACTATTGCCATTATTACGCTGTTGACTTTAGGCACATTCAAGGCTTCCAGAGAACCTTGCTCGCCTGAAACGACTAGAATATTTTCGCCTTTCAAAGCCTCGCGCAAAGGTTTTTCATATTGAGAATCAGCTATGGAAACAAGAGCGGGCTTAAACTCTATCGCCTGTTGAGCTAAAAGTTTCCAATTACTGTGTGCCGAAAGAGAGGCGACCTTAAGCCTCTCGGGGTACATTCTGACAACTTCCAAAGAACTTTTTCCTATGGAACCGGTAGAACCTAAGATTGCTATATATTTCATATTTTACGGAACTTAAACAAATTTATTCTGATAAACAGAAGTATCAGTCAATTCTAGCATAACAGGCATACCTTCAAGATAAGATATGGCATCCAAAGCGTCTTTTCTGGTATAAAAGAGTCCAAAAACAGTAGAACCGCTGCCTGACATCATAGCAACTCCCTTGCCGTTTTTTTCCAGCATTTCTTTAATACGCTGTATCACGGGATAGCGATGCAAAGTAACAGATTCAAGATCATTAAATGCGAATTGCCTTAGAGCCAGCAAATCACGTTTTATATAGGCTGTAACTGCCAAAGAAAATGTAGAAGCTTTGGAAGAATTTTGCGAAGGCTGATAATTCTGATAAACCCACTTTGTAGAAACTGGACAATCAATCGGCATAACCAAAACCACTATCAGAGGCTTCGAGAGTTTTTCTAAAAATTGAACCTGCTCGCCTCTTCCAAATGCCAAGCCTAATCCGCCCCTAATCATGAAAGGCACATCCGAACCTACTTTAGCTCCGACCTCCATCAAATCAGCTAAAGAAACTGTCTTTTCATACAGTCTTGGGATACCGGCTATTACTGCAGCAGCATCAGCACTTCCGCCGCCCAAGCCCGCTGCAGCGGGTATATGTTTTTCTATATGTATTTTAACTGCAGGCGTTATTTTAAGCAATTCGAAAACCTCAAGAGCTGCTTTGTAAACCAAGTTATCTGGGCCAGAAGGTATCGATTCATCGCTGCAAGTAACACCTATTCCCTCTTCTCTGGATGCGGAAAGAACGATATTATCCGCCAGTGACACTGACTGCATCAACATCTGAAGGTCATGATAACCGTCAGACCTCTTGTTTTTAACCCAAAGAACAGGGTTTATTTTTGCATAAGCCGGTACAATTATTGTTTTTTTCATTTTATCTTTCAGATAATATAAGGTTTAAAATTTTAAAATCAATCGGAGAGGTAAGCTTAATATTCTCTAAGGATCCTGGAGCTATTCTAACTTCATTCCCCATCCCATAAATAAGGCTTGCTTCGTCTGTTGCCGCATCGCCTTCTTCTTTTGCTTTTTTTAGAGCTTGTCTTATTAAAGAGCATTTAAAAACCTGAGGAGTTTGAACCCTATAAATTTCAGTTCTATTAAGACGCTTTGTCATTTGGCCTGATGAAACCTGAGCCAAAGTGTCAGAAGAGGGAATTGCGCAAATAGCTGCCCCTGTTTCAAAAGCAGCACGCAAAGTCATAGTTGCCACATCTCTTGTGATCCCTGGCCTTGCTGCGTCATGAATCAATACAAATTCATCTTCATCCTGGTCTAAAGCGGCTATACCTGACATCACAGAATCTTGCCTTGTAGCCCCGCCTTCAGTTATAAGAAAAGGCTTAGATGGCTTAAAAGCAGCCAAGAGGATTTTACCTCTTTGAATTTCATTGGCTGGCAAAACAAGAACAATCTTGGTAATCTCTTGCATGCTGTCAAAACATTCAAGACTCCATTGCATAACTGGCTTGTTGCAAAGATTCATAAACTGTTTAGGAGTTTTAGACTCCATTCTTTTACCCATACCGCCAGCAACTATAACTGCAGCAGCTTTCATCTCCTTCATTGCTCTTAAGCCCTTTCTTTAAAATCAGCACCGCCTGATTTGCTCAGTGGACAGTGAAATTGTCTTAGAAGCTTGGCATTAATCCATTTCTAAACAATTTGTCTATCCCCTACACCCTACGCCCCACCCCCTCGAATTTTCGCCACCCGCCACTCATCACTGTCTGTTTCAGCGTCCGTCTTTTTCTATATTAAAATCTTTTTCCGAAGGATTTTCGGTAGTGCCCAAAAGCTGAAGCATCTTTTCTTCTGTTTCATCCAAAAGCTTTTTGCATCGATCTGCAAACTTAATTCCCAAAGTATATAAATTCAAAGACGTTTCAAGCGGAGTGCCTTCTTTTTCGAGCAAACCTACGGTCTTCTCAAGGTTCGCCGCCGCAGTCTCATATGACATATCAGCCAAGGCTTCATCCGTAATCTTCAATAAATTTTCCAATTGAGAGTTTTGAGCCATTTTATCTCCCTTTTTTATTCAGTATTATATCTTGAACCTTAACTTCCGCTTTTCCATCTGCAAAAGCCAGAGTCAAAGGTTGCTCTTTGGACAAATCGGCTGCAGAAACAACTACCCTTCCCTCTTCGTCTGAAGCCATAAGATAGCCGCGCTTAAGAATAGCTTCAGGATTGAGTGCCAAGAGTTTATTAAAAGCAAGTTCTGTTCGATGGCGCTGTGATTTATAAAAGAGCTTAAAAGCGTTTTCCAAATCCCTTGTAAGAGACATTACATTTAATCTGCGTTCAGAAATCAACAACTCAGGTCTGGTTAAAAATCTGCAAGCAGCGTGCTTTGAATAGACTTGTCTCAAAAAAGCGATTTTACGCTTCATAAGATTTGTCATCCTGCCAGTTTGCAATTTAAGATAGGCTTCCAGTTCCGCTTTTACCGGAACAGCAAGCTCACCGGCAACAGAAGGAGTAGCAGCTCTCTTGTCTGCAACAAGGTCTGCTATAGTGGTATCTGTTTCATGGCCTATAGCTGAAATTACAGGCTTATGGCAAGCTCCTATTGCTCTGGCAACCGACTCTTCATTAAAACACCATAAATCTTCGAGACTGCCGCCGCCTCTGGCTATTATTATAAGATCTACCCTGTTGTCAGCATCAAGACGCTCAATTCCTTGTACTATCTCTTCTGCAGCACCTTCGCCTTGTACTTTTGCAGGCACGAGATAAAGAGGCATATTAGGATAACGTCTTCTGATAACCCTATAGATATCCTGTATAACAGACCCTCTCGGAGAGGTGACTATACCGACACCCTTCGGAATGAAGGGAAGAGACATCTTTCTCTCAGGTTCGAAAAGACCCTCAGCAGAAAGCTTTTTCTTGAGTTTTTCATAAGCTTCGTAGAGAGCTCCTACACCGGCAGGACGCAGATCATTCACCAAAATCTGATACTCTCCTCTTGGAGGATAGACAGAAATATTGGCGTAAACCGTTACAAGATCGCCGTTCGCAAAAGAAGCTTTTATACGTCTTCGTACACCTGCCCAAAGAGCCGCCTTAACCACAGATTTATCATCTTTTAGCGTAAAATAACAATGGCCGGAAGCTGCTTTGACCAGATTCGAAATTTCGCCTGTTATCCAAACCCCGGAAAGTTGAGAATCACCCTCCAAAATGTTCTTAATACGATTAGTTAAATCCGTAACACTGTACACCTTGTAGGGCAACGCGGAGGTTTGAATAGGCTCATCCAGTTTCATTCTGCTGCCGCTTCCATATCCTGTTTTCGATGTTCCTTCATGAGAAAATCGGGCATATGCTGAGCTACGAAAGAAGTGTTGAAATTCCCTGAGCGAAAGGTGTCTGTATTTAAAGTATACTCATGAAAAGGAATGGTAGTATCCACACCTTTGATAGTAAACTCTGAAAGAGATGTAAGCATTCTGTTTATAGCTTCCTCACGATTATTTCCCCAGACAATCAGTTTTGCTATCATGGAATCATATTCGGGAGCTATTTCATATTCTTGATAAGCTGAAGAATCAACTCTTACCCAAGGACCGCCTGGAGCTATATAAGTCTCCAAGGTTCCTGGATAAGGAGCAAAGGAGTTTAAAGGGCTTTCCGCGTTAATACGGCATTCAATAGCCCAGCCTTTCAAATCAGCTATTTTATAAGGCAAATTCAGCTTCTCGCCATTTGCAATCCTTATTTGCATTTCCACAAGATCCAAGCCTGTTGCCAGTTCTGTAATAGGATGCTCAACCTGAAGCCTTGTATTCATCTCCATGAAATAGAAGTTATCATTGCCGTCCAAGAGGAACTCCACAGTGCCAAGGCTATAATAGTTAATAAGTTCTGCCGCTCTTATAGCTGTTTCACAAAGCTTTTTGCGTAGAGCAGGCGAAACTGCTGGTGATGGACATTCTTCCAAAAGTTTTTGATGTCTGCGCTGAATGGTACATTCTCTTTCGCCTAGAGCTACAACTGTACCATGAGTGTCCCCAGCTATCTGAACCTCAATATGTCGAGGATTCGTTATAAATTTTTCAATATAAACTCTGCTGTCGCCAAATGAAGCTTGAGCTTCTACTTTAGCCATGTCAAACATAGAAGCAAAATCTTCTGGTTTTTCAACCAAACGCATACCCTTGCCGCCCCCGCCAGAGGTAGCCTTAATCAGAACCGGAAAACCTACCTGCTTGGCTATTTGCAAGCCTTCCCGAGCATCCTCAATGCTATCGGGAGAACCTGGCACAACAGGTATGTTGTTTTTTTGCATAAGTTCTCTTGCTACAGATTTTTGTCCCATTCGTTCTATTGCTCTAAAATCAGGACCAATAAAGGTAAAACCGCATTTTTCTACTATTTCAGCAAAATTCGGGTTTTCGGACAAAAAACCGTATCCGGGATGTATGGCATCACACTTAGCTGCTTCTGCAACAGAAAGCACATTAGGAATACTTAAATAAGATTGATCCGGCCTAGCTGGTCCAATACAATATATTTCATCTGCCAAGCGAGTATGAAGAGCATTTTTGTCTGCCTCTGAATATACAGCGACTGTTTTTATACCCATTCTCTTGCAGGTTCTTATTATTCTTACAGCTATTTCGCCTCTATTTGCGACTAGTATTTTAGAGAACATTAAAAATTTCCTTTGTCTAGTAAGTTTGCAACAATTATTTGTTAATATGATGAGGTCTCTTGATTTTTATTCTGTATTTTGAAATCTCTAAGCTTCAACTGCTTATCAGCAAGGCAAAGCAATTAGCGGCATTATTTAGTTTAAGGTTTTTATCCTTTCTACTCCCTACCCCCTAGTCCCTAGCTTTTAGTGCGGGAGGTCGACAACCATTAAGAGTTTTCCATAATCGACAACCGTACCATCTTTGACGGCTAACTTGCTTATAGTGCCATCCAAGGAACAATTTATCTTATCCTTGAAACCTATGCCCTTAACGTAACCCAAAGTCTCGCCCTTGCGTATAGAATCGCCAACCTTTAGAGGATTCGCAAAAGTGAAGGTGCCCACCTTTTCGCACCTAATCTCTACCTGAGTTACCTCACTTTCATCCTGTTCAAATTCTTCAGGAGCTAAAAAATCCTCACAAGCGCCCACTTCTTTTATGGTCGTATCCAGTTTTATTTTCAAACTGGTTTTATCTCTGTTAGTAAGCTCAAAAGAGCTGTATCCATGTTTTTTCATGGCTGCGCAAATGACTTCGAGTTCTTGTATATTCATTAATCTTTTCCTATATATAAGAATGTTGTAGGCTCTGGATTCTATCATAAGAAAATAGCTTTTTCAATTCTTGACAACATATCCTGCAAGTAGCTATTATAATTACGTGCTAAAAAAAATCGTCACATGGAGTATCCAACTATGAAAAGATTCCTGATTCTTATGTTGCTTGCAGTTTTCGCAGTAACCCCTCTTATGGCTCAAAAAGCCACAGATTTTCTTCCAGCTAACCCTGAAATCATTATTAATATCAATTTAAAACAACTTCTAAGCAACCCGGAAATCAAAGCTAGTGTTCAAAAATCTTTCAATTCCGAAGCCTACAATTCCGATTATAAAAAATTCTTGGAATCAACAGGTATAGACCCCTTTGAAAGTTTGGATTCTGTAGCTCTTTTTCTTTCCGAAAACTTCAACCCTGAAAAACCGGCAGGCGCAGCTATTATCAAAGGCAAATTCTTCCCCGATAAATTCAAAGAAGAAATGGATAAAGAAGTTAAGAAAAACGCAGCAGCCAACTCCCAAGCAAAATTGCCTGATATCCAACTGGTTAAAGCTAAAGACGGCATATATGATATAATTCCTTCTGGCCAAGCAGAACCTGGCAAAGAACAAATGTTCGGCTTCTTCGACAAAGAAGTTATTGTAGCTGGAACCAAAGCCGAAGTTGATAAAGTAAGAGCTGTTTACACTAAAAAAGCCAGAACAGTAACTCAAGCTGACGCAGTTTACGGTTCTTTGCAAAACTTCAACCCCAAAGCGGTTGTCTCTGCAGCCGTTATGCTCAACGCTCAATTCAGAAAAACCCTTACAGACTCTGAAGATCCCAGCATGGAAGCTCTGTCTAACGTTAAAAGCTTCCTACTGAATATCATCCACGACAAAGATCTGAACCTTGAACTGGCAGCTCATACTATGACCCCCCAAGCTCTTCCTGAAGTACAGACAGCTTTGAATGGCTATCTGACTATGATCAAAGGCTTCTTGTCAGACGCAACCACGCCATCTCCCAATGAAACAGCCGAGCAAAAAGCTGTCCGTGAAGCTGTTATTTCCGTAAACGACAGCATAGCTCTCAAAAAAGTAGCTCCTGACGCAGTAATGCTTACTCTCAAAATATCCGAGAAGGTTATTGAAACTTTCACAGCCGAACAGCCTAAAGCCCAAGGCATGAAATAATCCGAAAGTTTTTCAACAGAAGATTAATAAAAAAATAAAAACCGAGCTATAGCTCTTTAAAAGAACAAAAGCCCTAAAATTGAGTTTACCCTCAATTTTAGGGCTTTTCTTTCCGATTAATTTATCTATGAAAAGAGCCTTTTTAACCTTAAAACTATTCTTTTTACTTTGCCTCTTCTTGGGCTTATCTAACCTGACAGCAAGCGCACAAGAAGAGATGGAATATGTCAATCCATTGGAAAGAAGGCTTAAAAATCTTTACGCCATAGATGAATATCTGTCTGCTGAAAAACTTACCAAGAAACCAAGCGAAGCAGAAGCCTATATAGAGCTGGGAAATCTCAGAAGAATGCAGGGAGAATTTGAAGAATCCGAGCGTTTTTATAAAATGGCATTGAAGTTAGAACCAAACAGCCTTCAAGCTATGCAAGGCCTTGGAATGCTTTACTATGTAATGGGGGATTTTGAAAAAGCCAAAAGTCTTATGAACAAGACTTTTCCGGAAGCTTTTGTCAGCGATGAAGAAAAAATTATGGCTGATGCTTTAAAGGAAAAAGAAAACACTTCAATCTTTAGCGGCCTGAATATTTACGAAAATGACAAAAACATAACCGAAAGCGACGGTTTTATAGAAGTTTACTGGGCAAGCGACCACAGGCTTTCAACCTCTCTGGCCTTAAACTACCTCACTTACGAAGAATATAATTCAAAGGAAGTAAACAAAAAAGCAGGATTGACGCTTTATTTTAAGCCATCTAATAGTCTTTCAGTATCTATGAATGCAAACACTCTTCTTTACTCACAAGGCTCCAGTCTCAACGGCTACAGCCTAACCGCAGCTGCAGAAAGCGGCAACTTTACTGCTACTGCTATAGCCTCAAAAGAAGCCTTTAGAGATAATATTTTTACAATAAGAAACAGATATTACAAAAACTTCGGTAAATTGGCACTACTCGGAAAACTGAAGGGAAAGGCCAATATTATTCAAGGAATCAGTGCAAGTAAAGTTTCTGATGGCAATAAATTCTATGGTTTTGACACTGAATTTGTAAAACCTTTATTTGAAGATGAAAAAAATATTCTCACTGCATCCGCAAGAGTCTTTTACGAAACAGCAACAAAACAAAAAGATGCCAATGGCATCTACTTGAATTATTGGATGCCAAAAGAATATCAGGGGGGAGAGTTGAGAGTCTCGCTAGAAAGAAAACATACCAAGAAACTCTCTCTAGGGTGTGACTTGCAATATATGCAAAGCTCCTACAGACTTGACGACTCGGTTAAAAAAGTTAAGTCAAACGGTGTCGGAGCTGGTGTTTCTGCAAAATATAAAAACAAAGACTTTGAAGCGGCTGGATATTTTGGCGAAAAATTAAGACAAAACTACCGCGAACGCCGCTTGGAAGTTTCAGGGTTCTGGAGTTTCTTTTAAAGCTTGCCTATCGCTTCATTAGCAGCTTTACCTATTGTCTGTCCGCTTTTATGTATCCCTTTGGAAGCAACCTCAACTGTACGGCCTATTTCTTCACCCATATAAGTCAGTGCGCCTATAGCAGTTATAGCAATTAAGCCCAACAGCAAAGCATACTCGACAAGACCTTGTCCAGAGCGTCTGTTATAAAAAGATTTTCTCATATTTATGCACCTTTAGGCATATAAAAAGGGCGACTCAAGCAAAGAATCGCCCCTTTACCCTTTTTTAAGAAATCTCAAAGCTTATAAAGCTTCGGAGAATCTCACACAAAATTACATCATTACTTATTATATTGATGAGTTTGCAGCATTCTTGTCAACTTTTTCGTTGGTCTTGCCAAGAACCTCACCGATTTTGTTGAACATATTCTTAATCTGGTCGCCAGCGAGTGAGAGAGTAGCAATAGCAACGATAGCTATAAGACCAAGAATCAAAGCGTATTCTACGAGACCCTGTCCTTCTTCTTCACGGAAAAATCTGTTAATCATTGTAATTCTCCTCCTAGGATATTTTCAGGTTTTAAACCTTACACATACATTATCGCAAATCCCGTGCCAATTTTCAAGAAATTTATTTTCAAAGATAAAAAGAACTTCAAACTCTCTATTAAAGCGACTAAGACACTTCGGAGAGTCTATTTGTCACTTTGTTCTTAAAAAATCAGAAGAATAAAAGTGTAGCTTTTAGATCCCAACCCCTGTGGCAATCTTGTCACATTGTGTACACATAGCACTAACACACAGTGGCGGGTGGCGAAAATGCAAGGGAATAGGGCTTAGGGCGTAGGGAGTAGCCTGAAACTAGTGATGAGTGGCGAGTGGCGGGAAATTATTTAGAACTCAATCGCTGAAACTGATAATTCTTCTAAGCAGCTCATAAACAAACGAAACATGATATTTTAAAAACAAATTCTGATAATATACTTAGATGGCATAAAAGCAAAAAGAAAATTAAAGAGAGAATAAGTTTTTGCAAAGTCTCAGTTTAAAAGCAGATACAAAATATTCTGTTTTTTCAGTGTATTCCGTGTGTTCTGTGGTTTATTTTTTCTTTGTTAATTATAGATTAGTTTAAGCTTGGAGCTTTGCCTCGCTGGATTCCCCAAGGATCCAGCTTGTTAGGATAAGCAGCTGGAAGTCTTAAGTCATAAGGGTTTGAGCTGTCCAAGTCACGCATAAAGACTAGTTCTTGCTCTGTAGAATCTACAGAAGCCTGGCAGTTGATATATCTGGATTCAGGAGCGATATTCTGTATATTATTAGGCCCAAAAACCAGAGTCGGAGAAATATTAGGAGAGCAAAAAATACCGTATTTATCAGTTTTAAGAGTAGTCACTGCAGCAAATAAATTCTTCTCGATTATAGGCCTTCCGCTAGCCACCTCTATAGCATAAGGAGTATCAAAAGTATTGTTTGTAACAATGGCATCATGCCCATCAATTCTTACTCCCCTGCCCTTTTCAGATATAAAAAGCGAGTTTTTTACTTTAACCTGGCTGTTGAGCCCGTCGCTGTTCAAAGCAGAATTAGTATAATCAATAAAATCGCATGAATCTACGAGCAGATTTCTGTTGTTTTCTGAAAGCATACTATCAGCAAGTTTGTAAAAAACAGAAGCTGAAACAGTCAAATTCCTGTTGTTTTCCGCAATTATCCCTTTGGAAGCATTTGATATTACAAAACCGGAAAGTTCAATATCCATATTATTGTTTGTTAAAGCTAAGCCAATCTCAGAGCTTGAAATGGTAATGTTTTCAGCTTTAAGAGAAGTATTTTCAGCTGTAATAGCTGTATCAGCGCCATAGATTTCTGTCCAATAGAGCTCGCTCTTTTGGTTAAATAAAGATTTTCTGAACTTTATCCCATTCCAAACTCCGCTTACTCTTGGATTATATCCGCTGTAAAATCTAATAGGACTGCCTTCTGTGCCGTTAGTGATTAAACAGCCATTAACTGTGAAATCTATATTCTCAGGGTCTCCCCAACGCAATATATCATTTTCAGCGAATATAACTTCTACTCCTGCGTCGACTACAAGAGTTGCACCTTGTTCGACGGTTATGTCGCCAGTGATATAGTAAGGGCTGTTTTTTGCTGTCCAGACAGTATCTTTTGATATACTTCCGCAAGCAAAAGCATTGTCCGTATTATGATATCCGCTTACGTTTCCAGCCTGATCCACAGCTTTGACATAGTAATAATATTTATTGCCGGGTGATGCGGTTCTGTCTTTATAATTTGAATCGGGAATCAAAGCATCACCTGTGACAGATTCAAAAGTTCCATCAGGCATGTGACTTCTATAAAGCTTATACCCTTTAATATCCTGTTCAGGGGAAGGATCCCAGGTTACATCTATTACGCCGGGATGTACCGAAGCTATAGAGCGAATATTCTTCGGCGGTTCCGGGGATGATGTATCTTCCAAGGCGCTGACAGTTCTAAATGTATAAAGCCCAGAAGTTTCTTCTGTCATTCCTTGTCTTTTAGCAACTATTCTAAAATAATATTCTGTTTCCGGGTTAAGATTTATAAGCTTCACTTGATGCAACTTGCTAAGACTGCCTGTTTCCAAGGCATAACTCCCAAGCTTTTCATTGGTTCCGTAATTAACTGAACCCAAGGTGAAGTCCGTGGTAGTCCAAGTTATAATAGCGCTTGTAGAAGTAATCTCTGAGGATTTTATATCCAGATACTCAAAACTTTTGGTTTCAGCTATGATATTCCCTGCCTGAGTAAGAGAGCCAGTATAAATTTGTGCATAAAAATAGGTATCTCTTAAACCCAAGGCCTTTACTTGGAAAATCTGTCTTCCAAAGCCTATGCCATCCAAAAAAAAGGCTCCATTGGCATCGGTTCTGCTCCATCGAGTGTTGTCATAATGCCACATAACTAAGGCATCTTGCAAAGGTTTTCCCGCAGGATCCATTATTCTGCCTGCAATTGAGCCCTCTCTAGGCTGAACATCGCCTGAGGAGCCGCAACCGCTCATAGCCGCTGTAAGAATAAAAAGCAAAAGAACGAAGAAAGCAGTTCTCCCCATACTTTTTATCGAGTTTTTAAAAAAATCAAACATAAAGCCTAACCTTGTGTTTGCAGACGTTCACAGGCCTCTGAGGCAAATTTTCTAATTTTGCTGTTTACGGGAGCATTTTCCAAACAGCGTTGATAAGATTCCAATGCTTTGTCTATTAAACGTTTTTCTTCATAGGCCTGTCCAAGATAGAAACAAGCGTAAGCATCTGCGGGCGAAGCTTCTGCTACATGCCTCAGAGCATTAATCGCTGAATCCAAAGCCTTCATGTCAAGATAAGCTATACCCAAGTTGTACATTACATAAGTATCTTCGGGATTAATAGCCATAGCTCTTTGCATATAGATCACAGCCAGTTCTAATTGGCCGCTTTCATAAAATGCCAAGCCTAAATGCGAGTGAGCATAACCGTCATCCGGATCCAGCTCCACACATTTGGTAAAAGCTTGTATTGCTTGAGATATCCTGCCAGACTTTTTGTAAAGAACAGCCAAGTTATATTGAGAAAAAGCGTCATCAGGATTAATCGCTATAGCCTTTTTGAATGAAATTTCGGCTAACTCGTCATTTCCCATGCTTCTATGAATAGTGCCCAATAAATAATGAATATAGAAGTTGTCAGGATCGAGCCTTCTGCTCATCATAGCACTGTTCAAAGCATTGGTGTCGTCACCAAGGCTCTTATAGGTTGAAGCCAAGGTCGCAAGAACATCAGCATCATCATCTTTCAAACCGGCCAAGTCTTCCAAGGTATCATTGGCTTCTTTGATCATGCCATTATTCTTATAAATAAGACCTAACAAATAGCGGCTTTCAAGATCTTTCGGATTTAAACTGATAGTCTTCTTGATAGAACTGACAGCTTCTTCCAATCTGCCCTGATTCATGTAGGTTTTTCCCAAGTAATAGTATGCTTCTTGGAAATCAGAATCCAGTTCAGCCGTCCTGTGCCAAGCATTAACGGCCTCTTCCGATTTGCCTACATTTTTATAAGCTATGCCTAGCTGTAAATGAGCATGAGAAAATTCCGGATCAAGAGCTATGGCTTTTTCCCACTCTCTTATGGCTTCGTCAAGCATGCCCTTTTCTTTATATGCAAGCCCAAGTCTGTAATGAGCGCCTGCATTATCAGGATTTATTATTACATTTTTCTTCCAACGACTGAAGTTTTGATCATCCTGTCCTTGCATCCGCTGGATATATTCAAGATTATAGTTAGCAAAGCTGTCATAGGGATTGAGAGCAAGCACCTTTTTATATTCTATAGCCGCTTCTTCATACATTTCCTTGTTTTTCAAGGCTGAAGCAAGCTTGTAATGAGCATCAGCATTATTTGGATTAAGCTTGACCTCTTGGCGATATCTTTCAATATTCCTATCCAGCTCACTTTTTACTTTCATAACCGGATTTGTTGTAACAGTTGTCTCTTCCGGATATTTTTTTCTAATCTCTTCCTCCTTTTTCCAAGATGCTGCAGCCTGCTCATAATCGCCTTTGGCATTATAAATTTCGCCCATCAGGTTATAAGCCTTAGCCATTTTATGCTCTAGAAAAACGCAACGTTTCAAAGAAGCAAGAGCGTCATCTATCCTGCCCACTGCCTTATAGACTTGGGCAAAGCTGTAATGCAGTTCCGGATCGTTCGGAGACAAAGTTTTCTCTACAGCATATGCCTCTAGGGCCTTTGAAGTTTCACCTTTTTTGCGATAAAGATCACCTATTTTCAAGTGAACTCCAGGAAACTTTTTATCCAGCTTGACAGCTTTTTTAAGCTCTATCATGGCCGCTTCATCCATTCCTGTCTTAATATAGGAATAACCAAGATAGACATAAGCTTCAAGAATCATGGAGTTAATAGCGGAAACTCTCTTAAAGGATTCAGCAGCCTCAAAATGTTCACCGCTGTAATATTGGGCTAAACCCAAGTTAAGATGCACATAAGCATTTTCAGGATCCAACATGCCAGCCTCTGTCAAAACCTGTTTAGCCTCAGAATATTTCTCCAGTATTACATAGGTTCTGCCAAGCTGGGAAAGAGCGCTTGTATCTTTCGGATTCAAAATAGCAGCCTTTTTAAATTCTACCGCTGCCCTTTCAGGTCTTTCTTCTTCCAGATAGAGAGAAGCCAAGGAATAATGGGCATAAGCAAAATTTCGGTTGAGGCTTATAGCTTTTTTAAAACTTTCTCTAGCTTCAGGGTATCTTTTTTTAGCTTTATGGATATGACCTATTTGCAAATGTGCATAAACATAGTCAGGCTTAAGATATATGGCTTTTTTAAACCTGATAAGAGCTTCGTCATACATGCCCTTGAGTTTATAAATACCGCCCAAGTTTGCGTATGGATAGGGATAGGTGTTTTTGTACATTATGGCCTTTTTGAACTCTACGACAGCTTCATTTATTAGGCCTTTGTTTCTGTATGCCAAGCCCAAAAAATTATGAGCATAAGCGTCTTTTGGATTTATAGAAAGAGCGCTCTTGTAGACTTTAATAGCCTGATCCGTTTCGCCTGAAAGCTCCAGAGCACGCGCATACTGATAATAGGCGTAAAAATCTCTAGGGTTTTCAGCAATACGCCTTTTGCAATCCTGTATAACGTGTTCGTATTTTCTTAAGAACATCTTTTGCAAAGCCTCCAGACTATGTCATCATTCCTACTTTGATGTTCAATCGGCAGAAATAGAGGAAAAGTGTATAATAAATTACAAAAGATGTCTTTTTACCTCTTTAATTTTTATTGAGCGCTTTTGAAAAATACTCAAAACACGCTCCAAATGTTTTTCCTGTAAAATCATGCTTCTGGTACAATCCTGATCCAGAATATTTTCGCCAAAATCGAATTTCAGATTATTTTTTTCCATCAAGTTCATAGCCTTAATCATATCTCCAGCAGTAGCAAAAAATATTTCAGCTTTTTGCGGAACCATATGAGATTTTTTATATACTGAACTTTTATTTTCAAAAGCTCTATCAATACTGGGATACAGATTCAAATCAAGAGATTCATTGGCTCCTAAAAAAAAGTAACCGCCTGGCTTTAAAGCTTTCAAAAAACGTTCAGACAGTTCCTTTTTATCTTCGCGCTTAAAATAAATCATGGTGTTTCGACAAAGAATTATATCAAACTGTTGTTTAGGCCAATCTTGAAAAAGATTCATTTTCTCAAAGTTAACCATTTCTCTGTATTGGCTTTTCACAACGTAAGACTCTGAATCAATTCTCTCAAAGTATTCAGAAAGTCGGCATGCATCTACTTCTTTAAGCTCTGCCAAGTTGTATCTGCCTCTTCTGGCAGACTCCAATACCCTTCTGGAGATGTCAGTAGCTAAAATATCTATTGTTCTCTCTGAAGAAGAAGCTTTTATTGCTTCTAAAAGCAGAAACAAAACAGAATAGGCCTCCGCTCCGTTTGAACAGCCGGCTGACCATATTCTTATTTTTCCGTAGCCTTCCGAAATAAGTTCTGGAAGAATCTCTCTTTTAAGAATCTCAAACTGTTTCGGATGTCTAAAAAACCAAGTTTCATTGGTTACCAATGCTTCAACTAATCGCCTTCGTAATTCTGCATCTTTTGAAACTCTGAGAACTAAATTTGAATAATCAGATATACCTGCATCCAATGCAAAAGAGTGTAAACGCTGCCTGACAAAAGAATATTTTTCAGGCTGAAAAAAGAGACCATAGTCCTTTAACATTGTATTTACTATGAGCTCCAACTCTGCAGGCGTGAAATCATACATAGCTTAATAGCCCAAGGTCCTTTTAGGGAAAACTCTGCTTGAAACAACTTGCCAAGCTTGACGTGTATTCTGCGCTATTTCATCTTCGCAAATGCGGCATATGAGTCTTTCTGTATTCTTATATTTTAAGTATTTTTCTTCGGGAATTAAATATTCCCGCTCTTTCATGCAGAGGGGACAAAGTAACTTCATTTTAATTTTCCTACATAATACTTGTCTATTTTTTTCCATTCTAGCGCATCAATCTCATTAGGATCTTTTTTTTCTGATCTTGTTTTAAAATACTCATTAAAATGCTTCTCAGAAAAAATCATTCTGTCTTCGGGTTTCATTTTATCAGTCCATCGTTTTAGGTTTTCTGCTGTAAAATCACTGATAATTGCTCTTAGCTGCTTTAAATTATCTTCCGGCATCAGCTCTTGCTCAAAAGCTAGATAATATTTCCAATCTCCATGTGGATAACGGAAATAATTATCATAATAAATTTCCATTTCTACCGCATAAATCATACCGCCTGAGTCAGGCATCCAAGGTTTATTCTCTGGAGATAAAAAATCACATCCTATTTCTTTAGGAGGAACAAAAGTAAAAAAAGGAGATTTAGCATTATAATTTACAATCCAAGAATTCAAACCTAGAAAGATCGCCAAAAATGCTACCACTCCTTTTTTCTTTAGCAAAACAAACTTAGGATAAAGTATATAGAGCTGCCAAGCCAGCCAAAAGAGAAGAGCAGGCACTGCCCAATCACGCCAAAGACGTAAAACTTTATAAGACCCAATATAAGATATAAACCATAAAACGAAAGCAGGATCTTTATGCAGCTTTCGCCAAGCAAGAGACTTTTTTGAAATTAATGCAATAAATATTAACATTAAAAAAAAGGTGAAAACCCAAAATGTCTCTTCCAAGGGCCGAAGTTCACTGACCAACACCTTATTAACAATATCTTTTAGAAAAATATCTTTGGTTACATTGTAGTGGTAGTTAAAATAACCGAAAATATCGCCAGAAAGCAAAGCTGTAGTCAATGCAGCTGCCAACAACAGCAAAAAGATAGAGAAAGCATCTTTAAGCCTCCCCGCTAATGCAAAAGCTAATGGAAATAACAAAAACAAATACCAAGAACCATGAAGCCAACAAACTGCACATAAAATGAAAAATGAAGCCAATAACAGACACTTTTTAGACAAGCAGTCTTTCTCAACACACCAAAGTCTTAGCAAAAGCATAATAGCTGCTGATGTGATTAAGAAAGGTCTGCCCATAATAAGGTTATTTACATATAAAAATAAAAAGCTGTTAGCTATACAAAATGAAAAATACCAAGCCAACGGATGAGGAGAGGAGATGATGCCAGCTAAATGAAACAGCAGATAAAGAAAGATTATGGAAAAATATAAGACTTGTTTTTGATTAAAACCGAAAATCTTTCGGACTGTTCTCAAAAACCTGTGCCAACCGAAATTATGATCAAAAGAATATTCTGGCCGCATCAATACAATTTCGCTGTCTGAACGCTCATGCATTGCGTGAGCAGAATGTCTTAGAGCATCATCAATGGGCAGTTCTTGTTCTGCTATTTTTCTGAAAAGAAGCAGAGAGAAAAAAAGCAAAATCAGCATAAAAAAAACAAAAAACTTTTTTTCTGAAAGAGGCTTGTTTTCAGATAAAGCAGCTTGATAAATGCTCACTTCAATTTTCCCACGTAATATTCGCCTATTTTTTTCCAAGCAAGAGTATCAATTTCAAGCGGATTTTTCTGTTCTGAGCTGGTCACAAAATAATTATCAAAATATTCTTTTGAAAATATTAATCTGTCTGCAGGTTTCATAATATTAATCCACTTTTTGAGGTTATCTGCCGTAAAGTTGCCAGAAATTTCCCTCATCAATTTTAAATTTTCCTCTGGCATAACTTCTTGTTCAAATCCTAAATAATATTTCCAATCACCAAAAGGATATCTGAAATAGTTGGAATAATAAACGCCCATTTCTAAAGCATAAACAATGCCGTCTGTTCCTGGCTTCCAAGAAATATTTTCGGGAGATGAAAAATCACAGCCTACTTCTTTGGCAGGAAGAGGTTTTAGTGATAGAGATTTTTCAGGCGAGTTGACTACCCAAGTAAAAAGACCCAGAAAAGCAATCAAAAAAGCCATAAGTTTTTTATTTTTTAAAACTGTAAATTTCGGATATAGAGCATAAAACTGCCAAGCCAACCAAAAGAGCAAGGCAGGCACAGCCCAGTCTCGCCAGAAACGAGAAACCTTGTATGCGCCAAGATAGGAAATAAACCACATTATAAAAGCAGGGTCTTTGTACAGTTTACGCCAATCAAGGCTTTTTAAGGCAAGCATTGGAATAAAAAGCACAACAACAAAAAATATATGACGCCAAAAAGATTGCAAAGGCTGAAACTCTGTTACCAACTGTTTATCTAGAGCACGCTCTGCAAAGATTTTTTTAGTAACATTAAAATGAAAATTGAAATATCCGGCAGCATCTCCTGAAAACACACCAGCTGCTATAGCTGCTGCCAATAAAAGCAGAAGCAAAGAGACACTGTCTTTTAATCTGCCTGCCAATGCAAACGACAGAGGAAACAACAAAAACAGATACCAAGAACCATGAAGCCAGCATACCGCCAGCAAAATGATAAATGAAGCAGTCAGCAAATGCTTAAAAGCAATTTTCTCCTTGTCTACACACCAAAGCCTAAGAAGAAGAATAATTGCTGATGTCGAGACCATGAAGGGTCTGCCTATGGTAAGATTGGGGGCATAAACTAAAAAAAAGCATGAAGCGAGAGTAAAAGAAAAATACCAAGCCATCGGATGAGGCGACGATATTATACCAGCCACATGAAAGAGCAAATAAAGAAAGATTATAGAAAAATACAAGACTTGCCGCTGATTGAAGTTAAAAAGCTTACGAATTCCCCTTAAAAAACAGTGCCAGCCAAAATTATGATCAAAAGTATACTCAGATCGCATCAAAAGGATTTCGCTGTCTGAGCGTTCATGAAGTGAATGAGCAGCATGTCTTAATGCGTCATCTTCCGGCAAGTTTTGTTCTGCTATATTCCTGAACAGAAGCAGAGAGAAAAAAAGCATGCTCAGAAGAAAATAAATAAAAAACTTCTTTTCAGACAGTTTCTCATTTTCAGACAAAGGCACAGCTGTTGTATTCATATAAAGAACCTAATATCAGAACTCGTTGTAATATTCTTTTGAAGCGGCAGTATCTTGCCAGCGTATTACAACATAAGAAGTATAAGCATATTTCGAAAGCCCTTCGCCGCCTGTTGCCAAGGTATCATCATAGATACGCCTTCTTATCGGGGGATTATAACCATTGCCAGGCAAGTCAACAACATCTTCTGTTCTTAAATTTACTTCAGAACCAAAGTTCCTGTGGATAAAGGTTCTATCACCATCTTTCTTATACGGATGACCCACAGAAGGGTCTTGAGTATAGTTACCAATTTCATTGAAAGTTTTGCTTTCGTCCGGACCGGCATAGAAAGTGTGGTTAATTTTTCCGCAGGATATAAACATGCCATTGGTAGTCATCTCGGGATAATAGAGATAATCAAGACCGTTAGCATCAGAAGACTTCATTTTTTCATATAGTCCCTCATAGAGTTTGTAGAGTATATTATCTGCATCAACTGCACATTTGCCTTTAATCCCGGAATCCTCATATTGAGCTTTTGAAAGATTCCAGAGAGTTGCCGTCATCTCATTAAACTTTCCAGGAATTATTTCAATCTCTTGGCTTCCGTCAACACAGCTTTCAAAAATAGCAGTAAGCTGATCCAAAGCAGCATCCTTATCTGCCATGCTGTAACCTTTTTTTTCAAAAAAATGCTTATCTAAATAATTTCTAAAATCTTCTTTAGGATCATACTCTTCCTGAGAGTCTTCCTCGGCATCTTCTTCACCCTCTTCTGCCGGCTCAGGTTGAGGCATCTGATACTTCAATTGCGGCAAAGATGCGTCTCTTAGAAAAGCGTTGTCAGACGCGGTGCCTGGATTCTCTTCTCCTGGCTTAAAATTCAACAGAGCATTTCCCAACTCATACTGAAGCATGGGATAGAGTTCATTTTCGAAGCAATCAACAGGACTCCTGTAGTCCATCACTACTCTATGCTTTGCCACAACATTAGCCATAACGTGGTGACGAAACTCTCCATTTGGTATATCTGCGTCATCTTTATAGAGCTTCATGGAGCTTTCTGTATAGTTTGTGACCTTATCTGCGTTATTTGGACCACCTTCAAAGAGTTGCGGAAATCCGTGTTTATGCTTCGGATTGTCAGGATTCCCCGCATGATTGAAGTCACCTGCCACAAAAACATTTTTTTCGCTGACTATAGTAACATCCTTTGGAGGATTGCCTTTGATAACTATATCCGATTCTGAATAGATTACCCCGTTTGCTGGCACCTCTGCCTTACTAACAGCATTTCCGCCAACAACCTGAGAAACAGCATCTGAGACATTGTTGCCAAAATCCAAATAGACAACAGGCAGCGACTGTTTGCCATAAGCCGATTGCCAGTTTTTAGGCAACCAGTATTGAGTATCTCCGCTAGAATAATATTTTCCGCCTTCTTTGGCAGCTTCTTTGTAGCGATCGAATGCAGGTGTCACTGGCGGAATAGAAATGCCGTCGTATTTATTCTTTACCCAAGGTTTTATCTCATCAGGAAGCACAGGAACTTCGTTTCTCAACTCCTCAGGCATTTCGCCTTTACGCTCAGCCTCAGCTGATGTATAGGTACCCGAAGTTGGAAAAGTTGCATTTTCTGAAATGGTTATCTTTTCTTCGCTGCCTTTGTTATGATCTCTGAATTTGGATTCTACATCTGAATAAAAGAAAATACCGCCATCGCCGCTTAATACAGCATCTATTTTATCCAGTCGTTGTTTTGTACCTTGAAATGAACCTTGGCGGCCTTTCATTAAAACTCTGCTGATTTCAAGTCCTTGATGCCCGTAAAGATGTCCAATAGAAAATACGTTTTCATCGGAACCATTAGCCATACCATAAACCACAGAAAGAACACCGCCATCAAACATAAGAAATTCTCGTGCAGGAAAACGTCTGTTAATAACAGCCTGGACACGTCTTACTCTGTCGCCGACTTTGCCTAAGGATTCCGCATATATATAAGCTTTGCTTTCGTCTATAGCTTCTGTTTTTGGATTATCGTCAAAGGGAAGGGTTCCAAGACGGACCTTAAACTCACCTGCCCCTATTTGTCCTTCATAGGTTCCTTTTGAACCTCCCTTAGTTTTAAGATTAACATCTGATATAGGCCGTAAATTAGCTTTTCTTTCCAATTCGCCTTCCCAAAGAAAATCCTCACCATCTTCTTGGGTGTTTATTTTTACTTTGTGAGTTTGAAAGGAAGGATCAGCATATAGTTCGGACAAAGCCATTTCTAATCCTGCTTCAGCGACAGCCATAGCAATGACATTTGCTTCTTCAGTAGTTGCCCTGTTTATACGGTAGGAAGAAAAATAATAAAGAGCTATTATAACTATAGCTATAACGGTTGCCATAGAAATAGCTGACAAAATCGCGGAACCCTTTTTTTCTGTTTTTATTTTTATTGGGGTTATCTTCATGGCAAAGCCGCCCTCTCCTTTATACAAACAATGGTATCGTTCTCATACTGGCTTTTTGACTCTCCTTGACTCCTGCGAGAAAGTTTAAGTCTTACAAAAATATTGCCAGCTCTAGAAGCATTAGGGTTTTTAACTCTGTAAAAGACACAGTCTTCAATTCCTGAAAGAAGTTCGCGAATCTCGATTTCGCTTTCAACAAGAGTTCCATCAGGATTTATAGGAGTCATCTCGCGAATAAGCACCCAAGAAGAACTTGCCACAGTCGTATCTTCTTTTTCAAGAAAAAAAGTAACATTATTTTTAGAGTGATTTAAAAGTCCGTTTTGGCTGTCTTTAAAATCATAAGTCACTTTTGTTATTGAAAGTCTGTTCTCCGAATTTTCAGTTTTGAGATTCGGAATTTCACTTAACTCATAAATTGGAGGAGAGCTGCTGGCTATAGAATTTGCTTCTCTGACATCTTCTATTATCTTCATAAGAACCATATCTACACTCTCATTTAATTTCTGGTTCAGCATGATTTCCCTGGCATTTCTGCGTGATGAGTTGTAAACATGCCAAGAAGCAGCCGTCAAAAGAAGCAGCAAAACTATGACAACTATGACTTCTACAAGAGTAAAGGCATTCTTGCTGTCATTCATCATTGCCTACTCCCTTCTCGTCAGAGCTGTTGTGACAGGCAAAGTATGAATTTTGTTGCGGCTGTCTTCATATTTAATTTCGAATTGGAAAACATAAGCATTGGGCTTTTTTGCGGAATTCTTGCCTTCGTTTTCCGCCGCTTCAGAAGTCCAAACAGGCAAAATTTTCACAGAATCCGTCACTACCTCGTATACAACATTGTTAAGCACATGCTTTTTATAAAAATCATCATTTTTAAGTTTATGCTCAAAAGTCTCGCTTTTCTCGCTCTCATCAGCTTTAGCTTCTGAAATCAGCCTAAAAGAATGAGCCCTGAACATTTCTATTACTTTTTGAGCTACAAAGGCCGCTTGTATATGCTCTCTGGTGGCATTGACCATTTTAAACTGGTTGTTTATGGCATTAAGAGAAGGTACAAGGAGAAGAGCCAGCAAAAGAAGGCCTATCATTACCTCGACCATACTCATAGCATGCCTATTGATTTGCATAGATCAAAAACTCTCCCCGTCTAGCAACAAAATTTTCAAATTCAGCAGCATATGGAATCAAAGCCTGTTCTACCGACGAGCCCCTTACAATAGCTTCTCTGACAGCGGGAGTGCCTATCAGAGCATCTAAGGCTCCAGCTACAGCATTGTTAGACAAAGGAATTCTCTCTGGGTAAAGCTCGTATAGCACTGTAAGAATAGAGACTCCTGTCAAAAAAGGATCGAAATTCTTTTGATCCAATATGGCTATTTCAATACCTGGAACATTTTGTCCTGAAAATAAACCGTAATATACCCTTTGCTCAGTGGGAATAAATGCTACGCCGCTTAAAGGAAATTTAGAGAGTTTGTTTGCGACCAGTTCTGCATCAATCCAAGGAGCAAGAATATAGTGAAAAGGTCTTGGAGTGCCTACACCTGTAGAAAATACGCCTATTTCCGCAAGCCAGCCTGTCACAGCATAGTATAATGCCGAATCTGCCTCAGGCAAGTGAGCAAAAGGCGGCAACCAATGCAAGTTCATCTCTTTAAAAGTAGCATTGCGGCTATAGCCCTCCATACCTATTACAGTCAATTCGGAATTTATTCCAAATACCTTATTGAAATAAAGCGCCAGCTCACCTACAGTCATACCATAAACCACAGGAATCGGGTAAACTCCGAACCGGGTACGCAAATTGATATCCAGCATAGGACCACATATTAGATTGCCTCCAAGAGGATTAGGCCTATCCAGAAGCACAACAGGTATTTGAGCTTCTCGAGCAACATCTAACAACTGAGCCATAATAGTGATGTATTTAAAAAATCTTACACCAATATCCTGAAAGTCTATAATGAGCAAATCAAGACCGTTAAATATTGATGCCGGCGGTCTCTGCAGAGGGTCTGACATTTCATAAATGAGAGCATTTGTAAAAGCGTCAAACTTTTGCCCTTTTTCTCCTGGAATCACTGTACGCCAATAGGGATCACCTGTTATTATAAGTCTGATTTTAGAAGCCTTGGCAAGCCTGTCAATACTAGAGGTAAGCTCCACATCTCTAGCCGCCGAAGAGGTGAAAAGAGCAACAGATTTATTTCGGACTAGCTCTGGATGGTGCCTGCCCAAGACATCAATGCCTAAATTAATGTTTGCTGCCTGCAAAAGCGAAGGCATCAAAAACAAAAAAATGGCAAAAAAGAAAAAGACAAGCTTTATAGGCCTGCTGTAAACAGCTCTGACATTAGTTTCAGAGTTAAAATCAATAGCAAATTTGCTTAAATCAATGTTAGTCATATATTAATGCTGTGCTACAGCTGAAACTTCCTTTAAAAAGGATCTTACTTAAAACAAATCATTGGTGGCAGCTGCTAAGATCACAGCGTGGCGAGTGGTGAGTGGCGGGTTGAATTGTTTAGAACTCAACTGCTGTAACCAACAACTGCATTGCCATTGTTATGTGATTTTTCAAGAACAAAAATCGAAATGAATTGCAAGTCTATGTCAGATAGAATGCAATTTAGGTCGACTCGCGGAGTAAGGCAGAGATTTGCAAGTTTACTTGTAAAATCAATGGCTTAAGCCGAAAGTGAGGAAAAGCAGATATGCTTTTTCGAGATTTTTGGGTATTTGCCCTCCATCTGTGTAAATCTGTGTAATCTGTGGTTTCAAAGGTTTTCTGTCCTCTTGCTTTGTTTTTGGTTATTGCTACTCCCTACCCCCTACGCCCTCCCCCCCCTCTAGTGCGTCTGCTGAATCAGTTAAGCATGGAGAGAACGTTGAATGGCTTGTCATCAAATAGGTAATTTAAGTAAAAAAGCAGCACTGATTTAAGTATAGCACATTTTTTTTTACAAAACCAGATTGACAGAGCCTTAGTCTTGTACTAAAATCAGACATCACAATTGAGAGGAGCGAGATGAAGAAAAAAGCTAAAATTATAACCAGCCTGATTATTTTAGGAGCAGTTATAGCTTTCGGAGTTTTCATGGCTAATCAGGTTTTTGCGTTTTTAGAGAGAAAAGGCCAATCGGCTGAGCAAATACCTCAAACGCCTATAGAAACCGCGACAGCTATAAAAGCGGAAACAGACCTTCCTGCGTCCGCCTCTGAAAACCCGCAGGAAGAAAAACAGCAAGAGCCTGTCGAAGAACAACCGGCTGTAGAATTTGATCCGCAAACATCCAACTGGAGCATTTATATTTCTGTTCCAGGAGCCAACATAAGAAGTGACTCAAGCACTAAGGGTTCAGTGCTTTTCAGGCTTGCCAAGAATGCCAAGGGCAAGGTTTTGGAAAAGAAAAACGGTTGGACGCTCGCCAGATGGGATTACACGCAAAAAAATGGCTGGATAAGAGATGATTTGGCCTTACAAGGGCCAGCAGCTATTTTAGATGCCATGGTAAAAAACACCCAAGACATATCAACTATAAAGCTATCTCAAGTAACAAGCAGCGCCATAGCAGCTATGAACAAAGAATCCAAGGTAGCCATAGCCTTAGCAGAACCAGCCGACCCAGCTGAAACCTCCAATACCTATTCTGAAGGCAACAGAGAATTGCCCAAACATGGCACAATCGTTCCGCACAGCGGAGCAAATATCAGAGAAAAAGCTACCCGAGACAGCAACAGAGTAGCCAAACTTCCGAGAGGCACTATAGTAGGAATCAAAAGTGTAGCCAAATCCGGCAAATACGAATGGTTCGAAATAACCTTTGACAACGGTAAAAACAGCGGCTGGACAAGAGAAGACAACCTCAAGTTCTGATAAAACAGTGGATAGTGGCTACGGGTAAGAACCAACATCCAGAACTATTTATCCACAGATTACACAGATGGGATTTTAAGCATTTGTCCTTAATCAGAGGCTATGAGCAAAAACAGAATTTATGCGGCAGCATAAGCTGTTTTTGTGAGATTTGTCCTCATCTGTGGCCATCTGTGTAATCTGTGGACAAAAAAGAAAAGAAACTTTTAGTAAAAATACCGCACTAGCTCAGTCTGGCAGGTTTTCAAAAAGATTTCCTCTGATTATTCTCGGCTTATTTTTAAAATCAGGACTTAGTATGCTCTTGGTGAAGTCGCTTTGGGCAGTTTCTATACCTGCTAAATCAAGCATTGTATGAAAAAGATCTTCTGTTATGAAAGGTCTCTTTCTATATTCTGGATTTTTGACTCGTTCTGCGAGCTCAGGAAATGACTTTTCAAAAGTCTCTGACATCCAAATAAACATAGGCACTCTAAGCATGCTTTTACTGTGCCCCATGTGGGTATGTGTAGTATATTTGCCATTTTGTCCTATCTCATCCGCATGATCCGAAAGATAAACCACAATAACGTTTTTATCTTCAAAAAGTTTTATGATTTCTCCTACAACATAGTCTGAATAAAGTATAGAATTCAAATAAGCAGCTACAATAGGTCTCTTCTTTTGTTCTATTTCTCTCAAACCAAACTTTTTGTGAATATCCAAATCTTCAGGTTTAAAACGCTCAAATTCAGGCGGGTATCTTAAATCATAAGCATAATGGCTGCCCATAAAATGTATTGTATAAAATTGTTTTGGTTCATCCAAATTGCTGGCAATCGTTTCTTTTAAAGGCTTCAAAAGTTCACCATCAAAACATTGGTGAGTATAAGCCATAGACATTGAATCGGAAGTGAAATGACAAAAATCTGTCATTTCAGTCGCAACAAAAGTTATATAGGCAGAAGCAACTGTGTGATGATCCGCATTTGACAGCCAAAATGTCTTATAACCAGCCTTAGAAAAAATATCGACTAGATTTTCCGCGTTTTCTTCTTTGAATTCAGGCTTATCATTAGCTATAGATGTAATAAGCATAGGCACAGTTGTCCAAGTCATCGCATATGGAGCCACAGCGTCATAAAAGACATGAAGACTTCCTTCTTCTTCCAATCTGTCTCTAACTGGAGTTGTCTTTAGCGGATAGCCGTATTGACTCATATAATAAGAAGATTCACTCTCACCCAAAATTAAGACAATATAAGGAATTTCAGAGAAATTACTTTTAATATCAGCCGCATAGCCCTTTTCTTCTCTAAGCTTATTCAATTTAACATCAATGAGAAAGCTATGCACAACGGTCTCAAGAAAAGTTTGTACCGGCACTAATCCAGAAGGAATAAAGAAAAAGGTAAGAACAGAAAACAGAAGAAAAGATATAATTCGGCCTTTTCTGTGTTCGCTTCTAAGAAAAGCCTCTCCATATTTTCTTCCCAATCTCCAAAGTAGAGCTGTAGCCAAAAAAAAGATTAAACAAACAAAGAAGGCTTCCATTCCAAGATACATTGACGCAAAACCTTTAATGCTAGTCACATTGGCTCCCAACGCTGAATTTATATAAGAAGTTGAAAGCATACTATTCATTTTATATGCGGTAAGAGAGCCGATGAAAGCCAAAAAAGCCGTCAAGAAAAAAACGGAACAATCGAACAATAGTTTAAAAGGCTTATAAAAAAGCAAATAACGGCAAACAGCAAAAAAGCCCCCTACTCCCATCCCCAATACAAAAAGCATGACTGCTAGAAAAACAACTAAAAAGTTAACGTAAGAGGCAAGAAACAAGTATGGAACTAGAGCAGAAAAAGCAGTCACAAAAATCAAAGGCATACCTTCGCCAAACATCTGCGATAAAGTTTTAGCAAAGCCCGTTAAGAAGTCTTTCGGCTTTTCATCCTTTGAAGAAGATGGTTTCTTTTGTTGTTCGGGTTCTTTTGCAGTCTCCTTGTGCTCAGAAAGGCCAAGATTATCCACGTCAGCAGACGAGTTTGAAAGTTTATTCACAGAAGATGTCCCTGCAAAGGGCTCTTCCGAATATTGTCCGTTGTGTTTCATCAGATATTATTTAATGCTTTGGCTCATCTTGAATATAGGAACAAAAACAGATAGGGCTATAACGCCGATTATTATCCCCATAATAACTGTTAGAATGGGAGTTAAGGCTGAAGTCATAGCTTCAATTGAATCTTTTACTTCACGATCGTAAAAGTCAGCTGCTTTATTTAACATTGGCTCAAGATTTCCGCTGCCCTCGCCTACCTGCACCATTTTCTTAATCATTGGCGGAAAAACACTCGAATTTTCCAAAGTCGAATAAAGAGTCTTACCTTGCTGAACTCCGATAGACATATCATCCATAAGTTCTTCAAGTATTGGATTGTCCATTACCGAACCGGTTATCTTTAGAGCTTCGGTTACGTGAACACCTGCACCCAAAAGAGATGAGAAAGTTCTGGCAAATCTGCTCACAGCAACTTTTTGTGTAAACTCGCCCAGAACAGGAGCTCTCAGCTTTATAGTGGCTATAAGTCTTTTGCCTGATGTTGTTCGAGTAAAGAGATAAAGCAAAGTTCCACCGCCAACGAAAACTACCGTGACTATTATATAATGCTCGATCAAAGTATCCGAAGCAAGCATCATCAGCTCTGTAATCTTGGGCAAATCAGCTTTCATCTTTGCAAACATTTTTGCAAAGTTAGGGAATATTTTAACCAACAAAAAAACTACTGCGCCAGCCGCCAAAACCAATTGAACTACCGGCATTGTCAGAGCAGCCTTCAGTCTGCCTCTTATTTCAGCGTCTGCCTCAGAAAAAGCGGCCAGCCTGTTCAAAACACTGTCGAGCATACCTCCAGCTTCTCCAGCTTCGCACATGTTGCAATAAACTCTGCTGAATACATCAGGAAACTTTCTCAATGCGGAAGAAAAAGACTGTCCCGAGTTAAGATCTCTCTCAACCGATTTCAAAACAGATTTAAAATATTTGTTTTGCGTTTGATCTGCCAAAATACCTACGGATTCGACCAATGAAACAGCTGAACCTACCAAAGTCGCAAGTTGAACTGTAAAAATAAGCAGTTCCTTTTGAGGAACGCTTTTGCTGAAAAACATAGACAAGCCCTGTTTTTCAGCCTCAGCTTTAATTAAATAATAGCCCTGAGATGAAAGTCTGTTGGAAAGCTCTTGCATACTCGGCGCTTCAAGCGTTGTAGTAAGAACTTTTCCCTCTGCATTTCTGACTTCGCATTTGTATTTTGGCATCTTTTGTTCCTATGACCGGAAAATCGGCTTTTATCAGTCTCCTCTTGCTAAGGCAAAGACTTCTTGAGGAGTCGTAAGTCCCTGCTGAAACTTTTGCACTATATCTTGCTTCAGCGTAAACATACCGCCTTTTAATGCTGCCGTCTTTAAATCGTCGGGAGTAACACTTTGGATAATCATGCGGCGAATATTCTCATTAGTGAACATTACCTCGTGAACTCCCAGTCTGCCCTTGTAACCTGTTTTTCCACATTTGTCGCAACCCCTTCCGCGATAATAGGTTTCATTTATGGCTTCAGGCGGCAAATCCAAAGACTCGATAATTTCAGGGGTAATGCTGTCATCAACATCCTTACATGTTTTGCAGATACGTCTTGCAAGCCTTTGAGAAACAATGCAAAGAAGAGCGGAAGCTACCAAAAACGGTTCTACTCCCATGTCTACCAGCCTTATAGCCGTACTGGGAGCATCATTTGTATGCAGCGTTGCAAACACAAGGTGACCTGTCAATGCAGCCTCAACAGCTATCGAAGCTGTTTCTGTATCCCTAATCTCTCCAACCATTATAACATCAGGATCTTGTCGCAAAAAAGCTCTCAAAACTGTAGAGAAGTGCAAATCTATCTCAGGTCTCACCTGCACCTGGTTTATGTATTTAAGCTTGTATTCAACCGGATTTTCAACAGTACATATATTCATCTCTGTGCCCTTAATAGCATTAAGACAAGCATAGAGAGTTGTAGTTTTGCCTGAGCCTGTCGGTCCTGTAACCAAAACCATTCCGTTAGGCGATTTTATAGCTTTTTCAATCAGTTTATAGTTATAAGTGGAAAAGCCCATAGCAGCCAATTCCACGTTGACGTTGGACTTATCGAGAATTCTCAAACAAGCTTTCTCGCCCCATGTTGTAGGGATAGTATTAACCCTGAAGTCTATAGGCTTATCCATTATTGTCATCTGTATACGCCCGTCTTGGGGAATACGGCGCTCAGAAATATTCATGCCGCTCAAAATTTTTATTCTGGACATAACCGATGGCTGAGCTTCAGGCTGCAAGTTCATGCTGACCATCAAAGTTCCATCTATGCGATATCTGACACGCAATTCTCCTTCATCAGGCTCCAAGTGAATATCTGATGCCCCTTTTTGCACAGCTTGAGCCAAAATAAGATTTACAAGCTTAATAATTGGAGTTTCCTCGCTGGCTGTCTTAAGGTTAGCCACCATACTGTCATCGCCGCCATCTGGGGTGCCTTGATTTGTAAAAGCAGTCAAAGCGTCTGCCATAGCTCCGGCAACATAAAGCCTGTCTATCGTATCTGAAATCTGATTTTCAGAGCATATCGCCCTAGCTACCTCACAATTATTTTGAAACTGTATCTCATCTATAATGAAAACATCGAGAGGATCCGCCATGCCTATAGTCAAAATCTTGCCGTCAAAACTTATAGGAAGAAGATTATGCTTGCGGCAAATTTTTTCAGGCACCATTTTAAGAACATCAGGCTTAATTTCAGCTTTAGAAAGGTCGACAAAAGGAACTTTAAGCTGTTTGCCTAAAACTGGCAATAGCTTGTCTTCTGTTATATAACCAAGCTCAATAAGAACTTGCCCTATCCTCTTGCCTCTGGCTTTTTGCTCGGACAGGGCTATCATAAGTTCTTTTTCGGAAATATGTCCAGCTTCGATTAAAAGCTGTCCTATTTTTTTTCTCTTGAACATCGGTAAATAGTAACCTTTAATCCTTTATTTGGCAAGCCCTAAGAAACAGTGGTGGGTGGCAGGTGGCGGGTGGTGCGATGCATACTTTTAACAGATATTGTCTTGTGAATTTTGAAAGACCGGCAGGAAAGTTTTAGAGAAAACAAAGCACTAAGAATTGGCTACTTCCCAATAGGCTGCTCGTGCCTCTTTATAATTAGGATTAATCTGAATAGCCCTTAAGAAGGAATCCATGGCTTCATCTATCTTGCCGCGTTTGCGTAAAATCAAACCTAAATTGTAGTGTAAATCCGGATAAAATGGATTTTCTGCAACCATCCGCCTGTATTCTTTTTCTGCTTTTTCCAAAAGCCCCAATTCGGAAAAAATGAAAGCGAAATTCATCACAGTCATGCCCTTTTCAAGCTTATTGCCTTGAGTTTTTTCCAATGTTTCGCGATAGATCTGTAAAGCTGCGGAAACGTCACCTTTTACTTCGTGAACGCGTGCAACATAATATTGAGCAGCCACATAATCAGGATTTATCTCAAGAGCATTTTTAAAAGATTCAAGAGCTTTAGAATATGCCTTAAGATCGAAAAAAATTAGACCTATATTAAAATGAGCATCTGCGAATTTTTCATTTAAGGTCAAAGCCGTCTGATAAGAAGTAACAGCCTGCTCCTGATCTCCATTATCACGATATGCGTGCCCAAGATGAACGAAATAGACTGGATTTTTAGGTTCTATATTAACCGCCTTTATATAACAAAATATGGAGCGGTCATACTGGCGTTGCAGATAAAAAGCGTTTCCTAAATAAAAGAGCAGCTTATGATCTTTTGGCTTTTTACGCAGAGCTTTTATGCATGCCTCTACAACTTCTTCCAGCAGCCTCAGATCATGATAGTTTTCTATGGCTCTTTTAGCCCCTCTCATAGTTGCACAATCACCCTCTAGCAGCCTTTAATATCTTACTTTTCTATCCACAGATCACACAGATTAACACAGATGAGAACAAATTTACACTTTACACTCTATATTTCACTGACTATAAAAAACTCGCCACCTGCCACTTACCAATGCGGTTAGTGCAATCTTAGCACCTGCCAATAATGATTTTATTCTAGAGCAAAACACCGTTAATGAGAACGTTTTAGAGAAAAAACAGCATTAGTCATCAAAGGATATCAATTGTTGTATATCTTTTGCGACTTTGGTTCTAGGTTGATACTTACGGAACTTGTTCTTATCCGAAACATATAGATACAGAACCTCCAAAGGCTCATAATTTCCTCTCTTAAATGCCTGCTCTATTCCAGAGAAGGCATCATCAATCGCTTTCAAGCCTTCAGAGAAATCCTCCATGTAATTCTCTCTTGTAAAGAATCTGTATTTATGTATTATACCATTATCATGGCGATATATGTCTACTTCAGGGGTTTCTAGTTTTCTTGCTCTGAAAATATATTCGCTCAGGGCAAAAAAATGGTTTTTGTCATAATCTTCATAAAGGTTGAAACCCCAAATATACTGATTTCTGAAAATCCATCGCGAGAAAATTGGAGACAAAAGCTTTTTAATTGCAGCCAGCATCTCATAGTTGTAGTTGAATTCATCAACAGCAACAGTGAGCTTGTTTCTGGAAAACTCAAAGTCCCCTCCGTAAAGAAAATGACCGCTTATATTTTCTATTTTGTCTATATCCGGAGAATTAACCAATATCTTTTGTGTACGATCATTTGTATTGGAGTAAAATTCATCGGGACGGTCTGCATATTTAAGAGAGATGTTCTCCAAAGAGCAGTCAAAAAGAGTCTCCAAAACAGGCTTGTATATATCCCTGAATTTTCTTGAGCTCGAAAAGACATGCAACTCGAGCAATCCATTTTTTTCGCTCATAGAACTTGCCTCAAATAAATGTAACTGGAATCAATATCGGCAGAATCGTCGCTATTTTTTCCTTTAAGATTTAATAAAAATGTATTTAAAACTGTATCTCCAGAGGCTCCCTCGGAATCACCCAAAGCGATTTTCACTTCCTCTTCTCCTATTTTACCACTTTCAGAAGGTACAGTCACTCCGTTTGTGTACAAAAGAAGTCCATCGCCTGGCAAAAGTTCTATCAGAGTGTCTTTATAATAATTATCGCCTGGCTCCAATAATCCCAAAGGCACAGAAGTATCCAGATTGGCGGGCATTGCAAACCCCATAGCTTTTCTGTGAATCAAAGGCGGATTTTGCCCAGCCGAAACCACTTCTATGACTCTTTTCTCTCCCAAATCCAGAGAGAGAACTGTAATGTTGATAAAATACTCTTTAAATGCTCCTTTAATCATAATGTCTGAAAGTCTGTTCAATAAATCTGCCGGGCTTTTAGCATCCAAGGCGAATATTTTGCTTATGTTCAAAAACTGCGTCAAAAACATTGCTGCTTTTAAACCTTCGCATGAAGCTGAACCTAACAAAACAAAGAGCTTGTTTTCAGAAGAAACTGCAAATTGATGAAAATCCCCTGAATAAACAGGCGAATAATAAATACTTCTGGCAATTTCCCATTGAGAAAAACGAGGTATTTCAGGCAAAGAATATCCTAGCAAAAGTTCACCTTTCACTTCAGTTGCTGCCATGCTTTCTCTTAAAATAGCATATTGAGAAGACACTTCTTCCTTTCTAAGAAAAAGTCCTAAAGAAGAAGCTATATAGCTCACAGACAATGAGATTGCTTGCCAAGTCTCAGCTGGGCAAACCAATCCCAAGATACCAAAAGTTTCATTATCGCTTCTGCAAGGAATAAGAACAGAAGCTATATCAGATGTGATGAAATCAATAGGCTCTATAAATTTTCTTTTCAGCTCTGTCGCAGTCTCTAAATTAGCAATTTTCAAAAGCAAATCATTAACTGCGGGATCATTTTTTGAAAGAGAGCGAACCCCGTTCCTGCCGTCAGCTTCATAAGCCGTAACAAAAGCAAAATCAGAGGAAGAGACACGAAAAAACATACAGGTGCCTTCCTCCATTTTTGCCGAATATTTTGATAGAAGAGAAACTATCGCTGAGTTGGGGTCTCCATTAAAAGAGTTTTCTAGAAGAAAAGACAAGTATTCGTCACTCTCAGCCTGTTTTTTTCTTTCTTCTATCTCTTCTGCTAAAGAAATGCCTTCACAAAGTTGAGGAGATTTTTTTTCCAAATCCCCACCACCTGTATACAGAGACCAAAAAGCATACAACATTAAGAAAATGCCTATAACTGTTGCAAAAAAATTGTAGGAGGTAAGAAAAAGCGAAAATAAAATAAAAAGAACCCCTGCAGCAACAATCCAAAGCGCAGAGGTTCTTTTTTCTTCAGTCATAATATCTAGTGCTCCATTTTCACTAAAAGCTACCTGTTAAATGCCAAGCCGGTCAGTAACCTTTCCATGCTTACTTGATGCAGGCACCACTCGTCACTCTAGGTGTTACGCAGCACTAAGCTGCTCGATAGTTTTCATAACTTTGGGCGAAAGACAGCTCCAAGTTTTCACAATGTTTAGTTATGGCTTCAATAGCTCTGGGATCACCTATTTTAGCAAGCGCGTCACCTGCAGCAATTGAAACTTCTGGACGTTCATCATCCAAAGCGCCTATCAGAGCCTCGACAACTGCGGTGCCCCTTTTATTTGAAAGTTGCGTGCAAGCCAAACGTCTAACACGCCAATCAGGACTTTTAATGCTTTTTATATATCTCCAAGTTGAATCTGGAGTTCCAAGAGACGCCACGCTTCTGGTAGGTTGAATAGCCTCAGTAGCAACAGCTTGAGAAATAGTCTTTCGCACAGGCTTTTTCTCTGTGCTGCCTTTTTCAAAACGATTAAGAAGCTTCTCGAAAATAAACCAACCCATGAAATATATTAAGGTAAAAACCATGATTTTAATTTCCAGATGCAACATCTGTCAGCCTCCGTATTATCTCTTTTTTTCTATATTATCTTTATCGGTATAATCTCAGAAAATTCTTAATTTTATTCCCTACCCCTTTTAATGGCTGAAAATATGGGGTATACTTCCTACAAACAAATTCCAAGGAGAGCAAGCCAATGTATTGTTTCAAGTGCGGACAAGAACTGCCTGATAACACAACTGTGTGCCCTGAATGCGATTCGCCGCAAGTTAAAACCAGAAATAGAAAGAGACGAATGATTCTAGGCATTTTGTTGTTTTTAGCCGGCGGCTTAACCCTTTGGATCGTAACCGCTCTGTTTTCTGGTTTTTTCTCAAAAGACCCCTCTTGGAAAGAATCTCCTCTTAGAGACAAAACTCAAACTCAGATAGCTGAACAAAAAACTCAAAAAACAACTCCAGAACTCCCTGACAAACAGCCTAAAGAAAGCATTCAATTTTCCTCCGACAAAAATCTGAAGCCTTCTGCTGACAGTCTTTCTCAACAGCAAAGTGCACAAACATCAGCAAAATACTCTGTGCCTGAAAAGCCTGAAACAAAAGAACCTGAAATAGCGAAAGCTTCAGATGTTTCCACTGCACAAACTGCAACTAAGCCAAAGACCGAGGCTCCTGCCGAAGTAACCTTCGGCTACACACCATTCGATACTCAAACCGCTGACAAATACAAAATCTCGTATCAAGGACAAGTAGTAGTAGAGGGCGGCGACAACACAGATATGCACGTATCCTTAAGCAATGCAGGAGATGAGCTTATATTCGTTTCCAAGAGAGACGGCGCTAATTTTCAATGCTACATAAAAAACCCGCCTATAACAGGCAAAGCAAAACTTGAGTTCAAGTGGCTCGGCAATGTCTGGACACCCGATTTGACGCCTGATGGAAACATGATTATCTTCTCAAGCGACAGTGCAAAGCCAGAGCACATATTCCTGTATGACAGAAAGTCAAAATACAGCATACAGCTTACAAAGGGCACAAGCAAAAACATGATGTGTAACCTTTCGCCTGATGGACAACAAATTGCATTTGTATCAAACAGACAGGGCAAAAATGCGATTATGACAATGGATTTGACTGGCGGAAACCTCAAGGCTCTCACAGACGGAAAAAAATATGACGACAGAGAACCTCGCTGGACTCCAGATGGAAAATCTATAATTTTTTCCAGAATAATAAAACCTATGGAACAATCAAATATAATGATAGTTCCAGCAACAGGCGGAGAACCTAAACCTCTAGTCGAAAACGGCAAGAGAAATTGGATGCCCGACCTTTCTCCCGATGGCAACACATTGGCTTTCACAACATCACAAAGCAAGGGCGGAAGCAACAACACTATCATTTTGAAAGACCTAACGACAGGCAAAGAAACCCCTTTAAAAATGCCCGGAGTTTATGAAGCTATCAGACCAATTTGGAACAAAGACTTATCAGGCTTTGCTTTCCACAGCATTTCTTCCAAAACCAAACGCACTCTTCATATGGCTAATATACATAAAGAAAAGATCTAGTGCTGCTTTTTCACTAAAAGTTACCTATTTTGATACTATTCAACTCAGCAATGTCTTCATGGTTAATTGATGCAGCAGACGCACTAGAGGGAGTAGGGCGTAGGGGGTAGTGAAATACCTTTCAACTCAGCATTACAGCCGACAATTGCTTTAAGATGCTGATAAACAGATGAAGCTCTGACGTAAAAAACTAATAATACTTAGATGGCATATCAATCAGAGAAAATATTGCAAATTGTCCTTTCTACCCACTATTTACTACCCACAACCCACTGCTTGTTACAGTCTGTGTAATCTGTGGATAGAAAAAAAATATTATTTTTTTCTTGTCAGCCATTGCGTGTTGCCAAATATGTACGTATAATTAAACACTAAGCAAAAAATTTTATAAGGAGACAATAAGACATGCTTAAAAAGATCTTTTGTGTTGTGATTCTTAGCGTTCTTTGTACGACCTCGATTTTTGCAGCAGATTCCCGCTATATAGTCAGGTTCAAATCTGCACCACTTAAAGCCACAAATCCTTCACACGCTGACGTTGTTCATTATCTGCAGAGCAATCTCAAGAGCAACATGGCCGCCCTAAAAACTAGGAGCAACTCTTTTAAGAATGCCAACCCTCTCTGGGTTGCCAACGCTTTTGCATTTACGGGCACAGCCAAAGATATTGCTGAACTCAAGAAAAACCCCATGGTTGCTGAAGTTTTCGAATCTAAATATGAAATCTTCATGAAAATCCCCAAAAAGAATACTGTACGCGATAACCTTTCAGTAGTTCAGTGGGGCGTAAAGAAAGTCAATGCTCCTGATGTATGGCAAGAGCACAAAATCGATGGTGCAGGTGTTGTAGTCGGCGTTTTAGACACAGGAATCAATCCCGATCACCCCGCACTCAAAGGCAAAATCCTTGCATTCAAAGATTTCACAGGCGATAAATCTGAAAAACCCATAGACACTCAGGGTCACGGTTCTCACGTTTCTGGCTCTATAGTTGGCAGCAGCGGCGTAGGCGTAGCTCCCGGTGCGAAATTGATCGTAGCCAGAGTTTTCGACAACAAAGGCGGAACCACCACTGAAACTCTCCTTAATGCTATGCAGTGGATGCTCGATCCTGATGGAGTTCCAGAAACCAATGATGCTCCCAGAGTGGTTAACAACTCTTGGGGTTCCAGCAGCTCAACAAATAAAACCTTCTGGGTTTCAGTTGAAAACTGGGTTCAAGCAGGAATTCTTCCCGCTTTTGCAGCCGGCAATGACGGTTACTGGGGCGGAAAAGTCGGCACACCCGCAGCTTTCCCCCACTCATGGGCAGTAGCGGCTACAGCCTCTAATGATACCCTTGCAGCTTTCAGCAGCACAGGTCCTGTTTTCTGGGATGGCAAAGAGCTTATCAAACCTGACATTGCAGCGCCTGGCAAAGATATTATCTCTTGCTCTCACAAAGACGGCAGCCTCGTATCCATGAGCGGAACCTCCATGGCGTGTCCTCACGCAGCAGGCGTTGCAGCTCTGCTGTTCCAAGCAGATCCCTCCCTTACTCCTGAAGACGTAATGAAGATTCTCGCCAGCACAGCTTTGGATCTCGGAGATTCCGGAAAAGACAACAAATTTGGCTTCGGTCTCATGGATTCGGCAAAAGCAGTAAAAGCTGTTTTGGCTAAAACAAGACTTATCAACTCTTATCGCCATTATGAAGAAACTCTTGCAAAAGAAAAAGCTTTAACAGGCGTACAGACTAGATCCATGCTTGCTGCTCCTTTGGCGACCTACATCATAGAAGCATCAGCTGAACTTTCCGACAAAGAATTTGAAGCTTTGTCAGATGAAGTCCTCAAAAATTGCGGAACTTCCGCTAAGAAAGTTCTGAAAGATGCTGAAGATCTCAGAACTGCCAGAAAACTTCATACAGCTGAAATAGCCGACTAAAAAAACGACTTTTAATAAAAACTCTTCCTAGGCTGGCTAATTAGAATACAGCCATAAAAAAACTCAGCCGCCGCAAATCATACAATCTGCGGCGGCTTCTTTTATTCTCTAAAGTTTACCAGTAACTTTTTAAAATAAGCTCAGGAAAACTTTCCGTTCTTGCATCTCAAAGTTCTTAGATAAAGGCTTTCGAAATCACTTCTGTCAAAAGCGAAATCATAAGTCTGTTTCATGCAGAAAAATCTGTCAGGGCAATCTTTACATGTCATTGTTTCAAGCCTCCAATTTTTATCTATCTTCTAGCGCTGTTTTTGCTCATAAGCTCTGATTAAGGACAGATGCTGATGATCGATGCAAGGGGGGGGAAAGCTAAACCAATTTAACTCGCCACTCGCCACCCGCCACTCACCACTAAAATATATATCGGCATCAAGAAGCAAAATATGAAACAATTAAATTCGTAGTCCTTTTCAAGGCACCTGAATTATTTTGCAAAACTTCAAAAGCTGCTTTGGAATAAGATAGAGCTAAGTCAGGGGATTGCAGGAATTCTGAAAGAGCTGACTCAAAGCTCTCTGCATCTTTAACAATCTTTACCGCTTTCTTTTCTTGCAACTCCTCAGTCACATCAGCAAAGTTGCGAAAATAATTTCCACTTATCAGAGGAACATGAGCGTTGATAATCTCCAAAGGATTATGCCCGCCCACACTTTTATCTAATGTGCCTCCGATAAAAGCTACTGTTGCCAATGAGTAGAGAGAACTCAACTCGCCCATTGTGTTGAGTATAATAGCCTCTGGAAGAAGTCTATTACGCAATTCTGTCTTTAAAATACAATTAACAGATGCCTCGGAAAATCTCTTTTGCCACAAATCAGCATTCTTAATGTTTCTGGGAGCAATTAAAAGCCTGTTTCCATTTCTTACAGCTTTAAGCATCGAGGGGAAAAGCTCTTCAAACTCTGAGGGATGTAAAGAGCCAAAAACAACTACACTTCTATCTTTAAAAGCTTTCTTAACGTTTTCTATATCAGCTTTTAAAAAAGAAGGTAGCAGATCTGCTTTGATATTACCAGTGACTTCAACCAGTTGAGGATCTACGCCTATTTTAACAAGCTTCTTTTTGTCGCCAGGAGTTTGAACAAAAAAATTTGCAAAAGAAGTAAAAATCAATTCTCCCAATGACTTTTGCATAGAATAAAAACAGCAAATTTTATCACTAATACGGCCATTGATCAAAAACAGGGGCAGCTTGCGTTTTTTGCATTGCCAAGAAAACTCTGGCCAAAAATCTGTTTCCGAGATAAAAACCGCATCAGGTTTAATACGGTTGAATGCTTTTGTCATACTGAAGTGAGCATCTAATGGGAAGTATGTGCAAATATCTGCCTTATTTTTGTTATTAGCAGTTTTTAAAACATCGGGATGAGTAGTAGTAAAAACAAAAGAAGCTTCAGGAAATAGTTTTTTTAGTTCTTCTATTAAAGCAAAAGCAACAGAGGACTCTCCCATAGAAACACCATGAACCCAGAAAACTTTATTATTCGGGTCTGTAGGAGGCAATAAACCCAAATAATCAATAAGTCCCTCTTGCAAACGCCTTGAAAAATGTTTCAAGAAAGGATATAACGCAATAACTGGTGATAAAAGAAACATGTAAAGAGCTCTATAGCTAACTAAAGTTGCCTTTGCACTAAAACTGAGTTCCTTGTCCTGTTTAAAGACCATATTGCGGAACACCTTCTGTCATTTGCCCTCTCTCTTGCCTATATTTGGCTATTTTAGCTTCATGACGCGGCTTAAATCTGTCATAGAACCATAAATAATTATCAGGATATTCCAGTATTATGCGTTCCATTTTTTGAGCCATAATCTGAGTCACTTTTATAACAGCCTCTTGATGGGAAAGACCTTCTAGATCTTCATAATCCAGTTTAAATATTTTTCCTTCGTAGGTAAATGTTCCTGGTTTCCTCAAAGAATAAATCAAATATATAGGAACTTTTGCTTTTATACTCCAATTAGCAGGCCCCGGAGGGACACTCACCCAATGCCCTAGAAAATCCATATAGACACCAGCGTCAGAGCCATCCTGGTCAGCAATCATTGCTAGAAATCCGCCCTTTAGCAAAGCTCTATAAGCACCTGCAAGACCTCTGTCTCTGTCATGCAAACGTATTTTTGTAAAACTTCTAAAATATTCTATCAGTTCTCCGATGAGATCTTCCTTCTGAGCCATATAAAAAGAGTTAAGAGGATAGCCGCCGTGAGCCAGAAAGGCACCTAAAAGCTCCCAATTGCCAATATGAGGCAAAACAAAAATAAGCCCCTTGCCATTGTTGACATGTTCGTCAAGAATCTCCTTCAATCCCTCAATAGAAAATTTACTTTTGAAGTCATTGAAGCTATAGGCAGGGATTCTAAGAAAATCAAAAAACACATAAGCAAAATGTATGAAGGTTCTCTTAACTATTAAATCTACAGGCATTGGCGGTTTTTGACGCATTCTGAAATATATTCTGTCTATTTCCCGCTTAAGGCGAAGCCGCTCTTTTACCCAAAAAAGCCACAACAACAGCCCAAAAGACTCTGCAAGCATCCTGACAAAAGATTCTGGCAATAGAGAAACAATCTTAGAGAGAAGTTTAGCCGTTCTTTTTAACAATCCGCCTATATCCATATTAAAGATTCAGCAGAGAAAGAACCATTCTTACGACACTAGCGTTAGCTCCGTCAGGTCCTAAACGCTTTCTGATTCTTTCAAAAGCTTCAAATTGTTTATTTCGGCTTTCCTTATTGGCTATCAGGTCAATAGCTGTCTCAGAAAGCTTTTTAACTGTAAAATCATCCTGAATAAGCTCAGGCACAGCAAGTTCTCCCAATATAAGATTAGGCAAAGCTATATAATTAGGAAGCTTATAAAAGAGATTAGCTTGAATTTCAGTCAAAAAACCGACTTTATAACAAACTATCATTGGCACTCCAACAACCGCAGCCTCCAAGGTAGCTGTTCCAGAACTGATAATAACCAAATCAGACAAATTCATTACATTGTATATATTGCCTTCTGGCAAAGTTATAGGCAATTTACTTTTCTCCAACATAGCTTTTAGCTTTTTCTTAGAAAAGTTAAAAACCTCATCTGTATCTGTTTTTATTACTGGAACTGCAAACTGGTAATCAGGAAACTTTTTATGAATTTCCTTTGCTGCTTCAAGCATTGTCGGCAACATTTGAAAAAGTTCGCTGCGACGGGAACCTGGGCACAGAGCCACAACAGGCTTACCAGGAACCATATTATAAAACTTAATTGTTTCTTCTTTTGTCATAGAAGGCTTGGCAAGATCCACCATTGGATGTCCGACAAACTCAACATCAGCCTTCGCTTCTTTATAAATTTTATATGTGGTTGAAAAAGTAGCCGCAACTTTAGTTATCTTTTCAGCAGCTTCTTTAACTTCCTCGGGAGACTCAGCAAATTTGCTTGGCGGAAAATAGAATAATGTGGGAATACCCATTTTCTTTGCCATACGAACTATAGCCATATTGAAACCAGGATAGTCTACTGCTATAAACAGATCAAATCGGCTCTTAGAAAGCAATCTTTTAATTTTCCAAAGATTCATAATGATAGGCAACTGCTTGATAGACTCCATCAAGCCTATGGCTCCCCAATCTGTGGAATCGGCGATCATATTCACTTTGCGTTTTTTGGTTTCTATACCGCCTATGGCATGAATTTCAAGCTCAGGATATTCCAAAAGCGAATCTATGAGACTGGCTGCATAGAAATCGCCTGACGTTTCACCGGAGCTTATTAAAATTCTTTTACCCGTTGTCATCGAGATTACCTTCTAAGTTTTTCAGCAAGCAGAAGATCTGCACGCTCTTTTGCCTTGCTTAACTGCTTTTTAATTAAATCAATTGAAGTTTCAAGTTCTTCTGTTTCAGAAATATAAAACTTGGGACCACAGTAATAAACATTCTTTGAGAAAGGAAAAGCTACAAGTGTTTTATCCCAAGAGTTTAGGGAAAAACTGTTGCTGGATGCCATAACGCAAGGAACCAAGGGCACGCCAGTCTTTTTAGCCAGCATAACAGCACCGGGTTTCGGCTCTCCAACAGGGCCCCGGGGTCCATCAACCGTGATAAGAATAGATTTTCCGCTTTTCAAAGTCTTAAGCGCGCCAACCAGAGCTGCGACTCCCCCCCTGCTGCTTGAGCCTCTGACCATTCTGCTGTTGCATTCCCTTAAAGTAAATGCGGTTACCAAATCGCCATCTTTTGAGTTTGAAGCCATAGAAAGGATGTTAGGTCCTCTGAAGCGAGCTGCCATAAGAATTATATCTCTATGCCAAACCGCCAAGATTACAGGTTCCGAGAACTTGAGTCTATTAATACCGCCTTCAGCTTCGTTGATGATCTTAAAAGATGAAATCTGTTTGTGAAAAAGCGTGAAAAAGCGCAAGAGAAGCAATTGAAACTTCAACTTGAATATATAGCGCCTATCCGACCAACGTTCATTTTTCGGGTCAATAAGGTCTGGTATATTGTTTAAACTGCCTATCAGCGAATCCCTAATCATCTTTGTAGTCCACCGACTTGTATTGTGAATAGTATAAATTATAATAAGCACCCTTGAGAGCAATTAAATCTTCATGCTTTCCAACTTCTACCATTCTGCCTTTATCCAGAACTATAATTTTATCTGCGCCGACAACAGTAGAAAGCCTATGGGCAATCATAAAGGTGGTTCTGCCCTTCATCAAAAGTTTTAATGAGTCTTTGATCAAGTTTTCCGTTTCAGAGTCCAAAGCACTAGTAGCTTCATCTAAAATGAGAATTGGAGGGTCTTTCAAGAAGGCTCTTGCCAAAGCTATTCTTTGCCCTTGTCCGCCCGAAAGGTTTACGCCCCTCTCTCCAAGCAAAGTCTCATATCCATTTGGCTGCTCTCGTATGAAAGTATCTGCATTCGCCATCTTGGCAGCCTGAACTATTTCTTCAAAGGTTGCGTCCAACCTGCCTAATCTAATATTCTCCTCTATAGTTCCTGAAAACAGGAAAGTATCTTGAGGCACAACTCCTATAGAGCTTCTTAGACTATTTAAAGTCAGATCTTTTATATTTTTTCCGTCTATAAAAATGCCGCCTGAAGTTACATCATAAAAGCGCGGAAGCAAATTCACGAAGGTTGTTTTGCCTGAGCCTGAAGGCCCCACAAGAGCTATGATTTCACCAGGTTCTACCCTTATTGAAACTTTATTGAGAACCAGATCTGTATCTTCTTCGTAGCGGAAAACTACATTCTTGTATTCAACCTTGCCTTTGCAGTTTTCAAGTTTTTTAGCATCTGGAGATTCTTGAATAAGACTTGGGGTATCCAAAAGTTCAAAAACACGTTCTCCTGCCCCAACAGATTGGGCAATAACGTTACTGATTCTAGACAGCTTTCTGATAGGATGAAACAAACCTGTCAAAGCTACCAAAAAACTTATAAGCTGTCCTGGATTAATATTCCCTTTTATAACTTCACTGCCGCCATAAGCAAATATTACTGCTAAAGAGCAAGCATTAACAAACTCAATTATAGGGTTTATTGCAGCAGTGATCTTGCCGCCACGCATTGTCTCTCGATAGTTGCCCTCATTAGCTTCTTCAAACCTGTCCGCGAAGTATTCTTCCAAGGTAAAAGATTTTACAACCTTAACTCCTGTAATGAATTCTTGCAAAGTAGTCGCAATGTTGCCAATTTTATCTTGCATTGAGGCTCCAATGCGTTTCATTTTGCGAGCAAAATTGTTCATAAAGAGGCCTATTACAGGAATTATGACAACGCAAATAAGAGCTAATTTCCAATGTATATAGAATATATAAATAAGAAAGCCCATCAAAGATATTGTATCGCCAGTTATAGTTGTCAACTGAGAAACAAGATTTTGCAAAACTCCGATATCGGAGGTTATTTTGCTCATGATCTGACCAGTCTGTTGTTTTTCGTAATAGGAAAGAGAAAGCAATGAAATTTTTTCAAAAGCTTTAGCTCTTATGGTTTTCACTATTCTTTGCGAAACTTTCAAGAGCAAATAATGCTCAGCAAAAGAGCCTAAGCCCTTCATGAAAAGAGCAAAAACTATAAGTGCCGATATAACACCTATCATGGTTGCATTGCCTTCTAGAAGGACTTCATTCACAACGTCTTTTACAATCCATGCGGGAAAGATTTCTCCCGCAGCAACTACTAAGCTGCAAAGAAAAATAGCTACAAAATACCACTTATAAGGAATGCAATATCTCAGTAGCCTCTTAAATGAATTCACGCTTTTTCTCCAAGAGCCTTAATTCTTTTTGATATATGTTCTGCAACTCTTTTTTCAGTGCCCTGTTCTCCAAGAAGTTCACGAGCAGCCTTCAATGAGTCTTTTGTCTTTTTATAAAGTTCTTTATCATTAAGAAGCTTTAAAGCTTCTGCGGCAGTTCTTTCCGGCGTAAAATCCCACATAAGCAGTTCAGGAACTATAGTTTTGCCTGCGATTATATTTGGCAAAGATACGTGCTTAAGGGTAATTACCATACGGCCAAAAAGCTCTGTAAATGGGTTAAGCTTATAAACTACGACCATTGGAACTTCTAACATCGCCGCTTCCAAGGTCACGGTGCCTGACTTAATTAAACAAAGATCTGAAGCTGCTATAAGACTTCTGGCGTCCTCTTTGCACACTACAACATTGAGAGACTCATGCCCCTCTAAGTGAGCCGACATAAGATCATCCGACACGGCGGATGTTTGGGAAATAACAAAATCTGTGTCAGGAGCTTGTTTCCTAATAATTTCTGCTGCATCTAAAAGAACAGGCAAAATTTTATCAACCTCTTGATTACGGCTTCCAGGAAGCAAGGAAACAAGCCTTTTTCCATTCAGGTTTAACTTGGTTCTGAAATCTTCTTTGGAAAGTTCAGGGTTTACGCGGCCAACTAACGGATGACCATACCAATTGACTTCCACGCCATTTTCTTTCCAAATATCTACTTCAAAAGGGAAAAGAACGATAGCCTCATCTGTAACTTCGCTGAAAGCTTTGGCTCGTCCAGGATTCCAAGCCCAAACCTGCGGAGGAATATAGTAAATAACCCAAATACCGAGACTTTTAGCATATTTGGCAATACGTTTGTTAAAGCCTGGATAATCGATTAAAACCACAGCCACAGGACGCTCTCTCTTGAGCCAGCTCTTAACATCATACTCAATACGTTTTAAAAGTTTGAGATTTTTGACAACTTCAACTATACCGACTATAGCCATTTCATCAGAGCTATGAAGCCTTTTCATACCAGCTTTTTCCATTAGTTCGCCCCCTATACCGTGAATTTCAAGGTCAGGAGAAAACTTTTTAAGAGCCTCAATTACAGCTGAAGCGTGCAGATCGCCGCTTTGTTCTCCTGCCAAGAAAAAGACTTTCTGTACAGGAGTGGCTGAGGAGATGTGGGTTTTACCAGAAGATTGCAAATCGTTTTCCTTTTAGTAGGTAGCGGCTTTCACCTGAGAAAGAATTTCAAGAGCAACTTCCAAAGCATTTTTGCCGTCTTCGATTGTGACTAAAGGCTTTTTCCTAGATTTGATGCACTCAATAAAGTGTTCCAATTCCAACTTCAAAGGCTCAGCCTTTTGTATTTCAAGTTCCTCACACAGGATAGTCTCATCCTGTGCTGACTTTCTGCGTATGCTTATTGTTTGCTCGGCATAGTCCAGCGAAAAATACTTGTCCTTTTCAAACACTCTCAGCTTACGGACTTTATCTGAACTCACGCGCGAAGAAGTTAAGTTTGCTATACAACCATTTTCGAAAACCAAGTGAGCATTAGCTATATCTTCATTTTCAGTCAGAATGGGTATTCCAACAGCATCTATCCTCTTGATAGGAGATTTGACTAATGAAAGGACTATATCAATATCGTGAATCATCAGATCCAAAATAACGCCCACATCTTGCACCCTAGGCGAAAATGGTCCAAGTCGCTGGCACTCAATAAACAGAGGCTTTTCTGAAATAGTTCTGAGCTTCATCATTGCCGCGTTAAAACGTTCTACATGCCCAACTTGCAATATCAGATTCTTAGCTCCCGCTATTTCCAAAATCTCGTTAGCTTCCCGCAAAGTCTTAGTTATTGGTTTTTCTATAAAAATGTGCGTATCAGCTTCCAAAAAATACTTCGCAACTTCATAATGTAAAAAAGTCGGAACAACTATAGAGACAGCATCTGGAAAAGGCGTAATCTCTTTATAATCTTTAAAATAAGGGACACCAAGTCTTTCTGCTACTGTACGCCCTGTTTTTTCATCAACGTCCACAACCCCGATCAGCTCAGCACCTTCTATCTCGTTGATTATTCTGGCATGGTGCTGTCCGAGGTGCCCAACGCCTATTACAGCGGTTTTTATGACATCTTTACTCATTTCTGCCTCCAGAATTAAATAACTACTATGGCAATTCCTGCTTCATCAGCTAGCCTAACAACCTCATCCTTATCAAGCAAAAGCGTCATTTTATTTTCAAAAGCCAAACAAGTGGCTCCAGCTTTTTTAAGATATTCAACGGTATCTACGCCAACTGTAGGCATATCATAACGTTTATCTTGTCTGGGTCTTGCGACTTTCACTACTGTTATGTTCCCCTGCCCTAGTTCGCCGCCCCTCAATATAGCTGCGTCAGTACCTTCGATTGCTTCTACAGCGACAACCACCCGGTCCTTTATTACGACTGTTTGTCCTATATCCATTCCCGCAATCTGTTTGGCTATATCGAAACCGAAGTTTATGTCAGCCCATTCTCTTTCATTTGGCTCACGTTTTGTGAGTGTACCCTTTTCAGGAAGGAGAAAAGAAAGAAAAGTCGTAGAATCACAAACCTCAATACCTTCTTTGCGAAATTCGCTTATAAAAGCTCCTAAGAGAACATTATCATTTTGAGCTGGCAGTTTTTGCAAAAATTCCGCTAACCTCTCATCAGGCTTCAAAGACTCAAACATCACTGTTTTCGGAATTCTGCCAGCCATGATTATTTGTTTAACACCAGCGTCGACAAAGAAATCTATGACCTTCTGAAAATCTCCTACATAGATGGAAGTTGCATGACTTGCCAATTCAAAAACTTTAGGAGAGGCTTCGTCTTTTATTGCAGCAGCATAAACTTCATAGCCGTTTTTCCTTGCGGCCTGCAAAAAATAGATAGGAAATCTGCCGCTACCTGCTATTAGTCCTATACGTGACACGACTTTCCTCACTTGCTAAAAAAATGATGGTGAAAACCACCGCCATACAATATCATATTTATACAGATTAAGCTAATTCTTATTATCTTTAAGCTTTTTACTTTGACTTTTTTCTTCTTTTCTTCTTTTTCCCTGTTCCTGGCGGATTGAGATTTTCTAGCAAAATGCCAAGATCAGGTTCAGGATCCTTAGGACCTTGTATCCACCAAAGGTTTCGGCCAGTAGCTTTGTCTTTTCTTCCTTTCACATCAGATAAGTTAAAAGTAACTACGCGCCTATCTGGATAACTGAGAATTATCTTGAGAGTTATGTAGTTTATATCTACAACTCTTGCAGTAGCATCCTCAACAACAACCTCTGCTCCAATTTTTGGATACTTGCCCTTGAAGGAGGCATAATATCTATATTCATGAGAAAGACAACATAAAAGGCGGCCGCATATCCCTGAAAGCTTAACTGGATTAAGGCTTAAGTTCTGTTCTTTGGCCATCTTGGTGGAAACTGGATTAAATTTGTTCATAAACTGCTTACAGCACACTATTTTACCGCAACCGCCGATAGCGCCAAGCAATTTAGCTTCATCCCTCACGCCAATCTGGCGCAATTCAATCCTGGTTTTAAAAATAGAAGCGAGACTTTTTAGAAGGTCTCGAAAATCAACTTTATTATCAGATTTAAAGTATATAATCAAACGGGATAAATCAAACAAATACTCTGCCTTCAAGAACTTCATAGGCAAATCATGTTTTTTTATCTGTTCTTTTATTGTCGAGGCAGCATCTTCCTCTTTCTGCACTATTTCTTTCACGCGAAGCAAATCAGAATCATCCAGCTTTCTCACTATCCTGCTGACAAATTCATCTTTGTATTGAGGCTTACGGCTCTCTTCTTTATCTTCTTTGTCAAAAAGTTCCTGTTCTTCATCTTCCAAGTCTTCTTCGAGATCATCCGCAAAGTCGTTTAAAACCGCGGCCCCCTTTTCAATTATTCGAAGAACCGTGGCAACTTCCCTGCCCTGCTCCGTTTCCACCAAAACATCATCTTGGACGTCAAAGCCTAAAGGCTCGTCCGATTCGATATCTGCCCAGTAAACGGCAGGAAGTTTTCTTAAGTGCAGAGCTACGCTTTGTATCATACCGCAGGTCCTCCAATTTGAGTAATAAGATTTTCCAAAGCTAAAACTGGCTGAACATTGCGTTCCAGCATCAAGAGACAGTTTTCTGTCGCCTCCAACTTGAACTCTGATAAGACAAAGCTCTCATATTGAGGCATCTTAATAATATCTTCTTTAAAATTCTTGTTCAAGAGTAAATCTTCATCTTCAGAAGCAGAATAAATTATGGAATCCGAGTAAAAGCCTGCCAAAACATGTGCCAGTCTCTTTATTTCTCCTATTCCAAATCTGTCGATTCGGAACTCTATATCTTCTTTAATCTCTTTTAACAAAGCCGAGGGGTAAGATTTTGCAGCCTCATCCATTAGAGACTTCAATGCTTTGTTCATAGAAAATTGTCCGCTTTGGGCAATAGCCATAAACTCATCCGCAAACAGCGGTGCAAATGACAGCGGAAGCATGTTTGCTACAAACAACGAAAAAGCGAACTTTTTCCTGGCTGGCTCCAGTAAGTTGTTAGGCCTATCAAAAAGCCTGCGTAACGTTTCAGCTATAAGATCCAAGTTTCTTAATTCTTGCAATTCGTCGGAAGCAAAAATAAAAAATTGCTCCAAAGCTAAAAGATATTCGGCGTGAGCTCTGCTAATTCCATCAACTTTATCAATGGAAAAATCCTCTTCAGCACAAGCCAAGCTTCGCCCTAAACGCCCCTCGCCTAAAGAACATATGTCTGCAGCTGAATTTGAAGAAAGCTTATATATATTTTGTAAAAGCTCTCTAATCTCCTGATAAGAAGGCGAATTAAATTGAACTATCTCTGCACGGCTAGCAACAGTCGGCAAAACAGAGGTTTTATCATAAGCAGTTAAAATAAAAATTACGTATGAAGGTGCCTCTTCAAGGATTTTCAAGAGAGCATTGGAAGCTTCTTGATTAAGATTTTGTGCAGGATCCAAAATGAAGATTTTATAGCGGCTCAAGATTGGCGCAATCATAGCAGCATCACGTATAAATCGAGCCTTAGCGACTCTTATCTCGCGATCAGGCGAAAATATTTTTTCAACGTCAGGATGGCTGTTTCTCTGCATACGCCGGCATGAATCACAAATGCCGCACATTGACATATTGCCTTCTACGTCTGTTTTGGGTTCCAAGCATTGGAGTATTCCTGCAAAAAGCTCAGCAGCAGCGACCTTTCCACAAGACTCGGTGCCTGTGAACAAATAGCATGATGGAAAGGATTTTTGATTAAGCGATCTTGAGAGATGCTCAGCAGCTTCCTTTTGAAAAAGAAGCTCAGAAAAGGATTTAATTTTTACTGTCATTTGAGATTTTAAAGTAAGTGAATATACAGATACATACCATAACAGTGAGCAATATAGCCGTAAAATGTTGAACGCCTCTGTGAGGAATGTCAGCCGCCAAAATCGCTACAAGACTGAAGCAGAAAGAAACCATCCATAAAAAGGTTGTCGTCTGTTTGCTATTAAATCCTCTCTTCATGAGTTGATGATGCACATGTTCTTTGTCTGCTTGAAAAATAGGAACCCGCTTGAAAAAACGACGCAAAATAGCAAAAATCACATCAGCAACAGGCAAACCAAATGCAATGAGAGGAATAATCAGAGGAAACAAAATAGACCCCTTTGCTCCTCCAGCTACCGAAAGAGCGGCTATAACAAAGCCTAAGAAATATGCGCCTGAATCGCCCATAAATATTTTAGCTGGATGCAAATTATATTTTAAAAAGGCTATTATGGCTCCCATGAGCGAAACCGAAATAACCAAAACATTCATAATCTGTTCTAGAGCATGCACATGAGGTGTAAGAAGACGAACTAAAAAAAGCGTAAAAAGAGCGATCAAAACTATTCCGCCTGCTAAACCGTCTACACCATCTATAAGATTGATAGTGTTAGTCAAACCTATAATCCAAAGCATAGTCAGGGGATACGCCAAAAGTCCTAAAGCTATCTGCCCTTCTCCGCTTATGAAATCTGTAACAACAGTTATTTTAACTCCAAAAGCAAAAAGGATAAAACAAGCGACTATTTGCCCGGCAAGCTTCACCTTGGCGTTAACATCAACCAAATCATCTATTAACCCGATAATAAAAACAAAAGTCGATGCAGCAAGCAAACCAATAGTAGCTTTATTTTGAGACAAAAACGGCAAAGAACCCAAGAGGCTGGCGAGATAAATCGCAAGCCCCCCGATTCTCGGCGTAGGCGTGGAATGAATTTTCCTGCCTCCCGGTCTGTCTACTAGCCCCAGTTTATTAGCAGCTTTTCTTACCAGCGGAATCAAGAGAAGTCCGCTTACTATCGAAATAAGAAACGCCCCAATAAAAGGCAAATAGTCAATATTGTTTAATTCCATTTTTTCAACTCTCTAGAAAGAATTATACTACATTTTTAGCAATTTATCAGCCAAGGCGTTGAATTTTTCAACTCTTCCTTTCAGACCTTCTATAGTCTCTGACCAAAATGAGCTGTCTTCCAAATCAAAGCCTAAGGTTTTCTTAGCAATTGTTTGAGCTTCGCCAGCCCCTGATCTCTCCAAAAAGAGCTCATATTTTGGCAAAAATGCTTCCGCACCTTCTTTTTTGAGTGTTTGCATCATGGCGTTACTTAAAAGCATTCCAAAAATATACGGATAGTTGTAGAAAGTCACGTCGTCCGCATAAAAATGCAATTTGGATGCCCAGAACAACTCGTCCTCGCCGCCATCTTCCAACAAGCCCACAAACTGTTCCTTCATGGTTGTCCGCATTATCTCCTTTAAAGCGGAAGGCGGAACTTCACCTTTTTGCCTTGCCTCATGGAAGCGCTTCTCGAAATGAAATCTTATAGGGATATCAATCAGGTGAGAAATTATGTCATTAACAGAATTGGTCAAGATTGAGAGTTTGAGCGAATCTGAAGCTTCAGGATCATTTAGAATTCCTTCTGCTAAGATAATCTCAGCAAAGTTGGATGCAGTTTCAGCCAAGGTCATAGGATATTCGCTGCAAAGCGCCCTATTTTTTTTAATAATACTGCTGTGAAAAGCATGCCCTACTTCATGCGCAAGAGTCGAAATATCGCTGATGGAGCCAGTATAACTCATAAAAACTCTGGATTCTCCGTTATATAGAGAGCTGCTGCAAAAAGCGCCTGGTCTTTTCCCTTCTTTGGCTACTGAATCAACCCATTGTTTTTCAATTACTTTTCTGAAAAAGGTTCCCAGTGCAGGATAATGCTTATCAAAAGCCTTTTCTATTATTTTTAAAGCTTGCTCCCACGAGTATTTTTCAACTCCAGGAATTTGAAGAGCCGCTTCACAGTCATACCAGCAAAGCTTTTCTAATCCAAGAACCTTAGCTTTCGCTTTACCTGCAAGCAGTTTGATTTCCTTTGCTTCGTCAACAGCCTGCATCATAGCCTTAAGACATTCTTGGGAAATTGCAGATTGTTCCAATGCCACGTCAAGAAAATGCCCGTATCCGCGTCTTTCAGCAAGAGTAAGTCTGGTTCCTGCCAAAGCATTTAAAGCAGCAGCACAGACATCCTCCACTCTTCTCCAGGCTTTTTTTCCGCCTTCAAAAGCCGCTTTGCGAAGCTTTCTGTCGGGATTTGCACAAAGCGACCTGCATTGAGCCGCAGGAATAGTTTCTTTTTTACCGTCAGGCCATTCCATCTCAAAGTTGAGTTTGCCTGAAACAGTGCCATAAAGCCTAGTCCAAGAGCTGAAACCGTTCACGCTTAAGTCAGCCGTCAAAGCTTCCATTTCATCGCTCATAGTTCTTTGAGAAGCCTTGCGATAGCGTCTTAAAGTAGGAGCTGCCGTTTCAAGCTGTTTTCTGGAAACAAACTCTTCAAATTCTTTGTCAGTAGCATTTTTAAAAGCACCTTTAAAAAGCATTTTGAATTTTTCAGCAGCACTTGTTACACTACCTGACTCATAAGAGAGTTTCGCATAGTCTTCGTTATGAGCATCAGCAGCAGCTAAACAGCCAGCATAACTGCCTATATGCGTAATTCTTTTAAAAAGTTCTTCATAGGCCAAAAAATGCTTTTCCCATTCTTCCATGTTAGAAGACGAAAGAGGTTCAGCTTGCATAATTTCCTTCTCAAATACGGAAAGGTCTTTTTTCAGACTTGCAAGAAAGTCCTGCATTTCTTTTCCGTTAAATTCGTCAAAATAAGTCTTCATTTGCCATGTAGAACCACCGGACATTTTAATCTTTCCTCCTGATTTAATTTTCAACATACAGTTTACACCTATTAAGCGTTTTTTACAGAAATTATATTTCCACACTTCACACTGCTTTAAAAAGCATGATGTACAATTTCCAATCAATAGAAATCCTCCATCACCATTTGCTATTTTTCATGTTTTTCAACAATTAACTAGACAACATAAAAGCAAAACCATATACTTAATCATGTAAAAACATATAAAGTAGCACTGGAGGATATAAACTTGAACCGTAAACTTCTGACAACCCTTCTGATTTTCTTCTCCTTAACCATAGCCAACAAAGGCATGGCACAAGAATCCGCCTATTTCGAGCCATATCGTCTGCCAGACATATCGGTAGTAGATATTGAACGTGCAGAGTATGTGCCTGTATACCAAAAAAGCCTTGATGTCATAGAATCAGAGCAGATAAAACTGAAAGCCGAACGTAACCCTGTTAAACTGCTCCAAGAAAGCAACTCTTCAGTAGTGTTCGGCGGTGGCTTGAGAGGTGCAACAGTAACCCCTTCCTATAGAGGATTTGCTCCAAGATACACCCTAGTCACCTTGGACGGCACCCTTGTAAACACACCTTGGAACGGCACATCTCTGATTTCCGGTTTCCCGCTTGCTAGATTGAAACAGGTAAAAACAGTATCCCCAGGATTTGCACTCGCTTATGGTCCAGGCAGTTCAGGCGGAGCAGTTAACATGGTATTGCCTTCTGGCAAAGATCTTGAAGGAGGAACACTTGCCCTTGAGGGAGGCAGCGATAGCAAAAAATATTTTGAACTAATGTACGGCATGTCAGATGATGAGCAAGAGCATCTTTGGGGTATTTTCAAAGATGAAGACGAAGGAAAAAGAAAATTCGCAGACTTCGTTAATGCCGCAACATTACCTGTCGCAGGCTTAGGTGAAGTCGACAATAGAAAAGACAGCACAGCCATCTTTTATAAAGGAAGCTTAAAACTGAGAGATGATCTAAAATTGCATAGTTTGATTTTGCACAATGAAGGCTCTATTACGTGTCCTCAATATTTCGAAAGATTTGATCCTTGGAGAATGAGACTTTTTGGAATGGGCTTGGAAAAACAAATGGGCAATTCAGCCAGTTTACAGCTTAGATATACAGCATATCAAGACTTCACAAGAACATCTGCATACGCTTTCGGCGATAACAGCCTCTCTAACCCGACCAAAACTGATGACAGCCCTACCAGAGTCAACATGGACACTTTTGAGATTCTTTACAACCTTAAGAGCACGGACAGATACCACTGGACCTTTGGAGCCATGAAACAGGAAACAAAAGACGTTGGACACAGTTTTGCTAATGCAGCAGGAACTGGCATAATCAGGGAAAAATCTGTCGACAATAAAGGCTTTTTTGTCAACAATCTCATAAACTTAAGCGAAGACTTTGACTTGAACCTCTCATATCGTTCTGACGAAGACTACGAAGGCAGCATGCACTCATCTTGGGCAGCAGGCGGACTTTACAGAATAAGTGACAGCTTCAGAGTAGCAGGTTCGATCAGTGAAATCGCCAAAAATCCTAATATGCAAGAAATGTACAGAATACGTATGAGCGGCAACACCATCAGAGCACGCGGAAATCCGGATTTGGACTCTGAAACCTCCAAAAATGTCGAACTTACTTTGGAATATGACATTTCAAATAAAACTGTGCTGACTCTGACTTACTTCAATGCTGATATTGATGACATGATAGCTTGGCGAAACGATCCTGGACTAGGCTTTGATACTGCTGTAAACCTCGAAAAGACCAAATTTTCCGGTCTAGAGTTCTCAGCAGTCTCACAACTCAAGGATAATCTTAAGGCTTGGATTTCTTTTACAGAGTTCAGCAAAGCTGACGATGTAAGCCCTGGAATCGCATCCTACAGACTCCCCGACAGGCCGGAAAACCGTGCTGTTTTGGGAACTGCCTACGAATGCGGGAAAAACAGCTTCATGCTCTCTGCAATGTATCAAGGCAAAATTAAGGCTACAAACGATGGTGCCACAGCCTATCCCGAAGTAGACTCATCCTTCTCGCTAAACCTTAACTTGAGACATCAGGTTTCCGATAACTTGGCATTCTATATAGGAGCTGAAAACCTCTTGGATGACGATGATATTATTCTGAATCAAACATCAGGTATTGGTGCAGCTCAAGGAGCAGGCATCAACTTAAATCGTTCAAATCCGATGTATTATCAGCCTGGCAGACAGATTACTTTCGGAACTGAATACAAATTCTAAAAAACAGTGGGTAGTGGGTGCTGGTTAGAAAGAGCCCAAAACCACAAAAACACCCTAAACCTTCTCTAACCGCTAATTAACAAAACATCGCAGCTACTATCAGCTGTGATGTTTTTCTGTAATTAAGTCAAAGGATTCAGCTATTTAAGCACAGAATTTTTAAGCTACGCTTAAAAAGTGCTCTTCTTGCTATAAACGCTAATTATTGCTATTATTAAAAAAGATATCAGGCAGTTTGCTTACATCTTGCAAAACTGCTTATATGCCCTCTTTATAAGCTTCTTGGAGGAATTCCATGAAAACAACAATATGCTCAAGAAATATTCTGAAAAAAATAGCTTTACCGCTTATGCTCTGTCTTTTTCTAGCGCTTTCCATGTTATTTAAATGCAACGCAAAACCGCAAGGCACTCTTCGCGAAGTCATTTTAAATGACGGCACAAGGCTCGTCGGCTATATAGATTCAATGAGCGGCGGTGTCTATACTATAAAAACAGAAAGCATGGGAACAATTACCATTGAAGAAAGAAAAATACGACAAATTTCAGATTACATGCCCCAAGCTATTCAGCAACCTTTAGAACACCGTCCTTCTGCCTACAACAATAATCGAAGCAATTCTTATTCGCCACCAAACCAAAGCAGAAAATCATCTCAAAGTGCTCCTCCAGCAAACTACGAATCCGAATACAATCAAGCTCAACAAAAGTTACAACAAAACATGTCTAATCCAGGATTTCTGGACTCTTTAATGAATTTATCTTCAGATCCTGACATGCTTGACGCTATGAGCGACCCCGAGTTTATGAGAGCTATAAACGAATTTGACATAGAATACCTGATGAATGACCCGACAATGCAAAAGATAATGCAAAGCGATGGAATACAAAATATTTTAGGCTATTGATTTTTCGTTTATTTATCCATATTTATAGTCAGACCACATTAAAACATTGAGAAGCGATACAAATGAAACATCGAAAGACTGCAAACTTTCATATTCTCTTCCTTTTAGCATTATATTCAGCTGTTCTTGCTATAAGCCCCGCCGCAGCTTTTGCTGAATTCTCTATAAATAAAGCTGCTTTGCTGCTGACAACACAAACACATAACGAAATTTCAAAACTTAAAATTCCTCTGAAACAAACTGAATTTATAGATCTTGAAGATTTTGCGATGTCAATGGCAGCAGAACACTCGTTCTCTCTTATAATCTCTAAAACAATTCATCTTCCCATAAAAAAAGCTCATGGAGCAACTATTGAAGAGGTTTTAAACAGCTTTTGCGAAGATACCGACATAGGATGGCTCTTTGATGAAAATTGCCTATACTTGGCAGACAAAAATAAGCTGCAAACTTTCCTTCAAGACTTACAGACGATAGCTGCGACTCTGCCCGATTCTAAAACGACACCTGCAACATTTACAGGCAGCTTCAAACAGATAGATCTGTCAATGCTGTGCCTCTTTCTTTCCTCCCTTTCCGGAGTCAAGATAATCCCGCCTTCAGATCACGATATATCCCTAACAATGAAAGTAATAGATTTCAACTGGAAAAAACTTCTTCTGGCGGTTACAATGTTAAATGACTTCAAATTGGATATCTCGGATTTCTCTGTCTTCATTGTTCCGAGACAAACGTAAAACATCTGAAAACCGGAATTTAAAGAAAAACAAATGAAACTGTTCAGAGCAGCCGTATTTAAAACTTTACCTGCGTTTTTTTTACTTTTGTCGGGTCTTTTAGTATGCGAAGCAGCTCCCCTGCCATATTCTGACTTGGCTCAATATGATCACCTGCCGCTCAAAGAGCGCATTGCCCAAATTGAAAAAGCAGGAATAGATATGTATAAACGTCACAGATACGATGACGCCATACAGATTTTCAATATAGTCTTAGCTTTGGATAGTAAAAACGCAACAGCGCATCTCTGGAAGAAAAAAGCCGAGATGCAAAACAGATTTAACCAAAATAATGAACTCAAACAGCAAGCTTATAAAAAATATGACGGAAGACTCGTACCAAAAGAAAAGTTTGAATGGCCCGAGAGCATAGGACATTTCGAGGTAAGATATTCAGAGTACAAACCCAATGTCTATCCTCCAAAGGAAGTCAGACAACCAGCTACAGACGAAGAGTTAAAAAAATCAAAAGCGAAAACACTCGCCAAAGGAGCCAAAGCCTTTGATTTCTTTGAGTTGGCTATGCTCTACTGGTCGAGAAAAGAAACAGAGCAAGCTTTAAAAACCTATATAAAAGCGGTTGAAATGGATCCGCGAATCTCCGCCAAGAATGACGAAGCAATGCTGTACACCATACAGCTTGAAATAGAAGAAAAAATGCTCTCTGGTGAACCCACAAAAGAAGACTACAGACAATATGCTTTGGTTTCTTACTTGCAAGGAGCTATATATGACGCTGTTAAATATTTTGCAGCCAGTGCAGGGAAACCAGGAACAGAAGAGTATAACGAAGCCCGCAAAATTCTTTCTAATATACTTAATAACACTCCTCATGCCCATTTCATGTCTCCAGCCGACTTATTTGGCTTCAGAATGCTCTATGCCTGTGAAAAAGATGGACATTATATATACCTGAGAATGAAACTTATGCCTCAAATGAACGCAATAGTAATTCCATTCGATATGTTTCTCCCCTCTCATCTCGTTGAGGATGTCTACCTGGAAAACTCAAAAGATCTTTCTTTTGTTCTTGCAGAAGAAGGCATGGATGAGTATACCCTCAGACTTTGGCTGATCATTAGAGAGCATCCAGACGACTTTCATCAGTATGATGCCCAACTGAGAATCAAACTAAAAGATCCGACTGAATCATCAACTTCTTTCTATTTGGCAAATCATATTACTCCAATTATAGAAACAGATAACTGGGCTTTTATAGTTACTCCTGCGGGCATAGAACCAGCTTTTTATGAGCCGCCTGATTTTGTCAGACACTTCAGAGACTCGGCTATAAGCGCCTACTCTCTTTATAAACTAGAAGGAGAAGGCCCCAGAATAATCCTAAACAATTATGCTTATACTCCTGTCGACAAAGAAAACTATTGGGATATAATGACAGACAACCTTGACGCTGCAATAGATGACGTATTCAAAGCTATACATGCCAAAGCTGAGGCTGCAAAGCTGGATGAAGAAAAAGCAAAACAAGAAGCTGCTGAAAAACTGATCGAAGAGAAAGTTCAGCAACGCCTTGAAGAACGCTTAAAAGAAGAAACAGAAAAGATGTCCTCTCCGATGATGAAACGCATTCAACGGAGTAAAGAACCGGAAAAAACACAAACTGACTAATTAATTAAAAGGTGAATAACAATGACAGATGTTGAAATGGTTTTTGCCAAGTATATGCAGACACTTTCAGATCAAAAGCCAGATGCTGCCACAAGTTTTTTTCATGAAAACGCAACAGTTTTTTTCAGAGAAGGCAGTTATTTTGGCAAAAATCAAATATCTCAGATTTTAAAAAACACTTTTTCCATTATAAAAGACGAAACCTTTACCCCCTCAAAGGTAAATTGGCATTATAAAAGCAACGACACAGCCGCTTGTACATTTCAATATGAGTGGAGCGGAAGAATACAAGGCAAGCGATTTACCACTCTTGGCAGAGGCAGTTTAACTTGGGTCAAAGATATAAACGGAGATTGGAAAATAATTACCGAGCATTTCGGCCCTACACCGAAATGACAGCGAGCAGGAATTAGTGGGTAGAAAGGGCAACTGGAACAGTAATAAGTGATGAGTGGCGAAAACTCCAATGAAGCAGGGCATAGGGTGTAGGGGTTAGTGAAATTGTTTAGAACCCATTGTTGAAACTGATAATTGTTATAAGCAGCTAATAAACAACTGAAACCGTTAAGTTGTTCTTAGGTGAAAATCGAAAAATTACATCGTAATTTTGAAATAGTCACATCAAAGCTTTTTGTATTGGTGTCCTTGGAACTCAACAAGGAAAGTAAAAATATTTTATATTTTACGAGGGTCTTTGAAAAAGAAATAGATATTTAGAAGATTCATTTTATAAATATCTGTTTCTGCTCGGATACATCAAACATTAGATTCTTTTAGTATATAATGTCTGGCAGTTTGCTTTTCGTGCCTTCGTGTTTTTTGTCGTTTAGAAAGGTTCTTAGAGTATTTGTTCTAGGTATTTGGTCCTTGCTACCTCCTACACCCTACACCCTACACCCTACACCCTACCCTCTATCCCCTTAATAAGGTTACCAGTATTCCTCACCGCTCTTATTATCTTCTTCAGGCTCCTCAGCTACTTCGACCAGTATTTTTGATACTCTCATGACATCCAATTCTAAAACCGTAAATTTCAAGTTTTGAAATTCAGATGACTGCCCTACTTCAGGCAACCTATCCATGTGCTCAATCAGCCAGCCTCCAATAGAATAATACTCGCTGTCAAAGTCCGAGAGGTCCAGATCAAAGTAGTCGACAAAATCTCTTATTGAAATATCGCCAGCTACTTCATAAAAATTTTTCTCATTGGTTTCAAGTATACCTAGCTCAACATCATCGCTTTCATCCCAAATTTCGCCAACAAGTTCTTCCAAGACATCTTCTAGAGTAACACAACCTAACGTTCCGCCATATTCATCGTTCACAATCGCCATCTGAAGATTTTCATTATTCATAAGTTTGAAAACTTCAGGCAGTTTCATGGTCTCATAAACAAATCTGGGCTTCATAAGCATCTGCTCTAATTTTTCATGATCTATAGTTTCACCCTCTGCGAGAGCCTTCAAAAAGGAGTTAACGAAAAGTATGCCTATAACGTCATCTATAGTATGTTTGTAAACGGGAATTCTGCTATATTTGGAAGTAAGCACTGCTTTAACTATATCTTTCATCTCGTCTTCAATGTCTATAGCCAAAAGATCAACGCGATGAGTAACAACTTCTGAAACAGTTATTTCTGAAAATTCAAGAGAAGATTGCAAAAGATCTGACGCATCCTCGTCTATTATGCCATCCGCTTCTACTGACTCTATTATAGTCACAAGCTCATCTTCAGTTATTGTAGGTCCTTCTTCAGGCTTTCCCCAAAATCTCGATATCTTATCAATGAGGTAAACTACCAAAGATGTTGCAGGTTTCAAAACAATCATTATAATCCTTAATGGGAAAGCAGCAATCATTACATAGGTTTCAGCAACCTTTTTGGCCACAATCTTTGGAGTAATTTCACCAAAAATTAAAATAATAACCGTCATAAGCACAGTAGAAATCAGTGCCCCGCTTTCTCCAGCTAACTCCATTATAATGACTGTGCTTATGGCTGAAGCTGAAAGATTAACCAAGTTATTGCCAATAAGTATTGCTGACAAAGCCTCATTAAAGTTTTTTATAATATAAAGAGCTAATGATGCTGCTTTACTGCCAGATTCACTCTTGTGTCTTAATCTGACTTTACTTGCTGAAGAAAAGGCTATTTCACAAGCAGAGAAAAATGCGGAAAAGAGGATACATACAATTATGCCAATATAAGGAGCCATTAGACCACAGCTCCTTTGCTTAATTCTTTCAAATCTTCTTCATCCCAAATCTCTCCTACAAGTTCTTCAAGAATATCCTCTAAGGTGATTATACCTATGACTTTAGAATGATCGTCTAAAACCAAGGAGATATGATTGCGTCTTGAACTCATAGCATGCAAAACATTATCAATATGAGCTTTGTGATTAACAGCAATAGTCTTGCGTAAAAGTTCCTTTATACTCTTCATATCCTTTTTTTTGATGTAAGCCCGTAAAAACTGTTTAGTATGTAATATGCCAATAATATTTTCTCTTTTCCCTCTATAAACAGGAAGGCGAGAATATTTGGTCTTTTTGATTTGCTCTGCTATTTCATCTACAGGCTTTGTAATATCTACTAGTTCAACATTATCTAGGGGCGCGTATGCATCTTTGACTTTTTTAACATCAAATACTATGGCAGAATTTATCAGTTCTTGCTTATCCTCTTGAAGAACCCCTTCCTCATTGACAGTTTTTAATATGGTATAAAAATCCTCTTCGGTTATACCTTTGTTGTCAGATTCTTTGAAAAGCTTACTTGCAAATACAGAAATTAAAGTAAACAAATAGCTCAATGGAGTAAAAAGCTTCATTAAGAAAACCAAAGAGCCGGAAATGGTCATAGCATAGTTAAAATTGGATTTCGCGTAGCTCTTGGGAATCATTTCACTAACAAAAAAAACTATGATGGTGGAAACCAAGGTCATATAGGTAACCGAACCAACACCCCAAAGCTTAGTGGCTATAAGAGTTGCTACAGAAGCAAAACCTATATGCGTAATATTATTCCCTATAAGGAGAGTTGTCAGAGCCTTTTCAAAATTATCTAATATGTACAGGGCTCTTTTGGCTCTTTTATCACCCTCGTCCGCCAGTTTTTTGGCTCTGATTACATTTAGTGAGGCAAACGCTATTTCGGCAGATGCACAGTACATTGCACCTAATAGCAAGATGAGTAGTATCAGCAAATTCAGCCATAGGTTGTCGTCCATATGAGGGTAAAAAAGTTCTCCTTTCACATTCTTCTAAATAATACAGAGAAGAAATTTGTTCCTTATGAAGTATAGGCTTTTACCATAATTCAGCTTATAAAACAAGGAGAAGATTAAAGGAGAAAAAGTGCAAACTTTCACAAATCACTCTTGCTTTTTTCTATGCAATCAACTAAAATCTCATCAGTATTTGCATATTAAGGAGACTTTCACATGAAAAGACACGATGTTTATAAATGCTCAATTTGCGGCAATATCATAGAAGTAGTAAACCCAAGCGCCCCCGCATTAGTTTGTTGCGGCAAACCAATGGATCTGCAAACAGAACACTCAGCTGATCTTACAACTGAAAAGCACGTTCCCGTTATTGAAAAAACAGCTAACGGCATAAAGGTAGTAGTGGGTTCCACTGCCCATCCTATGGAAGAAAAGCATTACATTCAGTGGATTCAGGTCATAGCAGGCGACAGAGTATATATGAAATATCTGAAACCTGGCATGAAACCTGAAGCAGAATTTCCTGTTACAACTTCACCAATTAAAGTACGCGAATATTGCAACCTCCACGGCCTTTGGGTAAACAAAGCGTGAGATACTAAAATTATGGCAAGACGCACCAAATATCAGCAGCTCGCTGTTGCATACGACAAAGGCGTAAAGGATTGCAACAACTACCAAGCGAAATGTCGAGACTTCGTAACAGATCTTAAATGTTCTCTAATTGAGTATCTGAACTGTCCAGAGACTAAAATCTACATGTTCCAGCCGACTATGGGTCTGCAAGTAAAAGATCGTTCCTTCAAAGGAGACGCTTTCGACATAGAATTCGGGGAAGACGGTAAGGCTGCGATAGGATTTGCCGTCAATGTCAATGATCAAGATCTGAAAGACAAATTTTTCAGCTTTTTGGTGATTTTCAAGAAAAAGGGTGAAAACTTCGAATTTATGTTTGATGACAAAAAGAAGTTCTTGAGCAGTCCTGAAGGAATCGAAGAGTTTTGCGAGCATCTGTTCAACGAAGCTCAACAAAACCTTTTACAAAGACTGGAAAATTTCTTGAGTTCACCTGAAGACACAGAAAAACCTATCGGATTCCAAATGGCAAAGTAACATATATAAAATAAGCCATAAACTGAGTTTTCAGTTTATGGCTTATTTTTATTTTAGGAGATTATTTGGCAGTTTCTGAACTGCGAGTTTCTCTGATCAAAACAACCTTAACTTGTCCAGGATATTCCATATCGTTTTCAATCTTCTTAGCTATGTCGTAGCAAAGCTTTGGAACCATCCTGTCATCCACTTCTTCAGGTTTAACTATAACACGCACTTCTCTTCCAGCTTGAATCGCATAAGCAGAATCTACGCCGTTAAAGCCCTTAGCTATATTCTCAAGATCAGAAAGTCTCTTGACATAAGCCTCTAGAGATTCACTTCTGGCTCCACGTCTTGAAGCTGAAATAGCGTCAGCAGCAGCAACAAGAACTGCTTCTGGAGTTTCAAAAGGAACGTCTTCATGGTGAGCTGCTATGGCATTGACCACTTTGTCGCTTTCCTGATAACGTCTAGCAAAATCCGCTCCCAGCTTTGCGTGACCAGCCTCATCACTTTCTATCACTTTGCCTATATCATGCAAAAGTCCAGCTCTTCTGGCAAGTTCCACATCGCCGCCTATTTCAGCTGCAAGGTTTGCTGCTAGGTTCGCAACTTCTATGGAGTGTTGCAAAACGCTCTGGCCATAAGAGGTTCTGTAGTTAAGCTTGCCTACTATTTCTACCAGCTCTTGATGTATGCTTTGAATACCAAGAGCGAGCATTGTCTGCTCACCTGCTTCAACTATACGAAGTTCTGTTTCTTTGACAGCACGTTCATACATTTCCTCTATCTTAGCCGGGTGTATACGTCCATCTAAAGTCAGATTTTCCAGTGTAACACGAGCTACTTCGCGCTTGATAGGATCAAAGGACGAAAGAACTACGGCTTCAGGGGTATCGTCAATAATCACGTCTACACCTGTAAGATTCTCAAAAGCTCTGATGTTTCTGCCTTCACGGCCAATAATTCTGCCCTTCATTTCCTCGCTGGGCAATTCAACAACTGTGACTATAGGATCGATGGAATGATCGGTCGCACAGCGCTGAATAGCAGTGGCTAAAGCATCGCGAGTTTTCCGATCAACTTTACTCTTAATTTCCTGTTCAGCTTCATTTATCTTCAAGGAAATTTCATATTGAAGGGTATCTTCAACATCCTTCATCAAGATTTCTTTTGCCTGATCTGCAGTCAAACCGGAAATTTTTTCCAGCTCAGTTTTTTGGGCAGCCTTGATGTTTTCTATCTCAGTTTTAATCCCTTCAACTTCTGTTTCTTTTTCTCTCAGATCGTCAGCACGTTTATCCAGCTTTTCCGATCTTGAATCAAGTTTCTCTTGTCTGCTGTTAAGGTGAGCCTCTTGCTTTTCCAACTCCTGTTTTTTCTTTGCAATGTCTTTTTCGGCATTACGTCGATCGGCTGCATCCCGATCTCTGATATCCTTAGATTTTTTCTGAGCTTTTTGGAGTTCTTTTTGAGCATTACTTTTAGCTTTAGAGATAATATCTTTCTCTTGCTCTTCCGCTCTGGCAAGAACACTGTCAGCATCTTTTCGCAAAAGATGGTTGGAGATGAAATAACCAAGAAGACCACCGACAATGGCTGCAACGGCAGCTATTATGTATTGCATGGGGCCTCCGTCAAATTTTCTTCGTAGACTACGAAATATCCGCTTTGTATTGGATATTAAATGTTTTTTTTGCATTAATTGGTACTGTGATTTTAGAGTTTTTCAGTATGAATTTTGAAGTTGAAATCCTTTTCCATCTGTACAATAAAGTTTTCAACCGCTTCTGCCTGCTTGCCTTGAATCAGGTGCATTTCAAGCTGTTCTCTTACCTCTTCTAGAGGAATAAGAGAAGCAGGTTTCTTGTCATTCAAGCGTATAATGTGATAGCCAAATTGTGTTTTGACAGGACCCACTATGGCTCCTTTTTCAGCTTTCAAAGCTGCTTCTGAAAACTCTCTTACCATAGTTTCAGGGGTGAATTCACCCAAATCGCCGCCTTGTTTGCCAGAGGGACACTTGGAAACAGCGCCAGCTATTTCGGCAAATTTCTCAGGATTCTTTTTCAAAACAGCCAGATGCTTTTGAGCTTCTTTTTCGTCTTCGACAAGAATATGGCTGGCATTCAAAACCTCAGGCTGTGTAAACTGGATAAGGTTTTGAGCATAATAAGCCTCAAGTTCTTGAGGAGAAACAGTTGCTTTGTCTGCAACTTCTTGCATAACCATTTGAACCTTCAGCTGTGTTTCCACGTTGCCATAAAGCACGGGGTGCTTTGCCTTATAAGCATCTATGTTTTCCGAAACATTTTTTGCAGAAATCATAGCGAATACATATTGATTTACAAGTTCTCCAAGAGCTTGTCCGTGCATAATCTGTGGCCTAATCATCGGAGGAATCTGCTCAAGCTGAGCCAACAAAGGAGCTATAGGAATGGATTCTTCCTTGCCGTTAAGCTTATAGGTACATAAAACAGCTTCTTTATCTTTGTCAGTAAGTTCAGATTTCGCAAGAATTTCAGCATTCATAATCTCGCAAGAAGCTTCTTTCAATGTCTTTTCGATAAAAGTTGAAAGAACCTGCTTTTGAAGTTCAGGAGCAAGAATGCGCTCAATAGTATTTCTAGACTCTTGAAGAGTCTGCTGTTTTCCTTCCATTTTGCCTATCAGTTTAACAATCACATGAAGATTGTCATCTAGTTTTATGGGATTGGAAACCTCGCCATTAGAAAGGGACATCAGATTAGCCAAGATCTGAGAATCAATCTGATCTGCAGGGACATAGCCTTTATCACCAGCTGAATCTGCAGTTTTTGATATAGAGTGTGTTTTTGCCAATGCAAGGAAAGATTTTCCTGAATCAATTTCTTTCTTGATCTTTTTGGCTTCAGCTTCCGTATCAAGAGCTATATCTTGATAGTTGTATCTGTCGGGAGCTACAAAGTCTTCTTTGTTCTGCTCGTAATATTCTTTAATCTGAGCTTCACTTGGAATAGCCTGCTTCATTTTTTCGCTGACAGAAACCTGAACTACCTGAGAAGCGAAAAGATCTTTTACAGCAGCTTTATATTCTGGTCTTGCAGCAAAGCCTGCTTTGTCAAAATAAAGTTGCAGCATCAGAACATCTGCGAACTGTCTTATAAAGGATTCTCGGCCTTCTTTTGTTTGATATTGCCTTGCAATCGTTTCGCCTTGAGGAACGGAAGCAACTCTGGCAAGTTCGCCTTCTACATCGCCTCTGGTAAGCCTGCCGCCATCATAAGTGGCCAATACATCGTCAGGAGAAGCCAGCAGATTCACCCGTGATGACAGGATAAATGCTGACAGGAACATGAAGTAAAAAAATATCTCAACGCCTCGGCGCTGTTTAAATACGCTAAACATAATCCCTCCGAATTAATAACTGGGGACATTATAGCATTGAGGTTTTGTTAGCGCAAACAATATCAGTTGGCAAGACTGCGAGCAATTTCGTAATCTGACTCAGCCTTCGCAAGCATGTCCATCATAGCCGAAGAGCTATTTCCGGCGGCAATTTTTTTTATGTTCATAAGATTTTTCATAGCTTCCTGAGGAGAAAACCAGTCGCCTGAAAAAGCCATACTGACAGTCTTTGGATATGCTCTAGAGAAAAACTTATCCAAGTTGCGTTGAGTTCGCACCTTCAGAATCATATATTTTTTATAGTCATCGTAACGCTTCATCTTAAGTGATGCCATGGCCAAGATCTCATAGGCCTCTATTTTATGCTTCAGGTCTTTGTCCTGAATATGATCCAAAGCCCTTTCAACCGAAGAAATAGCTCTGGAATAGCTTCCGCTTTCATAATAGGCTTTGCCAAGGGCTAAATCTTGGTTATAAATGTTATAGAGAGTTTCTATTTCGTTATAAAGATCTCTGGCTTCTTGTGAATAAGCCATATTTTCCATACCCCTCTCCAATGCCTCGGCATCATAAGGGGGCTTATAATCTTTCATAACCTCTTCCATACCTGAAGCGAACGCATTTTTGGTATGATGCATGGCTGCTACAAGAGCTGCGTTTTTGCGGCTGGAAACTTCAGAATGAGAAACATAAATACGCTCTTTTTTCCAATCTTTCCGTCTGCTTTTAGCAGCAGCGGCTGCAGCAGAATAACTGCCATAATCAACAAATGGTCTTTGTTGCCGAGGCGAAGGCGGCTTATAAGTAAGCACTTTAAAAGCCACAAAGATGAACAAGAGTATAGAAATGATTCCAAAAAACGCCAGCAGACCTTTTCGCATCAGTAGTCACCATCACTATCCGAGGTAGAAAAATATCCCGGATAAAGCGCCTCTGCAAGCCTTGGAGCCGAATAAAACTTAGTTACCAAATCAAGCTCCTCATCACGTTTGTTTCCGCCTTCATCTATTTTGGAATATAACCTTAGAACAATAAAAACAGCTTCATGCGAGTTTTCAACAGTCACAGGCTCAATTAAAAATGGCTTGACTCCCGCAGAAAGGGAACCAGGAACAAAATCAGGATTAGGTTTTTGAATATAACCCTTGATTTCAAAATTTTCCACACCGCTCAAAACAACTCCCGTGTAAGGAGCATATTGCTCATCAAAGGCACTGGAATTATCAGGCACAAACTCGATAGGATCTTTCAGAAAATAAAGCCAGCCAGGCTCACGGGTAACTGTGACTTTGGAATCAACCCATGAATAGGTATATTTAACGACCTTATGTCTCGCCCCTAACTGTACGCTTTCAATAGGGGAAAGAGAACGAGCATCTCTGCCATCAAAGAGAATATCGTCTAATGGAACTCTGGCATAAGTATACATATAAAGAGAAAACTTCTTGTTTTCACTGTCTATCTCCGCAAAAGAGTGAGCCGCCATCATTTGCATCTCAAGCTTATCTAGAAATATTCTGGAATCATTCTGAATCTTGCTTTGACTAACAGCAAAACGTGTTGTCTCAGTGCCAGTGTAATGATAATACATTATTGCGCCTATCAGCAAAACCGCCAAAGAAGCGGCTACCATAAGCTCAACAAGTGTCAGAGCAGTTCTCTTATGTATCATAACCTACCACTACAGTTCCGAAAGGCATAGAAAAACGCCTATCCGGCTCCTGCCATTCTATCTCAAGTTCCACACGTATTTTATTGTTGTTGATCGCAGTTGCTTTTTCCAAACGCAAGGTATAAAGAAAACGGCCGTAATATTCAGGATAAAGAATAGAGTCCTCATCGCTTGACACAAGCCTTCCTTCAACAGGCTTTTTTTCCTGAACAAGTCCTAGAGCTGAAGAAGAAATTTCCTCACTTAAAACTGCAAAGCCAAGGGACTTGATTTCTGAAATCATAGTGCGGCCTATACTTTGAGCTATCATAAGATGCTTTGCTTGAGCAGTTTGCTTATATCCTGTGTTAAAAAGAACCAGTATAGGAATAATTCCCAAAGAAAAAATAAGGAGAGTCGCTAAAAGTTCTATTAAAGTCAAACCTTTTTTATTCACTGCCAGCTCCTTTAAAGCTAACATGTTGCAGCTTCGGAGACATATAAAACTCATGCACATCAACAAAATGCTGAATAATATCATTATCATCAGCTTTTAATAAAACCGAATCTGTAGAGTGCGGACGAGGATCTCCCGGGAAATTTTTAAAATAAGCCGGGCTTGTAGTGTTATGAAAAACCCACAAATCATCGCCCTGCTCTTTTAAGTTTGTATAAGCATTAACATAGTTCCCGAAAATGACATTGCATTGGTCTGATATGCGTGTAGCAACATTCACATCCCATGCGGTGCCAGGAGTGCCGCCAGCTACAGCTTGAGTGCTGCCATAGGGCTGAGAGGGATCCATTCCAATAGCTACCATTTGCTCAGGCGTAAGATTTCCTCCAGCGCCTGCCAAGCTTTTCAGTCCATAATATGAAAATACCGATGCTTCCAAAAAGACAGGAGAATCTGTGCCATCCAAAACGAGATATCTGGCACTGCTGCTTTCGCTTGAACCTGAATAGGGGTTATAGTTGAAAATATTTAGATGTCCCATAGGAAAGTTATCCGCATCTCTATCAGAAGTTACGCTGCCCTTAATTACGGGAGGTCTTACTTCATTGTATCTATCCAGAACTACGGTTCCTGTTCCAGTATAAACAACGTTGTCCTCTATCTGGAAATCTTCAAAATGATAAACACCATTTAAATTCCAGTAATTTTCAGGAGTGACAGGAATATCAGTTTCATTTTTGAATTTGCGAGTAACCCTTCCCATATAGTTGAACTTGAAATTGCTGGGAAAAAGATTTGTAACATCTGTCTCTGTGCCATCAACCGAAAGTCTTGGCGGTCTAAACCTGCTCCAAAGACTTTTAGCAGCATCAACTAGCATGTTTATATGACTAAAAGAAAAGTCCAGCAAGCCTTGTCCAACATCTTTAATAAAACCCCATACTTTTCCCCAAATCCCCTTAACAGGAAGATTGTAATAATAAATGCCAAACTCAGGGAGTTGTGTTTCTCTATAAGGAGAAGTGGTATTCAGCAAGCTAGCAAAACGATAGTCTACAAGCCTTGCTCCAGCATAAATTCTGGTTGAATCTTCAACATCTTTGTCATCTTTATTCCAACGATGTTCAAGAGTAATGGGAAATTCAGGAAATTTTTTCCCTCCTGATGCAGGAAGAGGTTTAATGTGATGTCCAGGATTATCGACCTCAGCACTTGCGTTTCTTTCTTCGGAAACGAATCTCCAAGGAGTGCGACTGAAAGGTCCGCCAGGGAAAAACTTTTGATGTTTTGCATAACCGACATAAAGACTTACTTTTTTGTAGCCAGTCAAAAGATTTTGAAAAACGCGCCCCAGACTGTCCAAAAAGCCTTGGCTTTTAACAGGCAAAGTACCGCCTATCGCGGTAGAATGTTTATCCTTGTCACTGCTGCCTATACCGTCAAGAACAGTAGCTAATATAACGTTATAATCAGCTGTATCATCCATATGATCCAAGTTTTTTGATCTCAGTCCGTAAATAGCTCGGATTTTCCCTTCAAAAGGTCCCAGTCCAAGATAGGTGTGGCTATATTGATAAGCCAAATTGAAGGTTGGACCGATCTTGGTAATTTCAAGTTCGTCAGTATCATTCATAGTCATAGGCTGGTAAAAACCAAGCCTAAAGTCTTTGTCTGTCGCATCTTCAACTATTCCTGCGTTTTCAATAGGAATCACGGCAGGACCATGGAAATAAACACGCGATTCAAAAGGAAGGTTCCATAAAAACAGCCTGCCCGCCATTTTTTCAGGAGCTGTAGAATCAAGTTCCTTCCCCATCATCCTGGTCATATGTCTAAATAGTTGTCCGCTGTCAGAGACCCCCGAAGGCCACTGCAATCCTAATGTGCTGAAAAATGTATAATCGCGGGCAATTGGTTCCATATTTATGATTTTGGCATCTCTGGAGACAACATAATCATATTTCTGCTTGCGTCTGCCACCAGCTCTCATTTTGACTGTGACATTCACTCTGATTGTACATTGCCAATCTCTGGAATACTTGTTATCAAATTTTATAGTTCCGCGATCTTTCGGAGAATAGTAATTATTAAAATAATCAAGAGGACCATTAGGAATAGGCCTAAGGTCTTTTATTTCAACCATTATGTTGTCTATTTCGAACTCATTGCGAACAAGATGATAATCAGCCAGATTTTTGGTCTGCTGCACATATGGAGCCATATCATTGAAGTCTTCAGTAATAGAGATCTTCGCAAGAGTTCCTGTGTCACCCATGCCTGGCAGTTCTGACTCGGCCGCCTGCCTTACCAATAATGGCAAACCGCCCTTTGCTCCCTTGTCTTTGAGCTTCTGCTCAACTAGAACAAAGGCTTCTTCCGCAGCGCCTTCGGCTAATTGTGTAGCCATGGTTCGGTAAACAGAGTAAGCTGCCTGAGAATAGCCAGCTGAGGTATTGCGCACTAAAAATGTGCCCATAAAAGCCAGCAAAGCTAAAACAGCTATGGCTATTATATAGGCTGCGCCTCTTCTCTTATCGCCTTTTAGAGTTATTTCAAGCATCCGCCTCTCCCGCTAATAAGTTTAACATAGGAGATAAAACACGTCAATACGACAAAAACAGTGAACAGCACTCACTAAAGCATGGACGCTGGAATTGTTTAGACTCAACTTCTAAAACTAACAAGCGCTTTAAGATTCTAATAAATAACCGTTGTTTATTTTGTAGTTTCTGTCTTGGCTGTCAGCGATCTTTCTACCACTACCTGCTCTTTTGTCAGAAAAAGCTTTCCGAGAATATGCCTGAGCAGACTTCTGCAACCGAAGCTGTCAGATAAGCCATGCCTTCCTCATCAAAAGAAACATTCAGAGAACCGCCTGGCATATCAACAATGACTTCGTCGCCACAAATACCTTTTCTTCGACAAGCAGCCGCAGAAGCAACAGCTCCAGTACCGCAAGCTGCCGTAAAACCACAGCCGCGCTCGTAAACTGTAACTTGAATTCTGTCTCTGCCTTTTGGCAAAACCAATTCCAAATTCATTTTTTGAGGATGGTTAGAATCCTTTTCAAAAGCCGAACAGTCTCTCTCTATAAGATTATTCGGAAAAATCTCATCCACAACAACTACTCCATGCGGATTACCGACATTAACATATGTCACTTCATACTTTTTGCCGCAAGTCTTGAAACTAAAGCCATCAGCCAAAATCTCCCCGGTTTTAAGCAAATCGAAAGAAGGAATTCCCATTGAGGTTTTATACAAAAGCTCATCAGAGGAAATATAAGTCACAAGTCTTTCTCCAGCATCTGTGCCAACCGCAAGAGAGCGATTAGGAGGCAATGTTTTAAAAAGCAGATGAGCCAAGCATCTTAAAGCATTGCCGCACATTTGGGCACGCGAACCGTCACTATTATAAATTATCATTTTGCAAACCTCTGAAAGCTTTTCAGAAGGCTCTACAAAGACAACTCCATCTGCCCCCACTCCACTTTGCACACTACAAATTTTCGCAATTATTTCGGGAGTTTTATACAAATTAAGATTCTGAGTCCTGGCATCAAAAAAAACAAAGCTATTGCCGAGTCCGTTTAGTTTTACAAATTTCAAATTCATATTAATAGCCGTGGGTTACGGATAGTAGATAGTGGCAGAAATGAAAAGAATGCCTGTGTTGAGAAGTGGTGACACGACAAGACAGCAAGCACAAAAAGATAGACAACGGTTATTTTTTATCATCTAAAAGCAGTTTTCAGTTCCAGCAATCGAGTTCTAAACAATCAACTCGCCACTGTGCGTCAGCTGCATCAGATAAGCATAAAGAGTTTGTTGACTTGCTTAGCATTAAATAGGCAACTTTTAGCTGCAACACAGTACTAGTCAGGCAAAGCTGCCAAAGACTCTTTGGCCTTAGCCACTATGGTTTCGTCCGTGTTGCTCTTAATAGCCAATTCATATGCCTTCTGAGCTTCAGCGAAGTTGTCCATTTTTTCGTGAATTTTGCCCAAGTGATAATGCACATCACTAGAAATCTTTTCGTGGGAAATCCTGAATGTATTAAGAGCTCTTTTTTGAATTTTCAAAGCTTTCTCAAATTTGCCTTGCCTGTAATAAAGCCATGCAAGAGAATCATAGTAGGTAGCACGGTTTGTTTTATCAAGTCTTAAAGCTTTTTCTATAAGCTTTTCAGCTTTTTCAAGCTCTATTCCTTTTTCAGCCAGAAGGTAACCGAGAGTATTAGAGACAGAAGCATTTTCAGGCATTATTTCAGCCATTTTGTCAAAAACTTCTATAGCTTTGTCATATTCATGTTTTTCAAGATAAGCAGAGCCCATTACGGAAAGAACTCTTATATTATCAGGATTATCCTGTAAAATAGCATTCCATTCCTGATTCGCACTTTCCAAATCGCCCTTTTCATAAAAAACAACTCCAAGATTCAGCCTTGGACTTATATCTGTTTTATCAATCGATATAGCAGATCGATATATTTTCTCTGCCTCAGCAAGATCTTTTTGAGACAAAAAGACGTTTCCAAGATTGATTCTGGCTTTAACATTGCTCGCATCTATTGCAAGCACAGCTTTAAAGGCTTCTATAGCACGTTCTTTTTCACCCATGACAGAGAAAATAAGTCCCATATTGTTTAAAGAGTTCACATGCCCAGGAGAACCTTTGACAACTCTCTCATATTGTTTGACAGCCTCAAAAAACCTGCCTGTTTCATGATAGGCAACCGCCAAATTGTAAACAGCCTCCAACGGGAGAGCAGGTTCAAGAGCAAAAGCTGTCTCATAAGCTTCCACAGCCTCTGATAAATGGCCGCTGAAATAAAGCGCCATGCCGTAAAGATACCAAGTGAAGGGCTGATTTCTGTCCTGAGACAAAGCTTTTTTAAGACAATTCGCAGCTTTCCCGAATTCATCGCCGTTCAAATAAAGCTTGCCAAGATTGCGAAGAGCTTCAGGATACATAGGTTCAATAGCCACAGCTTGGTTAAGCATAGCTTCAGCTTTCTGGTAAAGCTCCTGCTTCATATAGAGAAGACCTAGAAAATTATAAGCTTGTGCAGAATAAGGATCTGCAGCTTTAGCCTGAAGAAACTTTTGCTCCGCTTCTGCGTCTTTATCAGATATAAGAAAACTTACTCCTTCCTGAATAAGCTTCAAAGCTCTCTTTTGAGGAGGGGAGTTCAACTCGAAAGTTTGATCTGCAAAAGCGGCTGGACTCACGGCCGCAATATATGCGCAGAGACAGAATGTCAAAAACTTCTTTTTCATAATTTCATAGAAAGCACATCAATAAATGTCGTCAATTGCTTGATCAGAGATACAAATAGAGCGGTTAATCAACTGTTCCAAAGCCGAAAAATAATATTGAGCATTCAGTATTTCTGCCTTAATAGTCTGAGCAGAAGAGAGGTAAAGAGCAACACTCGAATCAGCATTTGCCCGCAATGAGCGTTTTGAAGCATCTCTGACCTTTTCAAGAGAACCTATCAGCCAGTCGCAAATCTGTTTCTCTTGAGCAACGTTGGTATTAGAGATCATTCCCCTGAGAACTTTAGCATGTCTTAAAGCCGAGGAAGCTAAATCAAGAGTGTTCTTGGCATGAACTTTCCCTGGGCGAAACTGATAACGGAACTGATGTCTTGGCGCCATAAAAGCTTCGGTCTGTTTTTCCATCTCAAATGAGATTTTATAGATTCTCTTGATAGAACCGTAAATCTCTTTAAGAGAGTTTTCAACAGAAGAATAGTGTCTAATACTCTGCAGAGCTTCTGCTCTCGGAGCAGGCAACAAAGTAATCAGGAGCGACAGCAGAAGAATTTTAAAAATACTTTTTTTCATTCGAACTCCTCAACATATATAGTATAACCTTTTCACGTAAAAACAACAATACGAAACAGTCAGATACCGCAATATCGTCAAAAAGATATTTTTATGTTATGATCGTGAGCCAGTATTTTTTGCTGGAAATAACAAAACAGGAAAATTCAATAAAAATGACTCAACCTTTGATAAGCATTATCATTCCATCTAAAAATGGTCTGCACCACCTGAAAGATTGCCTTCCATCCGTCAAAACAGCCATGCAAAATTCCCCAGTTTTGTGCGAATTGGTAATATGCAGCGACCACTCAACGGACGGCACGCTTGAATTTTTAAAAGAAAACTATCCTGATTTCAAAGCAATCGAAAACCCCAAAGATGCCTTTGGAGCTTGCCATGCCAGAAACAACGCTGTCAAAGCTTCCTCAGGAAAATACATACTATTTTTGGATAACGATGTATGCTTGGAACCGGATTTTTTCATCAAAACAGTTCCACTGCTTAAAGAAGACATGTTCTGCTATACATGCTGCGGACACAGTTACAGCAAGCCGGAAAAACAGCTTGACGGTCTAAAACTCTTATCCTTCTCACGAGGCACTCTCAGATTCACAGGCAATATTTATAACGAAGATTTGCCTCAAAAAAACCTGATAGAATGCTACGGCGTACAAGGAGCTTATTTCTATTGCACTAGAGAAAAATTTGATCTCCTGGGCGGAATATCAGATCTTTACTCTCCATATATGCTTGAAGAAAGTGATTTTGTTTACAGAGGCATGAAACGGGGCTGGCCTGTTTACTACATCAGAAATGTGAAACCTCTGCACAAATGGGGTGGAACAATAGCAAGCAAGACAAATCCACTCACCAAGTTTGTATCAATAAAGAACCGAATTATCCTGAACATGGTTAATCTGACAGATAATTCATTATTACTCCAAAGCTTGATACTCTATGCTTTAAGACACCCAATTGCATTTTTTGAAGCTGTAAAATATCTAAAGCCAATTCTCAAATTAAGGCGTTCTGAGAAACCTCACATCAAGGTTACAGACAAAGAATTGCTTAAAGCTTCCAAAGAAACTAAAAAAAGATTTAAAAGTAAATAAATTGCTTGCCTTATCGGATGTAATCCGGTAACATCAAGCTTACCAAAAGTGCCATACGGCACTTTGAAATCGGGGCGTAGCGCAGTTGGTAGCGTACCTGAATGGGGTTCAGGTGGTCGCTGGTTCGAGTCCAGTCGCCCCGATTTTTTTATGCCTTCTTAGCATTTCCTGAAAGCATTAAAACCATTATTTCTACCTCGGAAGCCTGTTTTGATAGCTTCTGAAATCAGCTGAAATAATCTGAAAACACAAAGCAGGGTATGGTATTATGGTGTGGTAACTGCTAAAACCCACAGAAAGGTTACCCTGTCTATGCCTAATGATCATCTAGGATCCCCAATAAAAAGAAAAAAGATTTTGCCTTTCATGTCCAGACTCTTCTTTTCAATACTTTTACTTTTTATAACCTCCCCTCTTCTGGCCGCATTTTGCTTCAATTGCGGTATTGAACTTCCCGAATCTGCCAACTATTGCCCTTCCTGCGGAACCTATGTAGCAAACAGCCTTAAAACAGCAAAAAAAGACCACGAACCTCAAAAGTCCACCCAAACAAAAGAAAAAACAATATCCGCCAAAACAAAGTCAGCCGACAATGCCGAAAATGAAGAAAATCTTACAAAAGTAAAAATACTAGCCGCTGGAGAAGTTTATCAAGCCAAGCCTGAAGCGGCAGCAAAACTCTTAGCAGAATTACATCCAATAAATATGCTTGAAAAAGCAATAGCAGAAACCCTTCCCCTGCAAGACTTGACTTCCAAAAAAGAAATTTGCGAACAAAATATGAAGCTTCTTGAGCAGAACAAAAGTGCCTATTCCGGTGCTGAACTGACTTTGCTGGAACTTCACAAAGGTAAGTTGGAAATCCTTTCCTTATGGATAAAAAACTTATCACTGAAAAATGAAGCTCAAAGAAAAGCAGAAACAGAAAAAGCAATATTTGCTTCAGGTGAAATTAACAAAGCCATAGACAACTTTTTAATGTCTGAACTAAACTTTGAAGCTGGAAAAAAGTCAGAAAAACATCTTCTTAAAGTAAAAAAATCAACTGAACCTTATAAAATCACCGCGGGCAGATTCAGACTCCCAGACGGAAAAAGAATAAAAAAAGGACAACCAGTTTGGGTTATAGGAATTTCAGGCTCCAGTGTAAAAATTATGCACCTAGGCGAATCGTCTTATCCCGATCCTATGATTACAAGTCTTTCTGTCTACGATCTTCAAAGACGAAGCAACTGGAGATCAAACGAAAACTTCTTTTATGAATTGCCTAAAGGCTCCGAATCTGACAAAATACTTGATAAGCCTCTGCCAGAAACATATATAAAAGCAGTGACAGCTTGGGAGAAAAAATATCCCTACAGATTTGAAGATAAATCAGAAGAATCAGGCTTCAGATATTCGGCAGTAAAACCGAGCTACCTATAAACCCTCAAAAACACTAACCTACTTACAACCAAGAAAAACACAAAACAAAACCATTTTTTTATAAACCACAGAACACACAGAATACACAGAAAAAAAGAACTGATATTTTTCTGATTTTGATATGCACCCCTAGAGGGTGACACTTTTTCTCTGACCGAACTGAAAAGGTAACATAAAATTCCGACTGC
>JAAYNI010000005.1 GCA_012520995.1 Candidatus Rifleibacteriota bacterium
AATGGATTTATTTTCTCAAAAACTCCTCTGTCAAAGAATCTTTTACAGCTCCCGGACTCTCTGATGCTCTCGAAAAACTAAGTTTAATGCAAATGTCCAGAGAAGAACGCATGGCTTATGATGATTACATAGATATGCTTCGCCAGAGACAAAGCGCTCACATGTCAGCGAAAATGTCAGGCATCTTTGAAGGCAGAGCGGAAGGTTTGAAAGAAGGGCTGAAACAAGGCATAAAACAAGGCATAAAAGAAGGGCTGAAACAAGGAAAAGAGGAAGGATTGAAAGAAGGCGGGCAGAAAAAAGCTTTGGAAATAGCTCGCAAGATGCTGAAAGCGGAACTTTCGTTTGAGCAAATAGCAGATATAACAGGATTGTCGTTAGAAGAAATCAGAACAATACAGTAATGTAAAGTGTTGAAATATAAGGCAAAAGCTAGAAGTAAGCTTCTGTTTTGACTTCTAAGTTTTCTTCTTCGGTTCTTTTGTCCTGTATGTTGGGTTTTCTAGACATTCATTTCTAATTTTTACGTTATAATTTATAATTTATCGAAGCCCCTATTCTCTTTGTAAAGCACCTGTCTGTTTATCCAGTGCTTAAAGTTGCTTTTTGAATTTTTCAAAATTTAAAATGTTTTTTTACTTTTATGAATGTACAGGTTAGCGAAATTTTAAAATACTTAGGTTATAGCGGTCAAAAGCTTGAACCAGCCTTCTTGGCAGAAATTGACGCCGCTATTGAAAAAGTTCGCTCAATAGCCAGACCAAAGCATGTTTATAGGCTTTTTGAACTGACTTCTCTCGATTCTTTGTTGCAAGGGCAAGATATAAAACATCATGTCAAAGGAGCCGAAAAAGTTCTTTTAATGGCAGCTACCTTGGGGAATGAGGTGGACTTTTTTATAAGACAGTTGCAAAACTCAGATGTGAAACAAGCTGCGATTATTGATGCTGCAGCTTCATCAACAATAGAAGCTTATTTGGACGGCTTGGAAGAAAGTCTGAGAGCGGAATATCTTCTTAAAGGCTTGTTTTTAAGTGCTAGATTTTCTCCTGGTTATGGAGACTTTCCTCTTTCTGTGCAACAAGATTTTTTAACATTGCTTGACGCGCATAGACGAATTGGACTATCTCTAGGCAAAAGCGGCATTATGTCGCCGCTAAAATCTGTCACCTGTGTTATGGTTTTGACAAAACAAGCCGCGAGCCTCGCGACAGACTCTTGTTCTATCTGCAAACTCAGAGAATCCTGCACGCTCAGAAGACGAGGACTTCGCTGTAAGTGATTGGCACTTCGTACAGTAGGGTAGCGGCAGTTGAATTATTTGGAAGTAAACGGCGCAAAAAAATATATTATATTTTTGAAAGCTAACTTCAGGTTGAGCTCAAAGTTTTATGTTCTGGGTATTTGGTCCTTGCTACCCCCGACCCCCCCTACACTCTACTCCCTGATTTTAAGCTATGCTTAAAATCCAGTCTGTGTTAATCTGTGTCCATCTGTGGATAGAAAGGTCTTTGTGATGAAAAAAACTGACTTTCAGCATTTTTTAAACAGCGATAGTTTTATATTTCTGGACGGTGCTTTGGGAACAGAACTCCAGAAAGCTGGCTTAATCTCAGGAGAAAATTCAGCTGTTTACGGATATAAAAATCCTGAAGTTTTGAAGAAAATCCACTCTTCCTATATTGAAGCGGGTGCCCAACTGATTTTTACCAACACCTTTGGTTCTTCAGCTTATAAATTGGCAGGAACCGGTTTCAAGAATACGGAGCTGATAAAGTCGGCTGTGACAACAGCAAAGGAAGCTGCTGCTGACAAAGCCTTTGTGGGTTTTGACTGTGGTCCTTTGGGAGCACTTCTGAAACCTGATGGAAGCATGACTTTCGATGAAGCCTATGATGACTTTGCAGCTCAGTTTTCAGCAGCTCAAGAGGCCGGGGCTGACTTTGCTATTATAGAAACAATGTCAGATCTCCATGAGGTTAAAATAGCTTTGCTGGCGGCAAAAGAAAACTCTTCTCTTCCGGTTTTGGTTTCTATGAGTTTTGAAGCTGACGGCAGAACATTTACTGGCACAGATCCTCTTTCGTTTGTAACTTTAGCTGAAAGTCTCGGAGTTTCAGCTCTGGGTATCAACTGCTCTGGCGGCCCCGAACAGATGCTTCCGATTCTCAGACAGATTCTAAAAGTTGCAACTAAACCTGTATTGTTCAAACCAAATGCAGGTTTGCCCGATCCTGAAACAGGTATTTATCCTCTTTCGCCTGAAGATTTTGCAGCTCTGATGGCTGAGGCTGCCAATGCGGGTGTAAAGCTTTTAGGAGGTTGCTGTGGGACTACTCCCGAACATATCAAGGCTTTAAGTAAAGCAGTTTCGCCTTTGTCTTATAGCAAACCCCAAGTTGTAGCTATTCCCAGAGTCTGTTCAGTATCTCGAACTGTTGAAATAGGCACTGTGCCTCTGCTTGTCGGAGAACGTCTTAATCCGACCGGAAAAAAGATTCTCAGACAAGCTTTGCTTGCTCAAAACTATGAAGAATATCAAAAGATAGCTGTTCAGCAGCAACAAGCAGGAGCGGACATGCTCGATGTCAACTGCGGATTGCCAGGGATAGATGAAAAAGCTGCAATGATAGAAGCTGTGGCTGCTGTGCAGTCTGTTTCAAACCTTCCGCTGCAGATAGACTCTGACAAAGCCGAGGTGTTAGAGGCAGGCTTAAGACTCGTAAGAGGCAGACCGGTGATAAACTCTATGAACGGCAAAGAGTCCAGCTTGAGCCAAGTGATTCCATTAGCGAAAAAATACGGAGCCATGACAATCATTTTGCCCATAGATGAAAATGGTATCCCGTCTCAAGCAGAAGGCAGAATAAATATTTTTGAAAAAATAATAGCCCGCTGCGAAAAAGAGGGGTTGCCGAAAGAAAATCTCATTGCAGACTGCCTTGTTATGACAGCGGCTGCAGAACCTGATGCGGCTTTGCAATCTCTGAAAACTATACGCCTTGTGAAAGAACGGCTTGGCTTGCCTATTATGGCAGGTCTTTCAAACATTTCATTCGGCTTGCCTATGCGAAGGCTGCTGAATCAGATTTTCTATGCTCAAGCTCTCGCAGCAGGATTGGACATGGCGATAGTTAATCCCGAGCACGAAGAGATGCAAGCGGTTAGAACTGCTCATATGGCTTTGAACGGACAAGATAAAAACCATGCGGTATTCATAGCCTACGCAAAATCTCAGGAAGCCTCAAAAAAAGAGAGTGGGGCGATTGAAAGCAAACCAATGAAAGATGCTTATGAAAGTCTTGAAAAAGCTATATTGCAAGGCTTCGAAAATGAAGCCTCTCGCTTTGCTGAAAAAGAGCTGGAAAAGCTCGAACCAATGGAAATCATCCAAAGCAAGATAATTCCCGCATTAGACCTTGTTGGTCAAATGTATCAGGATGGAAAAATCTTTTTGCCTCAACTTTTACAATCCGCCAAAGCTGCTCAAAAAGCTCTTATTCCAATAAAAGCTGCAATAGAGCAGAAAAAAGACAGAGAGGAATTAAACTGCTCTGAAGCTGTTAACCGTAAAATCTTGGTAGCGACTGTCGAGGGCGATATACATGACATAGGGAAAAATATTGCCAAAGCTGTTCTTGAAAACTACGGCTATGACCTTGTAGACCTTGGTGTGGATGTAAAACCTGAAGTAATCTTGCAAAGGGTTAAAGACGAGAAGATCAAACTGGTAGGTCTTTCCGCATTGATGACATCGGCCTTGCCGGCTCTGGAAATGACTGTGAAACTCCTATTGGAAGAGGCTCCTGATTGCAAAATAATGCTTGGAGGCGCAGTTTTGACAGAAAAATATGTGAAATCCATAGGTGCCCATTACTATTGCCCTGACGCAAAAAGTGATGCTGATATAGCTAAGGAGGTTTTCTCATGATCCTTTTTGAAGGAGCCATGGGAACCTATTACAGGTGGCTTTTCCCAGATGATTGTTCTTTTATGGAAGAAGTGAATCTATCGAATCCTGAGAGAATAAAGAATATTCATAAGGCATATCTGAGAGCGGGAGCAACCAAACTTAAGACAAACACTTTTTCTGCTTTTCCTTCCATTCTTGAGCGAAGCGAATCCAGCGTTGATGAAATGGTGAAAGCTGCTTGGAAAATTGCAAATGAAGCCATAGCTGAAGAAGAACTTGAGGAGAAGGCTCAAGCAGTAGCAGATATAGGCCCATTGCTCGCAATCCGCAGCGATTCAATTTGCTCTCCTGAAGAAGAATCAGCCAGAGAGAATGCTTATATGTCTTTGGCCAGACTATTTCTGACTCTGGGAGCAAAGGAGTTTCTTTTTGAAACACAAGAAGATCTCAAGCCCTTGATTCCTGCTATTAACCTCATCAAAGCTGCTAATTCTGATGCGAAAATCATAGTTTCTTTCAGCGTAAATCAAAGCGGCTATACGTCTTCAGGGATGAGGCTCAGAGACCTGCTGTATCAAGCTGAAAAAGAACCTGGAATTTTGTTTACGGGAATAAATTGTCATCTTGGTCCGACCCATTTGGGGAATATATTCATCGAACACAGCTATTTCTCAAAGTTTTGTTACTTTTCGCCTAACTCTGGCCTTCCGGAAAGAGATTTGGGCAGGGGGCGCGGAAAAAACGAAGCCAAATATTTTGCTGACTCTTTTCAAAAAGCTTGGAATATGGGCGCAAGGATACTGGGAGGTTGTTGCGGAACTAATCCCGATGACATAGAAGCTCTTAATGCCCTCTTTGCTGAACGGATTCCTCATGAAAAAAACAAACAGAGGCCAACAATTATTGCTTCAGAAGCTGTTTTAGAAACTCAAAAATCTGTATCTTGGTATGAGCGAATGCAGGCAGGAGAAAAGATTTTTGCCATAGAATACGATACCCCTGTCGATGCAAATGCAGATACTTATATAGCAAAAGTCAAAGAGCTCGTTGAAAACGGAATGGATCTCCTGACCATTGCTGATAATCCGAATGGCAAAATCAGAATGGACTGCTCCATGATGGCCGCTCGTCTCAAAAACACTCTTGGAATAGATGTTTTACCGCATTTTACATGTCGAGATCGGAACTTGGCGGCCATACATTCTCTTCTTTTGGGGTTGGCTGACAGCGGCGTACGCCAAGTTTTGGCTGTGACTGGCGATCCTTTGCCGCTGGAAAGCAGAAATAAGATAAGTCCGGTTTTTAACGTCAACTCAAGAACTCTTTTGCAGTATATTTCTAAGCTTAATGAAGAGCTTCCTGACCCATTTATTTTAGTTGCCGCTTTAAATGTGAATGCCGAAAACTTTGCTGCTGAATTGCGAAAGACCTTGCGAAAAGTTGAATCTGGAGCTCAGGTATTCATGACTCAGCCTATTTATTCTGATAAGGCTAAAGACAATTTGTCTATGGCCAAAGCAAAGTTGGGTAAAGAAATTAAAATTTTAGCCGGTGTAATGCCTTTGGTTAGCCATAAAAACGCTTTGTACATGAAATACGAAATGACCGGCATAGATATACCGGATGAGGTTGTTGAGCGTTATAAAGGTTTATCTTCTGAAGAAGCGGGAGAGCTTGCTGTAGAGATTTCTGAAAAAATCATGACTGAGGTTGAGGACTTGGCTGATGGCTTTTATCTTATGACTCCATTCAATCGAACTAGTCTTACCGGTCGTCTCTGCTCCTCTTGGAAAAGCAGAAAGCCTTTTTCAAACCACGAAAGGCACGAAAAAAGAACCAAGAACAATTGGATTTAAGAATAAAACACGATAGACTGAAGATTTTTCTCCAACTAGAATTATTGATTGATTTTTTATCCTAAACAATTTTACTGCCCCCTACCTTCTACGCTCTACTCCCTCTGCGAAGCAGCAGTGTATTTCGTTGTTCCAAATTTCCTCGGTGTTTTTCTGACTTGATAAATACGCGTTTATTTTGTATAATATTCATCCTTAACGCTAGTTACAGATAAACAAAACAAAATATCATGAAGCCGAGAGTTGGTGGCTTTGGAAAGGTGCATAAATGAAAATAGTCTTAGAAAAAGGTCATGTCTTTTACCAAGATGGTTTCCAAGAACTTGAATCATTGGTTATAGATAAGGGCAAAATTGTGGAGATATCCATAGTCTCCTCAAAGGCAAAGAAGACAAAGGCCGCTTCCAAGAAAAAGAAAGCTGACTCTTCGGTTAAACCTATAGATTGCACGGGCAAGTTTATTACCCCTGGTTTTATTGATGCTCACACCCATATAAGCCTTCAGCAGGATGGTTTTGGCAGTCTCGATAACGACTCCAACGAGCTTTACGGTCTTCTGACTCCTCAAGTCAGAGCTTTTGACGCTCTCAAAATGAGAGATAAAGCCTTCGAAGATGCTATCAGAGGCGGAGTCACCACTGTCATGGTTTCCCCTGGTTCAACCAATCCTATTGGCGGGCAAGCATGTATAGTTAAAACTGCCAGACGTTTGCCTGATGACGCGGTTATAAAAGATTCTGCTGCAATGAAACTGGCTTTCGGTGAAAATCCGAAAAATAACTACGGCGGCCAGAAGAAGTTCCCTTGCACACGCATGGGCACAGCTGCGGTTGTTCGCGAATTTTTGATGAAAGCTCAAGACTACCAGAAATTCAAGAAAACAAAAGATTTCAAAGACAGAGATATCAAGCTTGAAGCCATGCAGCCTCTTATTGAAGGCAAAATGGTTGCCAGAGCTCATGCTCATTCGGCTGACGACATTATCACGGCATACCGAATAGCTCAAGAATTCAACTTTGAACTGGTATTCGATCATTGCACAGAAGGCCATCTCATTGCCAAAGAATTAGGCATGTGGAAAGCCAAAGCTGTAGTAGGGCCTTTATTCGTTGCAAGACTTAAACCCGAAGTAGCTAACAGATCTTACGAAACACCTCTCCGTCTTATGGAAGAGGGCTGCTTAGTAGCTCTTACAACCGACCACCCTGTTAATCCCATTGAAAGCCTCTCCATGGCTGCTACTATGTGCGTCAGATATGGCATGGAAGAAAAAGACGCTATCAAAGCTGTTACAGAAAATGCTGCAGCCATACTCGGTCTTGAAAAGTCAATAGGTAAACTTGAACCCGAGTTTGACGCTGACGTGGTTATTTGGAACGGTAATCCTCTTGACGGTCGCTCCAAACCTGAAAAGGTTTACATTGACGGCGAACTGGTATTCGAGGACTAGTGCTGTCTGAAACTTTATTATCCACAGATGAACACAGATTTAGAAATTTCACAAAAACACCTCATGCTGCCGCATAAGTTCTGTTTTTGCTCAGAACTCTGATTACGGACAGAACCCTAACAACAGTGAGTTAGTAGACAGTGGACAGTGAGGCAACGAACAACTGGTAATGCGTGGTGAGTTGAATTTCTGCATCGGTTCTCGTTTGTGACCATCTGCGTAATCTGTGGATAGAAAAGTTTACGCTTCTTTTTCAGTGTATTCCGTGTGTTCCGTGGTTGATAAAGATTTTGATCTTCATCTCTGGAATCTGTAGATAAAAAGTTTTGTGTGAAACACATCAGTGTAAGGAAATGCAATGTCTATAATTTTTAACAACGTCCGTGTAAACACGAGCGGTATGTTTTTCCCCGGTCAAAAAGTCTTAGTGGATCGCGGCAAAATTAACATGGTCAGTTCTAACATTCGCAAGAATGTGGGGATGGTTGTGAATTGCGATCAGAAGTTTCTTGTTCCCGCTTTGGTCGACGCTCATAGCCATTTGGGGCTTTTTGACAGCTATGATGTTGATTTGAACATGGCTGAAGTTTATTCAGAGGTCATTCCTCATCTGCGCCCTCTTGACGGCATTAAAATGCGGGATGCTGCTATAGCGGATGCCAGAAGGGCAGGGGTGAGCACCTGCTTGGTATGTCCCGCATCGGAATTGCCTATAGGCGGCATTTGTTCCATACTTAAAACTAACGGAAACTCGGCAGACGTAGGCCTCATAGTTGAACAGGCAGGCATATTGGCTTCATTTGGCAGAAGTCCCAAAAGCAATTCCCAGAGAAATCAGAATTCTTCTGCGACTACAATGGGCATAGTTTCGGTAATCAGGGAACTCTTCATGAGAGGGCAAGATTATTATGAAGCTAAGCAGAGCAAGAAGTTCAATCGTGAACGAGATATTACTTTGGAAGCTCTTGTTCCGCTTTTCCGCAAGGATGTGCCTTTGCGGGTTGTGGCGGCCAGAGCGGAAGATATAGTAGCTGCCATACGTATTGCCGAAGAGTTCGATCTTTCGATGGTTTTGCATAAGGCGAGTGAAGCTCATGTGGTAGCTGACATGCTGGCAGAAAAAGAGATTCCGGTTGTTTTGGGGCCTGTTCTTTCGCCCATGGATCGGTATGAAGTTACAGAGGCAACGTTTGAAAGTGCGAAAATCCTTATGGATAAGGGAGTTGAAGTCGCTCTTACTTGCGATTTCCCTTCTTTGCCGATAGAAACTTTGCGAGTTGCCGCAGCCATAGCTGTTCAATACGGCTTGGACGAAAGAAGAGCTCTTGCTGCTATTACTGAGGTTCCCGCCAAAATTTTGGGAGTCTCCAACAGAATCGGCCAGATAAAACGAGGTTATGATGCCGATTTGGCTCTATTCTCAGGGCATCCGCTCGACATTCGTTCGAAGCTGGATATGCTTTTGATTGACGGAGAGCCTTTTATATTTTCAGATGATTTAGAGATAGAGAGAAACGCTTAGTCACAATATGAACAATTTTAATACACCAGATTTGCCTGAAAAAAAGAATCAGGTTTTTGTAAACCGTACGTTGAATATGAGTTCCATCAAGCTGATAGGCTTTGATATGGACTACACCCTCATCAGATATAATGTTCCCGAATTTGAGGCTCTTGCTTATGAAATCATGAAGCAAAAGATGATCAAAGAATATGATTATCCTGAAGCAATTGCCGATTTTCAATTTGACAAAGATTTTATCATTCGCGGATTAGCTATTGACACTGAGTCTGGCGATTTTTTGAAAATTAATCGCTATGGATTTGTCAGAACTGCTTCTCACGGAACCAAGTTCTATTCTTATGAAGAACAGCGTGAGAAGTTCGGCAATGGCAGCATTGACCTTAGCGACTCCAGATATTACATTATCCACACTCTGTTTTCCCAGGCTTTTGGTTGCCTCTATGCTCAGCTGGTTGATTATTTTGATGAGCATAATATGCGGCATCTTTACAAGACGGCCTTTGCCGATTTGCACAAATGCTTGAACGATGCACATCAAGAGACTGAGTTGAAAGGCAATGTCACTCAATATCCAGAACGATATATATACAAGTCTCCCGCTATAGCTGAGACCTTGACAAAGTTCAAAAGATTCGGCAAGAAGATTGCATTGATTACCAACTCTGATTATATCTATACAGATAAGGTAATGAAATACTCCATTGAGCCTTTCATCAAGGGCAAATGGCAGAGTCTCTTTGATTTGGTAGTCACTTCCTCAGAGAAGCCTGGCTTCTTCACTGGAAGCGCCCGTTATCTAAGAGTTGATGAAGAAACCGGTCTTCTTTCGAACTTTTACGGCGCGATAGAGTGGGGCGGTATTTACCAAGGCGGCAATGCTGCTATATTGGAAAAGCATCTTCAGCTTAAGCCCTCTGAGATTATTTATTTTGGCGACCACATAGTCGGGGACGTTGTCACCTTGAAAGAGACAATCGGCTGGCGTACTGCTTTGGTTGTGCAGGAGCTTGCGGAAGAAGTGCCCATCTTGAGTGCGACTGCTCATTTGCGCAAGCAGATCTCTGAGAAAATGCAGCAGAAAGAAGACCTTGAGGAACGCTCATTGGTATGCCGCGAAGCCATTTGGTGCAATCCGCGGGATCCTAATTCGAAGCCTCGCCAGGATTTGGAGAAAATAAAAGAAGAAATAGCGGCTCTTGATAATGAAATCCGCGACTTGCTTTCTGAGAGCCAAAAGGACTTCAACAAATACTGGGGCGAAGTCATGAGAGCCGGCAACGAAGTTTCACGCTTTGCGACTTTGGTTGAGAGATATGCTTGTATTTACATGTCTTCTGTTGAAGACTTAGCTGAATACTCACCTTTCAAATACTTCAGGTCTCAGCGCCGCTTCCTACCGCACGATCCCGTACAGTACTGAGTTTTTATCCTAGATAAAAAACTCAGAGTGGATAGGGCGTAGGGGAGCGGGGTAGCAAGAACCAAATATCTAGAACAGCCTGCCCAAAATTAAACTAGCAAGTTTTTTGCTAATTCTGAACTCTTAAAAATTGCATTCTATAAACATAGAATAGCAATTTTTTTGATTTTTGTATTTAATAGAAACAAAGTAGCCTTAAATTGTACATTCTTCTGGGGTAAATACTTTAGTTGGCTCTTTGGCAAATATTGCTTGAGCAAGTATTTTAAGACTATAATTATTAATTTTTCCAGCTTTTTGCATTTTGCATTTAATGAGGCTCCTTACTCTATCGCTTTATTGTCACTTGCTGATGCTTTTATGCTATAATTTAGCCAGCAGACTGCTGGAGGTGATGCCAATTGGCGGAAAGAGAACTTATATCATTTGATTGGGCGATGAAGCGTGTTTTGCGAAGTCCTGCAAACTTTGGCGTGCTAAACGGATTCCTTTCAGTTCTTCTCA
>JAAYNI010000045.1 GCA_012520995.1 Candidatus Rifleibacteriota bacterium
TCTACTATCCCAATCAAAAAGAATTAGTGCAGAAAATGAACTTAGCGGTTTCTCCTTTACAGCCTGTAGTTGCTGTGAATGGAACAATCAATTCTTGGCCATTTTACTCGGATCGTCCACTTAAATATTATTCTGACAAAATTGAAACTCTTCCGGAAAGTTTGGACGAAAACATAGAGTATATTAACTTCGACCAGCTTAATGAATTGCTAAAAAATCCGGTTCTAATAGTTCTGCCAGAAGGTGAGAAAGCTGATTTTCTTAAGAGATTTGATTTAGCAGTTGAGGAGTATACTTCTGTCAACGGCTGGAGTATCTTTGCCGCCAGACACAAGCTGGCTTCAAGACAAAACTCACTTGGATTCTAGTTATTCGGAGAATAAAAATGATAAGCGAAATAAAAGTTGCTGAAAAGCTTACAGGGTTTGTTTACCGCCCCACACTGGAGTTGTCTTTTGGAATACTTTTGCTTATTGTTGGCATAGGCCTTTTACTAACCCAACTCATAATGAACTTTCCTCCTACTTCGAAGGGCTGGACTGACTGGGCAATTGCAGCTTTAATAGCAGCATTTTGCTTTTTCTTGGGTTATCACTTAACTTTTCAAAAACTTGAGATCAAAATAGAAGATGGAAAAATCAGGTGCAAACAAAACTTGGAAAGCACTATGAATACTGATATTCTGCTTGAAAAAGTTCCTGAAATCCTTATAGAAGATCTTACAGACCCTGTTTCTGAAGATATAAAACAAGCAATTTATTTTAGATTTAAGGGAGAAGAAAACAAAGAATTCTTCTATTATTCAATAAACAAAAAAGAAATAGAAACCATCAAAAATCTCTTAGAGAAGGTCTTTGAAACATTTGAAAAAAAATGAAGTTTTTACATAATCATCATTCATGAGGAGGGGTAATGTCATCATCAAATGAAGCCATAAGGCTGTACAACTTGTTTCCTAATTTATTTGGTTCAATGCTTGAGTGGGCAAATCAGCTTGATAAAGTCAAAGACATGGGCTTCAATGCAGTATGGGTGAATCCTTTCCATTACCCTGGCTTCAGCGGCAGCCTTTACTCACCTAAAGATTATTACCGATTTAATCCTCTATTCATTGATAACAACTCGGATCTTGAACCGGAAGAACAACTCAGTTTTGTCATAAAGAAAGCTCATGAAAACGGATTAAAATTTATAATGGATCTTGTCATTAACCATACAGCTATTGACTGCGATCTGGTAAAAGATCATCCAGACTGGTACAAAATAGACTCATCAGGAAAGGTTGTAAATCCAGGAGCTATGCATGACGGAAAATGGGTTGCTTGGGGAGATTTGGCTGAAGTCAATAATCAAAACTCTCTCGACAGAGACAACCTCTGGAATTTTTGGCTAAACATGATGATTCATTACTTGGAACTAGGTGTCGACGGCTTCAGATGTGATATGGCTTATCAGGTTCCTTCAGATCTTTGGCGATACCTTATAGGAGCCACTAAAAAGATAAATCCTGATTGCCTCTTCTTGGCAGAGTCTCTCGGTTGTGATTTCAAACAAGTAGAAGAATTGGCTAATTTGGGTTTCGACTATCTATTCAATTCACTCAAGTTTTGGAACTTTAACGACGGATGGGCAATTGAACAATATTACAAGACCGCTCCGCTGGCTAAGACAATCTCTTTCCCGGAATCCCACGATACAGATCGCCTCATGGAAACCTATGGAGGCAACCCGGATCCTGTCATCAGGCAGATGATACTCTCTGCTCTTTATTCCTCAGGCTATATGATAACTTCCGGTTTTGAATATGGCTACAGAACACGCCTGAACGTTGTAAAAACAAGACCTGAAGATGCAGAAAAATCTACGGGTCACGATTTTACAGAGCTTCTTAAATATTGTGCTTCTCTCAAAAAGAAATACCCCGTTCTCAACATAGAAGAAGGCATGGAAATAGTCGATCAAGCTAACTGGATGAACGTATTTTGCTTTAAGCGTTCAGCTCCAGGTGAAAAAACTGTCTTAGCAATTATGAATAAAGACATCTATAATCACCAAAACGTATATTTGCCAGGACTTTCAACTATTTTAAACTCTTCAGACTATGAAGATATTAGCTTTAAAGAACCTTTCAATGCTCTCCCTCATTCTTTGGACTATAACCTCAAACCATCTGAAATTAGAGTCTTCGCAGCTAAGTAACTGTAACTAAGGTGTTGGGAACAGAAAACACAAAAAAAGCTAAGAGTTTTTACTCTTAGCTTTTTTTATAAGCAGTATTTTTAAACCGCTTAAAATTGATCAGAGGTTTTACATTGAATAACCAACCTTGCCAGAGCTGCCCACTCTTCTAGGCAAGAACCATCTGATTCTGTTTGCGACAGCCCTGTAGACATCTGGGGTATAACTGTGCATTTCATGCATAACCAGTCTGCCGTAAGCGTCAAGCACTATAATGTTGGGTATATTATAATTGATTTTTAAACTTTTCCCTATAACGCCGTTCCAGTCAAGAAGCATAGGAACAGGGGGATTGAAATAGCGCCACTGATTGACTATAGTTTCTCTGCTCGTTGTCCAAGGAAATTTGTTAAGGTTAACTACCCACAATACATAAGCTTTATCATTTGCCGCAAAGTCTTGACGGAATGACTCAGCCCATTTTAAAACTTCATAACGCTGATATCTGTGAGCTGTAAGTATTATAACAGGCTTGCCCCTTAAATAAGAACTCACCCATATTTGATTATAAATGTCAGGCATTTCGAAATAGGTGAAAGGCTCGCCCAGATATACTTTTCCCCAAGGAACGCAGTAGTAGGCTGCATCAGCTTCGGAAGCAGGGACTAAGAAAACCGCCAGTAGAAGAACCAAAAGAAGATTCCTTATAAGTTTCTTCATAAAACCTCCATGTTTTTTGCCTCACTGCTGAATATAAAAATATGTTCGAAAAGATCCAGAAAAACTTTTAAAATAAGGTGAAATTTAGAAATATAAGACAAAATTCACTCAAGCAAGGTTCTGTTTTAAGTTCTAAGTTTTTCTTGTTCTTTTGTAGTAGTGGTTTATTTTCTCTCAATGTTTATTATCGGGTACATTTATTTTAGGCTTTGGTTCTCTGTTTTTCAAATCTTAAAGTTTCAACCATTTAATAATATCTTAAAGCAGTCATTGGCTGTAATACTGAGTTAAAAAGTATTTCACTACCCTCTACTCCCTACGCCCTACTCCCTCTAGTGCGATTGTTGCATCAAATAAGCATGAATAGTCCATGTTGACTGCTTGTCATTAAACAGAGATGTTTTAGACAAAACAAAGCACTAGGGATGGGCTTTCTAAACATTCATTTCAGATTTTTACATTATAATTTATTGAAGCCCCACTCCCCGATTTTAAGCAGAGCTTAAAATCTGTCTATACCGCGGTTGAAATAGTCCTAGGTCTTTTTCATCGTTCAGATTTTTAGAAATGAAAAAAGCCGCTGTTTCCAGCGGCTCTTTTAAGCTCCCGAAGAGGGATTTGAACCCCCGACCTAGTGGTTAACAGCCACCCGCTCTGCCCCTGAGCTATTCGGGATCTTGATTGTATTAAGTATAATACATCAATAAGGTTTAAATTGCAAGAAAAAAAAACTTTTTTTTCTTTTTAAAGCAGAAAGTTAAAGAAGTAATTTGTTGCAGGTAAAACTTCCTTTAAAAAGAGATTATGTTCTGAAACAAATCATCGTTGGCAACTGCTAAGAACGCCACTCCCTACATCCTACTTCCCTGAGGCTGCGTCATCGAGAGTTCAGCTGTTTTTTTCCAGTAACCCATCTTGTAAACCAAATAAGTTATTAAAGCTCCTAAAACCCAAGTAAGACTCAGAGCCCAATATATAGACTCGGGCTTTCCTCCTGGCATATCAGGGGTTGCAGAAAGGTGTTTAAAAGTGAAGGTAGCTCCGACACGGATGAACACCGCTGTCAGAATCGACATAACAAGCGGGCTTATCGTATCCCCAGCCCCTTTCATAACTCCTTGCATGCACTGGCTCACAGCAAACAAAAGATAGCCTGGAGACAAAACTCTGAGAGCATAGACCGCAAAATCCATTATGCTTTCTGTCTGAGTAAACATTCCTACCAGATACTTAGAAAAGAGCAATATAAATAGGACTACTGTCGAACAGACTGATAAAGCCAGAACCATGCCCTGCTTTACTCCTAAGGCTATCCTGCTCTTTTTGCCTGCCCCCACATTTTGCCCTGTAAAAGTAGTCATAGCCATCCCAAAGCTGAAGTTGCTCATCATTGCAAATCCGTCAATACGCATTACTACGACAGAGACGGCAACAACATCTGCTCCGAAAGAGTTGGTTACAGACTGTATGATCATGCCTGCCACAGCAAAGACTGCTTGAGTAAGAGAAGAAGGCAGACCTAGAGAAAGAATTCTGTTTATGAATCTGGTTTTTGGCTTGAAATGCTTCAACTCTAATGAGAAGTCTTCTTTCATGTTTTTAAGCTTTATATAGCAAAAAACAGCAGAAATACTCTGGGATATGGCTGTAGCCAAGGCCAGAGAACCGACACCTCCGCCAAAAGCAAGAACAAAAACCAGGTCTAAAACTGTGTTCAAAAATGTAGCCAATAACAAAAATAGAAGAGCCGAATAGGAGTCTCCAAGTCCTCTCAAAATCCCTGAAAGCATATTATAATAAGCTGTTCCGGGCATACCTAATATAAATATTACAAGGTAAGTCCATGTAGCATCTAAAATTTCAGGCGGCGTTTTAATCAATATTAAAAGAGGTTTAATAAAATAAAACGCCAAGGGCATTAAGATAAGCAGAATAACAGCTGTCAGGAAAATACCGTTGCCTATCGTATAAGACAAGGATTCTCTGTCTTTTGCTCCATAATACTGGCTCACCATTATGCCTATACCCAGCGACAAGCCCATGAAGGCCAGCATAGAAAGCATTGTCGGACCCAATGAGGCTCCAACTGCTGAAAGGGCACTGTCACCGATAAATCTGCCGGCAACTATGGCATCAACCGTATTATAAAGCTGTTGAGCTGCATCCCCTATAATTAAAGGTATAGCAAAGATTAAAATAGACTTCCAAGGAGTTCCATGAGTCATGGACCTTGGTTTAAAAAGGTCTTTAACGGAAAAGCTCATAGAGGTACAAACGCATCAACACCATGTTTGCATAAAGGACATATATAATCGGGAGGCAATGTCTCTCCTTCATATACAAAACCGCATATGACACATCTAAAACCTTTCTTTTTAACATCTTTTGAGGTTTCATCTGCTTTCGGTTTGGGTTTAACATTCGCATGATAATAGGCATAGGTCATGGCTTCATCTTCACTTATAATTTCAGCGTCCAAGACATCTGCAAGGAAAAGAGTGTGAGTGCCTAAATCCTTTGCTTCTATTACTTTACATGAAAGCCAGCCATTTGAAACATCAGACTTCAAAATCGGCAAACCGTTATTGGCAGTATCGCAAAGAAAATCTTTTAACTTATCTATATCTTTGCCTGTAGCAAAACCGAATCTTTTGAAAATATCAAATTTAGCTTTCTCGCTGAGAATAGAAACATTAAAAAAGCCTGTTTTCTTAATAGTCTCACAGCTGTAGTTAGCATTGCTGACAGCTATAGTTATACGGTTAGGTTGAGAAGTGACTTGATTAACTGTGTTTATGATACAGCCGTTCATTTTTTTGCCGCAATTGGTGAAAAGAACATACAAGCCATAGCTGATTTTAAACATAGTGTTACTGTTCATGTGAGTATATCTCCATTTTATCTTTATACTTATATTTTTTCGTAGTCGCCACCCTGAGCCTCTAACACTTGTTTTTCTATATTACTGAAACATCGGGTTCATGTTCCATTTTAGGAGAGTCAAAGTCAGGCTTGTTCTTTTTCTTTGATTTAGTACCTTGCCCTTTAAAATAAAGATAAAACATAACAACTGAAGGCAAAGCCCAAAAGACAATCCAGTAGAACCACGGATTGCTTATAGCTCTTGTTTCAAGAATCTGTCCTGGATGAAATCTGTCAAGATTGAAGATAATGCAAAGTATTGAGGTATAGACAAAAAAGAAGTTAGGCACTGCATCAGATGCGCTCATGAAACCTAAGCCTTTTGTACGCTTTTTCGTAAAGGGATAAAATAGGTTATTCCCCATAAATCCCGTGGAATCTTCTATGATGTGAATTGCAGAACCAAATAGTATTATCAGAGGATACATCATCCAACGTGGCAAAGTGTAAAGGTCTGGATTAGGACCTTCTCCAACTGTGAAATATGCTATTATACCCGCTATAAAAGCTGTCAAGATGCCTAATGTAAAGCTGTGAGACCAAGTTCTATGCCAAGGCAAAAAGATAATTTCAACTTTGCCGTCTTCAGTTTTCGCAAACTCAAAAGCAGGACCTGTCATTATACCTATTGTAGATTTTTTATCAAAGTCTTGCTGGAATTCGCAATCTACTTTGACTCTTGCTACAGCTTTTTGAGGATCTTTTACTTCTGTGCCTAAGAACGGTAATTGGCCTGTATCTATTTCTGGACCTATTTCAACCACTATTTCGCTGGTTTCCTTTTCAAAAGCAAGGCTATAGCTGCGCCATCGGTTGGCTCCAAGCTGCATGGTATGAAGCTGCAAAGTGCTCTTGCCGTCTTCAGCAGCTTTTTTCACGGCTTCAGCTACACCCTCGGCTATCTTTTTTGCATCAAGGTTGTTAGGATCCGGTCTTACTTCAAACTCAGGCTTAAAGAAATATCTGGCAAATTTAAAGTCCAATGTATCCGGCAATATGCCGAAAATACCGCCTAATGCCAAAATAAAAGACTTTTCTTGAACCGCCATATGAACTGCTTGCGGAAAAAAGGAAGCAACTGCTATTCCTGAAACAAAGTGTGTAAGTCCCTTCATATTATATCAACCCCAAAAATCTTAGAACATGGTTGCCGTAGCCTGCCATGCTTACGCAAACAGGAACCAACAAAACAGCCATGAGATTCATTCGTCTCGCCTGGAAAAGCACAGGCATAAGCCCTATTCCCGTAGCAACAGCCATAATGGCAAGACCGCCGAAACCAGTAAACTTGAAAACTGCAGGTATAAGCAAAACCAAGGTTACAATAGAAACCCATTTGTAATTTACTTTTTCTACCAGCCTGATACATGCCTTTGTAAAGGGCATAAGCATGAGAAAAGAAATACCGGCCGAAAAGACCATTATAGCTACAAATAGAAAGTATTCTCTGTAACCTGTAGCAAACATAACAGGACTAACGATCGATGCAAGACCGCCTCTGGTTAAGTATACTCCAGGTATAAAAAACAGCAAGAAAGAACCCACATAGTAAACAGTTTTACAAGTTCCATAAGATAGAATAAAGAGCCTGTTGTCTCTTTGAGCAGTCGCATGGCTTGATAAAAGACCGCCTATTCCAGCTGTGACTATGGGCATAAAAGCAGCGAAGAAACCGCCCAAAAAACCGCTGAAAGAGCCCTGATAGACAAGTGCCCAATCAATTTCTACTGTTTCAGGTATATGCTGCTTGGGAACCTTTCCAATGTTTATAATGTTAGTGATCAGCCAAGGTATAGCAAACAAGCCAACAAACACGGGCGTTATGCTTTGAAAAGCGAAATCTACCGGCACCAGAGTTTTATTCATTACTATGAAGCCAAGTATCGATGCCAAGAAGAAGGTAAGAAGGCCTATTCCAAGATACTTCCAGCCTTCCAGAAAGTTTGTAAGTCTGCTGGATGAATAAGAAAGCCCCTTTGGCCACTCGGAAAGAATCGCATAAGCGATAACTGCGCCAAGAATCCAGAAGAGATGAGGGCCCGTTACAGTTTTCAATATTGGCACTATCTTTATAAACAGAGGAGCCAAAATAGCCATTATCACTATGCCCCCAAGAGAACCAATGGCTGTCAAAATAACCGACTCGTAACCCCTGCCCTTTTCCAGCCAATCCGCGCTAGGCAAAACATAATAAGACATGCTTTCGTCGCCCGGGCCAAAAAAGCTTGCAGGTACAGTGTTAAATATTGAGTAGCCAACTATCATCCCGATGCATAGAGCTATCAGGTGCATAGGAGGCAAAGCTACTTCCAAGTGGAAAACCAAAAGCATCAATATGCCCAGAACGTTGTAAATATGAAGAGCTGGCAAGAAAGACACTATAAGAGAAAATAGCACTCCTATAAAGCTGAAATAAACCAGTATCAGATATTGAGGATTTAAAATTAAATTCAAAACTGTCTGCATCGTTATTCCGCCCTCAAGAAAGTTCTATTTCCTTTGACAGTAAAGGAGTTCGGCTTGTCTGTTTTTATTTCCAAGCTGTCTTGATATTTAACCAAAAAGCCCGTCACAGTGAGCACATCGCCCTGTTCAGGCAATTTCTCCATGGAGCCTTTAATAGCTTTGGTTTCAAGCAAAACAGGAAAACCTTCTGCAGAAGCATCATCCAGCCTGTAAACATTGCCAAAATTAAAAGTAGCCAAGCTTTTGACAACACCGCTGACAGTAATTTCTCTGCCGAGATATGCGGGTGTAATATCTTGAAGGGTCATAGTAAGAGGCTGAACACCCAATTTCGCTTCAGGAGCTCTTTCCAGAATAGTCAGATGCTCTGGCGCATTCAAAAGCAAAGAAGCCTCTTTTCTTTGAATTCGCACTTGCCCTTCGACTACGACTCTGTCACCTGTAACTGGCAACTTGCCTTGTTCTTGGAGTTCTTTGGCTACGTTTGAATAAGCAGTTACTCTCAAGTCATTCAATTTGCCGCCGCGACCTGCAGGTTCCGAGATAGTCAGAGAGAGGGAACCCCACTGATTAAGGGTTCCAGTGCCATATGTCACCACACCTTCTATTCTGACATGGCCGAAGTTGCTTAATTCTTTCAAGTCTCCGATTTTGACAATTGGAGCTTCAATCCTCTGTGCGTAAAACAGCAAGGCTAAGAGACCTACAGTAGACAAAAACACAGAAATCGCCTTAAAGACTCTGATTGAAAGGCGTTTTTGCGTATCAGCTTGACAATATGGGCATCTGGTATTAGTGCCCACAAAGCGGGCACAGCTCGGACAATGTGTTTCCGAATAATACAATTCGTCTTGTTTTGTTTTGTTGTTCTTCGTCATTATTAAGGTTCCTGTTTGTTATATTGTAAGGCAGAGCAAATAGCATCTTTGATAATTTTATTTGTCTGTGTGTCAAACCTAGAGGAGAAAGTCACAGTCAAAGCGGCAGCCCCTGTGTGGGAAAGCTCGTAGCTCGAAGCCGCTCCGGCAGAAGCTTTAATATGTTTTTTAGCCAATTCCTTTTTGATTCTGGAAGCGATTTGCTTTCCGACTACGCTGGAGTGATAATGTCCTATTCGTACCCCGACTTCGTCAGTCATTTTTAGAGAAATCAACAAATCAAGGTCTTCATGGTTATTAACTTCTAGAATAGCTTGATAAGCAGGCTGAGCCAAACTGCTTGTATCTACCAAGAAAGCGGAAGAACCAGCCTCATTCAGAGACTTAATAAGATTCTCAGCTGTAACCAATGTTGTCTGATCTGCGATTACCGCTATTTTGGTGTCTTTAAGAGTAAATCCTGTCTCTTTCAGCTGTATACTGGGCAACAATAATGGAACAGTCTCTGTCGAAAAAGTCATGGTTTTTGAGGCATATCCATTATCTGAAGATACTTTGAAAGAAACATTTTTTAAATTATGCGGCAAACTACAGAAGAAAAGACCGTCTGAATCAGTGTAAACTTCTTCTGAGCTGCAAGAGACGCAAGCATTGTCTATAGGCAAACCCCTGGTATCAGTAACTTTTCCGAGAATAAAAGTAGTTTTTACATTTTCTATGGGAACAGTTACAGTCTTAGTCAGACCTTCGCCAAATTCAAAGTTAATTTCAACATTTTCTCGTTCCTTGCCGGTCAAATGCAAAAAGAAAGTGTTTTTACCGCTTGAGTTTACGGTTAGAGTTTCGCGATTACCGTTGTAACTTACAGTCACTTCCGCCTGAGTTTTATTTATATTGCCGGCATAGTCTTTCAAAGTAACTCTTACAGGAAAATAGCCTTGAAAATCTTCCGGAATGCAAGGGGCTATCGGATGAAAGTCGATATCCTTAACAGGCAGTTTAACATTCAAGTCGAAAACATATCTGCGAGAGAATGTTTGACTGTTAGCAGCAGTAATTACTAGCTTATAATTGCCGCTGGAAAGAGCTTCAGTATTGAAAAGGTTATAGACGTTAGAATAACTCGCAGGTATTTCTGACAACTTGAAATTAATTGTTGTTTCAGGCAAAAGAAAAGCGCTTGCGTTTTCCACAAGAGTATTTGCAGTGAAAAGCAGGTTAATAAAGGGAACAGTAACATCAATTCTCTCTTTATTTTCCAGCAAGAAATCCAAATCTATAATACCTGGCGCCAAAGTATCTCTGACAGCCATCCTGATAGCGTTGGCTTGATTTGTAAGAACCTTTCCTGTTCGGAGTGTTTTTTCTGTTTCCGGGCAGCTTATGTAGTTTCCTTCAACCAAAACTGCCGGTACAGGATTATTTCGCAAAATATAGAAACCGCCAGGTATAAGGTCTGCTCGTCCCGACTCATTATACATGCTCATAGAGTAAAGCAGTTCTTCGCCTAGTATACGTGAGATGCCGAAATCCCTGCCGTCGTAATATATCTCGCTTTTGTCTTCTGTTACCTGTGACAAAGAAGAATTGTGATGAATCGAAATGAACAAATCAGGATTTTCCTTCTTCGCCATTGATACTCGCTCGCGCAAAGAAACGTAATAGTCGCCTGTTCTTGTCATTACAGGTTCAGCTCCGTCAGCCTTAAGAAGCATAGTAAGATATCTTGCGACTCGCAGATTCACATCTGATTCTTTTAAGCCGGATGCTCCAACTGCACCAGGATCTCCCCCGCCATGACCTGGGTCAATCATTATTTTGTAGCCTTTCAAAGGCTTTAAATTAAAGGCATAGGAAGCTATAGAAACGAAACAAAATATTAAAATTAAGCTGATTTTTAATTTTCTCATGGCAACATTCTAACATTATACTTTCTAAATCGAAAGAATTATCATGTAAAAAACAGGGTGATCATATAACCATTGTACAGGAGAGCACTCGTTGTTCGTGATAAAAAAGTCTAAGAAAGCAAAAATCGGATAATCAATGAATTCTTTGGAACTTTTATTTTGAATTCCTCAAAATAAAATCACGCAGATCGCATCTGGAAGCATAACTCACCGAGCGGACATTATCCGTTGCTTTATCAAAACCATTAGCCTGAACAGAGAGCACTCCAGCTTGTTTAAGCAGCGGTTCAATTAAATAATCACCATTTGCGTTAGTCTTTGTTGTAATCTTAGAGCCATCTTCATGTACATATTCAACCACAGCTCCTGCTACAGGAGTCTTATCTGTTTCACGAGATACTCTCCCTAGAATAGTATAGGTGTCTGTGCTTTTATCAACGGCAAAGTTTGTGATTACATCACTCGTTGTTACGACAATGTTATTTCCGCGCTCTTCTATTCCTTCGCCTGTTAATTCAATTCTGCCTTGCGGAAGACCCTTTGCCAAAGTATCAACCTTGATTTTGTAATTGCCATCTGAATTTGTAACAGCTTCATAGATTGTATCAGCTTTTTTATATTTAAAAGTAAGCTTTGCTCCCACTACCGGCTCAAATGTTTTGCTATAAACTACTTTGCCAGTGATATAACGACAAGCAGGAGCTATCAGAGCAGATATTTCCACTGGACATCTGCCGTTGCCGTTGGTTACACGTCTCGCGTCAAAATCTTTATAACCTTCTTTGGTAAACATCAAGCTGCCGCGTTTCGAAACAGGAATATTCATCTTGTAATTCCCTTGAACATCCGTATAAGCAAAAACTTCTGTTTCTTTGTTTACTATAAAGCTTGCCTTAACGCCTGTAACAGGTTCGCGAGTTATTTCGTCTCTGACTTTTCCATAAAGAATAAAGCTGTCATTAACACCTTTTATCATTTTTGTCTTTATCGAATAATGACCGGGCTTAACAGCATAAATATTGTAATCAGCATCCTTTATCCATTGTTCGCCCTCATAAAAAATAGTTCCGTCTTTATCTGCCAGACGCTTCAAAGCAAATCGGCCCTGCTCATCAGTGCAAGTTTTATCGGATTGTCCGCTCTTGTCTTTATAAGCGTAGTAAACTTCAACACCTTTAGCTGGAAGATGAGTATTTTCTGCAAGGACAGTCCCTTCTATAAGACTGTGTTTTTCCATAGACAATTTCTTTGTAGGACGTCCTGCCACTGGGCTTATACGATGCAAGTCATCTTTAATGAATTTAACATTAGTTTTCTCTTGATAGGTGAATTTGTAATCTTTATAATTTGCAGCGCTGACATGCAATTTTCCAGGCTTGTTAACAGGCGGTTTGAGCTCAAATTTTCCCATTGAGTCTGTTTTTACGCTGCCAGTTTCGCCGCCTTCATCATAAACCAGCTTAACATCAGCTCCCACAAGAGGAAGCCAAGTGTATTCGTCAACAACTCTGCCTCTTAAAGTCCAAACTTCATTGGCTGGAATAAGAGTATAATTTGGTCTATAAATTTGATAAGGAGCTCCAGGATTGTTGCAAAAATCACTGATTTCTTTGTAACCAGGCTTATTAATTTTTATAGTGCCTTTTCTGCGTATAAAGCATTTTAAAGTAAATCTGCCTTGGGCATCAGTCTTTGCTTTCACAGGGTCTATCGCTGGCGTGTCATCATTTTCTTCATAAACAAATATAACATCGGCATCAGGCAATGAGTCGCCAGTCAAAATATCTGTAACATGACCTTCGTAAGCATAAAGCTTAGAAGCTAAAGAAATATGGGCACGGTCTATATTGCGAGGCTTTATTTGATATGGAGCATAGCCTCCTTGGTCATATGTATCAGCTTCTACAAGCAATCGGCCTTTTTTACTGCTGTCCAAGCTAAGGAAATAGTCGCCTTTTGCGTTTGAAACAGTTGCAGCTTGCCCGCCATCTTCGTAATTAAAGGTTACTTTAGCGCCTGCAATCGGTTGATAAGTATCTTTGTCATAAATTTTGCCAAACAAAACCCAGTTTTCGCCTGTTAATGATGATAATAATTTTTCAGGTGTCTGAGCAAAAAGGCTGGAAGAGGCGAAAATAAGCAAAGACAACAGACAGA
>JAAYNI010000046.1 GCA_012520995.1 Candidatus Rifleibacteriota bacterium
AAGACTAATTGCTGTTAGTCCTCATCTCTTTTCAAAAAGACCTGTTTGTTTTTGTTGGATGTGTTTTCATCGGATGTCGTTTTCAATGAGCTCGCGGCGCTTTTCTGCCGCCCTGCCGAGGCAGGACCTTTACTATAACACCACACTGAGAAAAATGCAAGCATTTTTCTCAAAATATTTAAAAATTATTTTGAGAGTGATGAGCGGCGAAAACTCCAAGGGAGTAGAGGGTAGGGTGTGGGGAGCAGTAAAATTGTTTAGACTCAACAATTAAAACCGGCAACTGCTTTAAGATACTGAGAAATAAGCGAAAATATTTGAAGAAACAAAAACCGCAACAGAACAACTATCAATCCGCAAATGTCACAGAGGGATGCTTCATGCAAGATTAGAAGAGCTAGTCCGAAAACAGTAAAACTCAAAACTCGAAAAAAACACAATCTCCAAAACAAGTTTGAATAACGAGTTAAAAAAAGTGCAAAAACCTTGCCTTAAATTATATTCAGTTCGCCTTAAAAGATGAAAAATACTCACTATTATAATTGTAGCAAACTATCTTTTCTAATCAAGATATGAGAATTATTAAGACAATCTAAAATGTACAGCATGGACTAAAGTAATAAATCTTACCATCTTGGAATTAAAGACTAATAGAGATTACCCATCCTTTGAAGGTAGCAAAATATAAACAATAGAAATATCGACTTTTAAATTAAAGCTCCAACTTCAGGAAAAAACTTTGTTTTTATACTTTCTCTCCTTTCAACTCCCTATTCCCTAACCCTACTCCACGGTTTTAACTATCTGTCCTTAATTGAGGCTCAGATATTTTTTCTTTTTCTTGAAAGAAAGAGCAAGTTATGCTACTAATACAGTGCATAACCCGACAGATTATAAGTTAACAAGGAGTATCGAGAATGCAAAGAAGTCGTGTTAAATGGTTCGACAACGTAAAAGGCTACGGTTTTATTGAAAGCACAGACGGAAAAGACATATTCGTCCATTACAAACAAATCGAAGGTGACGGTTACAAAACTCTCAAAGAAGGACAAATAGTAGAATTTGACCTTACAGACGGAGAAAAAGGTCCTTTGGCCACAAACGTCAGAGTTACTGAAAACTGAAAACTTACAATAAACTAAAAGGCGTGAAGGTCACTAAAAACCGGAGCGCCTTTTTTGTTTCTGCTAATCAAAATAAGAGGGATTCACAATGTACGACGCAAAATTGACAAGCACCCAACAACAAAGGATAGATCAAATCAATGAACTAAGGAATGAAGGCATAGCCCCATACGGTGAACGCTTTGACAGAACTCACAGCTCCACAGAAGCTAAAAGCTTTTTTGAAGCAGAGGAAGCCAAACAGGAAGAAAAAGAGCACTACTCTATTCCCAACGTAAAAGTAGCAGGCCGCATTATGACAAAACGAGGCCAAGGCAAAACAACTTTCTTGCACATTTTGGATCAAAGCGGCCAATTGCAGCTCTACATCCGAAAAGACGTTATAGGCGAAGAGCCCTATGCAATAGTCAAGCGCCTCTATGCAGGAGATATAATAGGAGCCGAAGGTTCTCTTTTCAAAACTAAAACAGGCGAAATTTCCCTCAGAGCAGAAAAAATCACTTTACTCTCGAAATCAGTTAACCCCCTCCCCGAAAAGTTTCATGGCCTTACTGATATAGAGTTGAGATACAGACAAAGATATGTCGACCTTATAGTAAACCCCGAAGTCAGAAATACTTTCGAAAAAAGAAGCCAGATTGTACATTCTGTCAGACAGTTCATGCACTCTAAGGGATTCATGGAGGTCGAAACTCCTATGATGCACTCAATAGCAGGCGGAGCTGCTGCCAGACCATTTATAACTCACCATAATGCCTTGGACATAGATCTCTATCTTAGAATAGCACCTGAACTCTACTTAAAAAGATTGATTGTTGGCGGCTTTGAAAAAGTATTCGAATTAAACAGAAACTTCAGAAATGAAGGCATGGACAGCACACATAACCCGGAATTCACCATGATGGAGGTATACCAAGCATACGGCGACATGAACACCGTCATGGATCTGACAGAAGAAATCTTCTGTCACGCTGCCAAGACTTGTGGTGTCGGTTATAATATCACTTACCAAGGAGCTCAAATAGACCTGACACCAGCTTGGAGAAGAGTAAAGCTTCTGGATCTTTTAAAAGAAGCAACAGGCAAGGCAGACTTGTCTTATTCCATCAGCAAAGATGAAGCCTTGGAACTCGCCAAAAAGTCAGGCGTTGATATTGAACCTGGAGATACTCCCGTAAAACTTCTGGTTAAAATATTCGATGAAAAAATTGAGCACACTCTGATTCAGCCGACATTTGTCTATGAATATCCGAAAGAGATATCCCCTCTCTCAAAAGCCAATAAAGACAATCCCGACATAGTCGACAGATTTGAACTTTTCATAAATGGAAAAGAGTTCGCAAATGCCTTCTCGGAACTCAACGACTCAGAAGACCAGCTGGAAAGGTTCTTGGATCAGCTAAAACAAAGAGAGTCTGGAGACGATGAAGCCCACATGATGGATATGGACTATATCAACGCTCTCAGATACGGAATGCCTCCAACGGGCGGCCTTGGAATAGGCATAGACCGCATGGTGATGCTGCTGACAGACGCTCCATCAATCAGAGACGTGATCTTGTTCCCCGCTATGAAACCACTTGCCGCCAAAGAACAGTAATTAGTGGACAGCAAGCTTCAACAAAGCAAAAGTTAGAAATAATTTTTTTAGGACTCAATCGCTAAAACTAACAACTGCTCTAAGAAGACAATAGCACTCATCACACAATACTAAAAAGTTAAAAATCGCAGTTATTCTAACTGCGATTTTTTTTTACGATATGACTGCTTATTTATAAACAACAGAGCAATTTCAGTTTTATATCATGCTCCAAACATTTCACAATTCACTGTCACCGCCTACTAGGCGTTATTCTTTCAGTGTTTGTGTTGCACTCCGTATTTTCTCATTATTCTTTTAGCTTCTATGAGCTTGTCGCGCACCTGCTTGACTTTTTTCATGTCAGGAGATTTTGTAGCCATAAGAGCATTATACTGTTTCAGATATTTGTAATAGTCTTTTTGAGCTCTGAGAGCCTCTTCAGAAAGATAATAGTGGTGGCTTTCATTGCGTTCTTCCGGAGCATATGCCTCTACAGAAGAAGGCTCTGAAACATCACGGGAAGCAGCTGCAACAGAATAATCCGGGAGAAGAGGTGCAGATTCACGGCTTGATGGCTTAAAGAAAGCGAAGATTTTTTTGAAAAAGTCTCCTATAACATCCCAAAAGCCGGTTTTTCCGGAAGTGCCCGCATAAGATGTTGGGGGAGGTGTCGGTTTCTTTTGAGGGGCACTGAGCAATCCTGAAGCATCCAAATAATTATAAAGGTCTCTAGAAACCTTTTTAGAACCGTTATTAACATAAGCCAACATTTCATCAAGTGAAATATTGCCATGAGAAGCTTCAAATAAAATTTTAGCCATCGCTACTTTATTTTGAGGATATCTAGCCGTATACTGAGCAGAAAATTCTTGCAGCGAATAATGCGGAGAAGTTCTCGCAATAGCTTCATAGAGAGAATCTTGTCCGCCTGGAATCTTTCTTATGGCATCGTATATCACCTTTGCCACAAAAAGTTCGTTTCTTGCCATTTCATCAAAAGTATTTCTTTTCAAAAAAGCTGTACAGTCAGAACTGTTAAGATCATAATCATAAATCATCCCGCCATTATTATGGGCAGCAAAACCGTTAGCCCAGCCTTCTACCCAAGCTGTATTATGATTCGGAAGTATATCATCAAGATAATGAACGCCGTTAGAACCATAATCCAAGGTACCAAAGTTATAAGAAGGGGGATAAGAGTTAAGCATTACAACATGGGCAAACTCATGGAGGAAAATATAACTCTTGTTGCGGGAAGATTCAAAACGATTTAAATAATCGTAAAGATGGATATTATAAGTGTTATCGATCTTTGAGCGGCTGGAAAAAGAGTTGCCATTGGCATCGCTGAGAGTCAAGACCATGTCTTTAGAGAGAGCCGAGCTTGCTGTCTTGGCATATTGATAGATGGTCATGCCGTTATCCAGCCTTGTGTTCAAATAATCTCTCCATGGAGAGCCTTGCGGAAGCTGTGAAGGATCGGAGAGCTGAACAGTTTGATAGGCTATAGTCCTTCCGCCGATGGTGACCGGTCTCTCATGCTTCAGGATTAAATTGCCTGCATAAAGTAAATTGGCGGCTACTAAAAACGCAAACGCCAAAAATATAGTCCGGATCCTGCGTAAGGTTATTCTTTTCATCTTATTCTCGCTTATTTTTGTTATATTTAAATTATAACTAATAAATCCCATGTACGTCTAGAGAGAGAGCCCGCGTTTTTTTCAGATAGCTCTCTCTTCTAAAAATCAAAATACAGACGATAAAATTAATAGCAGTCTATTCTTTTAGTCAGGCACCACAATCTCAATAAGAGGTTCTCGGCCTCTGGTTTGTATTTCTTCTCGGATTTTCTGCAGGCAAAACTTCGTCCAAGCCATTATGCGTAGTCGGCCTCACTGTTGAATAACTTTCATAGGAAGCGTTTAATATGGCTTTAAATTCCATCTGCGCATCTGTCAGGCTGTTTTTGCGAGTGCCGTCAACATTGGTTTGTTGTTGTTCTTTTGGAGGAGGATTACTCAATTCAGCTTTATCAGGTATTCTTATTACTCTGCCGTTAGGAATAGTCCTTGGGTTGGAAATATTATTATATTCAGCAAGCTTTTTATGAAGGCTATGATCACCATAATATTTGCCAGCCAAATCCCAAAGAGTGTCACCTTCTTTAAAAGTGTAAGTAATTGCAGCCTGCAAGCAAGTTGCTGTCATAAAGAAAAGAAGCATAATAAGGAAATTTTTGCGATTCATCCCCAACCTCCTTGTTTTTATCTTTTATACTGCCAAAACTCTTCTTCTTGAGATATGGCAGCTTCAAAAAATCTAGGAAAAAGCACCGAAGAAAGCTGAAAAGCATTCTTTGCCCTAAGCGCCGCGCTTGAAGGCCCCTCATCACCTTGAACCATAAGCCAAATCCTCAAATAAGGTATGGTGTCTTCTTCAGATTCGGCACCATCAGGAACCACCTTTTTAATATCGAAGATAGTAACGCTGAGCTCATTCATTTTCTCTGTCGTAGCTCCAGCTTTTTCAACAATATTTAGAGCACCGTCGGTACCCGGTGTAAATTCAACAGGTGTTAAGGTTCTTCTAACAATACCCGTATTTTTGTTATTTGTTTGTGGTTTTTCATAAGTATAAGAAACTTTTGCAGTTTTTTCTGAAGAAGGGTATCCATGCTCATCTAAATTAGTATAGAAAGTAAGCTTTTCAGGGTCATCTTCATTTTCAGATATCTTATAAAATTCTCCTCCGCCCGATATAGAAGCAAATCTCTCAGAATAGGGAACTGCGGCTCTTATATCAATTTTAAGACGTTCAAAGATTTTTGAAGCAGTTCTGACATTGGAGAGCTTAGATGTATTTTTGGAAAATTGAGTAAAAACGCTGCTGAGAATTTTATAAACAGCTACAGATAGAAGAGAAATAACGAGAATACTTACCATTATTTCGGTGAGGGTAATGGCTTTTCGCTTAGTCATAGAGTATCACTCACAATTGAACTAAGAAAAATTGAAGCCTCAGGACCGCCCTGCGAGCGTTTAAATTGCACTTCAACTTCAACATAAGCTGTTTTAACAAAGCCCATTTCAGGCCAAGCATCTACCGATGGATTGCTGGTCTGTTTCAAACTGCTTTCCCAATTATCATAGAGCTTTATTCTCATTATACGTTTAAAATCATCATCTGAAACCTTTAGTTCATCTGCACTTTCCCCTTCCTGCGGTTGCCTGTAAAGCATTGGCGGAAGTTGAGCCAAAGGTCTTAGATGCCCCATAGCTCCTTCAATGTTAATTGAATGAGTTTCTGCTCCCTGCTCATAAAAATCCAAGCCGCTTTGAAAAAAGGCTTTAATAGCATCGTCACCCGAGTAGACTCTGAAATCGCCTTCTGTTGTCCCAGGGTTTTCGTCCAAGCAAACTTTGAGATCTTGAAAAGTCAATTCCTTAACAAGCTCCAAAAGGTCTGAAGCATAGGAAGTTGCAGCCGTCTCGTTAACAGTGCTGACAGTACCTTGTGTGCCATAGCTGAACAAACGATAAAGCGGCAAGAAGGTCAGAGTCAGAATCACGAGTGTGACTACTATTTCCAGCATTGAAAATGCTCGAGAAGCGTTATACAAAAATTACCTCAATATTACCGAACTACTGCTGAAAGGGTTAGCGCAATCTGGATCGTCTCTTGAGCCCGTATCTTGGCTTTCGTCCAGAGGAATTGAAACAGGGTCGCCTGCCTCAAATTCATCATCATCATAAACATGTTCCACAACAACTTGCTCAGGCACTTCTGATGACAAGGCTTCAGATGAGCCTTCCTGCTCTAAAACCTCAGCAGCCTGTATTGGCCTTTCAGCGATAGATTCTGTTCTAGAATTGTCCTCTGTAATTATAACATGATTCCCGGTTTTTTCATCCTTTTTATCTTTGTCTCCAGGAGTCAGAAATTCTCCCTTTTGATACGGAAGGAGACCAAAAGCCACCACAGCCCCATTGACCTTTGCATTGAATTCATCGCCGAATGGCGAAGTAAGTCTCACATTATTTTCTGTTTCCAAAACAAGGAGACCGTCTGAACTCTGATAAGTGAAAGAAGCCATATCCTGAGCATCTAACGTGATAACAGAAGTGCCTGGCAAATAAACCGCAAAACGACCTGATATCTTATAGGTTCTGTCAGAGTCTAAATTATACGGAACGCCTGGAAGGCATTTTTCACCGTCAATAAAAGCGTCACTGCCCGCAGCCATCATGGAATAAGCTGAAACTGTCTTTCTGACAGGCACTAGAGTGCTTTCAGGTTCTCCTGCCATAAAGAAAAAGGACAAGAAAATAACAGAAACAAATGCTGCCGCTGAATAGCGAAAAACTTTTGACGAAAATACTGTTTTAAGGAAGTCAAAGAAAGTAAATTCAGAAGCATCCTCAACAGTAAATGAAGCAAGTTTCCGAACCTCTTTCATTATAGGCTCAACACGATCTGTCGCTGAAATATAAGCATTGGCGCTTGCAGAAAGAGCATTCTCATAGTTTTCAGAAGCCTTGAGAATCTCCATGCAGGAATGGCAAGTTTGGAGATGTTCCAAAACCGCTCGCATTCCTTCAACTGGAAGCTCGACATCTAAGAACATATAAATTGTCTGCTCGTCAGGGCAATTTTGCTTTATATTCATCTCGTTTAGCCCTCAGAATCTTTCTGGCTTTAAAAATACGATTTTTAACCGTCTGTAAAGGCAAGCTAAGAGTATCTGCTATGTCTTGGTAAGACATTTCGTTGACAACTCTCAACATAAAGACTTCTTTTAATTCTCCTTCCAAGTCTACCAGCATCTTTAAAAGTTCGTTGAACTTCTCTTTCTTGATTAGAAGGTTTGGCGGTTCATCCTCTGATGTTTGGCTTGAGGAAACCAATACTTCAGTTACAAGTTCTGTTGAAGAAACAGTATTCTTGTCCGATTTTCTATAATCTAAGAATACGTTTCTCGCTATAACTACAAGCCAAGAAGAGAACTTTTTGGAACAGTCAAAACTTCCCAAGTATCTGTAGGCCTTAACAAAAGCTTCTTGAGTGACATCTTCTACTTCATGAATATCTGAGGTCATGGAGAAGAGATAACTGAACACAAGCCTTTCATAACGCCTAACCAATACTTCGAATAACTCAGTGTCACCAGCAAGGACAGCTTCGATTGCTTTTGCGTCGGGCAACTCTTTGTTACTCATTGATATTACCAGTATTTTTCAAAAAAGTTTTAATTTGAAGGCAAAAAGACTTCTCTTGTTCTTGGACTTAGAGTCAAACCGAAGTTATTGCTAACATCTGCTCCAGACATTTGATCCGGATCCAAACCCCACTCAACAATTGAGCCTGAATAAAGGAAAGAATCATGAAGCCTGTTGGCCGCTATTGAACCAACAACATTGATACCTTTAGATGTATCGCCTCTTTCCAGCTTAAGCTCATTTTTGGCTATTAAAATAGCATGCAATTGAGGCAAGGCGTAAGGACGCTTTCTAATAGCATCTGATCCAACTGTCGCATCCCAGACTTTTTTGAGATTCGCGTCACCTTTGCCGGTATCTATAGTTATATTTTTACCCACCAAAGTCAAAAATGGGAACTTGGGAGGAGAAGTCGCATTACTAGGTTCTATATCAGTAGGATCTATTGAGATCTCTTCATTCAATATAGGGGCTTTTATAACTATATCGCCATCACCGCAATCTATTATGCCGCCTGTTCTGACAAAAATAGGTTTATCAATTATGAGCTTTCCGCCAGGCGGAAGAGTAATTTTGACCACCTGATTCAAATAAAGTTCGCTGACCACGTCATCAGAAGTTTCAGGAGACTTGCCAGTAGTAATTTTAATAAGCCAATTCAACGCTGCCTTGATCGCATCACTTATTGCCTGTAGAATTTTCTGGAAAAGAGAAATCTTTGACTTCCTGATTACAAAATGCTTTTGAAAAAAATAAGACTTGCTGATATTAAAATCAGTCTCCCCCTCAGGAGGTTTAAGCTCATAAGAAACACGATCTCCAAAATTCAACCCGCGAGGCAAAGCATTGTCAAGCTCTGATAAACGTCCGCTGTAATTGATATAGTTTTCACTTGCGACGGCTGAAAAGTTAAAATCACCAAAAATGGGTGTCTGTGCTAGATCTGAGCCCACAAGTTTTTTCGAGTCAGTAAAGGGTTTTAATTTAGCATTGCCTGGAAAATTATAGACTATCTCTTCAAATTCCTTGTGAGGAGATAAGGGTGCACAGAGATTCTCAAAACAGTACATATAAGCTTCTGTATGATTTATTCTTGGAGAAGGAGAGGGGAGACCATTGTTAACTTTGAAAAAATCCGCATAGTTGGCACTGGGATCCCTATACCAAGAAATTTTTTTATAAGCATTCGTAATAGCTTTTTTTTCAGATTCACTTTTAGACTCATTTAATACTAAATAAGCATCCATTGCCTCTACCAATTCACCCAAAGTACTCGTCCCTGGATATGGAAAGACTAAGTTCGTACCTCCTTCTCTAATACCATGAAGCGCATAACCAATAAGATAACGCCTCAGAACTGGACCAAAAACCAGAGTGGGCGTACAAAGCCTGGCAGTCCCAAAGGGTAAAATAGAGGAAGACTGAGTTTTCCCCTCCGTTTGGAGTGAAATACCAAAATCAGGTTCTGAACTGCTCTCATGATATCTGCCTGGAATCCTGTCATATATAAATACTTTTGGGTAATCGTCTTTGTTCTTAGAGACTGTCCCATCAGGCCTTCGCCTTGGATATGGAAAGTCACTATCAAATACATCTTTGAAAAATCCATATTTTAGAAAACGCATGCTGACACCTTGAACGGAGTTACTGGAAAAAAAATCAGACCAATCCGCTTCAGGAATCCAACCAGATGAGTCTGATGTATAATAAAAATGGAAAGATTCGCCATAGTTCATATTTGAGCTATTTCTTGGAAGCTCAGTGCCGTGGTAAGGCAGAATATTAAGCGCAAAGGCTTTAATATTTGTGTCTTTATCAACCTCAAAATCGAGCAAATTTCCATATGCTTGTCCGCCAGGTGCTCCTCCCAAATAGATCCAGCCGTTTTTAATCATTTTGTCGAAATCTTCTACTTTATTGTTGGAATCTGTATCATCAACAGAGTTGAAGTCATCAGGATTGTTTTCAGTTCGCTTGTTAAGACAAAGCAAAGGTTTCTTGTTTGGATCTTGCGGCCATCCGGAAGCATTTACAAGAACTCCATTAATTCTATCATCCTTCATAGCAGCAAAATTAGGAGCAAAGAGAGTAAATCTGGCATAAGGATAGGGAATCAGACAGACATATTTAAAGTCTTTGACGGTTTTATATGTTTTACGGACATTGCCAATTTTGAACTTAACATCTATTACAAGTTCACCGAGCAACTCTCCTGGCAAACGGGTGGCGCCTTCACAGACAGGCGTATCTATAGAAACAACATTTTCAAGACTCAATGTTACATCTTCAAGTTCAACAGCCATTCGCGCTTCTTCAGAAATTTTCCTCAAAGCTTCTTCTACAACTTTATAGTTTTTAATAGTTTCAAGCGGAGAGAAGTCCAGAGTTTTATTTACAGGGCTAGAGCTCGCACTGGACGCCATCCCTGTTATAGCTTCAGAAAGCTTTAAACCTACAGGCTCATTGCGATACTCAAGATCCTTGGTGATTTTTGCCGCTATAAAGCGCCCTAAGGAAGATGCCGACTGATAAACCGCTTCATTAACAGAAATTTTGTTTGTAAAGGCAGACTCCTGTCTGACTCTGTTCATCAAAGAAGCAAAAAGAATCATGATAATCGCCATTACCGTAACTACAACAAGAGCTATAACACCGTCTTTTTTGCCTTTATACTTATTGTCTCTACAAATAAGTAGCGATTTCATCTATCTTTCCCCTTTTTTTGCCCATATACTTCAGTATACTACAAATCAAGACAAAAATCTTTAGAACGGAAGCAAAATTAATGAAGCAATTTGTTATGAAAAAGTTTTAATCTGAAAAAACCAAGACTTCTTTTATTCTCGAACTTATTGAAAGACCGTAGTTTCTGTGAATTTCTGCTTCCGACATTTGATTTGGTTCCAGCCCCCACTCAAGGATTGAGCCTGAATACAGAAATGAGTCGTCCAAGTTGTTAGCTGCAACTGAGCCGACTATATTGATACCATTGAAAGGTTCTTCCAACTTAAGTGTTCCTTTTGCGATTAAAATAGCATGTAATTGCGGCAAAGCATAGGGACGCAGCTTGATTAAATCAGAACCCACAGTCGCGTCCCACAAAGCTTTAAGCTCTGAGTTATCTTTTCCTGTGTCAATTACGATGTTTTTACCGACCAAAGTAAGAAAAGGAAACCTAGAAACCAGAGTGCCCTCCTCCATGTCAGAAGAAAGCTCGACAGATATCTCTTCACTGATTATAGGAGCCTTAATCAGTATATCTCCGTCACCGCAGTCTATTATACCGCCTGCCCTGACAAAAACAGGTTTATCTATAATCAATCTGCCGCCTGGCGGGAGGTCTATTTTAACAACCTGATTCAAAAAAAGGCTGTCATTCACATAATTTTCCCGAAAGAACTGTAGTGAGCTGATATTAAAATCACTTTCTCCTTCAGGGAGTTTTAACTCATAAGATACACGCTCCCCAAAATCCAAGCCTTTCAGCAAAGAGTTGTCCAGCTGACCTAGAGTCCCTCTGTAAGGGATATAGTTTTCGCTTTCAACTTTGGAAAAATCAAAATCACCAAACATTGGGACTTCTTGAAGATCACCTCTGGCAAGATTTTTTGAATTTGTAAAAACTCTAAATTTTTCATTGCCAGGAAAAGTATAAACACTCTCAACAAAATTCTTCTGCGGCGACAAAGGGGAACAAAGATTCTCATAAGCGCACATATAAGCCTCTGTGTCATTGACTCTGGGAGAAAGCGAGGGGCGACCATTACTTGTTTTAAAGTAATCTTCATAGTTCGCCTCAGGTTCAGCATACCAAGACAACTGATTAAAAAGCTGCTGAATGGCGTCCTTCTGCTCAGAACGTGAAATAAATGTATTTATAGCATCTTTAAAAGATGCAAGATTTTTCGGGCTTGGATAAGGAAAAAACAAAATTTTGTTTCCCGTATGAAGTCCATAACTTGTAAAATAACGCCTGAGAACGGGACCGAAAATCAGAGTCGGGGTACAAAACTTTGAGTTGCCAAAAGGCAAAATAGACGAAGACAAAACTCTCCCAGGTATTCTCAAAGATGAGCCAAAGTCTGGTTCAGCAGACCCATTAGAATAATTGTGTGGTATCATTTCATAAATTTTCTCCCATGAAATATTCATTATGCCGTCCGCCAAGCTTTCATATTTCATCTTCATATCGAAAAGCTTGTCATAAAGCCCAAACTTAACGAAAATAAAGTTGGAATCAGTGATACCGTTGGCAGCAAAAAAATCAGACCAATTCTTTTCAGCACACCAGCCTGCATACTTTCTATCATTATAAAAGTGGTAAGATTCGCCGTATTTTATGCCGCTGCCGTCTAGCGGAAGTTCACTTCCATGCCCTGGAATACAATTTAAAGCGAAGGCTCGCACGGTCTTATTCTCATCCAACCTGAAGTCTTTGAGTTTTTCGGCAGCTTGGCCTCCTGGAGCTCCGCCCAAATAAATCCAGCCATTCTCTATGACTCTATTCAGATCTCCGACTATATTATCGTTGTCAGTGTCATTAACAGAGTTATAGTCTGATGGATTGTTTTTAGTTCGCTTGTTTACACAAAGCAATGGTTTTTCTGAAGCTTGAGGAATACCCCTGTCATTCATGCAAACGCCATTAATCCGGTTGTCCTCCATACCTGCAAAATTAGGAGCGAAAAGAGTGAATCTGGCATAAGGATAAGGTATTAAACAAACATGCTTAAAATCTTTAACGGTTTTATAAGTTTTCCGAACATCGCCTATTGTAAATTTAACATCTATAACAAGCTCTCCCAGAAGCTCACTTGGCATTCGTATTGAGCCTTCACACAAAGGCGTATCTATAGAGACAACATTTTCTAGAGACAATGATATGTCTTCAAGTTTAACAGGCAGCTTGGCTTCTTTTGATATTTTGCCCAAAGCATCTTCGACCGCTTTGTCATTTATTTCAGTTTGAAGCAAAGAAAAGTTCAAAGGTTCGCTTATAGGCGTTGAAGTCGCTCTGGATGATATGGCAGCTATAGCTTCAGAGAACTTTGAATATACAGGGAGATTGCTATATTCAAGATCTTGAACGATTTTGTCCGCTATAAACTCTCCAAGAGAAGAGGCGAACTGACAAAGCATCTCATCAGAAATCTTGGTCGTAAAGCCTAGTTCTTCTGTCAATACAGGTTCTTGTCTAACTCTGTTTTGCAACAAAGCAAAAATTATAAAAAAAATAGTTATCGCTGCAACTATAATAAGAGCTATAACACCATCTTTTTTGCCTCTGCAAGCGAGTAGCAATTTCATCTATCTCCCCCTTTTTTTGGTTGCGAATTTTAGTATACTATAAAGGAACTACGAAAATCTTTAGAGCGGAAGCAAAAGTATGAAGCAATTTTTAAAACTTGTTTTTTTAATGGCGATTATAGCCATTTTCTTTTCCGGATGTTCTTCATCAAAATCCTATGATGAGGCGCCTCTAGCTTGGGAATTTTATCCTGCCAACCTGGAAAAGCCTGGAGCAGCCATAGAAAATGTCATTTTTTTTGCTGTAAACAGACAATATGCAAAAGGAAGCGTAACCAATTCTTCAGGCAAAATACTTTATGAAAGCTCTCTGACCCCAGCAACTTATGAACAACTGTCTATGGCTCTGGCTTCATCTGACGACAAGAAGCAAAACTTGCCTGCAGCAGCCTACACAATGACTTTCAATTATGAAGGTGCCGAATATACTGATGAAAAACAAATGGATTGGGTTGAAATCCCCTCTTTTAAAAGCGGTGTGACATTTATGCCGCCACAAGAGCCAGCAAATACTGTTTCTTTCACTTTTTCAGGCTTAAACTATAAAGGCTCATTGAAAGTTTATTACAGAATCCTGCTTTTTTATCGACAAGCAAGCGGATACAGGCTTTATGCCCATAGCAGACGACAATCTGAAGCATCCTACATCTCTATGAACATGCCCTCTTCTTTTAACATGTCGCAAGGAAACACAGAACTGATTCCAGTTTTACAAGCAGAACTCATAGATGAAAACGGCAAAGTTGTTGCAGGAGTTTTAAGAGAAGAAGAATATTTCATTAACAACTAGTGCTGTGTTGCAGCTAAAACTTTCCCGTCAGCCTTTCAAAATTCACAAGACAATATCTGCTAGAAAGTATGCATCGCACTACTAGAGTGACGAGTGGTGCGTGGCGAGTTAGTTTGTTTTTCGTGCCTTTCGTGTTTTTCGTGGTTTAGAAAGGTATTTGAATTGCTTATGTTATTTTGCCGGAGCGAAGATTCTGATTTCTTTTGTGAGAGCATCGGCAAAGACTAATTTGCCTTCCTGAGAGATATCGCTTGCCAAAATTAAAGAATCCTTAGTTTTGTCTGAGGGCGTAAGAGTAATAAGCAAATCTCCCACAGGCGAATAACATGAAGCAGTGTTGGAATCGCCATCAGAAATCCACATATTACCAACAGAGTCAGCTGTAAAAGAGGTTATGTCTGCCTTACTGGAAATATTGAGTCTGGCTTGCAGATTTCCATTCAAAGTGTATTTTAAAATACGATTATCATTCTGCAAAATATAAAAATATTTAGAATCGCGTTCCAAGGCAACAGGCAGAAGATCGTTGCTTTCAGTTGTTAGAGTGAAGCTTCCCAAATAGTCCATTCTTTTGTTAAAAATTAGAAGCTTTCTCAGGCTCTTATCCAGAACCCAAACTTCTTCACCGACTTGCAATATATCAACAGGAGTTCTGATAAAAAGCCCCAGATTGGATTTAGTAACAATCATGTTCAAGAGTTTTCCGTCTTGAGAAAAGACAAAAACACAACTTTTCTTGATATCAAGAACCATGACCTTGTCATCGACTATAGCTAAAGCAACTGGAGATTGAAACTGCTCAGGCGCTTTTCCTATGGAACCAAATGAGGATTTTAAAACACCTTCTTCAGAAAATCTGCTGACAGTACCTAGCTGAGCATCCAAAAGCCATATATCATTGTCGCTTCCCCATTTAACGGATACGGGCCAAATGCGATTGTAATCCCGATTTTCTCTTGGAGCTATCGCAAAAAAACGTTCCAACAAATAGCCGTCTGCGGGAGAAGAAGGAGATGCAGTCGGTAAAGATGGAGATGTGGAAACTGAGGCTGCTGTTTCAGCTTCAATAGAAGCATCTTCCTGAACAACAGGTTCAGCAGGTTCAGCAACAACAGCAGGAGCAGCTGAAGAGAGAGGAGGAGGCGACATATAAGAAGCTTCCTGGGTCACAGGTTTAACTGCTAAATCTCCAGCCTGTATAGGCTGCGAGTTTGGCTGTTGCAAAACCGGCATTTGTTCAGTCGTTTGAACTGCTGGCACTTGAGTTTCTGAGTCTCTCTTTGGCACAGGCTGAATCGGAGGAGGTGATGCAAAAAGCATCTTCTCAGGCTGAGGTTCAGAATCCTTATCGAATTCTTTGACAGTCAGCACATAATAAATCTCTCCAGGGGTTTGAAGAGCCGGAGCTAAAATTACCTTGTAAATACCAGTATATTCAACTTTCAAAAGATTTATTATGTCGCCAGGAGCTTTAATTTCAGCCACTGTAAAGTTGTCAGCTGTTCTAACCACTTGCTGAACCTGGACACTGTCAATCGGTCTGGAATTTTCATCAACCAAACTGAAAGAAACGCTGTTACCAGCCTTCAAAAGCATAAAATATGCTTTGGATGGTTCCTTTTTCGAAGGAACCGAAAAGGTTCCCGAATAGTTGAAAACTCTTTCAGCAAAAGCTGAATACGGCAGAAGCGCCAGCAGAGCAACAACCAAAAAAGGAATTATTATATATTTTCTTATTTGAGCCATATTGATTCAGGATAGAAGGAAGCTAAAGTTTCCCAAACTGCCTTAGCCTCGGCTGCAGCATTGTGATCTGCATAGACTTCCGATATAACCGCCAGCACATGTTCCGGACGTCTGACTTTTTTGTCTCCGGTTATGGAATTAAGCATAAGACTGGTGCCAACTTCAGGGAAGAGATCAGCAGCAACCAATCCGGCACAGAAAAGACGTTCTTTTTCAGTCATATTTTTATAAAGCGGGAACATTAGTTGTTCCAGCATTTTTTGCTCAGGAGCAGAAAAAGAACTTTCAGAACTTTTATAAATTTCATAGGCTTTCATCTTCTGGTTTGTTGCCATGTAATAAAGCATATTGGCGGGCAAGCCTCTCCAAGCATTCTGATTAAGAACAATATTCTTACGAGAACGCCCCGCTACCATATCATTGATCGCAACCATGAAATTCAAATGGTCAATAGTTATGAGAGGCAAAACCTCATTGTCATAAGGGAAAAACTCAGAATTCGACAGCATTTTAAGAAAAGCGTCGTTGCTTCCGCGTTCAATAAAATTAAAGCTGTTGATCTGTTCTATTGATCGCTCTATGCTCACAAGAGGCTTAAAAGCCTCAATAGATTCAAGTTCAGACAAGACCAAATCTGCTTTTTCTTTATCGTTGAACTCAAGCAAATATATATATCTAAGCTGCATAGCAGCCTTGTAAACTTCAGCGGGAGAAGCTTCTTTGAAGCGGGTCAGAAACTCTTTGTATTTTTTTTCTCTAATCTGCGGAGATCGGCTATGATTAACTACTCGTTCCAATCCGCACCAAGAGGTGACCATTGAGTTATAACCTGAGCCATCAAAGTCAATAGACTTCAGAAAACGCAAAGAAACTTCGGGAGCTTTTTTGGCAAAATATGAATCATTATCGCGCTGTCTAAGGAGTTCTATGGTTTGACTTCTTGTAAGCTTTGCTTCATCTATAGTTGCCAAAGTCTCATTGACTTGCTTGTCTCCTTTATCAAAACGGGCAAGGTCTTTTGCCAACTTTTCGGAAGGCTTAGCCGCGGATTGCTCGCGGGTATATTTTTCGGCACTTCTATGCTTCCCAGACTGTATATGATCAGATATTTGTAAAGTCTGAGTTTCGTAAACAGACAACTTCTTTTTTACTGGCGGCTCAGCATAAAGCGTGACAGATATAAGAAAAGACAAAGCCGTTAATATCAATGTTTGTCTTTTAAATTGCATATAATTTCCTCCGCGAGCGATAGTTTCCTAGTGTACAACATATTAACTTATTTAGAGTCAATTTGCTTGTTTTTTCTTGGCTCCCCATCATAGTTTTTTTTCTTAAAGCGCGGATTTCTCCGTTTTCTCTTGCTTACATCGCTTGATGCCCTCGGAGTCTTAGCAGCAGACTGATTCAATGGCTTAGAAGAGTTGTCGGATTGCTCTTTCAGCTTAGAACGACTGCGATCAGAAACAGGTTTTTTAGTATCTTTAAGGTCGTAATTTATTAGAGGTGTTCCAGCCAAAAGCTTAAGCGCCGCATTCAAGAAGTCGTCTTGTCCTGTATTGTTTTTGGAAGAGTAAAGAACAGGAAAAATACCTCTGAAGTGAGGCAAAATCCGTTTTTGCATTTTTAAGAGTTGCTGATTGCTAAGCTTGTCAGCTTTAGTGAGAACAAGAAAACCATTAAACCTCTGAGCTCTTATCCATTCGCTCATTTGCAGATCCAAAGCAGAAGGATCATGACGGCAATCTACCACTTGAATTACGCCTTTCATATTTTTGCATTCCATGAAAAAGCCATCCATCATAGATTGAATTTTCTGTCTAGTAACCTTTGAAGCTTTGGCATATCCATATCCAGGCAAGTCTACTATATAGAACTCATTGTTTATCAAATAATAGTTGATAGTCAATGTTTTACCGGGCATTGAGCTAGTTCTGGCCAGCTCTTTTCTCCCCGTCAAGGAATTGATCAAAGATGATTTTCCAACGTTGCTTCTGCCAACCAAAACCAAGACTGGAAGCGAATCATTTGGCAACGCATCTTTATTTACGACACAAGCTTTAAAATCAGCAGATGTTATTTTATATGTCATTTCTCTGTCTTTTTCTTTTTTTTGGCGCCTTCGGAAGCAAAGGTTAAAAGCGTGCTTTTAGGTTTTCCCTTCAAAGCAAGTTTAAAAACTTCAGAAGCGTCTTTGATTCGATGAATTGTCAGAGCTTTTCTGACTTCTTCAGGAAGTTCTTCAAGCTCTTTTTCATTATCATCTGAAAGGATTATATTTTTTATAGCATGTCTGTGAGCAGCCAATAATTTTTCTTTAATACCGCCTACAGGCAAAACTTGACCTCTTAGGGTTATTTCACCTGTCATGGCAAAAGTATTATCTACAGGAACCTCATTCAAAGCTGAATAGATAGCGAGAGTTATTGCTATGCCCGCTGAGGGACCGTCTTTAGGAACCGCTCCTTCAGGGAAGTGAATATGAAGATCCAAAGTGTCATAATCAACGGGTCTCATATTAATTTCTTTGGCAAAGCTTCTTAGATAAGAAACCGCTATATGAGCTGATTCCTTCATAACGTTGCCCAAAGAACCAGTAAGAATCAACTTGCCCTTTCCAGGCATTATAGCTGCTTCAATCGGCAAAGTCGTTCCGCCTACTTCTGTCCAAGCCAAGCCGTTTACAAGACCTATTTCGCTCTTTTTGCCTACTTTATCAGTATGGAACTTGGGAATTCCAAGATATTTTTCAATGTCCTTGGCATGAATTTTTTTTGTTTTCTTCTTATCAAGTTTAATCTTATTAAAGACAAACTCTTTGGCAATCTTGCGACACACAGAAGCCAGTTCGCGCTCAAGGTTTCTAACACCAGCTTCTCTTGTATATTTGCGTATAATTTCTATAACAGCTTTTCTGGTAATTTCCAAAGCATATTTCTCCAAACCGTTGGCCTCAAGTTGCTTAGGAATAATATGTTTAAGAGCTATAGCAACTTTCTCTTCTTCTGTATAGCCTGGCAAGTAAACTATCTCCAGACGATCCTTAAGAGCAGCAGGTATAGTATGAGGAACGTTTGCTGTGGTCAAAAAGAGGACATTGGATAAATCGTAGGGAGTAGAAATATAGTGGTCAGAAAACTTAGAGTTTTGTTCGGGATCTAAAGCTTCCAATAGAGCTGAGCTGGGATCGCCCTTGTAATCGGAACCGAGCTTATCAATTTCATCCAACAGTATTACAGGATTCAAACTTCCGCAGTCTCTCATTGCCTGAATCAGGCGTCCAGGAAGAGCTCCTATGTAAGTTCGTCTGTGACCTCTTATTTCAGCTTCGTCAGTCATACCGCCCAGAGAAATTCTAGCGAATTTTCTCTTAAGAGCTTTAGCGATAGACTTGCCCAAAGAGGTTTTGCCAACTCCTGGGGGACCAATAAGGCAAAGTATAGGTCCTCTGATAGATTTTTTAAGTTTACAGACTGCCAGATATTCAAGAATTCGCTCTTTTACTTTGTCTAAGCCATAGTGATCAGCATTGAGAACAGCTTCACTCTTTTTAAGATCCGTCTCATCACGGGTTTTCTTGCTCCAAGGCAAGGCTATAAGCCAATCCAAATAGTTTCTGGAAACAGTCGACTCAGGCGAGCCTGAAGGCATTCGCATAAGTTTAGCCAATTCCTTTTCAGCCTTTTCTCTGGCATCTTTGGGCATTTTAGCTTTCTTAATGGCTTCTGCCAGTTCTTCAGTTTCTTCAATTTTATTGTCGCCGTCACCAAGCTCTTTTTGAATAGCTTTCATTTGCTCACGCAAATAATATTCTTTTTGGATCTGCTCCATTTGCTTTCGCACTTGTCCGCGGATCTTTTTCTCAACCGTCATAATTTCTATTTCACGGTTCAGCATTTCTGCTATTTTGTCCAAACGATCCATAGGATCGTATATTTCCAAGAGAGCCTGTTTTTCTTCGTTTTTAATATTGAGATGCGAAGCTATAATATCTGCAAGTCTGCCTGGCTCTTCAATGTTGGATGTGAGCATAATCACTTCCAAGGGGATACGCTTATTGAGCTTTACATATTGCTCAAATAAAGAAACCACGTTACGCATCAAAGCCTGCAAAGCTATAGTGCGAGTTCCTTCCATGTCTATAACTTCGCCAGTAGCCTCAAGAAAATCTTTATCATCCAGAATCTGGTTAATCTTTACTCTTTTTACTCCCTCTATAAGGACTTTAAAAATACCGTCAGGCATTTTTAAAAGCTGCAGCACTTCTACCAAGGTGCCAGTTTGATAAAGAGCGTCAGGCGACGGATTTTCGTTATCAGCTGTTTTTTGAGAGGCAACTATCAGCTGGCGGGTTTTGAGCATAGCTTCTTCAACTGCTCTAACGGATTTTCTTCTCCCAACAAAAACAGGCACTACCATATAAGGAAAAGCAACCAAATCTCTTAGCGGGAGAAGAGGCAAAGTTATGGCAGTGGAAGTTGTTTCTAGCTTCTGCAATTTTTCAGATTTGTTTTTTTCAGGTGTTTTCTTTTCTGTTTTTTTATCTGCGGTCATGCCATGTCCTCCTGTTTGTCATTTGATGTAGGGCAGCTTCTCCAGCTGAGTCTCAAGGCGTTGCAGAATTGAAATTCTGGATAAATAAACGGAAGCTTCGCTGTCCAAGACAGGAGGCAAATTCATGAGACATGCTTCTATGCTGACTTTGTTATCAATAAAAAAGTTATGTATTTTTAAATAATCAGAATAATTCAAATTTTCCAATGCTTGAAGCTCTTCGTCTATCTCTAACTCTATTTTACTTTCAGGCACAGCTTCTATTCTTGTGCCAACTGCAGCTATCTTATTTTTAATGCGTGTAAACAAAGAATTGGCATATTCAGCTGCTTCTTGTTCTGATACTGCTTTTTCATCAGAGATTAAATAATTGTAAAGCGACAGCGGATCGAAAAAGCCAGTACCGTAAAAACGGGTTTCAGGCTTCCAAACGAGCTCCGGATTATGGTTAAGCGCTCTTTCGATTACATGATTTATCCAGTTTTTAACATCAAGATGATGAGTTTCAAAAAGCTCTCTGAAAAGAAGAGATATATCCAGATGCAAATTATTTTCTATCAAAAAAGTTATAATGTCGGCAGGAGGAAAAGCTCCGACTTTAGCAAGAGAAACGTGAGCCACAAACATAATTGCCAAGGCAACTGCAGAAGAATAAGTTGAGAGGTTTCTCACCTTCAAGCCTGAAAAATATTCTTCCACATCTTGCAAGTCTGCTTTGACATCTTCCAGAACCGAAAAGCCTTTAAGACATCCAACCAACATTGCAAAAGCTGTTTTGGGCACATTTCTGGTTATATCAGTATCATCACATTCTCTCAGAAGAGCAAGCATCTTTAACAGCTTGGGATCATTTGTGTCAATCCCGAGTTTCTCTGCTATATACACAGAAGCTCTGTCAAGAATATTTTCTTCATCGGTCACAAGTATCTCGCCATCTTCTATTCTCTCAGAGATTTTAGCCATAGCCGCAGGCATCTCTTTCCTTTCTTCAAGCCAAAGCTTATAGAATTCGCCCAAAGATTGGTTAAGACAACGCTCTGCAGGAGGTCGCGTTCTCTCCTCAGGAATAGAGGCATCTAAAAAAGCTAGCGCAGAGGCAACCAAGTCTCCCATGGAGTTTTCACATGGCAAAAACTGAGTTTTTGTAAATAAATATTGTTTAATTAGCTGTTGCGGCATCTCTTGATATTTCATATCAAAGTTTATGACAACAGGCTGCAAGCCTTCAGTAAAAAGCTCCCAGTTTTGAAACTTTGCCGCGTCTCCAGCCAGTCTTATAGATTTTGCATCTAATACTTTTTTTATTTTTCCCTGAGATTGATATGGCTGACCGTAAATTTCAGGCATCAAACCGAAATCTTTCATAAGCGCTCTGTAGGTCTCTGAAGTTTTTACTTCAACCTCTTCCGATTTACCGCCAATTCTGCGTTTAGAAAAAGAAACAGGCTTTATGCCTTCAAACTCAATTTCAGGAATTGAGCCATTATAAATTGCTAAAACATAGAGAGGAGGCTGAGGCAATACAATATCTTCAGGAACTTGCTGCTCTGAAGGTGTTTTCTCCCAATGCTTCAAGGCAAATGGCAAGGCAAGCGCAAAATGTGATGCTACGGTTGTCAAAAGCTGCTCTTTCGGCATGGGCTCCGCTGTTGTTGTAGCAAAAACAAACTTTTCACCCTTTTGCTCTTTGATTACCAGATCTTCAATTTTTGCATTCTGAGCAGAAGCAAAACCTCTCAAAGCAGGCGTAGGCTGATTGTTATGATCATAACAAAGCTTAAGTTTTGGTCCGCGTACTTCTATTTCTGCTTTCTCGGAAAATTCCTTCAAACCTGTGACAAGCATAGCCGTCCTGTACTGCGAAATCCAAATTTCCAGACTGTCAAAGCTGATTTCATCAGCTTGCAGAGCCTTGGCTAATTTTTCTGCAATTTTAACTTCTATACGGCCAAAAGCATTTTTAGGCAAAGATAAAAAGCCTATTTCGAATATAAATTCTGAAATCATGTGTTTACTCCGTGACGCATTCTATCATTTTGCCAATTTTTTGCAATGCTTTCAGAATCTCCAATCATATTTTATCCCAAAACTGCGCTCCGACTCAGGCTCTTTAAATTCAACCGAGAAAATAAATCCCTTTGGCAGCCTATATTCAAAAATATAATTTTCATCTCTGTCATCATCACTCATAGTGCCCTCATAGGCCACGAAAAATTTATCCGTGATATACTTGCCTACCCTGAGGAATGTCTTTGGAGCTGAACCGCCTCTGTCACTCATAGAAGTCAGATAAAGTTCATCCAAGTTCAAAGCTTCAGAAACTGGGGCACCCAATAAACTTGAAAGATAAGAATTTTTCAAGCCTTCCATTATTTCATTTTCAAAAGCGTTGGAGTCTTTGTTTGTCGTATCCAAGCCATGCCCGAAAGCCAAAAGACCTATCAAGTCAGCTTCAGACATCGGCGGACTTGAATAAATATTAGGAGTAAAAGACGAAATATTGCCAGTGACAGTCAAAAATACCTTAGTGTTTTGAATCTGTCCTTCTGATTTAATCGACATATAGGGGTCAAAACTGTTGTCAATGCCGCCAAAGTGCAACTCTCCTTCCTTAATTTTGAAACGGCGCCTTTGGAAGAACAAATCGCCCTTTAGAGTTCTGACTGCTCCAGAAACACTAAAATTATCCAAATCTCCGACAACAGCAAGATCTCCTTGCAACTCCGCCTGCAAAAAGGAACTTTTTACTCTAAAGTTCTTTGGCACATCGACTTTAATGTCATACTTCATAGTCTTGAATATGGGTTCTGATTTTGAAGTTTTGGGTATCAGATTTTTGCTTAAATTTATATTGGCTCTTGGAATTGTCACTTTAGCTTTAATCTCTGGATTATAAAGATCGCCTTTAAGAGAAGCCTTAGCCATAACGCCTCTGATATCAATGTCTTTCATTGGAATATCAAGTTTATTAGCTTCAACTTGCACATCCAAAATACCCAAACCGTCTTTAAAATCTATTTTTCCTCTGCCGGTTATTCCGCCTCTGCCCAAAGAAGCTTGCATTGCATCAATATTTATTATTCGGTCAGATGTAGAAAGTGACAAAGCAATATTTGTTAGAGGTTTTTGCAGCATTTGCAAAGAAACTTTTTTAGAATCTATATTTAAATCGCCTGTTATCTTAGGTTCAGTTATAAGCCCGGTAATATTCAAATCCGCTTTAATTATTCCAGCAGCATCTTTGACCACTCCTGGCAGATATTCTTTCAAGTCTGCTATGGGACCTTCCGGAATAAACAGGTTTAAATCCATGGTTTCAGGAATAAAGCCGCCCTCTTTGAAATAGACATTACCCTTAAGATTAAAAGAATTATGGAAGAGAGTAACAGCTGTATCCAAAATTTCTATTCCAGATTTGTTAATAACTGCAGAAGCATCTACAGAAGGAATTTTTTTATTTTCTATAACAAAGTCTGATAAAGCTGCCTTAAAATGAAGTTGGGGATCTTTCAGGTTTCCTAAGATTCTTACGGACATATTAATTGTGCCGTCATACTTTGGTGTCGAAGGCGGAAGAACAAGGCTGCCTAAAGCTTTTGCAGAAAATTGATCTCCTTGAATCATAAAAGTCATATCGCCTTTTGGCGTAATTATGCCGTTTGCCATTAGTTTGCCTTCTTTATAGCCTAACTCAAGTTGCCGCAGTTCTACAGCGCCATTTTGATAAACTAGCGATATAGGCTTCAAGTTTTCTATAATTTCACCCTGCTTTTGCATTTTAAATTTGGTAAAATTAGCTTCGGCTAAATATGGCAAGCCGCCATTTGAAAGTTCGCCCGACATTTCACAATCTCCGTCAACAAGCAAACCTCCACTGTCCACAATATCCAAATCATGGGCTATGGGAATAAAGGAAAAATCAGCTTCATCAAAAGTTATCTTAGCCTTATAAGGACGATTATCAGACCAAAACATATCACCAGCAATTTTTATTCCTAATTTGTCAAATTCACCTTGTCTGATAGTCAACTTTTCTCTATCCATGTGAACATTTCCGCCAAAGTTCCCCAGCTCCCGCTCATCAGTTTGAAGATCTTTTGCGAAGATGGTAAATTCTCCAAACTTGTCGTGTTCATCTACATTGACATTTCCTTGAAAGTTCAGAGTGCCTTCAAGATCAGGAAGTATTTTTCTTAAAAAAGCAATTTTATCAAGGTGTAAATTCTCTCCGCTCAGAAAAACGGTGATATTTTCTTTTCCGTTTATATCAGCATTCATATTCAAAGAACCCTCAAAGGCTCTAACAAAGAAGTTTTGAATTTCAATATTAAGGTCAGAGGACTTGCCTTCGAGATAAAGAGTGTCAATCTTGTTGTCGTCTATATCCAGCTTATAGCCCTCCAAATTAAAAGAAGAGGTATGCCGGTTCTCTTTCATTGCATATTTAAGAGTGCCTCGTAATATGCCGTCCTTGAAAATATTAGAAAATGGAGAAGGCATAAAAACATTTAAAAAGGGAAGGTTTAATCCTTGCCAATTGAGTCTGAACGCCTCTGGACCCCCCTTCTTAATGTCAAACACCAAGTAGCCGTCTATTACAGTATTGGCAGGCATAGAAATAACAGCAGGATTTACTTCAAGAATAGAATCCTTCAACTTTGCAGAAGCTCTAACAGAAGAGATATCATAATCTTTAACTATTACTTTCTCTGTCCAAATGCTGGCTTTGACTTCAGGATTTAAAAGTTCTCCCTGAATATCTGCTTTCACATTGACAAAGCCATTGGCTAAATCTGCAGGTACAAGCAAGTTGTTAAGATTTATCTTGTTCAGTTCGGCTTTAAGATTATAACCATCCGGAGTGATTTCTCCAGATGCCGTTATTTTTCCGCCATCTGAAAAAAGCACTTGAGGGTCTGTAAGCTTCCATGTCTTTCCTGAACCTGAAATCAAGAAGCTGGCCTTTTCAGGATTGAAAGTTTGATAGGCTCCGTCTAAAACCTCTACTTTACCTTTGTATTCTGAATTTTCAAAGACAGCCGTATCTATTTGTCCAGACAGCATAGCTGTAACGAGACCGGAAACACCTAAGTCAGGCATACCAGTGACTTTTTCAGCCCTTATATCTGATGTCCCCAGAGAAAAGTCTATAATAGGAATATCCCAGCCTTTCGGAGTTCCCGAAAGATCGGCATTAAAAGTTCCTATATCTGTCAAGCCCAAAGCTGAAGCTGTAAAATGAGCATCAGGCTTAAAGTTCAAGTCAAAAGACAAGGATTTGGCTAGATTTTCTTTCCAACGCCAATCAGAAAAAACCAGATTCCCCTTGATTTCAGGTTTTTGAATATCGCCAATAATTTTTAAATCACCATTTATTTTTCCTGGCTGAATATCTTGCAAGTCTTCCGCAAGTTTTTCTAAATCAGCTTGTGAAGGCGACAAAGCTGAAAGTTTCATATTTACATCCAAGAAACTATCCGATTTGCCAGGTTGTTTCCAACATCCATCTATTTTTGTAATACCATTCTGCAAAGTGCTTTCACCGGAAAGTATCCAGTCTGAATCCAATTCATGTAAAGCCTTAAAATGTGTTGTGAATGGAATACCGGCAAAAGAAGCTTCCAAGTTTTCCAAACGGATATCCGCGAAAAGTTCTTTTTCAAAGAAACCAATCCAATCAGATTTAAAGTCATTGATTCGTTTGACCAAGTCGCCATCATATTTCAAAGTTGCGAAAGCTGCGCCTTTTGAAAGAGTTATATTTTGGCTCTCCAGAAATGTTTTAAGAGGCAAAATTTCCTGCAATTTTTCTTGTCTGAAAAAGGCCGTAGCGCTTGCCACATTTGTTTTTAAGTCAATTATTGCGTCAAGAGATGCTGAAATTCCATATGGTCCCTGCTCTATCTTCATTGTCAATTCAGCTGTATCTTCTTTTTTTAACAAAGAAACCTTGTAGTTGCTCAAATCGAAATCGCCATATGGGGTTTTTAAATTGAGTCCTTCCAGGATTATCTGCCTAAATGGAATATAGGGGATAGCAAAATCAGAAGAAGCACTGCTTTTCATTGGAGCTTTAAGGTCTATAGTCGCATTGTTTAAAGTTATGGAATCAGCTACAGCTTTGTTATTTATGAGATCCATTAAGCCGCTGTCAGGAGAAAATATTATCTTGGCCGAGCCTAGCTCCAACAATGCCGGCTCATCCGATACCCCGAAGCTGAGAGAACGAATCTCAAAGGTGGAGCCGGGAACATTTATTTTTCCTGATTCAACCTTTATGTCCAGCTCATAATTTTTGCGGACTGTATTATAAATTTTATCCAAAAAGCTTTGAGGTATATCACATTTAAGCCTTGAAAAAGCCAAAGCTGCAATTGACAAAAGCAACAGCACAATAAGTGCCGCACGAAATATATACCTTAAAAAGCTTTTCTTTCTTACCTGTTTAGTCGGTTTTTCTTGTTTCAATAAATGACTCCGCCCGCGGATTGTACCATATTTACTTTTGCTATTTCAATAGGCAGAAAAAAAGGCTAAAGTCTGAAAGACATTTTGCCGATATATTGCGAAAGATATATTGAAAGCAGGCAAACAAATTGATTAGAAAATCAAACATCATTAAAGGTATGCTGGCAATAATATTGCTGGCGGCTTCAACTCTTCCTCTTTTTGCCCGCGCTCAAGTAAGAATAAAAGACATTTCAAGCTTAAGCGGAAACCGCGAATACCAACTCATAGGCTACGGCCTTGTTACAGGTTTGAACGGAACCGGCGACAAAAGCAGAATAAGCATTGAGATGGTCAGAGGCATGATGCAAAAAATGGGCTTGGATGTTGAACCTGCTTACATAGCTACCAAAAACGTTGCAGCTGTTATAGTCACAGCCATGCTTCCATCATACGGCAGAGAAGGAGAAAGTTTCAATGTCACCGTCAGCTCCCTCGGAGACGCCACCAGCCTTCAAGGCGGCGTTTTGCTTCCCACCCTTCTTAAAGGCGGCGACGGAAACGTTTATGCCGTAGCTCAGGGACAAATTTCCCTTGGCGGATTTGAATCGCACCAAAACAGAGGCAGCGGAAACATCCAAAAAAACCACCAAACAGTAGGCATAATCAGTGGCGGAGCAATAATGGAACGCGGCGTAAACGACAAGTTCGCCAGAAATGGAAAATTCAGCATACTCCTTCACAAGAAAGACCCGACTCTCACAAAGCAAATCAAAGAACTGGTAGACAAACGTTACGGATATGGATGGGCAAACATCATAAATCCAGGCGAAGTGCAAATAACAATACCTTTGGCTATGAGAGATGACCCGGTAAGCTTTGCAGCTAATATAGAAGAAATGACTTTAACAGTTGACGAACCTAATAGAGTAGTCATTAACGAAAGAACAGGAACAGTTATAGTCGGAAACAAAGTCAGAATAAGCAGAGTGGCTATCTCGCATAACGGAATAAGAATCGCAATTGACGAAACCGCCCCTGCAGGAAACACAACATCAAATAGAAGAAGAGGCGAAGAAAAGACTGGTTCCATGGTATCTGTTCAAGGCGAGACTACCGTAAACGACTTGGTTACAACTTTAAACGCTCTGGGAGCTTCTCCCAAAGACTTGATAGCCATCTTCCAAGCCATATATGCGGCAGGTGCTCTTCACGGAGAGCTTAAAATAATGTGATCTAATTAAATCAGCAGTGTTGCAATAGAACTTACAAATGTGGTATAGTAAGCAAGTCTTAAGAAGACTTCCCTGTTATAGTTCAATTGCGACTGCTTTAAAACAGGATTTGTTGCAATGAACATCTCACCTCTAAGAAATAGCTTTATCTCTATAGGCTCTAAAACGCCATTATCTTCGGAGCAGGATACTCCGAAAGACCTGGAAAAGCTCAGGGAAGCTTGCGAAGATTTCGAATCAATTTTTGCATATCAAATGCTGAAGGAAATGAGAAAAACCCTTAACAAGAACACCTTGGTTAACGGAGGGCAAGCCGAAGAAATTTTCTCCGACATGCTGACTCAGGAACGTGCCAAGACGGCCAAACTCGGCCTAGCCGATTTGCTGTTCTCGCAACTCAAACCCAAAACCTCCTCTCAGGAGCCAACACTCTGAGTTGCTTTTTCGCTCTTTTCCGTGCTGAAAGGATCGTAATCGAGTGGATAATGTAACCTTTACTTATTCTCAGCTCTGCGAGGAGCCTGTCAAAAATCTCAGAGCCGTTGCGAAAGCTCTTGCACTTCCAAATGCTGACAAAGCCTTGAAACGTGACCTTGTCAAAGGAATAATGTCCGCCCAGCTAGCTCAAAACGGTCTGGCTCTATCTGGAGGTGTTTTGGATATTTTACCTGAAGGTTATGGTTTTTTAAGAACCGACAGTTATATTCAAAACGACGACGACGTTTATGTCTCCCCCTCTCAAATCAGACGCTATTCTCTACTTCAAGGCGATACCATTATCGCCCAAGTAAGACTCCCCAAAGATGAAGACAGCTACCATTCTCTTCTGAGAATTGAAAGTGTCAACGATGTTCCTCTAGAAAAAATTATAAACAAGAGGGCCAACTTCGAAGAAGGCATACCAGTTTTTCCTACAGAGAAATTCAATCTGGAAACGACTCCGGATGAAATTTCCACCAGAATTTTTGATTTGATTTGTCCTATCGGGAAAGGACAAAGAGGATTAATCGTAGCTCCTCCCAAGGCAGGCAAAACAGTTCTTCTAAAACAGCTGGCAAACGCCATTACCACCAACCATCCAGAAGTTCTGATGCTAATATTGCTCATAGATGAGCGCCCAGAAGAAGTTACCGATATGAGACGTTCAGTTGACGCTGAAGTAGTAGCCTCAACATTTGATGAACATTTGAGTAATCACATCAAAGTTTCAGAACTTTTACTTGAAAAAGCCAAAAGATATGCAGAAATGGGCAGAGATGTCGTGATTCTGCTCGACTCTATCACAAGACTTGCAAGAGCTTATAACATTTCAGTGCCATCTGCAGGCCAAACTCTTTCAGGCGGCGTAAATCCGTTTGCTTTGTACAAGCCCAAACGTTTTTTAGGCGCTGCCAGAAAAATAGAAAACGGAGGCAGCTTAACAGTTATAGCTACTGCTCTGATAGACACAGGCTCCAAGATGGACGATGTTATCTTTGAAGAATTCAAAGGTACAGGCAACATGGAATTGCACCTAGACCGAAAACTTTTCAACAAGCGCATTTTCCCATGCATAGACGTAAAGATGTCTGGCACCAGAAAAGAAGAACTTCTAATGAAGCCCGAAGATCTCCAAAAAGTTATAGTCTTGCGCAGAGCATTTGAAGAAAAGAATCCTCAAGAAATAGTAGAAATGCTGGTCAAGAGCATTTCCAATACAAAAACAAACGAAGAATTCTTGAGCCTAATAAATCCGAACTACAAAGCTTCCAAAAACGACTGAATATAAACACCCTCTGTACAACTGTTTAATTTTCAAGCATATAATGTGCGCAAAAATTAAACACAAAATAAAAACTGAGGGTGTTTTATTTTTTAGCAGTTTTTTAAAAATTATTCCAAAAAGCTTTATTAATCAGATATTCAACGAATATTTAAAAAAATTTAAAATATTTTCTGAAGTTGGCACACAACTTGCTATTATTGAGGGTGCACTGCACAACTAATTCGTCAGTTGTCTTCAATCATTCCTTTCCTTGATAAGGGCTGCGCATCAGCAGCTCTTTTTTTTATCCGGAAAACCTTTTAAAACTACGAAATACACGAAAAAGAGCAGAAAATTAAGTGAAAAATATTGAGTTCTAAAACAGATAATGCTTTAAGCTGCTGACAACATGACGAAGCTTTTAATAAAAAAGACCATAGTAGTCTGTTTTCTCTAAATGTTTATTATCGGACAGATTTTTTTCTATCCACAGATAGACACAGATAACACAAATGGGATTTAAGCATAGCTTAAAATCCCATTCGTGTTATCTGTGGATAAAAAAAACGGGGGTGTTACCCCCGGTTAAGAAAGTTGTAATAAATTGAAGCATTCTGTTACCGCTCCAGTATTGCGAGCGGCGAACCTTTCACTTTGCCCCCCTCTTGGAGACTAATATTGTCTCCTTACTCTATTTTTATTATAAAGAAAAAAGTTAAAAACCGATAGCCTCTAAAACTCGCCTCAACTAACAGTCAAAAACGACCAAAGCATTTAAGATACTTTATAGAGAAAAAGTTTACCTAATAAAAAAACACACATAATGTGTTTTTTTAACAATTTTCTAAAAAACTACCCGTAATAAATATTCCGGGTAGTTTTAGACTTAATTATGGACAGGTTCTGCCGCCGCCTCCTTCAACCGCAACGGAACAAATGGGAGCTCCGATAGGCAAAGGGTTGCCTTCCACACAATAAATCTGTTCTATTGTTCCCGAACACTCTACAACTCTTACGCCATGTTCGCCCAGCAGGCCAGTATCCAAGTCTCCTGAATAGGCAATTTTCTTTTCAACATCATTGAGAAAATAATTCGCCAACCGCATAACTTGAGTGGAATCACGAAGAAGAGAGTGATGAGTAGTCCCCGAAGGAGCAAAAGCAGAAGCGGCGGCCAAAAACAAAATGGTGAAGATAAGAAGGCCTATCATCACTTCAAGAAGTGTTAGAGCACGATTATAAATGTACAATTTATTTCTGTTCAACAAAATCCCCTCTATTAAAATTATAGCTGTAAAAAATGAATTCTGCAATCTGAAGGCATTTGCAAGAATCATGTGTACGAGTGGATAAAAAAGAAAACAGGTGAAATAAAAAACTCTTTTAAGAAGAAAGGTAAACCTTTCATAACTTAAAAGAGCAAATCAGGACGAATGTTAAAAACTATTTGAAAGAGAAGTTTATTTTGCTTTGCGAAGCAGCTCTGCTGCATCTTCAGGAGGAGTCGGATTTATATAGAATCCTGAGCCCCATTCGAAACCAGCTGTTTTAGTCAGCTTAGGCATAAGAGAAAGATGCCAATGATAGTAGTCCTTATAAGCATCTGAACAAGGAGAAGTATGCAAAACAAAGTTATAAGGCTGCTCCGGCAAGAGAGCATTCATTTTGATTAAAGCTTCTCTAAGAGCATCCGCAAAAGAGGCAATATTATCAGTCTCGATATTTTCAAAAAAAGGCAAATGCTGCTTAGGAGTTATCTCCATTTCAAAAGGAAATCGTGAAGCAAAAGGACAAAATACAACAAATCCATCATTTTCATATACTAAACGGCTTGCTGTTCTCAATTCTTGTTTAACTATGTCACAGAAAAGACAGCGGTCATGATATCTAAAATATTCTCTGGCTCCCTCTATTTCTTCTTCCACTCTTTTTGGGATAATAGGAGTCGCAATAATCTGAGAATGTTCATGCGAAACACTGGATACTGCCAAACCAGAGTTTTTTATAATCATGAAATGCTTGTAGCTGGGATTTTTTTTGATTTCAAGCAATCTTTGTTTATATGCCCAAATTATTTCTTTAACCTGCTCTAATTCTGCTGTAGCAATAGAATCATAATGCCCGGGAAACTCTATCACCATTTCATGTACACCCAAGGCGTTCATCGCATCAAACATGCCAAAACCTTCCCGGTTCGCATCTGTACATGGAGTTAAAATAGGGGCTATGTCTGGAACAATCCTTACCCACCAGCCTTTTGTATTAGCTTCCGTTCCTGCTTTTCTAAAAGCTAAGACTTCGCCTGAAGTCATATGCTCATTGCCTTCACAAAAAGGGCAATGAGTTATATCTTCCTCTATTTTTGGAGGAGATTTGAAATCCGAAGGGCGTTTTCCTCTTTCAGGAGAAATAATAACCCACTGATTCAAAACAGGATCTTTTCTTAATTGAGGCACAGAACAATCACTCCTGAGTTTTGGCGTTAAGTAAATATGATGCAGCTTTTTCTGGCGTTATAGGATTAATATAAAAGCCAGAACCCCATTCGAAAGCCTTGATTTTACTGAGGCGCGGCATAATCTCTATATGCCAGTGATAATAGTCGGCAGCTTGATCTCCACAGGGCGATGTGTGAATGACATAATTGAACGGAGGATTTTTCAAAGTAACGTTCAGCTTCATTATTACAGCTTTCAAGGTCTCTGCCAGCCCTTTAATCTCACGCTCTTCTATATCGCCGAAAGAGTCTTTATGATCCTTGGGAGCTATCCAAGTTTCGAAGGGGAACCTTGAAGCAAAGGGAGTAAAAGCAACAAAATTTTCGTTTTCGTACACAATCCTTTCGCCTTGAGCAATTTCTTGGCGAATGATGTCACAAAAAACGCATCTCTCTTTGTAATAATAGTAGTTTTTTGCTCCCTCAAGTTCTTCCATTGCTCTTTTAGGAACTATCGGCGTGGCTATCAGCTGCGAGTGAGGGTGATCCAAGCTTGCGCCTGCAGCGGCACCGCTATTTTTGAAAATAAGAATATATCTGAACCTGCGATCTCTGCGTAAATCCTTATATCTGTCTGCATAGGCAGTCAAAATCAAAGCCACATGTTCTTCGCTGTATGTATCAAAATTGGCATTGTGAATCGGGCTTTCGATTATGACTTCATGGGCACCTACGCCATTCATCATGTCATAAACTCCGATGCCAGCACGGTCAAGCTCACCTTCGATCTGAAGAGCCGGAAATTTATTTGGGACTACACGGACTTCCCATCCAGCTTCATTAGGCAAAGTTCCCTGTTTACGGTAAGACATAACTTCAGGTGTAGTCATAGGTTCATTGCCTTCGCAAAAAGGACATACCGAAACCTGCTTTGGCGCAGGAGGAATTATCAGATCCTCAGGCTTATTATCTTGTTCGTGAAGAATAATAACCCATCTTTTGGCTACGGGATCTTTACGCAGCTGAGGCATCAAAATCTCCTTCTAGAATTGTCTGAAGAATGACAAGACAGTTCTTAAAAAGTGTTAATGTTAACCGGCTTTAGAAAGCCAGAATTTGGTTTTTTCGTTTTCCAAAACCCGGCCTATTTCATCATCAGCTATTCCGAGCGATTTCACATCATCGCGCCCAATGAGAGTGAGCCAATCATTATGGTTCCACTGGCCATTTTGTGTATATACGAACTCCCTCAATTTCGCAACAAGCTTCTCTTGGGGAGTTAGAGTATCTTCAACAACCAAAGATTCATTAATTACTTCATGCTGCTCTGCCTGAGAACGGCGAGGTTTCAACTTGGCTCTTGAGTTTCCAACACACTTGTATTCTTTGAGACCGTCTTTTTTCCCGTTTTCCACAACATATTGTTCCCTAATCATTGCCTGAAAAAGGCGGTACATGGAGCCTTTTTCATTTTTATCAAGTTTGCTGTTGAAAAGCGCGGAATTTACATCGTTTGCGGTAAAAGTATCACGGCTCTCAATGAAACGCATAATCTTGTTTACATTTTGTGATATAACTCTGTGCAGATGTATATTTCTGTCATTGTCGCAACGCCGCTTGTTGCGTGTGCCTTCCACCACACCTGTGCAGAAAGGCAATTCACAATTTCTCTTAGGTTTCACTGTTTTACCTCTGTTATTTCATTAGCAGACAATACTGCCAAGTTTATTATGCACAATAGCTTACTCAAGAGTACAGAATATGTCAACTATTTTATACAGAGAGGTACATGAGCTTTTTTTGAAGAGCGGAATACACAGCTTTAAGAAAAAGGTGCACAGCCATTTTCAGCTTTTTTTCACAAGTCGAAAATAAATAGCTGACTGAAGCAAAAAAAACAGAGCTCCAGGCAAAAAAAGCAACAAATCCCTTGTGTTTGAAGCTGTCCAAAATGGCCTTTTCGCTTCTATTTCTCTTTTATGTTCAATATAAAATTTATTACGGGGTGACATTCCATGTGTCTCACAATAGAGAAAAACTCCATCCTGCAGATCGCCTAGAGTTTTATAGCGACACTCTTTAAAGATACGCCAGTCAGTCTATTTTCCAACTCCAGTTTTTGTGCCAAGGCAGAACCATCTCCAAATAGAATATCATTGTCAAGCCATTTTATACCTGAACTTATAATTTCTTGAGATGCTGAAGTTATTTTTTCAGAAACCAGCTTTTGCATTCTGTAACAAAGCCATAACCTGCTAGAAGGCTGGGGAACCCCCATAAGCAAACGGGAACTCTGAAAGAGGCGGACCTTTAGATTAAACCTGTTGAGTTGTTCTGTTTTCTGAAAATATGGCGACCAAATAATTGCTTCCGGTATAGAGTCTGAACTTTCAGGCAAGAGTTTGTATTTAGCGTCGTCTTTTGCCAAAACAGGAAATAAAGAAAAACAAAAAACAACTGCCCCTATAAGGGTAAAGAATAATTTTTCTGATTTTCTATTTCTTTTCATACAAAAAATGTATCAAATGCTATACTCAGATGTAAATAGAAAAAAGAAAAGAGAATTGAAGACGATGACAAGCAAGCCGAATATAAATCAATACCCTATACCCTCCAGATGCTATGAGGTTTATCCTTCAAGACTATTGGTAGGCAAGTATCCCTACAACCCTGGTGCCGATGAACCATTCCTTCTGCTTGATAGAATCGTAGAACTTGGTTACAACAGTTTTGTCGATTTAACAGAAGAAGATGAACTTACACATTATGACGGCTTCCTTGCCAAGCGCTATGAGAGAGGCATCAGATACAAAAGGTTTGAAATCGAGGATTACTCTGTTCCCACTATTAGCGACATGCAAGAAACAACGCAGCATATTATTTCTGAGCTGGAAAAAGGGAAAAACCTTTATATCCACTGTCGAGGCGGTATAGGCAGAAGCTGTCTCGTTTTAGCATGTTTTCTATCTGAAAAGTTTAAGGATCCTGATAAAGCTGTAGCAGAAACGGAAAATTATTTTTCAGCAAGCTCAGCCGCCAAAATCTCTAAATGCTTCTCAACCGAAGAACAATTAGAATTTGTGTACAAATACTTTCAGCAAAGAGAAATACCTAAGGAAGAATAATTACAGGATTCTCTTCAAAGGGCTTGTAAAGTATCACTACTCTGCCTATAGTTCTCACCAATGTTGCTCCTGCCTTTTCTACGCAAAAGTCAGCGACTTCCTGAGGTGTAGCGGCACTTGTATCGAGAATTTTCACCTTAATAAGCTCTTTTTTATTAAAAGCCTCTCTGACAGCCAAAAGCATGTTTTCTCCTATGCCGCCCTTACCTATTCTGACTGTAGGCTGAAGAGCGTTTGCAAGAGATTCAAGATATTTTCTTTGATGTGAGTTAAGTGTCATAGAAATAGCTCCTAGTAATGTATTTTGTTTAAAAGTTGCCTATTCAATATCGAGCAAGCCAACAAACTCTTATGCTTATCTGATGCAGCCATCGACAAGTAGACAGTGGAATTGTTTAAAACTCAATCAGAGATAACTGCTTAAAATGCTAAAAATAACCGTTGCTTATCTTTTACGTTTTATGCCTTATCTCGCCACTCATCACTGTTCTTAGATATCTGTTTAAATAAGCATTTCTAATTAAAAACGAATGATGATTCTAAATCATTCAAGCTGAATAAATCAAGAATTCAATCTATCAATCCCAGTCTTTTTCTGGAAGAGGCGACAGCTTCTTCAGAAATATCGCATCCAAACCATCTGCGACCAAGTTTTTCTGCTGCCGCTAGAGTTGTGCCGCTGCCACAACAAAAGTCCCCGACAAAGCCTTTTTCTGGAGTATAAGCCGCTATTAGACGCTCCAAAAGCAGAAGAGGTTTTTGTGTCGGATAGCCAGTTCTTTCGGCTGACATAGGGTTAACTATAGGAATGCTCCAAACATCATCCAGAGGAGTGCCATCAGGATGCGGCAAATAAAGCTTGCCGCTTTTTGCTCTTATACCGGACTTTGCATATCCTGAAGTTTTCTTATAAGGAACCCTTATTGCATCAAGATTAAAATACGGCTTATCTGAAAGGCTATAACACAAAAGATTGTCGTGTTTTCTAGAAAAGTGGCTTTTAGATCTGCCGCCGCCAGTATAGTGCCAGATAATTTCATTGCGAAAAAACTCTCTGCCAAACACAGAATCCATCATAACTTTGGCATAATGAACTGCATGTCTGTCCAGATGAAGAACAAAAGTGGCAGTTTTTTTCAAAAGCGGCTTCAAAACTCTGATACGTTCTTCAAGCCATGAAATGTAAACATCTATGTCGTTATCCCAAGAATCTTGATAACGAAGATTTTCTTTTGTTCCCACCTGTTCTTTTCCCGTAAAGAAAGGCGGATCCAAATAAATAAAATCGAATGATTCAGGGGTAAAGGAAAGGGCAACATTCAACATGTCGCCCTTAATGATTCTATTTGCGAAAGATTTAGAGAGTTTCAATTTTATCTGAGAAATAAGCGCGAAGAGCGTCAGCCGAAACTCTTTCCTGTTCCATAGTATCTCTATTTCTTACAGTGACAGTAGAGTTTTCCAATGTGTCAAAGTCAACGGTTATACAGAAAGGCGTTCCCACCTCGTCTTGCCGTCTGTAAAGCTTGCCTATTCCTGCTGTATCATCATAAACAGTCCTCATTCCGCTTGTCTTCATAAGATCCTTCTTAATTGAAAGAGCAAATTCCACAATTTCAGGTTTATTCTTTTTAAGCGGCAAAACAGCTACTTTTATCGGAGCCAAGGCTGGATGGAGTTTCAAAACAGTGCGTGTAGAATCGTTGACTGTTTCCTCTTCATAAGAATCCATAAGGAAAGCCAAGAAAGCTCTGTCAACACCCGCAGAAGGCTCAACTACGTAGGGTATAACGTGACTGTTAGAAACATGATCAAAATAAGTCATTTTGTTAACAGCATGCTGATTCGGAACTTCTGTGCCATCAGGTAAAACCAGCTTGCCGCCTTTATTATGACAAGTAAGGTCAAAGTCTCTTCTGTTTGCAATTCCTTCAACTTCGTCAAACTGTTTGTCACCTTCTCTGTCAGGGAAGAACCTATAAAGTATATCTGTAGTGGCTTTTGAATAGTGTGCAAGCTCTTCAGGTTTTTGGGCAAGAGTTTTGAGATTTTCAGGTTTTATACCATATTTCACATACCAAGCTACTCTTTCCTTAATCCATTCTTCATAGACCTTTTCATCTTCACCTGGCATAACAAAATATTCGACTTCCATCTGTTCGAATTCTCTGACACGGAAAATGAAGTTACGCGGAGTAATTTCGTTTCGGAAAGATTTGCCTATTTGAGCTATACCGAAAGGAAGCTTACGGTTAGTTGAATCCAAAACGTTCTTAAAGTTGACAAAAATTCCTTGAGCTGTTTCCGGACGCAAATAAGCTATGCTGTCTTCGCTGGCCACAGGGCCATAAGAGGTTTTGAACATAAGGTTGAACGGGCGAGGCTCCGTCAAATCATGCAATCCGCCTTCAGAACATTTTTCATTAGGATCTACTTGGTCAGCTCTGAAGCGTTTTTTACATTTTCGGCAATCACACATGGGATCGCTAAATGTATCCTGATGTCCCGAGTATTTGAGAATCAAGGAATTTAGCAATATAGAAGAATCCAATCCTTCCATATCTTCGCGCTCATAGACCATGCTTTTCCACCAAGCCTTCTTAACGTTGTTTTTAAGTTCAACGCCTAAAGGACCATAATCCCATGTACCTTGAAGGCCGCCATATTGCTCGCTTCCTTGAAAAATAAAGCCTCTTCGTTTGCACAAAGAAATAATTTTATCCAAATCTACCATATCTCAGCTCCGCATAATTAATTTGTCCAATGGTTACTGCAACGGCGGTATTATATGCAAATACTCTATAAAATGCAAATTCACACTAATAACTAGTGCTTTGTTTTGTCTAAAACTTTCTTTTTACAGAGATCCAGCTCTACGATAAATCATCGTTGGCAGACACTAAGATCGCACAGTGACGAGTGGAGAGCGGTGAGTGGCGAGTTTAATTGTTTAGGGCAACTCAAGATTACAGATAAAAACTGCTTTGTGATGCTGATAAACAGCCGAAACTTTTAGATTTGAAAAACATTGGCTTTTGATATAGTATTTTGTTTTGAAGCAAACTCACAAGGAAACAGCTTGCATATGAGTGAAACAGCAATATACTCAATAATAATGGCTTTTTTGCTGATTTTTATCAGCAGAATCCAGCTTTGGCTTGTACTAAAGATTTTTGCGGCAAACTATTCTTATAAATACGCTCTGGAAGCATACAAGCTTAAAACTCCAAAAATGATTTTAAATGCAATAATTGCTGCCATATCCCTTTCGCCTTTATTCATCACCAAACCGCCTGTCACAATCACCTTTTTTCCAACAGTTCTAGCCTCTATTGCCGCTATGATTCCAGCCTCACTGACAGTTATGGCCGTAGTAACTCTGGGAACCCTCGTTCACCTCAAGACAAAACCGGCTCTCAAAGACCTTTCTTGGAAAAAGACCAATCTGGCGCTTGAGTTTCAAAAACTCATGACTCTGTGCGACGAAGCCAAATCGCCTGTTTTCAAAAAGTCAGTAAGATTGCTCTGGGAAGATGTGCTTTCTCTCAACAAAAAACGAGCTGACGCCTATTCTTCTATCAAATCACTGAAAAGGCTATCTCGACAAAATCAGCGTGTAATAGAATCCTATTCTGTGAGCCGCAATATTAAAAAGCTGCAGGAAGCTGAAACCAGACGTATTGACATCGCTCAAAAAATCAAAGCTCAAGAAGAAGTCGCAGCCAAGATTGAAGATATGCTGCTACACATAGAGACAAGTTTTGTAGAAATCAGCACTAAGATACAACTGGGGCAGACTGCCGCCATAACAGCTGACATGTCCAAAATCAACTCGCAAGTCAAGACCATCGACACTATGGTGGACGCAACCCTCTTACTCGAATAATGGAACTTTCGCTTCTGACAGAAAAATTTCTTGATTATCTAGGTAAAGAAAGAAGACTATCTCCAAACACTGTCAAATCTTACGGCACAGATCTCAAATATTTTTTGAATTGGCTTGAAGACAGAAATATACAGTCCGCCCAACAACTTGAAAAACTCACATTGTCACAACTGAGAAGCTATTGGACTGCCAGACGAGCCGCAGGTCTTTCCGCCAGAAGCATGAGACGCGGACAATCAGCTTTAAAAGGCCTTATGCAATACGCAATAAAACATGGCATTATTAATAATGATCCTGTCAAGCTGATGGATATGCCAAAAATGCCTGAGAATTTGCCCAAAGCTATATCAGAAGAAGAAGCTGCGCTTTTCATAACTTCTCCTGACACCTCGACTTTCCAAGGAATCAGAGATAGAACTATACTGGAACTGCTCTACGGTAGCGGATTAAGAGTCTCAGAGGCAGCTTCTCTTAAACGCTCGTCCATAAACCGCCATGACAAAACTCTCAGGATCACAGGCAAAGGTGAAGTCTCACGAATAGCTCCGATGACAGACATTTCTCTTGAATATCTCACTCTTTATCTTGATGGACGAACAGCAAACTTTCCCGAATCAGCTGATATAGAAGAAGTATTTTTAAACCGCTTTGGCAAGCCTTTAAGTGTCAGAGGAATAGCCAAAATGATAGACAAATACTCCAGAAAAACCGCAAGTTACCTAAAGCTTACCCCGCACCAGTTCCGTCACAGTTTTGCCACACACCTTCTCAACAATGGAGCAGATATTAGAGCTGTTCAAGAAATGCTCGGACATTCCAGCTTGTCTACGACACAAATATACACAAAAATAAGCAAAGAAAAACTTATGCGGACATACAAAAACGCCCATCCCAGAGCGAAGAAAAGAGACTAGTAGCTTTTTGTGCCTAATTGTTCGTTATAAGATACAGTTTTTTTTTGAATTTTTATCTTGTTTTTCAAATCTTAAAGTTTCAACCATTTAATAATATCTTAAAGCAGTCGTTGGCTGTAATACTGAGTTGAAAAGTATTTCACTACCCTCTACCCCCTACGCCCTACTCCCTCTAGTGCGATTGTTACATCAAATAACCATGAATAGTCCATGTTGACTGCTTGTCATTAATATAGAGAGGTTTTAGCTGCAACACAGCACTAGGGCGTGGAGTATAGGGAGTAGCCCAAAAAGCAAGTGGCGAGTGGCGGGTGAGGATTAACATCCAGGAAAAAAACACCGATAAAGAACCAATTCAAACAGCTTTGATGTGACTCCTTCAAATTTACGATGTAATTTTTGATTTTCAGCCTAAGAACAACTCAAAAGTTTCAGCTGTTTATGAGCTGCTTAGAGTAATTATGAGTTTCAGCGATTGAGTTCTAAACAATTCAACTCGCCACTCTCCACTCTAGTGCGATGCATACTTTTTAGCAGATATTGTCTTGTGAATTTTGAAAGACTCCTAGGAAAGTTTTAGTGAAAAAAAGCAAATTTCCGCTAATGTTTTTCCAAACTAATGCCGATTGCTATAGAAGATAATAAACAGAAGGCGGCAAATATGTTTGATAAAATTACGGGCACTGCAACTTTCAATCTACTCGGCAAAGCTCTGGACACCTCAGTCAAAAGACATGAGGTTATATCCAACAACATAGCCAATGTAGATACCCCAAAGTTCAAAAGACAGATTGTCACCTTCGAGGAAGAAATGGCAAAGGCTTTCGACTGCCGCCCAGAAATAGTCGGCAGACGCACAGATCCAAGACACTTTCCAATAAATGACTGCAACTATATGAATGTCAATGCAACAGTTATTACAGATAAAGCTCACGTCATGCGCAACGACAAAAACAATGTAGATATAAACGTAGAAATGAGCGATTTGGCAAAAAACACAATGACATATCAAATCTGCGCAACAAGATTGGCGAGCATGTTCGCTCACCTAAATGATATAATAGTCAAAGGAGGCAGAGCCTGATGGGAATCTTTAGAGCTATAGACATATCATCCAGCGGTTTGACAGCGGAAAGCCTTAGGATGGATGTAATATCCAACAATATCGCCAACGTTAACACAACAAGAACCGAAAGCGGCGAGCCCTTCAGACGGCAAATGGTTATCTTTGAAGCCAGGGGAGCTTATGGGCAGAGAAGTTATTTGGATAAAATAAATCCGCCAAAAGCAGGCAGAGGAGTCAGAGTCAATCGGATCATGGAAGACATGTCGCCTTTCAAGCTTGAATATGAACCAAATCATCCCGATGCAGATGAAAACGGCTATGTCAGACGCCCCAATATCTCAATAGTGCACGAAATGGTGGATATGATTTCAGCAACACGCGCCTACGAAGCCAATGTCACATGCATAAATTCGGCTAAAGATATCAACAGCGCTGCCTTAAGCATAAGCAGAGGAGCCTGATAAATGAAAGTTTCCTTACCCTCTCCGTTTGAAATTGAGAACAAAACCAATCAAGCAAAAGCTGCCCAACCAACTCCGAAAGAGCAATGGGGTCTTTTTGTCGAAAAGCTCAATACGGCCATCGAAGAAGTAGACGCTTTGGCGAAAAACTCCGAAAAACTCACACAGGATCTTGTATTGGGAAGAGCCGACAACCTGCACGAAGTGATGATTGCCGCAAAAAAAGCCGAAACCGCCATGAATTTGACAATAGAACTGCGTAATAAAGCCATTGAAGCCTATAAAGAAATTATGAGAATGAATTTTTAAAATAGCGCTTTACAATTGTTAAACATCCGTACTATATAACTTATATCAAACCAATTAAAAAATTCCGTGCATGAATATTATTTTCTTGCCGGAAAGCAGGAATACGGATTGTGACAGAGTTTTTCAAACAATTATGGCTTCCTATCTCTAAGTTGTCCCGTGCACAACAATTTATTCTTCTTGCCACCTTTGCCGCTGTGATTTTATTTATCACAACCGCGATAATCTGGGGAGGCAAAACAGAGTATATTCCTCTCTTTGAGGAAGAACTCAAAGCTGAGGAAGCGGCAGCGATAAACTCTAAGCTCGCCGAATTAGGTTTAAATTACAAACTCGGCAGCAAGCCAGGCGAGTTTCTTGTGCCATTGGCTGATAAATCCTACATACTATTGCAGCTTACGGAACACAAGGTTATGCCCCAAGCAAAGCCTGGCTGGACAAAGCTTATAGACCAACGTTCTATTTTTTCAGGAACTACGAAGCAGGAGTTTGAACTCAACTATATACGCGGCTTGCAAGTAGAACTGGAAACAGCCTTGGAAAAAATGGCTCCTATTAAAAAGGCCAACGTAAACATTGTCGTCCCTCAAAAACATGTTTTTCAAGAAGATCAGAGAGAGCCTACCGCTAGCGTTCTTTTACACTTTAAACCTGGACAAACACTTAATCAAGAGCAGATTAAAGGTATCAGAGGTTGGCTTTGCAGAGCTGTAGAGGGTCTACTGGCTGAAAACATAAAAATTCTTGATTCTAATGCGAACGATCTGACAAGCCTAATAGAAGACGATGAAATCAAGCTGTTCAATGAAACTCAGGCACGTCACTTAAAAATTACCACTAACCGCGAAAAATCTCTTAAAGATCGCCTAACTAAAATTCTGCAAAGAGTCTTTGGCGTAGGCAATGTAGAAGTTACTGTTTTTTTAGACATGGACTTCGACAAAAAAGAAGCTCTTAGAGATCTTGTAATTCCGCTTGAAGGAACAAACAGTGGTATAGTTCTTTCCGAAAAGCTTGAGAATGAGGAATACAAAGGCAAAGATCTTGTAGAAGACGGCGAACCCGGAGTAAATTCGAACTTGCCTCCCGGCATGCCAGCCTATCCTTCCACAGATGAAGGCACCTACAATGAATACAAACGAGCAGGCACTACCAGAAACTATAAGATCAGCCAATCCAAAGAAAAATATATTAAAGAACAGGGCTCGATACGTCGAATGACCGCATCTGTTGTCATAAGCGGAGATCCTGAGCAGCTTAAAGCGATAGAAGACAAGATTACGGCAATAGCTCAAACAGCTATAGGTTTTGACAAAGAAAGAGGCGACAAAATCACCGTAATGATCACGCCTTTTGAAAGCGAATCTGCCAAAAAAGCTCAGCGAGCTCTTGAATTAAAGAGGCTTCAGGAGAAAAAAATGTTTAAAATATCCATAGCTGTCCTCCTCTCTATACCCATTCTGCTAGGATTAATTTATATTTTAAGCAGGCTTTCCAGAGCGAGGGCAATAGCCAAAGAGCAAAGACGTCTGCAAGACGCGGAACTCAGAGATGCAGAACTCAATCGTCTTAATGGGCAGCAAAACGAATACAGCCAAAGCCAACGGGAATTCGTTGATAGCGGATTTCAAAACATTCCCAACCTTTTTCCTGGAATAACCGACCCCGAAGAAAAGAACAACAAACTTCAGGAATTACGTATTCAAGCATATCGATATGCTATGGCTAACGATGCTTTGCCCCCTAATTTCGAAAATATGACCCCCGAAGAGAAATATATTTTTAAAGAAGCTTTCACCAAGAAAGCAGAGGGCTCACTTGCTGCAGGGCTTGAAAATCTGGAAGCTATTTACGACAATCGCGAAAAGCTTAGAGAAGAAGAGCTTGCACGTCTGGACAGCGAAGCTCATTCCCGTGAAGAACTTGAGCAACGCATTAGGGAATTAGTCTCCAGCAAACCTGAAGACGCTATAAAAGTTATGCGTCTCTGGCTTGCCAACAGTTAATAAATACAGGATTCAAAATGGCTGAAGCAGCAGATAAAAAACAAGCAAAAACGAGCGAAGACGCTTCTGAGTTGTCAGGAAGAGCAAAAGCGGCTATTCTAACTATTATACTAGATCCCGCCGCCTCAGGTTTGTTAATGCAGGGACTTACTGAAGAAGAGCTGGAAATTCTCACAGCTGAAATGCGAAATCATAAAAAAGTCTCTACCGAACAAAAAATAGATGTCTTTTTGGAATTCGAACAGCTCATGATGGGCAGAGAGTTTTATGCTGAAGGCGGCTTGGAATACGCCAAAAAGCTTTTGGAAAAAACATTAGGACCCAAAAAAGCGGCTGAGATAATAAACAAAATCCAAACTCCCAAAAAAATTCAACCTTTCGAAGCGGCGAGACAAGCTGATCCTCTGGTTGTAGCTTCACTGATACAAAACGAGCATCCTCAAACCATAGCCTTAATTCTTGCTTATCTGCAACCCGCCAACGCAGCCCTTATCCTCCAATCCATGCCGCAAGAAACACAGGTAAGAATTGCCAAAAGACTCGCTTTGATGGAGAGAACCAGTCCTGAAATAATAAGTGAAGTAGAAAGGTATTTAAAAGATCGCCTCACTGCCTCAGCTCAAGAACACACAGACTCTCCAGGCGGGATAGATTCACTGATCAATATTCTGAATGCTGTTGAACGTCCTACTGAGAAAAATATAATAGAAACGATGGAAGTTCAAGAGCCTGGCTTAGCAGAAGAAATCAAAAAGAGAATCTTTGTATTTGAAGACGTTATACTTATTGATGACAGAGGCATTCAAAACATCTTCAAACACATTGATCTTAAAGACTTGGCTTTGGCTCTTAAGGGTGTCAATGATGATGTTCAAGATAAATTCTTCAGAAATATGTCTGAGCGTGCACGCGAAATGCTAAAAGAAGACATGACATACATGGGTCCAGTCAGAATTGCAGACGTAGACAAAGCTCAGCAGCGAATTGTTGGCGTAATTAAAAACCTTGACTCTAAAGGCGAAATAATTATTTCCAGACCAGGCGAGGAGGATTTCGTTGAGTAATATTTATCCAAGCGAAGAAAGAATTTCAGGTTTGAAAATTCTCGCATCAATCATGGAACATTGTGACGCAAGAACCAACAACAATATTATTTCAGGTCTTGCAACTGAACTGCCTCAAATAGCCTCAAAGTTAAAAAGCATGCTCTTAAGCTTTGATGATTTGCGTTACGCAAATCCGCAAGGCATAAAACTTTTGTTAAAACAAATCAGCTTCAGAGATCTGGCAGCAGCTCTGCGCGGTTCCGATGAACGCCTTTTGCCAGTTCTTGCAAAGCATATGTCCAGAAATAACTTACAAGATTTAAGAGAAAAAATAACCTTATCGAACAACATTTCTTTGGCTGACGTGCAAGAAGCCAGAGAGAAAATTCTTTGCGAAATGTCAGCTTTGATAAAAGAAAACAGGATGTATATAGATAAAAAATGGGCAGAATAATCAAAGCTGGACAGCTGGAAATAAACCGAAACAAACCCTATAAAATAGAAAGCAAGCAAGCCTTTCCTGATCTAAAGCCTAAAAAGGCAACCTCAGGCTCAAGAGTATTTCAAGCTCTCTCACCCGAACTTTTGGCAGGTTTAGGAGAGCAAATAAAAACCTTTGAAACTCCCGAAGCCCCTCCTTCTCTAGAAGATGAAAAGCTTCATGAAACCATGCTTAATGAAGCTGAATCACTGAAAAAAACGAATGAAACCGCCTCCGAGGAAGATCTCCCTTCCGAGCAAGAAGCAAAAAAGCAAGAAACTTTATCACAAAATTATGAGCGTAAAAAACTAGAGCTTATAAAAAAAGAAGAAAACCTAAAACTACGAGAAGCCACTATTCAAAAACATGAGCGCGCATATTACGAGCTTGAAAAAAAATTTCATGAAGAAACAGCCGAAATACGCAAAAACGCTGAAGCTGAAGCGGCAAACACGCTTAAAATAGCTAAAGAAGCTGCCGCTTCTATAATGGAATCCGCCAAAGCGGAAGCCGAAGCAATCAAAAAAACCATAAAAATCGAAGAAGAATCCGTAAAAGAAAAAGCCTATAAAGAAGGTTATTTTCTCGGTGAAGAAAAAGGAATTGAAGCAGGGGAAGAGCAAGGCAGACATGAAGCCGAACTGGATTTCAAAAGCTTGATGCAAGAGGCCGACATGCTCATAAAGGAAATACAAAGTTCCAGGACCAGAATTCTAAAATCCGCAGAGGAAGATATGATAAAGCTGGTTTCCGCTTTTGCGAAAGCTGTATTGAAAACCGAGCCGCAATTTGACAGGAAAATAGTTTTGAACAACTTGGATGCCGCCTTGGCAAAACTCTCACAAACAGAGAAGTTGACAGTCAGAATAAATATCAAAGACAAGGCAATGTGCAAAGATCATAAAGATAAGTTCATGACAAAACTCACAGGCAAGCCCGAACTTGAAATAGTAGAAGATCCTGGTTTATTGCCAGGCGGCATAAGGCTTGAAACTTCATCGGGCGCTATAGACGCGACAATAGAAACACAGACCGCAAAACTGGAAGAAGCTCTCTTTGAAGCTTACAGACTAAGCATGGAACAATGAAGTGAAAATCAACTTCGAAGCTTATCAAGAAACTATACTAAAAACAGAGCCTGTCTCCGCAAGCGGGCGAGTAACTCAAGTTGTAGGTCTTTTAATAGAGGCTACAGGCCCGCAAAATCCCGTAGGCGACCTTTGCAACATTATAACTGAAGAAGGTGCTCTTCCATGCGAAATAGTCGGCTTCAGGAGAGGCTCTATTCTTTTGATGCCCCTCAAGCACACAGAAGGCATCAGACAGGGAAATGAAGTAGTTCCGGTAGGCACTCCGCTCACAGTGCCAGCTGGTCACGAGCTTCTTGGACGTTTGCTCGACGGACTTGGCGAACCATTGGACGATCTCGGTTCATTGCCCTCAGGAATAACAAGAGTTCCAATAAACAGAGAACCTCCCAACCCATTTTCCAGAAAACGTATAAAAAATGTTCTTTCTACAGGAGTTCGAGTTCTAGACGGTCTTTTGACTATGGGCAACGGTCAGAGGATAGGCATTTTTGCTGGTTCCGGAGTAGGCAAAAGCACATTAATGGGCATGATCAGCCGCTCCTCTTCTGCAGACGTAAACGTCATAGGACTTATAGGGGAAAGAGGCAGAGAAGTCAGAGAGTTTATAGAAAAAGACTTGGGAAAAGAAGGCCTTGCCCGTTCAGTTATAGTAGCAGCCACATCCGATCAGCCTGCTCTGGTAAGAATCAAAGCAGCTTTTACGGCAACTGCCATAGCTGAGTATTTCAGAGATCAAGGCAAAAACGTTCTTTTGCTTATGGACTCAGTCACCAGATTTGCTCTGGCACAAAGAGAGGTCGGACTTGCAACTGGTGAACCCCCATCCACCAGAGGCTATACACCTTCCGTATTTGCCATGCTTCCAAAGCTCCTTGAAAGAGCCGGCACCTCCCAAAGAGGCACAATAACAGCAATTTACACAGTACTTGTTGAAGGCGGAGATATGGATGAGCCTGTAGCTGACGCTGTCAGAGGTATCTTAGACGGGCACCTTGTTTTGAGCAGAACTTTAGCCCAACAAAACATATATCCTGCAGTAGATATTTTAGCAAGCATTTCAAGACTTATGCCTGATATAGCGGAAAAAGAACATTATAATCTGGCAAACAAAACCAGAAACTATTATGCTACCTATATGAAAAATGCCGACGTTATCAGCCTTGGAGCCTATAAATCTGGTTCGGATCCACGTATAGACGAAGCTATAAAAAAACATCCGCTTATAGAAGACTATATCAAGCAGGGGATAAATGAAACCATCACTTTTGATGAAGCTGTCAAAGCTCTTCAAAAAATAGTATCGTAGGAGCTTCAAGATGGCCTTTGTTTTCAAATTGCAAAAGCTCTTGGAGTTAGCCGAACATGAAGAAGAGCAAGTAAAGTTAGAGCTGGCGGCAAAGGATGCGGAAATAAAAGCCTTGGAAAAAAAAGATCGCGAAGCAGAACAAAAATACAATGCCACAATTGACAGCAGATACGAACATTTAAAGAATGGCGACATAATTCAGTTAAATATGTGCACAGCATACCTTGATATTATTACTAAAATTAGGTTACAATATAAAGAGGACTTGGCCGATCTCCAAGCGCAAAGACAGGAGATTGTCCAACGTCTCACAGAAAAGAGAAAAACAACCAAGACCTACGAAAAGATAAAAGAGAATGAAGAAGACAAATATAAAAAACACATGCTCAAAATTGAGCAAAAGCAGTTGGACGAATTTGGAAGCAGGTTACGGACATCAGATCCGGAAGGAGAATACAATGCTTGACAACATACAAAATGTCACAAACCGCATCGACGTCATCAAAACAAATCTATCAAATCGTCTTCCTGTTATGAATCGTATGGTCTCTTCTGACTTCTCTCAAGAAAATAAAAATTCAAAAACTATATTTGATAATCAACTTTTAGGTGCAATTGAAATGGGCAGCAAACATATCCGCAACCTAAGGGCAGCTCTTAATAACTTGGTAGCTGAAACTTGCATAAAAACAGGTCTTGAGCCTGATGAAGTAAGACAGCTTATTCATCAATTCACAGCAATAGACAAAGCTGATCCATTTTTAATCAATCTAAAGAAAAGTGCCCCTCGCCAGTTGCGCAATGCTATAAAGCTGGTAAAAATAGAATAGGAAAAAATACCCGATGCCCAATCCGGAAGATCTTCTGCCGACTCCGGAAACAATCAATGGGGAATCTGGAGCCCCTGCCACTCTAAAAACGAGGATTGCCAAACCTGTGAGTCCTCCTGAAAAACCCTCAATGTTTTTCTCACTCATAAAAAAAATGGCTTTCCTTGTTTTGCTTTTTGTTTTTATACTTTCTATCCTACTATCCTTGCTGACTTTGGATTTCTTGGATATTTTAGTCTTCAGACACAGCATTCCTGAAAAGTATGCAGAAAAGCCACTTATAAAAAAATATTTAGACTTTGTCAAACTCCACCAACTCCCGGAAGAAGAAAAATATTACCAACTAATATATGAGCAAAGAATGAAATATAATCAGCTCATAACTGAAGGCAGCAGAGATCTCAAAAAAAGAGCCGATCTTCTGGAAAGCTCTTACAGAGATTTGATTAGAGTTCAAAAAAACAAATATTCCAATGAAATGGAAAATTTACGAAAAGCCAGAGAAGAAGCCGAGCTTGAAAAAAGCAAAACTGCCGCTTTGCAAGCTGAACTGGACACGCAAAAAGCCAAACTAGAAAGCGCCAAAGCAGCTCTGGCATCAGAAGCCATCAAAATAGAAGCTGCTCTGATTAAATTCATGGAAAAAGACAACCGCTTGGATCAAATTTGCAGCATAGCTGCTCAAATGGAGCCGTTGCCATTGGCCAAAATTTTTGACGAGATCTCAGACGATCAGCTTATATATGACATATTAGGCGGTTTGGAGCCAGCTCACTCAGCTAAAGTTTTAGCAGGCATGGATAGAGAAAAAGCTGGCAAAATAATGAGAATAGGCGCAATACCTCAAACTGTGCCAGGATATGAAGGAGTTGCTCAAGGACAGCTTCCACAAGAACTGCGACAAGCTCTTCAAAATGCGAAAGACATCTAGTGCTGTTCGAGAGTGATATCGGCAATAAAAAGACTCAGAGTTCTTTCAGGATCGTCAGCTGCCCCCTTCATTTTAAGGTCGGTTTCAACCATCATTTCGGAAAAACGCAAAGCTTCACTCAAACTGAAATTAACAGCTTGAGAAAGGTTTCTAATCTGCAAACTGTTTGTCAAACCCAAAGAGTCAGAAATTTTTTGCGGTAAATGCGCTGATATTTCTTGTATCTCTTTGACTATTTCTCTTTTTTGATTATTAGAAGCCCAATCCTCTTTGTCAGCTATTCTGGAATATCGTTTCAAAAGCTGGCTTACAGGAGCCAGCAAATCAGGTCTGTCAGCTTCAAGGGAAAGAAAAAGCCTTATCAGCCTTAGACGTTTTACCAGCATGAACCAAACCATTTGCGGTGCTTCACCGCTTTGCAAAAGTTTTTGCAATATTCTGAGCGACTTGCCCGTATCCCTGTCACCAACTGTGTTTAAAAAATCAAAAACATTGTCTTCTTTAGAATAGGAAACCTGTTTTTTTACATCCTCAAGCGAAATCTGAGCTTTTTTCTTCCCTGCCGAAAGCTTCACCAATTCAGAATAAATAACTGGCAAGCTAGTGCCTGTAAGCTCTAAAAGCAGCTCTGCCGCCTCAGTGCTTATAGCAGTGCCCAATCTACTTGCTTGCTCTTTAACCCATGCAGGCAATTTATTTGCGAAGGGCTTCCAGAAATCTACCTGGTCAGATTGTCGTTTCAGAGCCGACTCAATTTCCTTAGCATGGCGAGAATTTGAAACTTCAAAAAGTATACAGGTATTAGATGGAATCTGAGAGTCCGAAAGACTTTTCAGAAGGTTTTTACGATCTGCGGCTTTTGCTTCAGAAAAATCCGAAAGATAGAGAAACCGCATATCGGAATTAAAGGAAAAAACATTCAGCTCTCCAAAAAGAGCACTCAAATTATCGCTGCTTATTCTTATGTGATTTGCCGCTCTGTTCTCAGGAGCAACATAATTAGAGAGCAAAGACTGTAGTGCCTGCTCTTTTAAAAAAGGCTCGTTGCCCGCAAAAACATACGCGGGCAACAGAGCCTGTTTTTTTTTAATTATCTGTTCAAATTCTTCAGATTTCAAATCAGTAAGAATTTTCCATGAAGACCTTATAAGCGCTTACAGAATAATGGTAGTCAACTTTTGAAACAAGTTCAAATGGCGAGTGCAAGCAAAGAGTCGGCATACAGAGATCCACAACTTCCATGTTGTTGTTGGCAAGCATATAAGCAACAGTTCCGCCGCCGCCTTCCTCAACTTTTCCCATTTCACCGAACTGATAAGGAATATTTTCCTTATTGAACATTCTGCGGAGGTAACCTAGGAACTCCATGTCCACTTCACTGCTTCCCGACTTGCCATTCTTGCCGGAAAATTTGGCAACCCAAGGACCTTTGCCGATTTTGCCTGAGTTCAATGGGTCATAGGCGCTTTCCCACGATGGGTCTATGGCAGCATTGGTATCGATCGAGAGAACCTTTGTGTTTACAATTGCATTTCTGATTGAAGCAAAATCCGTTTTGCCGGAAGTAGCTTCACAAAGCATAGCCATAAAATCTGCAACCAAATCGGACTGAGCTCCGTTAGGGCCTGTTGAACCTACTTCTTCTTTGTCGAGCATTAGAGCTGCTGCTGTATGCTCGGGAACATCTATCGAAGCAATAGCTTGAAAACCAGCATAAACACAAACTCTGTCATCATGCCCATAAGCACCAATCATAGAGCGATCGAAACCAACTTCTCTGGGTTTATATGCTGGTACCACGCGAATTTCTGCCCACGACAAATCTTCTTCTGTGATTTTGTATTCTTTTTTCAAAATCTCCAGAACCATTTTTTTGACTCTGTCCTGTTTTTCTTCTTCCGTACCTGGAGCAGTTCTGTGCCCCACAAGCAGGTTGAGTTCTTCGCCATGGATCAGTTCTTCGCTGGTTCTCGGCTTTTGAAGTTTGGCGGCAACGTGAGGCGCCAAGTCTGTTATTGTGAAAACGGGATCATCAGGTTTCTCCCCTATAACAAAGGATATTTCCTTGCCTTCAAGGCTCATAACGTTTACATGCAATGAAAGAGGAACTGTAACCCATTGGTATTTTCTTATTCCGCCATAATAGTGGGTTTTGAAAAGAGCCATATTGTGTTTTTCATAAAGCGGATTCGATTTGACATCAATCCTGGGAACATCTAAATGGGCAGCTACCATGCGAATCCCTTCGCTGATTGGTCTCTTGCCAATAACAGCGAAACCTATCGCTTTGTTCTTATTTATAAAATAAACTTTTGAACCAGGCTTTAAAGCTTTTCCAGCTCCAAGCGGCGGCAATTCTTTGAAACCGAGCTTTGCAGCTTCTGCTTTCAGATATTTGAGAGTGGCTCGCTCAGTTTTACAAGCGCCCACAAACTTCATATAGTTTGCGACACGTTCATTCATCAATTTTTCTTCAGAGGGCGACAAAAGCTCCCAAGCTGAAGCATTTGAATAAAGCACATTTTTATCTTTGGATTCTTGCATGTTGTTTCCTTTCCAAATCTAGAATGATTCAGATCAATATATTAATTTAATAGCGTTTGGCTGATATGATATCACAGTTGCCTATTTCGTCAACAAAGGCATTATTTTTAACCTGTTATTGAAAATCTGGGATTAACGCCTAGCAACATTGATGCAAAGCCAGATAACAAAGAAAGCATTGCAGAGTTGTATTGTAAATAATGCAAATTTTAGATGTTAAACAGAACTAGCTTATGTTAATCTTCTGCTATGACAAACATTGAAGCCGAACAATTAAACAAAATAAACGAAGCTGCAAGCGAAACTTCCGCTTCTGAAACCACAATAAATCTCAGCAGAATTGCCTTGGCCACTTCAGCAATGATTGCTTTGGCAGTCAGCCTGTTCGTTATTTTTTACAAAAAACCTGTATTAAATTTTGTTATTTTAGGAATGGGCAGGGGCAATGTTTATCCGACAAAAGGGAAATTTGAGCCGCATAAAGGCCGTACAGTAGGCGGCTATGAGACAATAGCAACTATGATTCAAAAACGCCTGGAAACATATCAAAAGAAAAAACAGCCTTCCTTTACAATATCTCTTGGCACAGAACTCGTCGGGAGCGCTGAGGCTTTAATGACTGAAGGCGAAATAATTGTAGAAGCTTTCAATACTTTGGGAGTTGAAGCTATGCTTTTGAGCAATATAGACTTCACTTACGGAGTTTCTCGTCTTAAAGAACTAAAAAGAAAAGCAAAGTTCCCCTTTATTGCAACTAACGTTTCAGACGAAAACCTGACTTCTCCGCCTTTCTACTCTTCCTATGCTGTAGTCAAACCCTCCGGAATCTTATTCCCAAGTTCTTCTATTAAAGTAGCATTTTTGGGCATCACCCCAGTAGACACCCCGAATCTGACTCCTGCGGAAAACATAGAAGGGCTAACCTTTCACAACCCAGCCAACATTTTATCCGAAGCAGTTCAAAAACAACGCAGCAATGGAGCAAACCTGGTAGTTTTAATGACGCAATACAGCCGTGAATATATTACAAATGCCGAATGGCAAGCCATAGCCAAAGCAGCCCCAGACATTTGTTTCATGCTAGATCACGCCATTGAAGCTCCAAGACCGTATATGCGCGACGGAATTCTTGTTTCTACTATAAGCGCCTATAACCGTACATACGAGACAGACTTCTTGGCAGTTGAAATAGAACCTTTCACAGGCAAGATTTCCAATGTCTCATATGAACGTCTTCCAAATGACTCCGCTATTTACGAAAAAAATCCAAAAATGACGGCAATGCTAGCCTCTTCAACAGTCAAAATTGCATCAACCAGAGATGAAATTATAGGTTATTTTGCAAACTCTGCTGAAAAAGCTTACAAAAGCGAATGCCCCATAGGAAACTTTATAACAGATATAATGAGAGAAACAACAAGCACCGACATTGCTTTCCAAAACAGCGGATCAATTCGTTCCTCTGTGAACGCTGGCGCCTTTACTTACGGAGATCTATGCTTGCTGCTGCCATTTGATAACAATATTGTTGAAATGGAGCTGACAGGCGAACAAATTATGACACTCTTAAGAAAGTCTCTCCATATGAAACGTGGGCTTTTACAGGTTTCAGGATTAAGATATAAAAAAGTTCCTTCTGAAAAACCACATAACTTTGAAATAGAAGTCACCCTGGACAACGAGACTCCTTTTGAACTGCAAACCACTTACAAAGTTGTAACCAACTCCTTTTTGGCTGGAGGCGGAGACCTTTTCCAAGAACTCGCTGAAGGCAAAAATATAAAACACTTCGGTTCTTTACGCGAAGCCCTAAAAAAAGCCATAGAAACCTCTTCTCCTGAAGCTCCCATAACCCTGAAGACCGAGGGCAGAATTTTTGCCGAATGAACATATTGTTTAACTGGCAATTTATGGTAGAATATCTCATATGATAAGAACTCCATGGTTTGACAACAAACAAGTCTCAGCACGTGAAGCTGAACTTGCTAAAGAAAATGAGCTTCTAAAAAAGCAGATCAGGGACTTGCTCACTCTTGAGGAGACGGGTTTCTTTGTTGAGCTCGATTCTCTCTTAAGAGCCACTTTGAATAAAACTCTCATGCTCTGCAAAGCAGAAGCCTCTTTCCTTGCGTTGACCGGCGACAAACCATACGACCTTGATGTAAGAATCAGCAACAGTGTTCCCGAAGAAAAACTTCAAGAAATAAAAGACGCATTCAAAGATATGTATGATGAATGGCAAGAACATGAAAGTAATATCATATCCATTAAGGAATTTACTCTTCTTCCATTAATGCGCCGTCATAAACTGCTGGGAATGATCGGTCTGAAGCTCAATTCTTCAGCTCCTGACAATCTAATGGATATACTTCCTATTTTGGCAAGCAGAGCGGCATCTTCATTAGAGAGTGCCATACTTTACGAAAAGATGTTCAAACGTCTGCTAGTTTTGAGCAATGTTTTTGTTCTTGGCAAGGAAATTGTCTCCAACATAGACATTAATTCACTTTTAGAAAAATTCAGTTCTATATCATGTGATGGAACTGAAAGCCAAGTCGCTTGCGTTTATCGTTTCCAAAACACAGATATAGCCTCACAATATGCTCGCTGCTCCATAGGAGGAGAAACAGTCATAGTATCAAACGTAAGGCTTTATACTCCTATTCTTGAAGAAGTCAGGAATAAAGGCAAAATGATACTGGAAAACGACTTAGAAAATTCAAAATATAAAGACACTGAGCCTGACAAGATCCCAGGAGTTAAATTAAAAGACACTTTAATTATACCTTTGAGCCAACAAGACAAAAGCCTAGGCGCCATACAGGTAGCCAATAAGCAAAGCCCTGGCGGTTATACTGTTGATGACATAGATCTTTTGCAGATACTTGCCAATCAGCTGGCTTCCGTTTTGCAAAATGCAGATTTGTTTTACAATCTGCAAAAAGCTTACATGGACACGCTTTCTGCTCTAACAAGCGCAATAGATGCAAAAGACAGCTATACCAAAGGTCATTCAGACAGAGTCACAGAAATCAGCGTGACTTTGGGAGCAGCACTTAATCTGCCGCAAAGCGAGATAGAAAAACTCAGACTCGGCGGAATGTTGCATGATATCGGAAAAATAGGCATTCCGGAACTCGTTCTCAACAAGCCCGGGCACCTTAGCGATGACGAATACAATATAATGAAGTCCCATCCCACACAAGGCGTAGCCATTCTCGAAAACGTTCAGTTTCTAGAAAATGTTATTCCGATAGTTCGCTCCCATCACGAGCGCTATGACGGACGAGGCTATCCAGATTCCCTCAAAGGAGATGAGATACCTTTTTTGGCAAGAATAGTCAGTATAGCTGATACCTATGACGCAATGACGACAGATCGCCCATACAGAAAAGCTTTGTCAGCACAGGAAGCTGTTAAAGAAATTAAGAGATGTGCTGGCACCCAATTCGACCCGCATATTGCAAAAACTTTTATAGAATTAGTTGAGAAAACAAAGATTTAATTTAGAGCCGTTCTGCCTAAAACTTGCAGACGTTTGCTCGCATAGATATAGAGTTGCTCTTAAAGAAGGAGACTTTCTGAAATGACTTTTGAAACAGAATATGCTGCCGGTAAGCAGGCTCATAAAGAGAAAAACTTCAAAAAAGCTAAGGAGCATCTGGAAAAAGCCTTAGCAATAAAGCCTAACGATGTTTACGCAATGAACAAACTGGCAGTGGTTCTCAGAGAAATGGGGGATTTAAAAGGAGCCGAAGATATCTTAGGCTATTCTTTGCAAGTTAAAAATGATGACCTTTACTCCAATTATCTTCTCGGAAATACTCTTATAGAAAAGGGCGATTTTAAGAGTGCTATAAAAAACCTTAAGCACACTTTAAAACTCAAACCCAACGACAAGTACACCCTAAACTCCTTGGCTTTGGCAAACAAAATGATGGGCGACTATGATGAATGTATCGTCATTCTAAAAAAAATCTTAGAAATAGACCCTGACGATCTCTATAACAAGGTCAGCCTTGCCACCACCTACATGGAAATGGGCGAGTTTGATTTGGCTCGTGACCTTCTTGAGGAAATACTGAAAAAAGATGAAACAAACGTTGACGCTAACGTTCTTGAAGGCAGGCTTTTTCTTGAAAACAAAGACTACCAGAGAGCCCAAAACAGTTTCAACAAAGCACTGAACACTAATCCCGAACATAGCGCTGCACATTATTATTTAGGCAGAGTATGCCTCGAAATAAACTACTCCGATGAAGCCAGATTGCATTTCAACGAAGCTTTGCGTTTTACAAGAAATCAAATTCCAATACTGCTGAATTTAGGCATTATTTTCACTAGTAAGCGCATGTACGATGATGCAGAAGAAAACCTTTCAATGGCTTTGGATTTGGAAAGTGAAAATGCCGATGCTCTTACTAATATGGGAAAACTCCTTATACTGCAAGGCAAGCCCAATGAAGCAATATTGCACCTGAATAAGGCATTAGGACTTGATCCTAACTCTGCCTTCGCATATTACAACTTGGCAAAAGCCTATCAAGCTTTGAACAAGCCGGATAACGTTATAAAGAACCTCTATCTAGCCCTTAAATACGAACCGGAAGACTTCTATGCCGCTAACGAACTTGGCAAGCTTTTACTGGAACGAAAAGAATATGAAGAAGCCATAAAAGTTTTCGATACTGGCGCAAAGGGAGCCTACCCTGACAAATATTCTCTTTTAGGCAAGGCTCAAGCTTTAAAAGCCTTAGGCAAAAACAGAGCAGCACTCAAAATTGTAAAACAAATTGAAAAAGATTTTGATAACTTCACTGATTCTTTCACTGACGAACTCACTTATATGAAAACTATTCTCAAGGGTTCCTAATGCAAACGCAATTTACCATTGTTGTTCCGGATAACCTTGAAGAATCTCTGTTTTTATTAGGTGAAATAAATTATTTCCCGGTTTTCTCAGCTCCAGTCATCCTTGAAGAGGGAAAAACCGAAATGGGATACTCACTCACGGGGAAAACCTCTGTCACTTTGACTGCTTCCGGAGATGATGAAGCAAACAAGCTGAAAGAGCTATTGCTAATTTGGCTAAAAGAGAACGATATCCCTTTTTCTGCCATGACTTCTGAAAAATATGCAGAAAACAAAAACTGGATGGAAAACTTCAAAGAGTTTTTCAAGCCAATAGAAATAGCTGACAAAATTGTTGTAAGACCGACTTGGGAACCCCCGCTCCCTGCAGAAAATAAACCAGGAGCCACAATAATTCTCATTGAGCCTGGAATGGCTTTTGGCACAGGAACTCACGAAACCACGAAACTTTGCTTAGAATTGATGTCAGAAACAGACTTTTCTGGAAAAACTCTTTATGACTTAGGCGCAGGTTCAGGCATATTATCTTTTTATGCTTTAAAAAATGGAGCCAAGGAAGCTATCGCCATAGAAATTGAAGAAGAAGCCGTAGAAAACCTCAAAGAAAATGCGGCTTTAAATAAAATTCCTGAAGATAAGTTTCTTCCTGTTTGTGCAGATCTTGCAAACTTTAAGCCAGAAAAACCCGCCGATGTGCTTCTTGCCAATATCGACTCTCCCACAATACTGAAAAATTTAAATTTCTTCCCCAGTTACCTAAAAAAAGGAGGATTGGCCTTCTTTTCAGGTATAGGCATGAGACTGGCTGAAGAAGTAAAACAGGGTCTCCAAAACAACGGCTGGGAACTTCTTGAAGAAAGACTAATGAATGACTGGCGAGCCCTTCTGGCACGTCTTAAGAAAACCAGTGATAAGTGATAAATAGCGAGCAGGGAGTTTTAATAATGTAAAGTGTAGAATGTAGAGTGCAAAAACAAATGTTCGGTTTTCTGTTCTTTCTACTCCCTACGCTCTAATCCCTACTCCCTGAGGCTGTCCGAAAACTCCATTTTTCTCCGATTTTCGAGATTTTTTTCAAACTCACTATTTAAGCCTATTTCAGAGACTGAGTTTTTTTTGAATTTTAAGTTTTTAGGTAGTTTTCGGACAGTCTCCCCTAATTTTAAGCTGTGCTTAAAATCCCGTCTTCGTAATCTGTGAATAGAAAAGTTCTAGAGAAAAAGCAGCATCAGGATGCGTCGTCGAACCTCTGGAATATAGCCAGAAGTTCTGTAGGCGGCACTTTGGAATTATGCATTAGCGCCTCTCTTGCGTAAACTTCAAACCCATCATATTTTTTAAGCAAATTATATCCTGTTATGCAATGAAGACTTTTAGAACGTCTCAACAAAATATCTGCAACTTTTTTCAGAAGGCTTCTATGATTATTATACTTGCCTATATCATGAAGCAAAGCAGTCTTCTGCAAGTGAGCTCGTTCCTCATCCGACAAAAACTTTGCAGCTGTTATTTTTTTGTGTAGCCTGCAAAGATGTTTTTTATCTGCTTTGCTCATCAAACTTAACTTATCACGCAAATCTGCCGGCAATCCTTTGGAAGCCTCCATCAAGTAAACTTCGTCCAGCGGCTCTAAAATAGCTAGCGAAAACTGCCTGAAACGTATAGCAAAGGCTGACAAAATTTTAAAAATCACTTTTTATATCTCTCTGGCCAACGTTCTTTAAGTTGCTTGATAGCATTATTTTCCTTGCCTCTCGCATTAGGCTCATAAAATTGTTCAAAAGGCATTTCATCAGGAAAATAATTTTCTTTTACAAAGGCATCTGGAAAATCATGAGGATATCTGTAATCTTTAGCATAGCCAAGATTTTTCATCAACTTGGTAGGCGCATTTCTTAGATGCTGAGGAACAGGATAATCCGGATTTTGTCTTATAAATGCCTTTGCTTTTTTCTCTGCCACATAAAGGCTGTTACTCTTTGGAGCCGCCGCCAGATAAACAGCCAGTTGAGCCAAAAAGAGATGACCTTCGGGAGGACCTGTATAATCAAAAGCTTGAGCAGCAGACATTGCTAATGTCAAGGCGAAGGGATCTGCCATGCCGACATCCTCCGCAGCAAACCTTATCATGCGCCTTAAAACAAACTTGGAGTTTTCTCCCGATTCTATAATTCTATAAAGCCAATAAAGAGCCGCGTCAGGATCGGAGCCTCTTAATGATTTATGCAGAGCGGAAATAAGGTTATAGTGCTCTTCACCTGTTTTGTCATATTTAAAGACTCTGCTCTTGAATGTTTCAGCTAACAAATCCTGAGTTACGACCGGCTTTTCAGGGTTTACATTTCTAGCCAGATTCACAGCCGTTTCCAACATATTCAAAGCAATCCTTGCATCTCCTTGGGCATATTCGGCGATGCTTTCCAAGGATTCATCCGATATTTCTGGAACAACAGGAAAATTTATTTTTTCATCTTGAGCCAGAGCTCTTACAAGAGCCTGAATAAGAGCAGATTTTGAGAGAGCTCTCAATACCACCACCCTGCATCTGGAGAGAAGTGCCGCAACCACTTCAAAACTTGGATTTTCCGTAGTAGCACCAATAAGCGTAATTAAACCTGATTCAACATGAGGTAAAAGAGCATCTTGCTGTGCCTTATTGAATCTGTGAATCTCGTCTACAAATAGAACAGTTTTCTTGCCGACTTTCCGATTGTTTTTAGCTGCCTCAAAAGCATCTTTCAGATCTTTGACTCCTGAGGTCACCGCAGACAACTGTAAAAATATTGCATCAGCATAACGTGACATGACTTGAGCCAAAGTAGTTTTACCGCAGCCAGGCGGTCCCCAAAATATCACTGAGCCAGCTTGGCCCGACTCAGCCAAAATACGGAAAGGCCTTCCCTCGCCTGTAATTTCCTCTTGGCCTACTATTTCATCAAATGTCACAGGTCTCATACGATCCGGGAGAGGGCTGTGGACTTCCGTAAATTGTGCCGAACCTTCGGAAAAATTGAATAAATCCATAGTTAGAGTGAAAATTCTCGCAATTATTTAATTACATTTAACAAATAACCTGTTATCATGCGATTATAGCATATAATTTTTAGAGAGTTGCAACTATGGTATATGACAAACAACTTTTTATTCCAAATAAGAGAGATTATATTAAGGGGGATAAACGACCCGATGTTGAATGCATAATCTGCTCGATCTTGGATGAGGATCCTGAAGTAACAAATCTGCTCATTTGGAAAAACGATCAGCTCGGCATCTCAGTAAATCTCTATCCCTACAATGCCGGGCATGTTATGATTTTTCCTACCAGGCATGTCACAGATGTGCGTGAACTGACAGAGGAAGAAATGCTCAATATAGAGCGCTTAACTGCTAAAACCATGGACATTCTGGATAAGCAATATCAGCCTGCCGGCTACAACATTGGCTACAACATTGGCTATGCCTCCGGAGCCAGTGTCAAACACCTTCACAAACACATTGTACCGCGATATATAAGAGAACTTGGCTTCATGGACGTAATAGGTGGTTCTAAGATCATCATAGAAGATCCCAAAGTCACTGTCAAAAACCTGACAGAGGCCTTTAAAAATGTTAAGCTGCCTTGAAAATATAAGCATATTTTTCTCTATAAAAAACTAAGAGAATATACCTAAGATGTGTTATACTTCCCCTGTTAATGTTTTGAAAGGAAAAGGTACAATGAAAAAACTCCTTGCCTGTCTTCTAATTTTCGGTCTTTTAGCTTCTGCCAACACTCTTTTAGCTTTCTCAGAAGGCGATTGCGAATATTTTGGCTACTCTGATGACATGCGTGATTTCATAGCTGAAAACACTGGTCTTTTTCAAACAAAAGCTCAAAAAAAAGCAGAGGAAAGAGCAGCAAAAAAAGCCGCACAAGAAGCTGCCGCACTTGCAGCAAGACAAGGCAAGAATTCTTGTATTAACTGCCCCGAGCACTGTGGAGGGGTACATTCTTCTTTGCCGGCAGCAAAGGAACAAATAATTTCTGAAGCCTTAACAGAAGAAGCTGACTACACAACTGAACAGCTCAAAGAATTGGCTGTCACACGTTCAATTGATCCCAATCAGCCTTCTAACGCTCTGGGGATTCACAGTAAAGTATACAGCTATTGGGACTACATGTCTCCTGCAGAAGGTCCTCAGCCTCTAAGCGAAGACATTAAACAAGCTATCAAAGAAAACATGGCCTATGCCCTTCAGCAAAAAGGCTACCAGATTGTACAGTTAGAACTTTTACCTCTGCCGGAAAACAATCCTCAAGAAGCTCTCAGAGCACTTGTAAGAGTCACAAAACCTCTCAAGTCCAGACGTTCTTATAAAGAAATTCAGGGAAACTTGTCAGAAATAAAAAAGGTTTGTGCAACTGCTGCAACCCTAGACGGTAAAAATTATCTTTCCGAGATGACCACCTTCATTGCTGAAAATCCGAGCAACCAGTATTATTACGAAAAGACAATACTTCACTGAGCTTCTCGATGAAACTACCCAAGAGCAAAAACTTTGCAATTTTACAGTATGCTATGGGCTTGCTGCTAATAATAGCATTCTCTGCCATAGCATCTGTAATTTTGTATTCTTTTAAGCCGCAATTCGCTTTAATGGGAGTATTAGCAGGCGGTACCTTAGGAGCTGTGTTAGCTGTTCATGAATACACTGTTTATGGCTGTGTTGCAGGAATGCTTTTAGGCTTTCTGATAGCTCCGATCTTTTTCTTTGCTGTTGACTTGGAAACAGCAGGTTTAGCTCTCTTTATTTGCTCTCTCATGGGCGCTATCTTGGGTGAACCTGCTAGAGCTTTTTTTATGCCGGAGACTTATGAAGAGCATAACTCCAAGTATTCTAATAAAACTCCCAAGAAATTAAAAGATGCCACAGAAGCAACGGCTTCCTCGCAAACTCTTGAGCGTTAACTATGAGCCGTTTGCGTCTTCTTTTGCTATCCGAGAAAGAAAAAGTCTCAGGACTGATTCCCTCATATGGGGTTTTGCCAGTTCTATACGCCGTTTCCACTGACCCTTCAGACTTAACAAACTTTTGGAACAATGTAAAAATAGCAGATAAGTCTTTAGAGAAGCTTTTTACTGCCGCAATAGACCCTTCCCCTACAATGAAACCTAACTCAGAAGGCCTGCTCGTAGTAAACTTTGCAGAAAAAATTATTTCATCATTTCAAAGATATCTGCCTATAAGAAGAGCTGGCACCTTGTCTCATCACAACGGCTTATTTTCAGAGCAGGAACTCCCAGACTCACAGCCCCTTTTCTACAAGCTGCCAACCTCATGGCAAATAAAAAATTATCCCTTTGGAAAAAAGTAGACCGATGCAATGTCCAGACTGTAAAACTGTTAATCCCGACTCAGCCCTTTTTTGGTCTTTGTGCGGCAAATCTCTTAAGAGACCTTGCCCTGGTTGCGGTGTTCTTAATAAAATCACCGCAAACTTTTGCTCCAATTGTTTCCAAAGTTTTTTAGAACAGCCTACTTATCGACCCTACCAACCTCAAGAGCACAGCAAACAGAAGCTGCCAAAACGCCCTTTCTTTATGATATTGATAGGCACTGTCTCGTTTATGCTAGTAAACTTCACTAGTCTCTTCAGAGGAAATAACGCTATTTTTGCTTCAGCACTGCTTATAACTGCTGGAATAGCTCTGTGGGGCATAGGCGAATTAGTATTCCATCTTCTCTCTCAGGATCCCTACACCTCTGAACAGTTAAAAATCGCAAAAGATTTTCCCGCAGTCTATATTGAAGAGCTCTCTCAATCCTATCCCTCTTTTTCAGCCGCAGAAAAGGAACTTGAAGAAACTCAAACAGCAGTTCCCCACACTTCTCCGATCGCAACTTTAGATCATCTCCCTGAAACTTCCAGTCTCCTGACAGCACAGATAGAAGAAACTGTTAATCGTCTTGAATCAGAAACAAACACACAAGACACTCAATCTTCTTATTCTACAGTTGCAGAATTTCTGACTAAAAGTCTTGACTCAGAAATAGTAGAACTTCAAGAAAAATTTGATAAATCTCCCTCAAATACAACCATTGCAATGGATCTTGCTCGTCTATATGAAGAAAAAGGCGATCTAAGATCTGCTGAAAAAACCTTGAGGAACTTGGCAAAACGCAAGACACATAAAGCCGATCTCCCTCTTTACTATGCAACTCTTTTACATAGACTTGGAAAAATTGAAGATGCAAAAAAATCCCTTGAAAAAGCTGAAAGCATAAACCCCTCAATGAGCAAAATCTTCTACAGAAAAGGCTTGTTAGCAGCTTCTGAAAAAAACTATGCCGAAGCGAAAACAGCTTTCCAACGCTGTATACAGCTTGCACCAGATGATCCTTACGCTCATTACCACTTAGGAATGATTTACAGAGCTTCCGGCGATCATGACCTTGCCATGCAAGCTATAAAACGAGCTACAATACTGCATCCTGATGACTCTTATGGGCACAGCAAGCTCGGTATCCTATGTCGTGAATCAGGAAACTACGCCGAAGCTCTCAAGGCCTTTTCTAAAGCTTTAAGCCTTAAGCCTGATGACATTTTTCTTTATAAACAGCTTGCCGAGATAACCTCTTTAAGCGGAGAATACGAAAAATCTTCGGAGCTTTACAAAGAAATTATAGTGAGAGAAAGCCCGCCGAAATCAGAAACCCTCATAGATTTTTGCAAAGTTCTGCGAAAACTAAACGCATATGGAGATATAGAAGAAATTATAAATGAGGTTTTAACAGCTGAGCCAGAAAACAAAGAAGCTCTACTCATAAAAGCTATAGCCTGTACTCGTTTAGAAAAATACAACGAAGCCAAGCCGATTTTTAAATACTTAGTAGCAGATCCTGATGTCTCTTATGAAGCTTGGTTAGAATTAGGAAAAATTTACCAAATAGAAAATCAATCTGAGAAAGCCTTGGTAGCTCTTGTAAAGGCTGCATCCACAGCTCCAGATCAAGCTGGCATATGGAACCGTATCGGCATTCTGCTCTCAAAACAACAAGCTTATAAAGAAGCTCTTGCAGCCTTCAGAAAGGCCGCAAGCTTTGATTATACCGACAAAAATATAAGCGGAAATCTAGCCGCTTTAACAGAAAAAGTAGAAGAAGACCTCAACCGAATAATAGAGCAATCCGCCCAAAGCATTTCTAGAAATCCTGATGACGCTATATCCTACATGCAGATGGGCAATGCCTATGAAGACCTGAACCGCTTGGAAGAAGCTATGCTGGCATACCAAAAATGTATTTCCCTGCAGCCTGATAATATAAACGCGCTCTCGCGTTATGCTGACATTCTCAGAAAAAGAGGCAATCTGCCACTTGCAATACGTTGCTGTAAAGAAATATTAAAAAGCAATCCTAACCACATGGAAACTCATCTATTTTTAATTCAAGCATATCTAAACCGAGGCTTTGTGGATAAAGCTTTGAGATATGCAACTCAAGCAAAACAAATAGAAGAAAAAGATCCTAAGCTCCACTTCCTACTTGGCAAGATTTACTTTGCAAAAGGTCTGTTTAAGCGAGCCTTGGATGAATTCACAATTGTTTCTCAACTCCCTGTCGAGCCCGACATGATAGCATGGGCTGAACTCATGCGCAGACGACTCTTAAAAGCAAAAACGTGAAACTTCTCGCAAGCTCTTTATTAATACTCTTACTTTTCTCTCACACTCCTGCAGCCATGGCAGCTTCAGGCTATTCACCCTTGAGAGATTACAACACAGCGGGAGATATTTTACTTCACTCTGAAAAACAGTCCAAATCTGACTCATATTACCTGCTGGCTCTCCAAGAGATCAAGAAAAACAACCCTCTCAGAGCTTTTAACTCAATTAATGCCGGGCTTAGAGAAAATAAATATGATATAAGACTTTTGCGTCTGCGAGGATTTCTTTTTGCAAGGAGCGGCAAACTCAAAGAAGCTTATGCGGATTTTTCTCGAATTTTGCTTCTCTCTCCGGAAGATGAATACTCCACCTTAGCCCTTAGAGAAGTAAAAACGGCCATTGATAATGCCCAAAGCTCCATTGAACTTCTTTACACCCCGCCAGAAGAACAAAAAAATAGAAGTGCGAAAGACAAAGCTCCAAAAGTTGACGAAACTTCGGAAAAAACACCTGAAAAAATCCTAACTTCCTCATATTTCGACAATATGCGAGATAAGCAACAATGTCTCCATAACATGGACACACTTCAAAGAGCTTACGAAAACTATAAAAAAACAAATTCAAACAAACCTTTCTCCATAAAAGATATGATGCTTTCATTAGCTCTTAAATTTGAGCCCTTATGTCCTAACAGAGGAAACTATACTTGGACTAATAATCAAATAGAATGTTCCGTGCATGGTAAAGAAAAACCCTTAAGAGGTGAAGTAACAAAAATATTCGGCGACTTTAACAATGCTTTGCAGCAAAAACAAAGAAAAAATTACTTAGAAGCTGAAAAACTCTTCAAACAAGCTCTAATCTTTTATCCAAAATGGCCTGAACTCTATTATCAGCTTGGAGATACCTATTTTAAGATGGGGAGACTTCAAGAGGCCATAACCCATCTTGAGAAAGCTCTTTCCATGGCTCCTGACAATCTAGACATACAAATGCTTCTGGCTCATGCTCATTTTAAGCAAGGTAGCCGTGCTGCAGCTCTCGCCCATCTTGACAAAATAATTAAAGAAAACAAAAGTGTTATTCACAGCATGTCAGCCAAAAGTATCGCAAGAAAAATTCGTGAAGGAAAATCTTATGAAGCCGTCTTCCCAACCTACTAATCAGGAAACTGCCAAAAAAATTTCCAGTTTTTTCTGTACATCTCACATTCTTAGAGCTCCTGATAAAACAACATTACAGCTGATTTTGGATTGGGGAAAAAAAAACAATGTAGTCCTGAAGTTTTCCAAGGAACTCGCTTCTTTTTCTAATATGCCTGAAGCTGCTCCGGAAGATGAAGCAATCTTTCTGCGAGAATCAGCGGAAATGATTCTTGTTTTTGGAGGAGACGGTACAATCATATCTGCTGTTCGTAACTATGCGGACTATAACCTTCCGTTTGCTGGCATTAACTTTGGAAACCTAGGTTTTTTGACCACCGCTGACCCTAAAAACATGCTTTCTGTTTTTGAGCATCTGAAAAATGGCATATATTGCCTTGAAAATCGCATGATGCTCAATGTTTCTGTTAAGCGAGAAGGAGAAGAAGTTTTTTCCTGTGATGTGCTCAATGAAGTAGCCATGCAAAGACTTTTATTAAAAAAAGCCGCTAAAATTGATGTATATATTAGCGGCACTCATGTCAGCTCTTACGAAGGCGACGGAGTAATATTTGCAACTCCGACAGGCTCTACGGCCTATGCCCTTTCTGCTGGAGGTCCAATAGTCCCTCCTTGGGTAAACCTGATACTTATCTCCCCTCTCAACTGTCACACATTGGCAGTCCGCAGTGTTTTAACATCTGAAGATGAAATAATCACAGCTACCCTTGAAAATCCATACTCGGAACTCATATTAGTATTAGACGGACAAAAAGGCTATGAGCTTAAAACCGGCGACCAGGTAGAAGTCAAGAAAAGCAAAAAAAATTGCCGCACTGTTATAACAGATAACGGCAACTTCTTTGATATTTTACGCAGAAAGATGGGCTGGGGCTGACTGGTGCTTTGCTTATACCCTAACCCCTAGTCCCTGATTTAAAGTCCTGTGGGCAGATCTATAAATTCGTATTCAAGCTTGAATTTCTCTGCCACATGTTGAGTTAGAGCCTTCACTCCAAATATTTCAGTAGCATAATGACCAAGAGAAAGCATATTCACTTCTCTTTCTCTGCACATAGCCACCTGTTGATGTATAATCTCGCCTGTCAAAAGCAAATCTGCTTTTCCGTCATAGATAGCCGGATCTTTGACATAACTGCCTCCGCCGCCTGAAACTATGGCTATATTGCTGACAGTATCTTTGCCAAAGTCCAATTCAGTTATGATTTTTCCTATTTTAGATTCAGCAAGAGCTTTAAATTCTGCAAGTTTAATAGGCTTAGCTGTTTTAGCTATATAACCAATAGGATAACCTTTTGTGACAGCAAAAGGACCTGTTATTGTCAAACCTAATTCTTTTGCTATACAAGCGTTATTGCCGAACTCTTTGTGAGCATCCAGCGGCAAATGGCTAGCATAAAGATTCAAGTCTATTTCATCCAAAGCTTTGAAAATTCTTTTATTCAGCCTGTCAAGCCTACTCCATTCCCCGCCCTTCCAAAAGAGACCATGGTGAACTATAGCAAAATCCGCATTGCTTTTTTTAGCGGCATCAAAAAATTCCAAAGTGGCATCGACTCCAGCTACAATCTTCTTAACCTTAGGTTTGCCCTCAAACTGCAAACCGTTGTATGAATAATCCTCCATTTGATAATCTTGGAAGACTTCATTTAGATAATTCAGTATGTCAATTGTTTTTACACTTTTCATAAGTTTGTATCCTTCAATTTCAATTTCAATTTTGCAACAACACAAATTTGTAAGAGTGGGAAACGGTAAAGTCGAATTTATCTGAACGAGCTAAGCTGGAAAGTTCAAAAGCGTTTTGTTCCGCTTCAAGGTCAACACTGAAAATTATCTGGGTTGAAAGCATATTTTTGTGATAAGCCAAGTGCATAGTCGAATAAAGAGTAGGATCTATAGAAACCCAACCTCTGTTGTTCTCATAAACTTCCAGCCATTGATGGCCTACCGTGTCATCGGTGCCCAGCATCTCCTCTTTGATTAAGTAGCCGTTTACAAGCCTTGCGGGCATACCCTTTTTTAAAGCCAGAGCCAAGAAAAGTAAAGCATATTCTGTACAGTCACATTTTCCCGGATTATCAAATATCCAATCTAGACCGTATCTGGTTCTATTTTCATAGTAAGAGAGCCCTTGATTTACAACCCTGTTTGCATTGATTAAGAAATCGCCTTCAAGGCTGTTTACATATCTATAAAGCATTTCAAGACGTCTGTTTGTCAAATCCACACCGCTTTTCCGGATAATCTCGTTTATGTCAGGAACAGGTGCTTGTTGAGGTTTAAAGAAAGGTTTTACGCTGATTTTTCTGAGAACTTCTATAGAAAGCTTGGTTCCCCAAGCTGAACGCGGAATATCGACATAAAGGCTTCCGTCCTCTCTGGCTATAGGTTTCAAAATTGTTTTGCGGTTTCTGGAAATTACCGCAACTTCCATCAACGAGATGCTTTGTCTCTCAGACTCGTTTATTTGAGGCAAAGAACAAGTCAGCTTCTCCAACTCCGAAGCCATATTTAAAGAAGCATTTAAGGTAGACGTAAATAGATATGTCTTAGGTGTGAGGCTATTAATTATAAGTTCTGTAGACTTGGCATTGTCACTTTCCGGAAATTTTCTTAGCGCTTTCTGTGCTATCTCTAGCAAACCTTCATGCTTTCCAAGAGAAAATCTGGCTCTGACATAGGCATGAGCAAGAAAAGGGTCATTTTCTCTAGTCGGGGAAGTTTTTAAAAAAGCCTCAGCCTCATAAAATTTGTTTTTCTCAAAAAGAGCCGAGACAAGAAAAACTGCCGTCTGAGTATCTTGTGGCATTTTTCTCATATGCCCAAATGCCTGCTCTATGAGAGTTTTTCTGTATTTGCCTGTAGCATAAAGCGAAGCAACAAGGCTTTGAGTTATTTGTGTGTTATTAGGTTCAAACTTTGCCGCATAATGCAAATATTCCGCTGCACGCTTATAGTTATTAAAACTGTTAAAATAAATTGTAGCTGCCAACAAAGCCGCCTTGATATTGCGCGGATTAATTGCCAAAAGCCTGAGAGCTATCTCGTCCAAACGCTTTTCAAAGGCGATGTCTTTTACATTTTGAGTCATTTGGGCCTTCTGAGCCATAACCATCAGATAGTTATTCAAAATTTTTGCATCAAAAGGGTTATAAGCCAAAGCTTCATCAAAAAGCTCAATTGCACTGTCGAAGTCTTTCGACAGCGACTTGTTTATAGCCTCGTCATTCAAAGTGGCCGCATAGTATTTATTGTCATAGGAAACCTCTTCAAAACCTTCCTGAACTTCTAAAAAGTTCAAGCCGGAAGATTCAAAAACATCATCACGTGTTGTTTCAGGAGGCAATAAAAAGCTCTTTATATACGAAGTCTCTGCTGACAGCAGTGAGCAAAATATGAGACCAAGAGCCGTTAGAATGACAATTTTTACTCTCATGCAGCCTATTGTATCATTATCTTTTTTTCACGTAAACCAAAAGTAAGAATTATCAGCAGACAAAAAACAGCAAGCAGTGCTCAGCGAGCAATGAAGCCGAAGCAATGTAAAGTATAGAGGGCTTCAATAAATTAGAAAGCACTGTAAAGTACAGAATTCAGAGTGTCAAAATCAAAAGAAAAAGACGTACACAATCGATTAGCAATATGCCGTCACACATAAAAAGAAGAAGAGAAACGTATAAAGTTATAAAGATATTAATAAAATCCGTCAATTAGCTTTATTGCCACACATCACTCACAAGTGTCTTTTAAGAGCAAATAGGATGCTTTCAGTGTTTTAGCAAATTCGGAGTAAAGAAAACAGCTCTATCCCAGAAAGTCTCAGAAGATTCGGTAGGGTCATAATAATAGGAAGACAAAAAAACAGTCGTCTTAGCTCCTGAGTTTTTGATACTGAAGTCCTTAATATTGTTTAATTTTAATGTAGAGTTTCCTTCTGGAATTGTCTTCCTCTCCAAGGTTTTATCATATTCTTTAAATTCATATGAGTATCCTTTGTCAGGGGAAAGCTTAGAGTAAATCTCCCAAGTTTTTATTGAGGGAACAGTAGAGTATATTATCTTTACAGCTCTGTTCAGATCCTGTTCCACCGTAGTCATGACAGTTTTTGAATAGTTCATGCTGTAAAGCTGCTTATGTCCGTCTTGCCAAACGTTCCCCATCAAAGATACCAAGGACAGCAAAGACAAAAGTATCATGGACAAAACTATAGTAGCAGTCAGAACTTCTGCAAGACTAAAACCTCGGCGAACAAAGCAAATTGTCATAGTAAAACTCTCCCTTTCAATTTTACTCCAAAACAACTCCTTTCCGCAATCTAGTGCTGTATTTTGTCTAAAACTTTCTTTTGAAAGACATCTTGCTCAACAATAAATCATAGTTGGCAGCTACTAAGATCGCACCGTGGTGAGTGGCAAGTAAGAATCAACATTCATAACAGCCCTTCTATCCGCAGATGAGGGCAAAAACTCTTAAAGCAAGCTTAAGATAAAACAGACTGCCAGAGGCTTTAGAGCAACTTTCTTGGAGTATTTTCAACGATATGTTATAATCTTAAGCAACACTATAAGGAGTTCATTAAATAAATGGGCAGACTATTCGGCACAGACGGCATTCGCGGAGTAGCCAATAAATTTCCCTTAGACGGGATAACCGTTTACAGAGTGGCTCAGTTGGCCGCAAAAAGATTGCTTTCCAACTACAAAAAACGCAACAGACCTTTTTTCATAGGTAAAGATACTAGAATTTCCGGCGGAATATTGGAACATGCTGTAGCAGCCGGAGTAGCCTCTACGGGGGCTGATGTTCGCTTGCTTGGAGTAGTTCCGACACCGGCAGTGGCATATCTTGTAAAAGAGCTTCAAGGGCTTGGCGGAATAATGATAAGCGCATCCCACAATCCCTTCCAAGACAACGGCATAAAAATATTCGGTTCTGACGGCTACAAGCTAAACGACGCTATTGAAGAGGCCATCGAAGATGACCTCTTTTCTAACACGCGGCACGAAACACCAATAGGCGAAAAGGTCGGCACAATCTCTTCAGACGAAAATTCAGCCCAGTTTTGGCTTTCACACGTGCAAAGAGCATACGGCGACATACAGCCGTCAAAAAAGCTAAAGATAGCCATAGACTGTGCTAACGGTTCTTTATCTCGCTGGGCTCCAAAGTTTTTTGCTGATTTGGGTTTCAGCGTTGATGCAATAGGCGTAAACCCCAACGGAACAAACATAAACAAAAATGTCGGCTCAACATCTCTTGAAGCCATACTGAATGTTATGAGCAAAGAACACTTCCATATAGGCTTTGCTTTTGACGGTGATGCGGACAGGGTTATAGCTATTTCGAGCGAAGGCGACATTATAGACGGCGATTATATACTGGCCATTACAGCCAAATATCTCAAAGACAAAGAGAAATTGCCAGGCAACACAATGGTAACAACAGTTATGGCTAACCTAGGCTTAGATATAGCCATGAAGAACAACAATATTAAAGTATTTAAAACCCAAGTAGGCGACAGGTATGTGCTGGAAGAAATGCAAAAGACCCAGTCTATACTAGGCGGCGAACAAAGCGGACACATAATATTGTCAGAACATGCGACCACTGGCGACGGACTTTTGACAGCCTGCATGCTTCTAAGAATAATGCATGAAACAGGTGCCAGCCTTAGAGAATTGAGCGGCGTTATGAGCAAACTGCCTCAACTTCTTGTAAACATTAAGGTTAAAGACAAGAACTACAAAAACTGTCCCGAAATACTTGAAGTTATCCGAAATACCGAAGAAAAGCTTGAGGGCAAAGGCAGATTGCTTATAAGACCTTCAGGCACAGAAGATCTTCTGAGGGTTATGGCTGAAGGCCCAGACGAAACGGAAATAAAAGTTCTGGTTAACGGTATAGCTAAAACCATATCCAAGTATCTTTGCTGAGTTTAATGATCCATGGATAAAAAAAGCCTAATTATAACAGGATTTGTAACAGCTTTTCTTACACTTCTCTTTTTAATTGGGCTTTTTATCATAGTTCCTGGTCTAGACCAACCTTCGAAAGAAGAAATAGAACATATAGAATCAGTTCTTCAAAGATACGATGGCATCGCAAAGGCTTTCATAGAAGAAAATCCTAACAGCAGAGAAGCAATCGAATTAAAAGCAACAATTAAAACCTATGAAAGATACGAAAAGCTCATAAAAGAAGCTGGAATACCTTTGCAGTCGTTGCCTTCAAATTCAAATACTGTCTCTGCAAATACAAATAAAACTTTGTTCGATGAGCCTTTTATCCCTAGCTCTTCCCATCCCGACTATCTGAAAGCTTTATCTCTCTTCAAGGAACAGAAATATGCGGGAGCCTTGGAGCTCTTCAGCCAAATAATGAAAGAAGCTCCTGACAGCAAAGAAGCTCTCTATTCTGAATATGCAATAGCTTACATATATTTTCGCACCAAAGACTTCAAAACAGCTCAAAAACTCTTCAAAACCTTGGCTGAAAAAGATCCATACGGCCACGTAGGTCAAAGCTCTTCGAATGCGGTCAAATATTTGGCAAATCTCGACAAACACGAAGACAACCTGCATTTTCCTATAGAAAGATAATAAAAGGCGAAATTAAGGAGACTAAACTGTGAAGAGACAAGTAAACGCTTTTACACTCCTTGAAGTAATGATAGCCGCCTTCATTTTGGCAGCAACGCTCATCCCCGTTCTTTCTGTCTTTTCTGCAAGCAACAAGCAAACTGAAAGAAGCGCAATAACTTTAGAAGTAGCCGTAACCGCACAAGACTTGCTGGATGAAATTCGTCGTTCTAATATTTTGCGAAGTTCCTCTTTACCGATGAAAATAGAACTTCCTTCTGATATGTATCCGCAATTCCCAATATCAGAAAGAATTGCAAAGAAATATCAAGGCAAAGTTGTGATAACAATTTCAAATCCTGCAGGGCATACAGATCTGAGAGGAAAAAAAGAAGAGGACCTAATAGAGATCATGGTTAAAGTAGACTGGACAGAAGGAGAAATGACGCCTTCATACACAGCAAGAGCCTATGTGACCCTGCTGGGTCAGCATTTAATAACCACAACGAGCGTGCCATAATGAAATCAACCCGCATTAAATCAGTAAGTTCCAAACAGTCGGCTTACACTCTTATGGAAGCTTTAATTGCAGTAGCCATCGCTTCCATAATAAGCCTTACGATATTTGCCGCACTGCGAACCAGTCTTGCGAATGTCGCTTTAGGACAAAAAAAACTTAGAACAACTGAAAAGATACAGGCTATAACTAAATCGATTTTTTTCGATCTGAAGCGCACAGGCCTCTTAGCTCACGGATTTAACATTTCAGGAGAGACAAGAGGCAAATTCACTCCTCATAATGTCCTATTGCTCAAGTTCCCCGAAGAACCCTCAGACAATCTCCAAATGATTAACACATCCCCAGGACAAGGCAAAGGCACAACGACAGTCTACCTTCTCATAGACGAACCGAATTCTCAATTGTCTTCATTGGTACGTATAAGCAAATCCGGTCCCATTATTCGCAGAATTACCAAGGTTGCAAACGCAATTAAAGACTTCAGGGTCCATGCTGATCCTTACAACAAAAACAAAGTAAGAATCACCATGACAGTTTATGATAGCCTAGAACCAACTAGAAGCGAAAAATTAGATTTCAGCGTTCATCTGGATTCCGACCTTGTGCGTGCAAAACAGTATATTCTCGTAAAAGGATAAACATGCAATATTTCAACAAAAACAAAGGCTATATAATGTTTACAGTGATAATGTGCATAGTTTGTCTTGCAATATTTGCAGCCGGTTACTTTTATTATTCTGGAAGCATAAACACCAGAGTCTTTTCTGAAGCCCATAAAATCAAGGCTGTCAATTACGCCAAAGCAGGTTTGGAGAAAGCAAAGCTTGACATATACAACAGCTACTCCATGGGAATATATGATGTCTCCACAGAAAGCGGCAAGCTGATCAAGAATCGGGCTGGCTCAAACGAATACAAATTCGAGTTTCCTGACGGCGGATACGAAATAATATCTATTAAGGCACAAACTATGATGGTTCCCGAAAAGCCTGGCAGCTCCAAAATGGTGGAAGCTCCCGTAGCAGATATTGAGCGCACCTCAAAAGGAGAACCATCTGGCACATACGATATATGGATTATAGAAACTCGAGGTTATACTAAAAGGCCTTCTGCAAAAATAAAGCTGAGAACTTTATTGAAAATTTACAGGGATAAAAACTTTTTTTAATTAAAAATATCAGGAGATATCTCACAATGACATGCTGTACATGGCTGAATAAAAAATACAGCCAACTTTGTCTCTGCGTTGCCTTTTTTTTCATGAGCTCCCCTATGATACTCAATGCCCAAGCCGTACCTTCTGAACCTCCTTCAAACATAGTGCCCCTGGAAAGTGCCATTTTCACTACTCTTAGACCTTTAAGTGACCTAAACGAGGACGGATACACGGAACTTTTAGCCGGCGGCGTTGACGGCAACCTGAAATTGATTTCCGTAAATCCCAAGGAAACAGGTGAATACCTAGACTTTCCAAAGTGGCCACAATTTTTGGATGCTCCCTTAACAGGAGGTATTAAAACTATAGGAAAAGGTCACAAAACAGTCATAGTTGCTACCACATCGGGAGAATCGCAATATTTTTTCAACCGGAATGGCAGAAACATTTGCAATATGCAATTTCAGAAAACTCCTGGTTCTGAATGGCAAGTATATGAAACCGGAGAAGGCTCAGTCAATATGACCATTCCTGGTAAAGACCATATACATGTAGTCTCAGTATCCGATGGAAACGTTGCCTGTTTTGAACCGATAAAAGCCAAAGAACCTCCTATCGGAGACTCCATACTGATACCCGGAGGACTTTTAGGTTACAAAACAAAAAATGGAAGAGTCTACGTAACCGACATGGAGGGAAATCCTCTAAAAGGCTGGCCAAAGACCACAAGTTCCAGCAACGACAGTTGGGGTTACAATATGGGCTCAGCAGACGTAGCCGGCGATGGCGGCTCGGTAATTTATACCACTACTGCCAGCAACCAATTTATAATGTGGGATCTTGAAGGCAATGAACTAAAAAAATTCAACATAAGTTCGCCCGCTTTTCCGGCACCCACTTTTGAAGACGTTGACGGTAATGGAATTACCGATGTAATAATTGCCCAAAAAAGTGGAGAAGTCATGGTTTGCAACTTAGACGGAAAACCTCTAAAAGGCTGGCCTTACAGGGGTTCCGGTTCAATACTTCACCAGCCCAAATTCATAGACATAGACGGAGACGGCCACAAAGACTTGGTGTTTGTGACCTCCCGACAAGGAGGACAAGGACGTTTGGTAGCTCTGGATCGTAACGGCAAAACTCTATCCGGCTACCCTAAAGATCTTGGACAAACCTATAGCAATCCAGTATTTTCAGATATAAACAATGATGGATATATGGAGATTATCTTGGCCTCCATCAAGAACGAAGAGCCCCATATACATGTTTTCCCCACAAAGGCAAAAAGCAGAATCAGGATGGTAACTCTAGGACATGAGCTCGTGCTTGAATAAAAAACTTTTAACAATCTGTTTTTTTTTCCTGCTGATATGTTCAGTTCTCTTGGCAAGAGTTGAAGAAACCGCATCATTTCTGAAAGCAGGCCAATTGGCTTTTCTTCGTGGCGATTATAATGCAGCCGAAATAGAATTTTCAAACATACTTTTAATTGATCCTGAAAATTTTGAAGGCCGTATTTGGCTTGCTAAAGTATACTTGGCTCAAAAAAATCTCACAGGTGCTTCAAAACTCCTATCTGAAGCCTCAAAACAAGCTCCGGCTCACTTCATGATTGTAAAGCTTCAAGATGAGCTCAGAGCTGAAGAAACAGATGAAAGCCTTTCCGGTATTGACCCGATGATGGAAGAGCGGCTCAGCCTTTTAAAAAATGACATTCCTGTCCGCAGATACGGTTTGGTAATACCCGAACAAAACATTCATATTCCAAGAGAAGAAACAAAAGACGTTCAATCACTTTTAGCAATTTTAAACGACACATACGAAGAGACATCTCCAATTGAATCTATAGACAATGAAGTTCTCCTAGATAAGCCAAGTGACTTTCAGAACCATTTTTCAATAAGCAAAAGAGAAAGCGGCAATCCATTAGAAAAAGTATTCGCAACTCTTGAGAGCAAAGGTATGAATGCGGCTCTGGATCTCTATGTCGAAATGGCTATAAACGACCCGAAAACGGGCACTTACTCCGACAGAGGCTTTTTACAAAGAGCCTCAGCTCTCTATCAGCAAAGAATGCGAGCCAACCCCTACGACTTGGAAGCCCAGTATTATTGCGCAGCCGCTAAATATTTTGACGGGCTCCATGACGATGCAGGAAAAATCATAAAAATGTTGAATCAGAGACCCTACGAGCCCAGAAAAAAAGAAATAGACTACATATCGAACAAGCTGGAGAGTTATTTTCGAAGCATAGCATCCTACAACAGACAGCAAGAACAAAGCAGAAGCGCGGCTGAAGCAAAAAAAGCATCTGAGGCAAAAGCAGCTGCAAAACCAGATGGACAAGAGAAGTTTTGGAAAAAGCTGGAAGAAAAAAGAAGACTTGAAATCAACGAGCAGACAACAAAAGAGTCTCAATTTCTGCACGATGACGGCTTTAAGCTTTATAAACAAGGCAGACTGGATGAAGCTATAAAAAAATACCGGCAAGCCTTGGAAATCAGCCCAAATAATCCGGAATTTAACTATCACTTGGGATTAGCGCTTTCTGACAAAGCCTTATCAGGAGAGTCCGTTTACTTCACACAAGCTCTGGAAGCTTTTAATAGAGCAGCTTTAGCCGATCCTTCTTCAAAGTATGCAAAAGATGCAAAGAAAATGGTCAATAATATAGAAGAAATGCAAGCCATATTAGAAGATCCTCATGGAGAAAAATACGATTCAGATTTTTAATACTAAATGTGATATTTTAAGACTGAAAAGAAGAACGGAGACAAAAATATGGAAAACATCAATCAATCCGGCATTGAGCTTGCTAATGACTCCTCACTGCTCCATGGAACCGTAACTGAACTTTTGCCAACGCTTCCATTTGATTTTTTTTCATATTTAAAAAAAGAGTACATAGATGAAGAAGAAGGAATAGATGAAGTAACTATCAGTTGCGCCTTCAGCCGAATAAATGAACCCGTTGACTGGAACAATATAAAAAGCTTTATAATGATGCCAGAATGGGGAACAACTCCTCTTAGGCGTTCTTGGATTGTACGAGTGCCCACTTATTACAAAGGCTCAGACAAATTTCTTTTCCACTACTATTTTCAAATCAAATATGCAGACGGCAAAGAAATATTAAGTGAAAACTATACTCAGCTGATAACAGCCAAAGAATTCGAATATATAGACCACACATCCAGCCTCACAAATATTACTCTTCACTGGAGCCTGAATGACTGGTCTTATCCCCAAGATACTCCGATGGAAGCTGAAGGCATAGATTGGGAAAATGAATGTTCTATCAGCCGTTCACCTTATAAAGCAGGTGACAAACTCTATCGAGAAGCCAGGCGTTTAAAAATTGAAAAGTTACCTCATCCCAGGCGCTTCAAAACAATCATAGCCGTTCCCTCAAAAGAAACAGTGAACTATTGTTTCAAGCTGGAAGGTTACAAAGAAGGAGAGCCATTTACCAAATGGGACAACAATGAAGGCAAAAACTTTCTTGTTCGCCTCTGATTTGCCACTAAACATTGAAAAATATACTCTGACGTTGTATTTTGGTATATTCTTGGACTTTCAACACTATCCACTTAAGGAGCTTTAACATGACCAAGGTTCTAATGAAAGGCAACGAAGCCATAGGAGAAGCAGCCATACTTGCGGGTTGCAGGCATTATTTCGGTCACCCGATGCCCCCCCAATCCGAGCTTCTTGCTTATCTAGCCAAGCGACTCCCCGAAGTAAACGGAGTATTTTTGCAAGCAGAAAACGAAACTGCGGCGATCCATATGACATATGGCGCAGGCAGTGCAGGTGCCAGAGTCATGACATCAAGTTCCAGCCCAGGAATGAGCCTTTTTCAAGAAGGTATTTCTCATATGGCAGGTGCTGAAATTCCCTGCGTTATAGCAGATATCATGAGAGGCGGTCCAGGTCTTGGCAATGTCTCCGCTGCACAAGCCGACTACTGGCAAGCAGTCAAATGCGGAGGTCACGGCGACTACAGAACTATAGTTTTTGCGCCGGCATCTGTTCAAGAAATGATAGATATGACTATAAGTGCTTTTGACTATGCTGACCGTTACAGAAATCCAGTGGTTATTCTTGCGGACGGCGTATTGGCACAGATGATGGAACCGGTTACTCTGCCGGCTCCGACAGATCATACTCCTGACAGCAAAAAATGGGCCTTAGGCAACAACTTCAAAGAAAAAAAGTCAGGAAACTATTCAACTTCCATTTTCAAAGCTAAAGAAGAGCTGGAAGAACACAACTGGGGACTCTACCAAAAATATCAGGTTATTTCCGATCACTTCCGAAAAGACAAACCGGAACTGACTTACGAAGAATATCTCTGCGAAGATGCGGACATCATACTGACAGGATATGGAATAATAGCCAGAGTCCTACAGACAGTTGTTGAAAAATGCCGCAAGAGAGGTATTAAAGCAGGTTTACTCAGACCAAAAACTCTCTGGCCATTCCCAGTTGAAGCTTTCCAGCAATATGCTGAAACAGCTTCAATGTTTTTAGCAGTAGAAATGTCTTGCGGACAAATGGTGGAAGACGTAAAACTGGCTCTTAACGGAAAAAAACCGGTATACTTCTTCGGCCGTGCAGGCGGTTCTGTCCCGTCAGACTTCGAAATCTTCAACGAAGTCGACAAATTGGCAGGAAGAAATTGAGGATATAACAATGGCATACGAAAAAGACAACTCCAAAATTCTCTCAGAAACGGCTTTACACTGCCAAAACAACGATTATAAAATAATCCACGGAATAATAGTGGATACAATTGAAAAACTTAAACTTGAATCCTCTACTATAGGAGTGGTTTCAGCTGGTTTTTCTGTTTTCATAAAAGAACCCTATCTACCTGACCTGAGCGTAGCTCCCCAAGGCAGAGCTCCTGCGGTCGCAACAGGCATCAAACGCGTCAGACCCAACTGCGTGGTTTTCACATGCCAAGAGGATGGCGACTTGGCCTCCAGCGGTCTCTCTGAAATAATTCATGCCGCCAACAGAGGCGAAAATATAACAGCAATATTTATCAATCATGCTACTTATTCAACGGCAGATGATCAAATTCCTCTAGGTGAATCACCAGACGAAAAGCCAAGGCTTCTCACCTGCTCTTTCGGAGCAGCTGATGCCGCCAATCCTCCGAAAATTCCAGAAATCCTCGCAACCTTGGACAAGCCTGTTTACATCACAAGAGTTGCCCTTAACATCGAAGATAACGTTGAACAAGCCAAAAAAGCTATTTACAATGCTTTTAAACTGCAAAGCGAAAACAAGGGTTTTTCATTTGTCGAAGTTATTTCTCCCAGAGCTGCAAATGATAATGATGCCATTATAGAAGAGCAGCTTCAGGAATATCACAAAAAAGTTTTGGAGAAATTCCCCGTCAAAACATTCAAAGACACTTACAACGTCGATAAACCTTGAACCGAGGATAAGGAGAAAGAAAAAGAATGTCAGCAAAAGTAGAAAGAATAATTTTGGCGGGCTTCGGCGGACAAGGCGTACTTTTCTTAGGAAGGCTATTGGCAGAAGCTGCTTTAAAAGCGGATAAAAATGTCTCTTGGGTACCTTCATACGGTTATGAAATTCATACTCCGACAGCAAATTGTTCCTTAATTATAGCCGAAAATCAGATTGCCTCTCCTATGATTACGGTTCCGGACAGTGTTATTGCTATGAACACTCCATCCCTGAACAAATTCAGTCAAAAAATAAAAGGCGGCGGCATGCTGATGTACAACTCATCACTTATAGACAGACAAGAGTTCCGAGACGATATACGCTTAGTTGAAATCCCCGCTACCGATATGGCTAACGATTTGGGCGATCCTTCTTTGGCCAGCCTAGTTATGGCAGGAGCCTATGCCAAGTTCAGCAATTTGGTTACCTATGAAGGCGTTGAAGAAGCTTTAAGAAAACTTTTAGAAAAGCAGCGCATAAAAGAAGATGAAATAAATCTCAACATTGAGGCTTTAAAGCAAGGTTTCAAATATGTTGAAGAAACAAGATACATGAGCGGCAGATATGCTCATGCGGTTTTCAGAGGAATATAACAACAAATGCAAAATAACAGCTCTGTGAATAAAGAATTGCCAAAAGCTCTAAGTGACATACTAGATATACTGCAAGATAAAAAGGTTGAGGACTTACAGGTTTTGGACGTTTCCAAACTTGTGTCCTACACAGATTATTTCATAATCGGTACCGCGAATAACACTCCTCACGCTCAAACTCTGATAAACTCAGTTGAAAGATATGTAAAGGTGCCAGGTGTTGGCGGCTTTGACTTGGAAAACGATCCAACAGCAAGCTGGCTGCTTTTTGACGGCGGCGACTTCATATTGCATATTTTCCAAGCTGAAACAAGAAAGTATTACAATTTGGAAGAGCTTTGGGAAGACGCGAAGCCAGTTGCAATATGACCAAGCCCGTTTCACACGGCAGGGTTCTTGAAAAAGCGCCTGAAGGCCTTCTGAGTGAAGAAAACAGACACAGACTTATAAATGTTCTCAGAATGAAACCAGGAGACAGCTTTATTATTACAGACGGTTCGGGTCATGAAGCTGAAGCAGTTCTCCAAGAAAATGCCACTTACACGTCTAACGGCTGGGAAGAACCTATGCGCGAGCCAGCACTCAAAGCTATTCTTTATGCAGCCGTGACAAAAGGCGACAGGTTTGAGACCCTTATCGAAAAAGCGGTTGAAATGGGTACAGCCAAAATAGTTCCTGTCATTTCCGAAAGATGCTTGGTAAAACAACCAAATGAAAACAAACTTGACAGATGGCGAAAAATCGCTATATCCGCTATGATACAATGTGGCGGCTGCATATTGCCAGAAATAGCCGACCCGGTTTTTTTCGATGAAATACCCGCGCCAGAAAAAGGAGCCAAAGCCTTTCTTTTTCACGAGAAACCTCTAGAGCAAAGTATAAATTCTCTCCAAAAAGCAGATACCGAAAGCAAGAAAGTTTACTTGGCAACAGGTCCTGAAGGTGGTTTTACCCAAGAAGAAGCCGAAAAACTCATAAAGCTTTCGTGGCAACCAATATGGCTTGGCAAAAGACTTTTCAGAGCTGACACAGCACCTATCATCGCTCTGGCTAATCTTCTTTCTCCATACTGGATTTAAAACTGAATATGTACACATTTTCCATAAAAACTCTTGGCTGCAAAGTGAGTCAATGCGACGCTGACAACTTGGCAAAACACCTTACTGATTTGGGCTTGCAAATGTCAGAAAACTCTCCTGAACTTTGCATAGTCCACGGCTGCTCTGTAACTGGGCGAGCTTCCCAAAAAACAGCGCAAACTATCAGATCCTTGAAAAAACGTTTTCCCTCCAGCACAGTAATTCTTTCTGGATGTGAAGCTTTGCTTGCCGAAAAATCAGGCAAGAGTTTACAGAATGCCGATTATATTTTAACAGAAACAACAAAAGAAGCTGTCAAAAAAATGCTGGATGTATTCGGAATAGAAGCAACGCAGAATAATACTGCTCACTATCATAACGGCCATACAAGAGCTTTTTTAAAAATTCAAGACGGCTGCTCACAGTTCTGTTCCTATTGCATAGTTTGCAGAATTAGAGGCAAAGAACGTTCAAAAGCTATATCCGAAGTTTACAATGAAGCTCAGGAATTAGTTAAGCAAGGTTTTAAAGAAATAGTATTAACAGGAATTCACTTAGGACACTATGAGCCCTCGCTTCCAGAACTTTTAAGAAAACTGGAAAAAATAGAAGGTATTGCAAGGATAAGGCTAGGTTCAGTTGAATCTCTGGAAACCACTGATGAGCTTATAGAACTGGCACAAAGCTCAAAAAAGATCTGCCACCACTTCCATATGCCACTGCAATCTGGCTGTGACCGTATTCTCAAAGCAATGAATCGCCCATACAAAGCCGTTGACTATCTTGATACGGTCAACAAAATAAGAAACACAATGCCGAACGCTTCTATAGGAACAGACCTTATAACAGGCTTTCCAGGCGAAACAGATGAAGAACATCAAGAAACCTTGGCTTTCTTGGAAAAAATAGGGTTCGCAAGAATTCATATTTTCAGATATTCCAAAAGATCAGGAACTCCAGCAGCTGAAATGCCAGACCAGGTTCCAGAAGATATTAAAATCAGACGTTCAGGCGAAATAGAAAAATTACGCGACAAGCTTGTATTAGAAGCCTATAAGGGCTATGAAAACAAACAGCTCAGAGTAATCTGGGAAACACTTGAAGATGGCTACTATTGTGGTCTCTCTGACGAATATATTCCCTGCAAGGTTTTAGCTCCTCAAAAGAACTTAAGCGGTTCAATAACTCTTGTTAAAGCTTTACAAGCTGAGCCAGATGGACTTATTGTCGAATTACAGTCTTAAAGCAGCGAATATTTTCAGAAGAAATTTTATGTTTTTATGTGGCTTTTCAGAAGTTTGTTAGGTATTATTGTTGAAACAAGGCGATTGGATACTATCTATGAAAGATTTCATGTGGAAATGGCTGTTTCAATTCTCTTCGGTTTTTTGCGTTCTTTTAGCAGCCAGTTTAGTTTTAGCTTACACACTTTATAACACAGCCCCATCCAACGCCTATACCCCTGTTTTTGCTTCCGCATTCGGTTTTGCTTTGGGCTTTATAGGCCTCGGCGCATTTATTATTAATTGCTTTGATAAACTTCAACATGCAGAACCTATTTTTGAAGAAACTAAACACGAAATAATGAACAGGGTTATAAGAGAAATGCCATTTTTCTTTTTTGCCCTCCTCTACTTTTTTTCCTTAGCACTCTACATGGGTCTTTTCATACTTTTCTTAACCTACATCAGAAACACATTTATATGAAAAAACGCGACAACTTTATCATTGCTTTTATCAAGAACTTGACTAAAACACTTAAAGGATTCGACATATATCAATTGTCTGCTATTCCTCTTCTAATGCTTGTTTTATTTCTTCTATTGGATTTCCAAAACAACACAATTAAAATCGGAGTAATTTTTCCCTTCACAGGTGAACATTCTGAACGTTCGAAACAGGCTTTAAACGGATTGATACTAGCAAGAGATAATATTAACGAAGCTGGAGGCATTCAGGGAAAAACCATTGAACTGCTAATCAAGGACACTGAAAATAATCTTGAAAAAACGGCTCAAACTGCAAGAGACCTGATATATAAAAACCATGTCACAGCTATCATAGGCGGTTTTTTGCCCAAAGATGCAAGAATTATTCAATTACTTGCGGAGCGTTCAAAAACTCCTTTTTTAACTCCAATTTGCACTCATTTCGATATTGCGAAAAGTTCGCAGTACACATTCAGAACTATAAGTGACGACATAGCACAATTTGAAGCCCTTGTTAATTACACTAACGATATCCTCAAAGCTAAAAGTTTTATAATAATTTATGACAACGAACTATACGGATATGAGAGTGCAAAACGCTATATTGACTTGGCACAAAAAGCAGGGCAAAGTCTGTCGGTCACTCTTCCTGTATCTAATAAGGAACTCAACTTCAAAGAAACTTTGGATGTGTTGAAGGTTTATAACCCTGATTACACTCTGATACTAGCTCCCGAAAAAACTTCAGCTCTTCTCGTCCTCCAACTGCGTGAAATAAAGTACGAAAACACTATCTTAGGAGCCAACCGTATGAGCTCCCAATCCTTTATAAGGCTCGCAGGAATGGACTCCGAGTCAGTAGTAGTGACCTTGCCATTCAACCCACGCTCCGGCGGACAAAGAGCCGACTATTTTCTCTCAGCCTACAATGAAAAGTTTGAAAAAATCGCAAATGCTGACGCAGCTATATCTTATGAAGCAATGATGATTTTAGCTATTGCACTCAGACAAGAAACAGCAGACAGAAAAATCATCAGAGAGATACTGGGCTCTCTGCACGGATGGGACAGCATAATAGGCGCAGGCGGCTTTGACAAATACGGCAACCAAGTGCGCCCATCGGAAATTGCCATAATAAAAGGCAAGCAAGCTGTACCGCTCACAATGGAGGAAATGTTCTGATATGACAAACCGCAAACCTTCTTCATCCATACCTGGCTGGATTCATCTGCTATTCATTTTAGCGGTTTTTTTTATTCTCCGACAAGTTTCAACCACCAGCCGTGAAAAACCTCCTAGAAAAGAAACAGCTTATGTCACAATTGACACTTCCGCTTTGCTAAAAGAAACCACCCAGCTGATTACTCCAGTCAAAAGTTCATCTGTCATACCGACACCTTTCAGCAACTTGATAACCACTGCTCCTGTCAACGACATTTTAATAGAGCCCGACGGAAGCGTCTGGGCAGCGACAGAAGAAGGTGCAGCAACATATATAAACGGCCATATAACCGAGTATACTTCAGCAGACGGCACCTTCCCTTTTGAACAGGCAACCTCACTCTTGCTTTCAAAAGATACTCTGTTTGTCTCAGGATTTTACGGGGTAGCTAAAAGAACTAAAAACAAATTTATCACATCAAATATAGACATATCTCTCATTTGGGATTCTCTGCAAGATGGGGCTTCCACTTGGTTTTCCACACAAACTGGTCTTTATTTAGTAACAGAAAAAGACGAAAACCCAGTAAAAATAGACAAAGACTCCACAAATAACGGGCTGCGATATAATTGGTGCAGAAACCTTCTCAGAACCGGTTCAAAACTTTTTATTATACAAGACTCTTGCCTCAGTATTTGGGAACTTTCTCTACCCGCTTCCAACCCTAACTCTTGGAAAAGAATCGAATATTCAGACTTAAACATCAACTCCCCTGTCAACTCTGTCGGCTTTGACGGAACGCATCTATGGCTAGCAACAAACAGCGGTCTCTTCCGCATTTTACCTCCATTGAATGAGTTCGGCATGCCAATAAAACATTCCGCTGAACTATTTACCACACTTAACAACCTGCCCTCCAACAAAATAAATACTGTTCTTGGACACAAAGGCAATCTCTGGGTAGGCACAGAGCAAGGCTTGGCAGTTGTAACCCAAGGCGGCTCTATCAAACAAATAGTGCCAGACAAACCCTATAGACCTTTGCCCATCAGAGCGCTAAGCTTTTATGGCGAGATTCTTTGGATAGGCACGGACAGCGGTTTGCAGTTTATTAACACAGCTATGTTTCAACTCACATGACAAAAACTCCTGAAATTCAAATAAACTCTCTAAGAGAACAAATAAGACACCACGAATATCTATATTATGTAAAATCGGAACCTGTCATATCTGATCAGGACTTCGATTACATGATGAAAGAACTCGAAAAGCTTGAAAGTGAAAATCCGAATCTAATCACTCCAGACTCCCCGACTCAAAGAGTCGGAGAAGACAGCACTTCATTTGAGAAAGAAACACACAGAGTTCCAATGCTCAGCATAGACAACTCCTACAACGAGGCTGAAATAGCAAACTGGCTGGAAAGATGTGAGAAAACTTTAGGTAAAAACCCTTTTCCGGTTGTAGCCGAATTAAAAATAGATGGTGTCTCAGGCTCTTTCAAATATCAAGAAGGATTACTGCAAACAGCTGTAACAAGAGGAGACGGTCAAACTGGCGATATTATAACAGAAAATGCCAGAACAATACGCAACCTGCCTCTCAAAATTGCTTCCGACTTTGACATGGATATAAGAGGCGAAATTTATACGCCTTTATCCACCTTCAATCAATGCAATGAAGAAATTATACAAGAAGCGGACAAAAAACTTGAAGAAAAAGAAATGGAGCTTTCTCAGATCGAAAAACAATTGCAAAGTTCTCTAACTCTTAGCGGTGCTCCTGATCCGCAACTTCAAGAAAAGCTTGAAAAATATCAAGAAGCATTTGAAAAGCTTAGTCACCAAAAGCCAAAACTTTTCAAAAACAGCAGAAACTTCACCTCAGGCACAATTAAATCATTAAAGCCAACGACAGTGAGCAAGCGAGGCCTGAGAGTCATGGTATATGGCATAGCTCAAGCTTTTGAACTTGGTTTTGAAACTCACACTCAGGTGATGAACTTCCTCCACAAAGAGGGCTTCAACATAAATGTGCGATGGAAAACCTGCTCAACATTTGAAGAAATTACGGCTTTTATAAACAACATAAAAAATGAAAAGGCTGATTTCGACTTCGACATAGACGGCATTGTCTTGAAAATAGACAATCTGGCCGCTCAACAAGAACTTGGAACCACAGCTAAATCGCCGAGATGGGCATTAGCCTACAAATATCCTCAGGAAGCTGTAAAAACAAAAATTATAAACGTCAGATGGCAACCTGGCAGAACCAGACTGACCCCCGTAGCAGATCTCGAGCCTGTTCAAATTGCTGGTACAACTGTTTCAAAAGCCACTCTTCATAATGCGGATTTTATCAAAGAAAAAGACATAAGGCTCGGTGACGTTGTTTTCCTTGAAAAAGCCGGCTATATAATTCCGCAAATAATAGAACCAATCGTAGAAGAACGCGACGGAACCGAAAAAATAATTGAGCTGCCTACTATTTGCCCACTTTGTTCTATGCCTACTGAAATAACTTCTCAACTTAGAAAAGTCTCTTCTTCAGACAAAAATGAAGATGCAGATCCAGACGAAGAAAATTCAGAGCAAGATTCAGATGAAAACATACTTCCAAGCATGCGTTCATTCACTCTAGTAACCTGCTCAAACCCTGAATGTTTCGGTTTTCTGCTGAACAGAACTCTAAACTTTGTTAAATGTGCTGAAATAGAGCATTTCGGCATAAAAAGAGTTGAAGGCGCAATAGAAAGTGGATTAATCAACAAGCTTGAAGACATTTTTACTCTGAATGAAACAGATTTAGCTGCCGTTGACTCTATCAAAGAAAAATCCGCTCAAAAAATAATTGCCAGCATAGCAGAAGCAGCAAAACAGCCTCTTGCCAATATAATTTGTGCCCTTGGCATACCCAATGTAGGCAAAGTTAGAAGTGCTGAGCTCGCCGATTTGGCAAATAATTCATTAGAAAACTTTTTAAGTTTTACTGAGAAAGATCTTCTTGAGGAAGAAAAAGAAGAAGCTGTAATAGGAAACAGTGTTCTAGAATTTATCAGAACTCCTTGCAACAAACCCCTGTTTGAGGCAATAGCCAAGTGGTGGAAAGGCCCGGACAAACAACAAAGTACAGAAGAAAGCAAACTCAAAGGTTTGGAATTTGTTTTTACAGGCTCTGCCACAATGCCTCGCAACAAACTATCAGAACTAGCTGTTGCAAACGGCGCAAAAGTGAAATCTTCAACCACCAAACAAACAGACTATTTGGTAATAGGCTCCAATGAACCGCTGGATTATAACTCTTCTAAAAAGCAAAAAGCCGAAAAGTTCGGAGTGAAAATAATCAATGAATTTGATTTTTTAGCAATGCTCTAAAAGACATTGGCGAGTGCTGAGTGACGTGCAAGAAAGTTTTAGACAAAAACAAAGCACTAGAGTTTTTCATTGGCATATCTTGCATTTAAAAGGCTTTTCTTGTATGCTGTATTTGTTTGCAAAAGACAATTGTTAACTGGTTAAACAAAGGATAGACAGAATGAAAAAACTTCTTAGCTTAACAAATCTGACCGCGTTGTTTGTGTCAGCTTGTTTGTTTGTGTCCGTTTTCGCCATACCTTCCATGCTTTCAGCACAGGAACCCGAGTATTTTTCTCCCGCTTTATTGCAAAACGCCTATCAGTATTATGCTGAACAACGCTTCGAAGAGGCTCACAACGAAATACAAAACCTTTTCAACAGAATACCTCCCGCAGGATACAATTACGAAAACGACAACCCTGACGAAGATGAACTAATCTCTGCAGAAGAACTCAGGCTCTTTGACATATCAGTTTGCATTTCAGCAGCCTATGACAGCTTCTTCAATATGACGCCTGAAGCTCTTTGGATAACCAGAGCTGTTGAAGAAACAGCCAAGCTCCAAGATGAAGCAACAACCGAAGAAATCATGGCTCTCCTTGACACAGCTAATGCGGTTTCCATGATTTGCAGCATGTATCAAAATGAAGACTATGGCGATGTCCTAGACGCTATTCTTGAAACAGAAAAAGAAGCCGCACCCACGGATCACGAGTTTTTCATGTTTGAAATTAAAGCTCTAATCTCATGCGGTGAAAAACTGCTCAACCGAGACCTGATCAATCAAGCTCATTCTCTCTACAAGTTTGCCGTTGATGAAATGAAGCTTGAAGATTATAAAATGGCTCGTCTCAAAAAGATTCTCGGATATTGAGCCTCAGATATAATCCTCAATCTTACGAGAAACAGCTCTCAAAATCAGGACTTCTCTCTGACAATAGTGCAGAGACCCTTTCCGAAGACCTCAACATCAGAGTACAACAGCTGCTCGGAAAACCTGGGTTCAAGATTCCTAACCCTATAAAAAACTTCACAAATCTTGAACCTCAGGTTTTTAAAGAGTACGGCAGCGATGCCGTAAGACTCGCGTTGCTTACAGACCATGATAATCCCGAGAGCCTCTATGACTCCGCATATAACAGGCTCAGCCATTGGTTTTCTCTTCTCAATATCGAGCAAAAAGCAGCTGAACAAGAGACAGATCTTGAAACAAGCTTCTTGCTCACCGCCCTCATGAGACTTGAAGAACAAATACTAGAAAGAAACAAACCCCACGCTGTGATTTCAATGGCTGCGAACTTCTTTAACCGACATAAAACCTTGAGCCTCTCTTACAGAACCAGAAAACTTCTGGGAACCTTGCTTTATCCTTTTGTGCCTGTTTTCGCAATTTCAGAGCTTCTTGATTCTTCCGCTGTGCCTGTTATTAACGAAATATATGATTTTTTTCCTGAATATCTCTTCACAGAATATAAAATAGAGAAAAGCTCTTGGCAAAAAATAGCTATAAAAAACGACCCGGCCGCTGGTAAAAGCTTTGAAAAAAGTTTACTGGACTTGCCAAGACTTCAACCCTTGAGGAAAAATGGCGAGATATTATTTAAAACTACCCAAAGAGGTATCTTGATATGCCTCGCCTGAATTCACAAAACTGCAAGCATTTGCGTATTCTTATTTCCTTAGTATTAGCCTTAGGAGCTTTACATCTTTTTATGAAGCCTCCAGTTACACAAGCAAAAGATATTTTCAAAGAGAGTCTGCAAAAGCTTGATGTAACAATATACAAACAAGGAAAAAAAATTGCGGTACAATCTGTAACTCAGTCTTACCAAACAGCCTCGCCCGAACTAATCACTTTTAATGACGCAACCTATTCGGAATTAACAGCCTGTAAATATATTTCTCCTGCAATAGCCGATCAGATCATAAAAGAACGAAAGAAACGTCCTTTTGATGATTGGGATGATTTTTCAAAAAGAATCAAAGGCATGGGAAAAGAAAAAATCTCATACTATAAAACAATAGGTCTAAAAATAAACAGAGAGCAAAAACTTGAGACCCCCTAAGAATGTTGTCAAAACCCTGAAACTCGACACTGTGACTCTCTTCACAGCTCTTTTTATTTCAGGCCTCCTTGTATCTTCAATTTTCCCTACTGAGTATGCCCTCCTCTGGCTTGCAGCTTCAATTCTTTGCTTTGCGGCATCTTTCAAAGCAAAGAATAAAAAAGCTTTAATATCTTTGCTTGCTGCAGCTGCCATTTTAGCCTCCATGTTTTATGCTGCAGTCAAATTTACTCCAAGCTTAGCCACAAAAGATCTTCAAACCCTTGAGGGAACAAAAGGGGAAATCACAGGCATATTTTCAGGTTCCATAAAAAAGCTGAAGGACGGCTCATGCTCATTTCTTTTACGTGAATCCTATTACAGAACAGGTGAAAGGCTCTTAAGTCTTCCTATGCCAATAAGATGTAAAGCTCCAGCATCTGCCTGCCACATAGTTTCAGACAGTAAAGTCACCTTAACAGGCTATATGGAGGCATTGCCAAAGAGCAACCGAGTCCGTTTTGAAGCTGAAAATTGCAAGCTGGGAGAAAAAATTATAAAGTCCCATGTTTTCGCCTATTTTGATACACTTAGAAACAAAATAATCACAAAGCTTCAGAGCATTTTAAAACCCGAACATGCTTCTTTCATATCTGCCATAATATTTGGCGAAACTTCATTTTTGGAAAACAACGAACTCTATCGCAAAACGGGAATCACTCATTTAATGGCTGTCTCTGGTCAACATTTAATGATCTTGGCTTTATTTTTGACTGCGATTCTCTACAAAACAGGAGTTCCCCCTCTTTCCAGAATCATATTCGTATCTGTATGCCTCTTGTTTTATGCGTTATTAACGGCAGGTTCACCATCGGTTTGGAGAGCCTTGCTCATGTATGTTTTCGTAGCCTTGACAGCCTATTTGGATGCGGAACACGTGCCAACCAGAGCAATTTCAATAGCCGCCCTGCTTATTTTGCTTTATAACCCTGCAAATCTGTACAGCCCTGCCTTTGTGCTCAGCTTCATAGCAGTGTTGTCTATAATATTTTTAAGAAAGCCTCTTGAAAAACTATTTTCCAAGCTCCGCCTGCCCCAATCAGTCAACCGATACTTGGCTGCGAGTACTGCCGCAAACATAGGCACTTTACCAGCTTCAGCCTGTTTATTTGGCTCGCTGCCCATTTCAGGTCTCATTGTAAACCCGCTTATTCTCTGGATATTTGCATATATATTCCCAATGTCTTTTACAATAGCCATTCTAGCTCTTATATCGCCAGAATTCGCCTTAAAATTCGTTCCCTTTCTCTCACTTGTCTTAGATGGAGTGACAATATTTTTGGAGTTTTTTGAAAAAAACTTGGGTCTATATTTTGAGTTCAACAAAATCTCTCCCTTCATAGCCTCCTTGCTGTATGCGATATTATTTGCCGCTGCAGCTTATTTCAACAGAAAAGAAGCAGAAACAGCAAAAGAAACTGCCAACTCTCTTGAAACAATCCGAAAAAAACGTTCTCAGCGACAAAGACAAAATCGTATTGAACAAGAGACTCAAAGTGAAAAAGAAGAACCAAAAGCTATAAAAGTCCCTCCTAAAAGGAAAGCCTTGGAAAACAGAAATTTATTGCGCGAAATAGATAATAGACTGATGCAACTTCCAAGACTTCCTGTTAAAGGCTCAGAATTGAAAATACATCCTAAGCTTGATCCAAAGCTCCTTCAAATAAACGCACAAAACCTTTACCATCGTGTCATGGAAGCTGACTCAAAACTATACATGGAAAGTCCTGACAGACTTTTAGAATCTTGCACATCTCTTTTAGGAATAGTTTCCATGGAACTTCTTTCAAGAGTTTCGAGACTTTCCTCCAAGCCCAATTTTTCTCCATCTGATATAAAAATTAAGTTTCGCGTGGAACACAGAGAATTAGCTATGGCAGCAATTACTGACAGCATATTGGCTCCAGCCTTCATAATAGAAGTTCCTGACGAAAAATTTAAAATAATGCTCTCAGAACTCCAAGGATTGTTCAATAAAGCAAGCGACCTTCTTGAAGGCCTTCTCTCGCCAACAGATTTATCAAAACTCCAAAAAGATTATGAACTGCTGCGCAGCGAGCTTTTTTCTTGGTGCAGCGACTTTATAACTCTAGATCTGAATCAAAAACACAAAAAACCTTAATAATAAAATCTCCATGTTTCACATGAAACCACTAGTGCTGTGTAGCATCTAAATGTTTATTGTCGGACAGATTTTTTTCTATCCACAGATGGACACAGATAGGATTTTTAAGCTAGCTTAAAAATCAGTGCTGGGTGGTGAGTGACGAGTTGAATTATTTAGATTCAAACACTAAAACTGACAACTGCTTTAAGATGCTAATAAATAGTCGAAACTTTAAGATTTGAAAAATAGAGAACAACCTTGATGCAACTTTAATATACCAGACAGCAACAGAAAAGGCGGTTCACTTGCCCCCATTTTCCTTCTCATGTTAAAGTCTATAGGCGACTTAATACATTTGGAAATTTAACATGATATCTCGTATAAAAAATGCCTATACTCTTCCAGAGCTTCTGATTACTGTTTTGCTGCTGGCAATACTGCTATCCTTGGGCATTGTTTTTTCCTCAATAATGGCAAAAGGGCAAAAAAACAAGAGTTATGCAGTCGCTCTAGCTTTTGCTCAGCAAGCCATAGAGTTGGCAAGAGGCGCTCCCTTTGAAATCTTAAGTTCATCTGATGCTGGTGAAGCCAGTGTTGAATATGATCTGAATAACAAATCCAGCGACAATGATTTGCTTATTCCTACTTTAGAAAACGGTGAAGCTGTTTATACCAGAACAGTGAAAATAAGAGACATAAAAACAAAAGATGACCCTGACAGTAACGCTGGCTTGAAACATATCAGCGTAAAAGTTGAATGGATCTCCCCTGAAAATAACAAGCCTGATACTCTTGAAATTAACTCGCTGATAGCCAATATCAACTAATATGTACAAAAGTTTCAACAAAAACCTATCGGAAAAAAGAGCCTTCACTCTAACAGAGATGTTATTGGCCTTAGCTCTCACCGCAATGGTTTTAGCAGCCGCTTACAAAGTTTTTATTGAACAACAAAAACTGGTGAAATTTTCGGTTGAAACCGTTCATGCAAATGAATCTTTCAGAAAAGTGACCTTCTTTATGGGAGAAGACATAAAGAAAGCCACCCGCATAGTCAGACCTACGCCAGTTCCATTGGCCTCCGCTTCCGAGCTGATAACAAAAGTCGGCACTATTATGACCGTACAGACTTCCGAGATAGATCCAAGAATCAAATTTGACAGTTCTCTTGGCACGCAGATTGCCAAGAGAACTCACATTGACTACGAGCTGGAACTTATGCCAAACTTCAATGAAGATTCCGAAGAAGTGCCCGTTTACAGACTAATACGAAATGCCGTTCTCGACGAGGAAGACGGAACCCATTCAGGACAAAGACAAGTGATAGCGGAAAACATACAAGATCTTATAATCTACAGAACTGTTCGCGAGCCATTCAAAATTCATTCACTCTCAGAACCTTCAGATCGCATGATTGAGCCTAGAAGTCTAAGCGAAACAGGAACAGGCAATAATATAATACACGTAAAAATGGCTATCGAGCGTGACAGATATAAAAAAGAAAAGGGCTCGGTTTACTCGGTTACTATGGAAACCTCCTTTTACAAACGCGGAAAAGAGATATTCCTGAACCCATGAAAAATTTGCTGAATTCAAAAAGAGGATACGGAATTATCATTGTCATTCTTTTCATGACAGTGATGTTTGTATTGTTCGCCGTTTATTTTAAGATGCAAAGCGCTCATTCCTTTTTATATTCCAAGCATGTCAGACGCTCAGTCGCTTCAAACCTTGCGGAAGGCGTTTTAAACTGCATTATTGCCGAACTGGATGCTAACAGAACATTCGCCACTCACTGGAACTACGACGCAAAAGACACATACACTTTCAAAAGCCCTGTAAAAAGCCGTGAAACATCCTTGGGGCCTATACCAAACTTTAAAATTGGAGGAGTAAAAAACGGAATTTACTATGGAAGCAGCGACTATGGCACTTTTAAAGCAAAGTTCGCCCCTTGCTTCGGAGGCTTCGAAAACCCAAAAACCAAAACTCTTTCTGAAAGCAGCATGTACACAAAAGCCGAGATAGCAGTTAAAACTGAGGCTGGAAAAACCTCAAAAGATGAGCCTGTCTGCATCAAACTTTCAGCTATTCTCGAAAGACGATTCCCTTCGGCAGAACATGCTCTATATGACGGAGAAGTATTAGACATAGGCGCTTTGGGTCCATATAACAGCAGCCCCAACGAAATTCGCAGAGCAAGACTTTACGGACATCACTCCATTTTCTTCACTTCAAAAGGCGCAGGCGATCATGGAACAGAGCTTTTCGAAATTGAAAAAATCGAAACTCCAGGAATGATAAGAGTTACATCAGATACAGATGTCAAATTTTCTGACAACACCTCTACTGTGCTGTGCCCTGAAAACGACTCTTTGAACATAACCGCCTTCAACTCTTTTGAAGGCTATCTGATAGACGGCACACATGGAGCTCACTCTATAAAACTGAATCGCATTCCTAAAGAGAGATTGCTGAATTACGTGCAAACATATAAGAAAAGCTCTGGAGTTTACATAGACAGTTCGACTTTGCCAGAATCTGAATATAGAAATCCTTATGATCCTCAAACAAAGTATTACGATCTTGACTTCGGCGAATACAGATTAACAAGCGAGGGCGAAAAACTCGGAAGCGACGATCCAAAATGTATAAAAGAAAAAAACGGAGAAAAAATTGTTGTTTATTCAAAAGTTCCCTTAAGAATATGGGGCTCTCCCGACAAAAGCATAACCATCTACAGCGAAAAAGATATTGTTATAGCCGGTGATTACAACCAAAAGCATTCGACAAGACAAGTATATAAGGACAACCGATATTTAGACTATGCTACAAGAATTTACAACGGGAAATACAACCATAAAGTAGGCTCTCTGATAATGACCGAAGGAAGAATAATCATAGACTATTCTGATCCTTCTCTATTTGCAAAAAACGAAATAAAGCCATATTTTCTTTGGAAACTTGCTGAAAGCATGAATCCCTATTCCCAGAAAATAGCCGGCGAAATCAAAACCGCCCTAGCTCCTCCAGATCCCTCTGAGAGAACAGCTATTTTCGGAGTTGAAGAAAACATAGACGCTACAGGCAAACTTATACCCAGACTTGGCACCATAGCGTTTCTCTACAACTTTCCTGAAGTTGATGAAGGCGGCAGCTATAATGCAAACATGGAAGACCTCATAGCATTTTTCACTCCAGGAACTCCAAAATCCATATTCCCTATAAAAAATACACAGGGTCGCGAAGAGCTTATAGAAATAATTAAGGATGCTTGCAGAACAAACGGCGATTTGACGCTAGCAGAGCAAGATGAAATATTCAACTTTGCTTGGCAAAAAGCTCTAGAAGACCGTAAAGAAGCTCCTGACGAAAAATGTGCAATAATGGAGATAATTCCCCATCTCTTTAAGGATGCCGCCAAAGACCACAGGGACGGTCTATTTATACCGGAAATGACAATAAACTCTTTCCTGATCAGTTCAGAAAAACGTTCCTCAATCTGGAGACAAGGCAATAATTCCAACAAGGCCATGGATGAAATAGGCAACGTCGGAGATAAGAAATATATTAAACCGCCAGGATTTATAATACTTAGAATTTACGGCGGATATGCTCGTATAGGACGAAAAGAACCTTCATATTTTATTTCAGGAGAACATACCACAAAAACAGGAGTTCTCAGACGCATAGTCTGGGACAATACTAACCTGACAAATCAAGACTATCGCCCATTAGAGCAGCCTGTTACCCACAACGTGCTGACAATAAGCGAAACTTTAATAACAGAAAAAGAATATGAAGAGTTTAGCGGCAAAGAATAAAAGCCTTCAAAATATAACTGGTTTAGGCGAAGCATTTATAGCGACAACAAGATCAAAGTGATTGGCTAATCTGCCTGCCCTGAGAGAGTTTTTAATTTTAAATTTTGTGACAGCCTGTTCCGAAACAAGGATTCTGACTCCAGCTTTTTCCAGCTCAAGAACTGCCGGCAAGAGCTTATGACCTTCCGAACAAACCTCAGCCGCTTCATTCCAGAAAACCACTGTTTCAGGCACATTGTAATTTTCAGCCAAAGCTTCTAAAAAGGATTCAAAAGAGCTGACTCCCAAGTCGTTATTTTCGCCTATATAAGGTTTGGTAAACATTATAAGATAGGGAAGCAATCTCTCAGGAGGTTCCCAGATATTCTGTCGCATTGATAGATACTCGAAAAATATATCCTGTTTAATATTATTGCTCCTTAGTGTGATCCCTAAGAAATTGTACTATAACAAAAAGAAAAATTGAAGATTAATTATTTCTATATTCTTGACAGAGATAAGGCAGTGTGCTAATTTTGTTATGTTATTAAGCCCGGAAAAGCTGACGGGTATATTATCTTTTAAACAGCCTCTAAATACTTAGGAGGACTTGAAAGGAGACTTGTTTTACATGATGAAACGCATCTCAATTATAGCGACGGCAATACTTTTTATCTCTGCCGCATTTACCGCTACCGCTGCAGACAGTGTGCTGTTGCAATATAATCCCGCAGCAGGAACCACAACCAAGTATCAGATGAATCTGAAGGGCAATACAACTGTTGCCGCTTATGGGCGCTCCCAGACCACCAACCTTGAAACCAATATGCTGATCCAGCAAAAGGTTACAGGCGTTGATAGAGTCGGCAATGTCACCATGGAAACCCTTATTATGGATGGCAAAATCCTGATTAACGGTCAAGCCACACAGCTCCCTGAACTCGGCAACCTCACAACCGTCAAAATGGCAAAAGACGGCGAAATTCTTGAGCAATCTGAAGGCATGGGCGATGCTACACAGCAAAACGCTCAAATGCAAATCAGATTCCCCAAAACTCCCGTAAGCGTAGGTCATACTTGGAAAAGCAGAATTGAACCCAATCCTCAGCTTCCCATTCCTATGGAAACAACCTATGAAATCGTTTCCCTCACCGAAATGGTTAATGGTGAAAAATGTGCTGTTATCAAATCTACAGTCACAACCGACAAAGCAGCTGGCGGCAGCATCAACCTTGATGTCAGAGCTGACGGCACAATCTGGTTTGCCTATGAAAAAGGCATAATGCTCAGAAACGAAGTCAGATCCAGAATGCTCATGCTCATGCAAAACGATATGGGCGACGGCAACAAAGAAAACATTCAGACCAGAATGAATCTCATTCTCAGAATGGATGTAGTAAAATAATTTGTCGACCTCTTGACGTTTCCCGTACATAACCGTATAATTGTTGTAAAGCATCAAGCTAGGCTCATTGACAACAATATATGGAGTTGGAAACCAGCTTAACGGCTATTAACTTTGTGTTCTTGGCTCCGCTTTTACCCGAGGCGGAGCCTTTTTATATATCCCGATACTACCCGGTATCACGTTCTTTTTTTTACCTACCCAATCAATATCACTACACTTCTTTATGAAGGAGGACAATCTATGAGATTGACTAAGAGGCTTATGCGACTGACAGCAGCTACTCTCGTAGTAACCGTGCTGTTCATGACAATGCTCACAGCTCCCGCAGAAGCCGCCGGACTCTTCTCCAGGCTCAAAAAGACAGCAACTGAGAAGAAGTCTCCTGTCAAGACAGCTCTTGTAGGTGTAGCTGCGGTTGGCGGCGCTATTCTGGCAGCCCCACTTCTGTCCACTGCTCTCGGATTCGCATCCGGTTCAGTTGCAGGTTTGGCTGGCGGAGCGACGACAGCGTTGGCTGCAGCAGGTACTGGCTTGGCTGGAATCGGAGGCGCAATTTGGGGTGGACTATCAGCTGCAGGCGGTTTCGTAACAGGCGCTATTGGCGCACTGGGCGGAGCATTAGGCAGTATGTTCGCAGGGATTGCAGGCTTCATTGGTTCAATTATCTCAAGTCCGTTGCTTGTCCCGGCTCTTTTGATAGCAGGAGCAGCAGTTGCAGGTTATTATCTGTATAAGAAATACAAGAGACAACCCCAGACCATAACCAACAGCAACAATATTCCCGCAAAGAAAGCAGACGCCATCAAGCAACAACCGGTCACAACCGTAACAGCTCATAAGGCTGAGATACCAATAGCAGCTTCACAAGCGCAAACACAAGCACAAGAAGAAACGGCTATGCCCGTTACACAAGGAAATGCGCCGCTGCCAGCAGTATCAGGCTCTGATGAACTCACTCAGGCTCACGCCGCTTACGTAAAAGCATATAACGACTATATGAGTAAGGTAACAAGAATCGGCGGCTCTGAAAATCCTGATGAGGAAATGAGATCCAATATGCTCCGCGATGACACTCAGCAAGCTCTGAACGAATATCGCAAGGCATATAACAAGTATGTGACTCTCTTGAGAGCGAACAAAAGCAAGTAGCCCTGAATAAAATACCCGGGAGTTCTTCCCGGGTATTTTTATTTTAGCCAAAATGAAAAATACAAGAACTTTTGAAAGCACAAAAACAAAAAAAAGTTTTTTACTACGAAAAATCATATAAACCATAGAAACCAGAATGTCGTTTTTTTTTCTGATGTAGAGTTTTGCCGGTTTTCAGACCATCTCCACTCTTTATCAGCAAAATTTTAGAAGCACATATACCTATAAACTGTAAATAAATTTGTCCTTCTTCTACTGGTTTTTTAGCTCTAGAGCCTTTATACTGCTTATAGATAATATTTAATACAGAAAGAGGATTAAATGAAAAGAAAAATTTTTATTCTGCTTCTTTTGCTTTTGATATTGCCCCCCTTTTTTACACCTTATAAAGCTCATGCAACATCAGAGCAAAATCCCGTAGAGATTATTGGCACATGGAATCTGATCAACAAAAAAGAATATCATGACACTGAAATTCTTCAGGTATTGCCTACTCGCGACGGAAAGATAAACACTCTTTCAATTGATCAAAATGGAACCTTTGTAAATACTCGTTACGAAGAAAGTCGCCTTAACTTTAACAAACAAGGGCAAAAACTCCCTCAATACGAAATGAAAGATGGGGGCACAACTAGAACAGTAAATTCTTGGACTTGCAGCGGCAACCTTTTGAAATTGAAAAACCGAGGCGACTGGTATTATGAACTAAAAGACAATAATCTCTGGCTGAAAGATCGTGCTGAAAATGCAAGAGTAATACGTGTGTTCAGCAAAACAAAACAACCTTCGCCATTGCCTGGCGATCTTCTTCTGGGAACATGGCATATGACTCAGCTGAAAGAGTATCATGATTCTGAACCTCTTCAGGTATGGCCTAACCAAGCAGGAGAAACAAACACTCTGCAAATAAATAAAGACGGAACTCATACTACCATAAACTATCAAAAAGAGCGTCTTAATTTTGAGCGACATGGTTATAACTTGCCACAATATGAAATAAAAACTGGAGATACAGTAACCCAAAAAGAAGGTCACTGCAAAGCTTACAATAACTCTGTCTTGTGGCTGGAAGGACAAGATGCTTGGGCATACAAACTTAAAAACGACAATCAGGAATTGTGGCTCCAAGATCGTGCCGACAAACCAAATACAATATATGTTTACTCTAAAACTCCGCCGAAAAGCACCTTACCCTCTACGGAGCTTATAGGCACTTGGCATATAATCAAACAAAAAGAGTATCATGATTCTGAACCTCTTCAGGTATGGCCTAACCAATCAGAAAAAACTCATACTCTGGTAATCAATAAAGACGGAACCCACTCAAGAACTGATTATGAACAATATCGTCTCAATTTCAACAACTATGGTCATGAGTTGTCACAATATCAAATAAAGGATGGAGGCACAGCAGTCCAAAAAGAAGGCTACGCTAAATCCTATTATGACAATGTTTTATGGCTGGAAGGCAAAGACAACTGCACATACGAATTAAAAAACGACAATCAGGAGTTGTGGCTGAAAAACCGTGTCAAAGATGCCAATACAATATATATTTACAGCAAGAAGTCGCCACAAAACACCTTGCCGACTGCTGATTTGACAGGCACTTGGCACATGATTCAGCTTAAAGAGTATCATGATTCTGAACCCTTCAAGATATGGCCTACCGAAGACGGAAAAAACAACACTCTAATTATTAATAAAGACGGAACTCATACTACCATAAACTATCAAAAAGAGCGTCTTAATCTCAGCCGCTACGGTTATGAGCAATTACAATACCAAATAAAGAATGAAGTCTCAGAAAAGAAGGAAGGATACGCTAAATCTTATTACGGCGATGTTTTGCGATTAGAGAATCAGGAAGACTGGTATTACGAACTTAAAGGCAACGAATTATACCTTAAGAATCGCCTTAAAGATGCCAATACAATACGTATTTACAGCAAAACTCCTCCACAAAGCCCTTTACCGCAAGCATCTCTCATTGGCACATGGAATATCTATAAGATAAAATGGCATGACAGCGATCTGCATAGGGTAACACCACACGAAGATGGAAATAGAGACAGCATAACTATTGATGCAAAAGGAACCCACTCAAGCGCTACTTATAACCACAGCCGCCGCCAATTTGCAAACGAAGAAAAAACATATACAACACACGGCGATCCGAAAAAACGCTCAGGTTTCTGCAGATCATATTTTGGAAATGTTCTAATACTTGAAAATATGGGAACCTTCAGTTATGAAGTTAATGACAATGAACTGAGCCTTAAGGATCTCCCAACAGACCCTCGAAGCATTGACCTTTACAAAAAAGTTTCTTCACCGAAAACCCCAGCAGAGGGCACAGCCGTTGCAACAAAACCTGTCACCTCTGACACAAAAGTTTCAGGAGCAACTCAAGAAGCAAAGACTGGAGCTACCAGCACAAAAACTTCAGGAACAACCCAAGGAACAAAGACTGAAACTGCTGGCACAAAAACTTCAGGAACAACTCAAGAAGCAAAGACCGGAGCTACTGGCAAAAAAACTACAGATTCAGCTCAAGAAGCAAAAACTGGAGCTGCCGGCACAAAAACTACAGGTTCAACCCAAGAAACAAAGACTGGAACTACTGGCACAAAAGCTTCGGGAACAACCCAAGGAACAAAGACGACCTCGCCCACACAAAAGACGCAAACATACGATGAAGCATATGACACAGATATACCGCCTTTTCCTGCAAATCTGCCTGTTCCAACAGAAGAAGATGACTATGAATTTATGCAGGTTTATCTAGATTACGTAACAACGCATAAAGAATACACAATTCTTAAAGCTTCAGCTAAAGAACTCGGCGTCCGCATACCTCCAGGCAAACTTGAACAAGCGCTGGACGCTTATCGGAAGGCATATAACAGATATAAAAATATGGCTCTCACCAGGAAGAAGTGATGTATGCGGAAAACTGATGCAATATAGAATATAGAGTATAAAAAAACATCGCAGTTATTAAACTGCGATGTTTTTTTATTCTGTTATTTGATTATCAAAAGAATTCAAGGCGATTTTTCTATCCAAGCAAGGGAGTTAGGCCTTATGCACTAATCCATACGCCCTAAATTAGTATGTATTTAAATGAACTTTTGAAGGATCATATTTCTCTTTGGGTTTTTCGCCGCCTAGAGGATAACCAATGGGAATCACGCATAGAGGAACAACATTCTCAGGCAGATTCAAGATCTTTTGCAAGTTAGCAGTGCGTTCATCTGAAGGATAAACTGAATTCCAGACAGCTCCGAGTGAATAACTCTCAGCCGTAAGCAAGATATTCTGAGCTGCTATAGCACAGTCCAGCATCCAGAAAGGAAGAGTATTTCCTTCTTCGGCTATTTTCAAGTCTCCGCAGACTACTATGGCTCCGCCTGCCGTATTCATAGTTATAGGTCTTATAATACCTTCAAGAGAGTGCAAATGCGAATGTTCTATAATAACAAAACGCCAAGGCTTTACATTCATAGCAGTAGGAGCCGCCGATCCTGCTTTTACCAATGCGTAAAGCACATCAGTAGAGACAGGCAGGCCTTTAAACTCTCTAACGCTCTTTCTGGCAAAAATATTTTTAGTAACTTCGTTTGATAGGGTTATTTTTTCAGTAACAGTTTGTGATTGATTCAAAATCGGCTGATTCAATGGCTGACTAGGTTCAATCGTCTTTGCAGCGCCTTTAGTCTCAATTAGAGGCATTGTTTGTTGCACCCCGGTTTCGTAATCTTTAGGCAAATATAAAATCACAACGACAATCGCTATGACAAAAATAATGTTGAAAATATCAGAAACACTCATTCGTTTCTCTCCAGAATCCCCTTCCTGTTTTTTATATCTGCACTTCTCTAGAGCCTCGCCCAATGGACAAATATAATTGCACCAAGGCCGTGGCACAAACAAAGCAAGCAAGAGCACCACAAGTACTATTACCTTGACCGATCGAGCTGTAGTTCCTATATAAAATATGGAAAATGGCTCAACTTCACTTAAGTTTAACCTAAATCCTAATAAAAAGTAACATAATAGTAATATAAAAATCGAAATACGCAAGTGTTTAAAGTATTTTAAGTATTTATGTTTAATTTTGTATTCTTTTGATACACATTTGTTAGATAATTCTTGCAAGGCTCCAAAAGGGCAATACCAAACACAATAGAAGTTTCTATTGAAAACAAGAGGAATAAAAAAAGCACAGAAGGCTAAGATTATCAAAAAAAGATCTTTCTTTAAGCTTATGCCATTTACAAGTGCAGAATAAAGCATATCTGCCGACAAAAGACTTGGAAATATAACACCTGGTATAAGCACAGCTAAAAACAGCCAAAACTTACGATATTTAGCCAAAGAGCCCACATTGAAACAAGCTGCAAGGGCTAAAAGCAAAAATATGGAAAGCGCCGAGTATTTGCGACGGTTTTGTTTGCTTTGCTGTATTTCTTTTGCAACAATATTTTCATAATTTGAAATTGTCCTATTCAGACTCTGTATCATACAAGAGCTGCTTCTTGTAGCCCTTGTTATTGTGTCAGGAGCAAAAGTAGCCGCTTCTTTTGTATGTTTGCCTCTATAGGCCTTTAAAAGGCCAGCGTCTTCTATTCTTTTCATAAAGCTGGGAGTTTCTGAGTTTTTATGAACAAGAATATCCAAAATCATGTTGTCCATATCCAGAATCACCGACATGGGAATATTAGAGGAAAATCCTATTAGATCTTGGCAAAGAGGCATAGTCTGCAAAACTCTGCCGATCTGATTGCCATTGGCATCCAAGATTGCCGCTTGAGCCTTGCCTTTTTCTTGTTCTATTATTTCGGCTAAGTTCAGTTTTGCAATTTGCTTTATATCATTTATCTTGGGCAATTCAGGTATATAAGGTTTGACTATTGCCTTTTCTTTGAAGTCATGACCGAAAAAGCGTTTATCCTGATAAGAAATTATAGCCGCAAATAAAATAAATATTAATATAATGGGTAATTTAGCTTTGGTTTGTTCAATAAATTTATTCTTTGTCTTCACTGAGTTTTCTCCAAGATTTTCAAGGTTTTTCTTGATTAATTTCATGCTATCATGAACTCTGCATATGATTGAAATAGAAAGAAAATTTTTAACAAAAAATTCTGATTGGAAAAATTTAATTTCCTATTCCCAAAGTTTAAAACAAGCTTATTTGCTTTCGTCGAAGGAAATAACACTGCGAGTTCGCACAATAAATCAAAGCGAAGCTTTTCTAACCATAAAAGGCAAAAACTTAAATTCAGGTTTAAGCAGAGAAGAATTTGAATATTCCATTCCTTTCGCCGAAGCCGAAGAAATGATTAAAAGTTTTTGCAGAGGTAAGACAATAGCAAAAACACGCTATATTTGCTTTTTTGAGGGAAAAAGGTGGGAAATAGACGAGTTTGAAGGGGAACTGGCTGGCTTGACCATAGCAGAAATAGAACTTGAAAACGAAAACGAAATCTTTGCCAAACCTAATTGGATAGGAAAAGAAGTCACAGGCGACCCAGCTTACTATAATGCTGTCCTCTGGAAAAAAATCAATAACAATGCCTAGTGCTTTGTAACATCTAAAAATTTCCTGTTAGCCTTTCAAAATTCACAAGACAATATCCACTTATAAGATCGCACCGTGATGAGTGGTGCGTGGCGAGTGACGAGTTGAATTGTTTAAAACGGCTTAAAAGGAAGTTGAAGCTGAAACGAAGCACTAGCAGAGAGGTTTTGCGGCAGCAATTCCTGGACGTCTTGGATATTTTTTAGGCACACTTTTCATTCGCCGAGCTATAAAAAAGTTTCGCTCATATGGCAACTGCTCTGAAGAAAATCGCTTTATAGACATATTTTCCGGTGTTATCCCAAATATTTTCATAGAATTAACAGCTTCAGAAACTTCTTCATCGAGCTTTGGCCCCTTATAAAAAATTGCTTGTCCGCCTTTTTTTAAAAGAGGCATTGAAAACTCCAACAAAACACTCAATGAAGATAAAGCTCTTGAAACAACGATATCAAATTGCTCACGATACAGAAAATCTTGTCCGAAATCTTCAATTCTGCATTGCAATACTTCCAAGTTGTTCAAATTAAGCTTTTCTGCAATTTTAGAAACAAAGTCAGCTGATTTTTTCCTGGAATCTACTGCCATTATTTTCGAATCCGGCAACATAATTGCCAAAGGCAAAGCTGGAAAACCGCCTCCTGTACCCAGATCTACAACTCGCTTCCCTTTCAAGGCTTCTTTCGAAAAAACAAGAGGCAAAAGCGAATCCAAAACATGCTTCAAAGCGTATTCTTCTGGTTCAAATATAGTAGAAAAAGTCTTGTACATAGAATCCGAAAGCATTTCAAAACGCATTTTTTCCAAGGAATTAAATTCTTCCTGCGTAATCTGTAAATGCAAGAATTCCAAATATGGCTTTAAGGTTTCATAAAGAGCTGTTGTCATGATTCAAGCCTTTTTAAGAGAAATTAAGATGGTAGCCAAGTCTCCAGCTCTGACAGCAGAAATTCTGGAAAGCTCTTCAACATTGGATGGTCTCACAGCTTTTATTTTAAGCTTTGCCTCTGTACTGAGAGCTTTAGGCATATTTTCATAGAATGAATCATCCAACTTTACCTCTTTCATGGAATCAAGAAGCTTAAATTCCTTGAGCTGCTGCACAAAATAACCTTCATATTTTATTAAGGTTTCCACCTCATTTTTTGCCAATTGAGGCAGCGAGGAGAATTCCGGAATATATTCTGTTATATCTTCAAAAGTGTATTGAGAAGATTTAAGAAGATCGGAAACAGAAACTCGCTTTTTACTCCCTGGATTAAAATCAGGAAAATCTTCGGATAGTTTTTCTAAAGGAATCTCTGTATTTTGGCAGGCATTCAAAGCTTCATGAGAATACTCAATTAAGGAAAGAATCTTTCCGTATTCTTCTTCAGTAAGCAAACCATAGCGAAAAGCAATCTCAGAAAGCCTATTTTCCGCATTAGACATTCTCAAGTTGAGCCTAAACGGAGAGCGTGAAGTAAAAACTCTGTAAGGCTCAATTATTTCCCTGGTAGTAATATCATTGATCATAAGACCAGTATAAGATTGTTCCGGCGGCATGATCAGCATTTGTTTTCCAAGAACAATAGCAGCCGCATTAAGCCCTGCCAATAGACCTTGAGCAGCGGCTTCCTCATAGCCCGATGTTCCGTTCACTTGCCCTGCCAAGAAGAGATTTGGCAAAGTTTTAGACATAAGAGTCGGAAAAAGATCTGCAGGATTAAAAATATCATATTCTATAGCATAACCGGGCCTAACAATCTCCGCTTTTTCAAGACCTTTTACGCTTCTTATAACTTCAGCTTGAACTTCTTCTGGCAGGCTGGTTGAAAGACCCTGTAAGTAAATTTCTGAGCTTTCAGAGCCTTCTGGTTCCAAAAAAACTTTGTGAGCCTGCTTATCAGGGAACTTCTTGAGCTTATCCTCAATCGAAGGACAATATCTGGCTCCCATTCCTGTAATTTTGCCAGAATACATTGCAGAACGTTCGAAGTTTTTGCTTATAATTTCATGGGTGAGATCGTTTGTGTATGTTATATAACAAGGCTTAGACTTAAAAGGAGAAGTAAAAGATCTGTAAGAAAATGGCGGCACTTCAGCTTCGTCTTCTTGAAGCTGCAAACCTTCAACATTTACTTGTGAAGCGTTTATACGCGGCGGAGTACCCGTTTTGAATCTCATGGGTTGTAAACCTGCATTCACAAGCGATTCTGTAAGCTTAAGCGAAGGAGGTTCCCCTGCCCTGCCCGCAGGATAAGAAACATCGCCTATATGAATCATGCCGTTTAAGAAAGTTCCAGCAGCAACAATGATAGCTCCGGCATACCAAGTCTCACCAGAAACGGCTCTCACTCCTACAGCTTTACCGCTTTCTCTAATCACTTCTGTAACTTTCATCTGCAAAAGGCGAAGATTGGGTTGCTTCAAAATTGCCTGCAACATTGCCGAACTATATGCTTTTTTGTCCGACTGAAATCTATTGGCTCTTACAGCCATGCCTTTTCTGGTATTAAGAGAACGTCTCTGCAAACTTGTTTCGTCTGCAATAATACCCATGATGCCGCCCATAGCATCAACTTCTCTAACCAGCTGAGCTTTGCCTTGTCCTCCGATACTCGGATTACATGGGAGATCTGCTACAGTATCCAAGTTAATCGTACATAATAATGTTGAGGCACCAGCTCTTGCGGCTGCCATAGCCGCTTCACAACCAGCATGCCCCGCTCCGACCACTATAACGTCATAAGTATGATTCTGTTCTGTTTTCATGCTGCATAATTGTTTCTAATTGTTATATATAGAGTAAAGTTTAAAGTTTCTTTTTTGAAATCATGGACTTAACTGTGTCATTGGGATCATTAAGCATTTTTTTCGCAAGCTCTGAAAATTCAGGAGTATTTCGTCTGACCAAAATTTTTGCAGCTGAAATTCTAACCGCATCATTTTTATGTTTTACAGCAACTTCTAAGAGATGCAGCTGATCTTCCCCCATAACAAACATCATGTCATTGGCAGCTTTTTGCTGAGCTTCTGCTGTGCCAGAAGTAAGATCCAGATAAATAGAAGCACTTCGAGGCTTATCAAAATGCGGCGCGCCTGCAGGCAACTCAGGCATATTATGATCCAGAGAAGGCGGAGCAGATGCACTTGTCTTAATTCGTTGATCCAAACTTGAAAAGCTCTTGGAGAAATCTATTTTAGGTTGCGGCGGTTTATTTTGCGGCTTTACAGGCACTTTGGGTTCAAGTGATAGTGAAGATGGTTTCAAATTGCTCAAATCAACTACAGGAAGTTTAAAAGGCACAGAAGATGGGGTTTTATCAGAATCTGCGCCCGAATCTCCATCTGATGAGTCTGAGATGTTTACTTCAGGCAAGTCAGAAGAAGAAAGAGCTGGAAGAGCAGAGGTTTCTTTTTCAGGCTGTGGTTTTGGCTCAGCATTAGGAATATTAAAAGCAGGCTGTTGAGGCGGAAGCTGCACAGAAGGGTTAGAAGCAGATTGTATCTTAGGCTGAGAAATCTGCGAAACATTCTTTCTTTCAATAGGCTTTGGTTCTTCAGCCAATGGCGTATCAGGTTGTTCTTTGCTCTTTTCAAACAAAGAAGAAGCAACTTGAGCCACCATAGGATCAGGATCAGAAGCCACCTGACCTAACAGCTGTTTTGATTGAAGACTGTTAATTTTTGCCAATGCCTTTAGGACACTCAATCTAATTCCTTGATTAGGATCTTTCAAAGCAGCTTTCAGCAAAATTAAAGCAGAATTGGTTCCAATTTCGCCAAGAGCGTAAACAACACTATCTCTAAGCCATAACTCAGGCGATGCCAGCATTCCTTGAAGAGAATTAAAAGCTTCTTTGTAACCCTTTTTAAACAGGTATTTGGCCGAATTCACTCTTACTCTGCTCTCTTCAGCATCACCAAGCAGGTTGAGAATTATATCATCACAACCATCAATATTCTCTGATTCGATAACTTCAATAGTGTTAGCCTTTACTCTGGGATCAGAATCAGCAAGGCAAATCTTAAGAGTTTCGACACCAGCTTGCTTAGCTGCTCGTGCATATACTTTAACAAGACCGGACTTAACTATTACGTCTTTTTCAGCAAGAAGAATCTCGTTTAAATCCTTGTGATTGAGGGGTGCTTGGCTTTCCATGAGAATCTTCAGCATCAAAAATCTGCGCTGAGAAGAATAGTTCATGTCTTTGAGCATGTTAAGAATTACACTCGGAAGTCTGCTATCTTTTGTTCCGCATAGAATCTGCAAAGCATATAATGCTACATCTTCATAAGGAGAAATAGCCAATTTAGAAAGAGCCGTCAAATAACCTTGCGGTTTCTCATGAAAAAGCTTATCTATGAACTCCAACATCTGGGGTTCAGTGTGAATAGTCTCAACTGGCGGCCAAGCTGGATCCAATTCGCCGTCAACGTTTATTTTTTTTGCTGAGCCAGCTACTGCACCCAAGCCTTGAGATGAAGCCATAATGGCCGAACTTGCTGGCGGCAGAGCTGATTGAGCAGGCTGAGCGGGAGGCATGCCGAAGGGCTGGCCTTGAGAAGCAGGTTGAGCAGGCTGCATAGGAGGCATGCCGAAAGGCTGGTCTTGAGAAGCAGGTTGAGCAGGCTGAGCGGGTGGCATGCCGAAAGGCTGGTCTTGAGAAGCAGGTTGAGCAGGCTGAGCGGGTGGCATGCCGAAAGGCTGGCCTTGAGAAGCAGGTTGAACAGGCTGAGCGGGAGGCATGCCGAAGGGCTGGCCTTGAGAAGCAGGTTGAGCAGGCTGCATAGGAGGCA
>JAAYNI010000047.1 GCA_012520995.1 Candidatus Rifleibacteriota bacterium
AAGCAAGCAAGCAAGCAAGCAAGCAAGCAAGCAAGCAAGCAAGCAAGCAAGCAAGCAAGCAAGCAAGCAAGCAAGCAAGCAAGCAAGCAGCAAGCAAGCCTCAATTCTGATCGCCTAGCGTTTTTTACCCGCTTCCGGGCGTTTCTTGCTTATCTTTCTGATTGCCTAACAAGCGTTTCTCAGCTTCGTGGCGGCTTGATTTCTCCAGCTTTTTGCTCAGTCGCTTTTAAGGCTGGCAGCTTTAATTCTGATAAACGTAAATCCGATAACTGCAAAAACAGGGCAGGGGGCTTTTTCTACTCCGCTCTTTTGCCCTTGATTTGTTGTGTCAGCTCTTCTCAAAGAAACTTTAAATTTCACCCAAGAGGCTTTACTTCGCCTTTCGGGCTTTTTTCTTTATTTCTGTTGATTGCCGCTATAGCAACAGAGCCTTTTTATCTATCTAAATTGGGATAAACAATAAATTATGATTAAAGATATTTTAGAATCTAATGAAAATATTTCTGCTAATGACCATGAAATCAATTTCCTAAAAAAACACTTTCCTGGTTGTTTTGATAAAGATGGTAAGTTTGATATAGAGCGATTTAAAAGCTACATCAACGATAAGATTGATATAAAAAATGAAGGCTATGAGTTGAAGTTCTTGGGCAAAAATTATGCCAGACTACTTGCATCGCTTGATACGACTACGATTATAACGCCCGATAAAGCCCACAATGAAAAGCCTGAAAACAAAGAAAGTGAAAATCTTTATATTACTGGCGATAATTTGGATGCTTTGAAGCATCTGCTGAAATCTTATTCAGGCAAGATAAAGTGCATTTACATAGATCCACCTTACAATACTGGTTCTGACGGTTTTGTGTACAATGACAAGTTCGACTTTACTCTTGATGATTTAATGACAAAACTCAGCATTGGCGAGTCTCAAGCACAGCGTATTTTAGACCTGACAAAACGAGGTTCCGCATCACATTCCGCTTGGTTGATGTTTATGTGTCCGAGATTGCAGCTTGCAAGGGATTTGATGTCGGAAGACGGCGTAATTTTTATCTCTATAGATGATAATGAACAAGCAAATCTCAAATTGATTTGTGATGACATCTTCGGCGAGGAGAATTTTGTAGCTCAATTGATTTGGGAGCGTGCTTTTGCTCCTAAAAATGATGCCAAATATATTTCCAACAGTCATGATTATGTCTGCATGTATGCTAAAAGAATTGATGATTTCACTATCGGAAGGCTTCCTCGGACAAAAGAAGCTAATGAGCGCTATTCAAATCCGGATGACGATCCAAGAGGTCCTTGGATGTCCAGTGATATTTCAGTTAAGACATATTCAGCTGCAAATGATTATTCGATAACTACGCCTTCAGGGCATACAGTTGAGCCTCCAGCAGGTCGCTGCTGGAGGCTCTCCAAAAAATCATTTTTGGAGAGACTCCATGACAATCGAATTTGGTTCGGTCCAGATGGAGATGGCACTCCGAGAATAAAAAGATTTTTATCAGAATTAAAGTTTGATGGTATGGCTCCAGTTTCAATTCAATTCTTTAAAGAGGTTGGGCACAGTCAGGAAGGGGCACAGGAAGTTGTTAAGCTCTTTGACGGAAAAGGTGTTTTTGACGGACCTAAACCGACTCGTCTTTTAAAGCGGCTTATTACTCTTGCTAACCTGGATGCAGAATCCATAGTTCTCGATTTCTTCTCTGGCTCAGCCACTACTGCTGATGCCGTGATGCAGATGAACGCTGAAGACGGCGGGAAGCGAAAATTTATCATGGTTCAGCTTCCGGAGAAGATAGAAGAAAACAAGCCGGCTTATAAAGCAGGTTATCACAGCATAGATGAAATCGGTCGTGAACGCATCATTCGTGCTGCAAAGAAAATCAAAGAAGAAAATACTGACACTACAGATGATTTGGGCTTTAAGCATTTTATTTTAAAAGAGCCTGCAGGAAAGCAGTTGGCTGATATTGTCGAATTTAATAAAAATTTAGGGGAACTTTTCGTAACTAATAATATTGTCGAAGAGTTCGGTGTAGAGAGTATTCTTGCAACTTGGCTGGTTCGTGACGGTTACGGATTTTCACTTGCCGTGCAAACTTTGAGATTTGCTGACTATAGGGGCTATTGGATAGACAAACATCTCTATTTGATTGAAAAAGGCTTAGATAATGCTGCTATGGAGGCTATTGTCGCAAAGTTTGACAATGATTCTGATTTTAATCCGGAAAATGTTGTTTTCTTTGGCTACAGCTTCACTTGGACGCAAATGGAGTCTCTGCAGATAAATCTCAAGCGTCTGAAAGCTACTGAGAAAAATCTGAGAATTAATTTCGATACACGCTATTAAAACAGTGAATGGTGGCTGGTGAAGAGTGGACAGACAAAGAGAAATACAGAGAGGAATCGCAGAGGTGCTCACAGGATGGAACTGATTTTGCAGCAAGGGCTTCCGCATCAGCAGGAAGCTGTAGATAGAATTAATCAGGTTTTTGAGGGAGTCAGTATTTTCGACCCGAGGAATTTTTATGAAAATCCTGCGATTGACTTGGAAGATTTTCGTTTAAAGCAAAATATAGAGACCATACAAGAGTCGGCTCCTAGACAATATCGCAGCCATGAAGCTATTGCCGATTGCCTGAATCTTGATATTAAAATGGAAACAGGCACAGGCAAAACTTATGTTTACACTAAGGTTATTTTTGAGCTTCATAAAAACTACGGGTTTAACAAATTTATTATAGCTGTACCCTCTCTTGCTATTAAAGCGGGTGTTTCACAGTTTTTGCTAGATCCTTATGTCAGAAGCCATTTTAGAGACAGTTGCGGTTACGGCGCAGAAATGGAAGTTGGCGTTCTTAATCCTGCAGGCAGCAGAAAAAACAAACGCTCTTATTTCCCGAGCGTAGTCAGCGACTTTGTTAAGGGTTCATGTCAGAACATTAAAAAAATCTACGTTCTGGTTACTAATATGCACCTATTGACGACAAGAAAAAACTCCATGCTTGCCCGTGATGATTATGATTACGGCGTTGAAGGTTTTTACAGACCTTTGGACGCTCTTTCTGCTACAAGACCATTTGTCATAATTGATGAACCGCAGCGCTTTTCACGAGAACAGATTTCTTACAAGGTAATTTCCGAAGAGATAAGACCTCAATCAATAATACGGTTTGGAGCCACTTTTCCAGAAATTTCTATAGGGCGCGGCAAGAATAAAATCGTCAAGAAAGATTATCAAAACCTGCTTTATGATTTGAATGCTTGCGCTTCATTCAATCAGAACTTGATAAAAGGCGTGGCTAAAGAGCACTTGGAGCCACTTTCAGAGCAAAATGCCAAGGTTAAGATTGTTTCTCTGAAAGCCAAAGATTCTGCTAATTTTCAATATAAGACTAAAGATAAACCCGCAAAAACTTTCACATTGAAAAGAGGCGATTCGCTTGGATTGATTGACAGTGCTTTTGAAGGTATTTGTATTGATGGTATTGCTGCAAATGAGGTGTTTTTTTCAAACGGACAGATTAAGACGAAAGGCGAAGAGCTGGACGTTGATGTTTACATGAGTTCTTATCAGGAACAGATGTTGCGTTTGGCATTGGAGAGGCATTTCGAGACAGAAAAAGAAAACTTTTGTAACCGCAGATTTAAGATTAAAACCTTGGCTTTGTTTTTTATAGATGATATTGCTTCGTATCGTGCCAACAAAGAGGGGAAAAAGGCGTATGTATTAGAACTGTTTGAAGCCTTGCTTAAATCAAAGCTGATTGAAGAGATAAGAAAGTTGTCTGAACATGACTCGGAATACAAAGATTATTTAAAAGCTAGCCTTCAAGATATTTCTGCATGTCATGCCGGTTATTTTTCTCAGGATAATACAGACTCTGATGACAGCATTGCAGAAGAAGTGCGGGAGATCTTGCACGGAAAAAAAGAACTTTTGTCTTTTCGCCGTAAGGACGGTTCGTGGAATACCAGACGCTTCCTTTTTTCAAAATGGACTCTTAAGGAAGGTTGGGACAATCCAAATGTTTTCACTATAGCCAAGCTGCGATCAAGCGGAAGTGAAATAAGCAAGTTGCAGGAAGTTGGACGCGGTCTTAGGCTTCCGGTTGATGAAAATGGCAATCGTATTTCAAATGAGGAGTTTTGGCTTAACTATATAGTGGATTTTACAGAATTTGATTTTGCTGAACAGCTTGTTAAACAGATAAATGGTGAAATTCCTCAGATTACATCACTTTCTGAAAAACTGCTTCAAAAAATGGCTGATAAACGCAATGTGTCAGCTGATACAATGTTTGATGAACTTCGTGAGAAAAATTACATTGATCGTCACATGAATATTATTGAAGCTAATTTAGAGGCTATGAGAAATGATTATCCTGAACTTATAGGCGGCATTCATGGAGGCAAAGTAAAGGATCTTAACAAACAAAAGACTGTGCCTGTTAAGATTCGCAAATCAGTCTATATGGAACTGCGTGAACTTTGGGAGAAAATCAATGAACGCTATCTTTTGCTCTATGATCAAGAGTTGGATGAGGAATTGCCTGATGTCTTGCTAAAACTCCTGGAAAATGATTCTGTTCTTGCTAGCCAATCGATAACCAGCAGACGTGAAAAGCTTATTTCTCAGGAAGGCGCTATGCATCTTGTAGAGGAAAGCGGCACTCAGTATATTGTAAGCCGTCCGATTTCTTACGGAGAGTTTCTTTTACGTATCAATAAAGCTACTAATTTGCCTGTTTCGCAGCTGCACGAGACTTTTTGCAGATACCAAGATAAACATGGTTCTATTAAAGCTGATTTCTTCAGTGAAAGGACTATTGCTGCCTTTTGTGCAGAATTCCAAGCTTGGAAAACCAAAGCTTTGCAAGGGCGTTTTTCTTACATGAGATTAGAATTGCAAGATAGGTCCACGGCTCTTACTAGATCTGATGGAACTCCTTTTGATGAGATACCACAAGGAAGAATAGGCACTAAGATTTTGCCTGGAACGCCAAGTGAAAAATATCTCTATGATACTTTTGCTTACGATTCTCCTCTGGAACAGAAAAATATAAGGGCAGAGATTGACAATGTAGTGGTTTATGGAAAGATTCCACGTAGCAGCATTGCGATTCCTACAGTTACAGGCGGAACATATAGCCCTGACTTTATGTACGTAGTAAAGCGAACTTCTGGAGAGCAAGAGCTGAATATTATTGTAGAAACAAAGGATGTTGAGGATAAATCCGAACTGAGAGCCACAGAAGCTGCGAAAATCGCATGTGCCAAGCTTTTCTTTGATAATCTCAGTTTAGATGGTTACAAAGTTTATTTTAAAAAACAGCTTAACAACAAGGATATGATTCAGCTCGTGCATGAAGTTCTCTCATCTGAAAGTTAATATAAGAGCTTTTCAGATTATGCTGCAGAGATAATATCTTGTTAGTCTGCTTATAACCTTAATGCCTAGTTTTGATGGTAAAATTGCTCAAAAGAGATTAGAATTTAAAATCCTATGCGTAAAACTTTCAAAAAATGAAAGTTTTGCGTGTATAATG
>JAAYNI010000048.1 GCA_012520995.1 Candidatus Rifleibacteriota bacterium
AAATTGATTGAGTCCGCTGGCATATGCCAGCATGACCCGCTCGGCGTCATAATTCTAATTTCGTCTTCCGATCTCGTTTCCAATGAACTTTGGCTTCTTTTTAAAGCCCCCTGCCGAGGCAGGACTTCCATCATATCACCTTTAGAAAAAAAACGCAAGGACTTTTAGAAGAAAAATCAAAAAAAATATTTTCTACAGATGAATTTTAAACATACCTTAAAACCAGGGCATAGAGGGCAGCAAAAACAAACCCCGGGACAGAAACACTTAAAATTCATTTTCACACTCTAATACTATACATTTCACATTATTAAAGCTCGTCACGGCACGTTCTTAGCAGTTGCCAACAATGATTTATTGCAAAGCAAAATGTCTTTTAAAAGAAAGTTTTACCTGTTACATAGCAGCGAGCAAAAATATTCACACTTTTTATTGAATTTCCCTATAATAAAAGAGACTGAAATTTAAATAATCTTCCTGACTAAGAGGGAGGAAAATACAAATGAAAAAACTTTTACTTTGCTGTTTTCTGATATTTTATTTTTTGACAGGAGCAACAGCCATGATGCAAATAATAGACCTGCCTGAGCTGGTTCATACCTCATGCGTAATAGCAAAAGGCACAGTTATAAAAGTCAAGGAATACAAAACCGAAAAGAATATTGTCCTTGCTGAAAACACTGTTAAAATTGATGAAGTTATCTACGGCTCCTCTCTAAAAAAAGGCGAAACCGCAATAATTACAACAGCACCCTACTTTGAAGACAATGTTTCACTTAAGCAGGGAGATACCGCCATATTTTTTCTTTCAAAGAAACAAGACAAATATTATATAAACGGCGGTTTCCAAGGCTGCTGGTATTTTGATGAAATCGGCTTCTACGGGTTTGCTCAGCTTAAAAGTCTCGATGACATAAAGAAGGCTATAAATACACCTTACAAAAACAAGCAATGAGCTGCCTAAAAACAGGGCAGAGGGGTTAGGGCGTAGGGTGTAGCAAAAAGCCAAAACAAAGACACAGGACAGAAACTGCAGAAAAGACTAAAACACTAATTTGTAATTTCTAATCTATTCTGCTACCGCATAATCACAATTTTTGTCCTAGCCTCTGATTAAGGACAGATACCTAAAGACGAGTGACTAGTGGCGGGTGATGAGTGACGAGAGAGGACAAAAACTACAAAAAGGACATAAAAACCGAATATTCATTTTATACTCTATATTTTATAACTGGGTTTCGAATATTTATAAGCAGCTAAAAACAGTTACAAGCTTGCTTGTGTCAGAGTTCTAAACAATTATTTCTAATTTAATTAAACTCGCCGCCCGCCACGCACCACTCATCACGGTGCGATCTTATAAGCAGATATTGTCTTGTGAATTTTGAAAGGCCAGCAGAAAAGTATTAGAGAAAAAGAGCAGCACTAGAATTCTTTGCCTTGCATAAGATAAGTTTTGATGAAATGGTATCTTTTTTCATCTAACAAAGTCTTTCCTCCGCAAACATAGCAGGCCACTGAATCCGCCATATCTTCATAAAAAGCGCTTTTCCCATACTCGGTGGGCGGAGTGATTTTAAAGCGTTTTCCATCATCTGTCCAAAAAGTATCTTTCCAAAGTTTTAATATTTCATAGTTTTGTGTTTGAAAACAGTGAGTCATCTCATGAACAACAGTAATCTGAAAATGACTCTTAGCCGGATATGTAGATACCGGATCAAAAATAGTCAGACTACGAATATCAGGACAATCCGGATGATCTAGTCCTGGCTCTGGCACCAACACTCCCCCGAAAACATTTTTGCCAGGTTTTTTAGTTACCGGATCAATCAAAACAGCATCTCTGCGAAGTTCATTTACACAAGAAGAAAAAGATTTTGGCAAATTGGAAAACAAATTATCCAAGAGCTTTATTTCTTGCTCGCTCCAAGAAGCTGAATCATTTTTGAGCTTAACGTTGTGTTTTTTGAATAATTCATCTGGGGTTGAAACCATTTTGCTCATTGAGGGCTGTGCAAAAGCGGGATAATACGGTAAATCCTGAGGAGCTGTTATAGGAGGACGATCGTCTACTATAGGTTCTGGTTCTGGTTCTGGTTCTGGTTCTGGTTCTGGTTCTGGTTCTGGTTCTGGTTCTGGTTCTGGATTAGGACTTGGCTCAGGTTCTGGATTGGGATTGGGATTGGGCTGAGGCTGAGGTTCTGGATTAGGATCGGCTATTGGAGGTACAACTGACTCTTCTACAAACTTCACCAATTCAGATGTTATTCCTAAGCCTGGCATAATGCTGTTGAGAATATTAGCAATAGCCGCTGCCATTGCCGACCTGCGTTCTTGCCTAGCCAAAGCCGCCGCTTTCTGAGGTTCTGCTTCTTCGCTTCTTAACTCCACATTGTTCGCCAAATCTTCCGAAGCATCATCGCTCACTGAAAAATCAGCTATATCATCAGCAGCAGCAAGGGAATCATCATAATACTCATCATAATAATGTCCGCCTTCATTTTCTGCTCCTGCAGCGTCAAGAATAGTGTCAAAAAAGCTGCCCGCATCAGCAGAAAAAGAAACACAAAGGAAAGCAATAATTAAAAGGCTAAAAAAAGTCTTTTTAAAAAAACTTGTCATCTCTCCCTCTCATTTTCAGCCATTAAAGAAAAAGCTTTATATAACAAAAGCAATAGATTTCAGAAGGCAAGAAAACATTAAAGAGCACGAGCTTTTGATACCTTCGCAATTTTCTGCAATTGCCTCTGAATAATTATATCATTTTTTTATTGTAATTGTTTCTTAAGATTTATTAATGCTTGCGACTTGGTTTTTGCCTTGACATTCTAAAACATTCTAAAACATTCAAATAAAGTTCTTATGAGGAGCAGAAAAAAGAGGATTTTCCCCATCTTGTTGTATTTCAGGAAAACAAAACATGTTAGTGAGACCAAAAAGAGACAAGACAGTAATAAGTCATCAAGCTACAAGCAAGACCAAAAAAAGTTGAAAACTGGAACAATATGGGCGAGTTAAAAGTCCGATGAAGACTCTTAAATTGTTTTTAGGAAACTTATAAAAGCAAGAAAAACAGTATTCATGCCCTTTTCTGTGTATTCCGTGTGTTCTGTGGTTTAGAAAGGTCTTTTTTCGTGCTTTTCGTGGTTTCGAAATTCCTCGGCTGGATTTTAGTTCCATTATGTTTTAAAATCCAGAGTCATGGAACATCTGAAATCTTTTGAAAACGCTATAACAAGCCTTGATGAATCACAAAAGAAGCTCTTCTCAAGAAAAGCCAAGTTTACGGCTCTTGAGTCTGCCCCGGGAACAGGCAAAACCTTTTTAATAGCTGCTTATGCCGCTCATCTTCTCAGAGAAGGCGTTAAACCCCGTGAAATATTGATTCTGACTTTCTCGGAATCTGCCGTCAAAAGCCTCAAAAAGCAGATACTGCAATTTTTCCCTTATGATTACGGCAAGGCGAATATAACCACTTTTCACTCATTCGCTCTGACATTGTTGCAGCAAAACTACTTTTTGACAGACTACAAAGCTGACTTTACTTTGCTGACAGGCTACAGCGAAGCTCTGCTTATGTCTTTCATCTGCAACAATCTTAACCCTGAATCTTACCCGGAATTCGGAAAAGTAATCACTAAAAGAGGCTTTCAGAAAGAAGTCCTTACTTTCATCGGACACCTTAAAACAAACCTGGTCGACCCTGATTTTTTCGAAAGCTCAGCCAAAAAGATGACAGACGTTTCCAAACGCCACTTAGACAGATGCGAAGAAATAGCTTCCCTATACAAGCTTTACGAAGCGGAAAAACTCAAGATGAATTCGCCCGACTTCAGAGACTGCATCTCAATCGCCTGCAATCTGCTTCAAAGACCTGAAATAGCCTCAATATACGCTTCACACCTGAAATATATAATTGTCGACGACTTCCAGGAGCTGGATCCCGCTCAGCTGAACCTGCTCAAATCCCTGATAAAGAACGCGAAAGATTCCAAAGTTGTCCTTGCAGGTTCACCCAGAGAAGCCATTTACAGATTCAGAGGCGCCCTGCCCGACATTATGACGAGCAAACACAGCTTTTACAAAGCTTTGAGCAAATCGAAACTGCCTCTGGATAAGAACCACAGATGTGCGACCAACCTTCTAAAAGCCGCTGAAAATCTGCCTCTCAAAACGCCTGAAACAGCTTCGGAATCCATAAAGCAAAATCCAGCCAAGATGACTTATAATCTCTATGAGACTGAGCTTGACGAAGCTTCGGGAATCTGTCGCCAAATAGCCTCAATGATTATTTACGGCGAAGAAAAAACTTATAAACCATCTGATTTCGCGATTCTGGTAAAAAATAACTACCAAATTGACCTCATTATAGAAAATCTGGAAAAATACCGCTTGCCATACCAAGTCGCAGGAGACATGAAGTTTTTCCGCTCTGAAGAAGTGACAACCTTGGCAAGTCTTTTCAAGATTCGCTCTGCTGAACCATCAGAATCCGACTCTTCCTTGCTGAGAGCTATAACTTCGCCTATTTTCGGCATTTCTGAACGCTCTTTGCAACAAATATTTAGAAAAACTGAAAAAGCTTTCGGATTATATGAAACATTGCAAAAGATCGCCAATCAAGCCCCAGAGAGCACAGAGGAAAACGAGCCTGATTTCTCTGAAGAAGAAAAAAACGCAATTTCAACCTTTGCGGCCGCAACAAAAAAAATTATGGAATGCGGCAATGATACAAGATGCCTGACGGAAACAGTTGTAGGCATACTTCTTCCCCTGATTGACGATACAACCTCTTTGAGCTTCAGATACGCATTTCACTTCAGAGATCTTATCAAAGGTTATATCGACGTGTTCGAATCTGTAAATTCTCGCCAGCCAAGCATTCAAGAACTCTTAGACGATTTGGACGACAAACTGGCTTATTATGCATCAACTCTGCAAGAAGAAGGCGAAGAGCAAAAAGAAGCTCTGCAGATCATGACAGCTCACCAAGCTAAAGGACTGGAATTCCCCTCAGTATTTATTTGCGGTCTCAACGACGGAATCTTCCCAAGCGAAATAAGAAAAAGCAACCTGCTGCCTCCAAAGGTTATCAACGAGCTTTTCACAGAATTCAGCGAATCTGATACAGAGCAAGAATATCACAACCCCTACTCCGCCGATGCTGAAGACTACGAAGAAGAAGAACGCCGGCTTTTCTACATGTCAGCTACCAGAGCCAAAGAAGAGCTTCATCTGTCATCCGCAAAACGTATGAACGGCGAACCCGCCCACCCTTCTCCCTATCTTGAAGAATTTAGAGCTTTCGCTCTCCCTGCCGCCAAAATACAAACAGAAAACTTGCCGCTGACATTAAGCGAGCTCAAAACCGAGCTTTCATCCATGAAAGCTGACGAACTTGAACCCTTGGAAGAACTTCTCAACGACGCCGACAGAAGAATCCCGAAAGAAATAAATGTGCGGGGCATCAAACCTGTTATCTACAAAGTCGCCGAGCCTACCCAGATAGAAATGCCCGAAAACTTTATCTTTTCAGCCTCTTCCATAACGAACTATTTGGATTGTCCGAGAAAATTTTTCTTTGCAAATATTTTGAGAATCAGCGATCCCCTGGAAGAAACTGTAGAAATATTTGCTTTGGGAAACGCGCTTCATGCCTGCCTTGAAGAACTGCATGACCCAAAAGGCGGATATGACGGCAAGAAACCAACTCCAGAACTTTTGGATGCTCTTCTGCAAAAACACTCTTCCTTCTTTAAGGAACTTTCTCACATAGAACGTCAAAACAAGAAAGAAGAGCTGCGAAAATCGCTCGACAACTATGTTTCAGCTGTCTATGAAACCAGACAGTTACCGACTGGCAACACCTTGGGGACAGAAATGTCCTTCTACTTTGAGTTGGAAGGATTGCGCTTTTCCGGCCGTTTCGACAGAATAATAAAAGATGAATCAGGAGCCTGCATAATAACAGACTACAAGTCCTCGACAACTGCAATCAGCTCAGAAAAACTCTATGAGAGCATATTTGCGGAAGAACTGCAGCTTTCCAGGAACATCCAGATTCCCTTTTACATGCTGGCGGCAAAAAACTCTATCAATATCTCCTGCAACAGAGTTTCCGCAGGGCTCATTTATCCTAAGCAGGATTTGTATAAGAGAAAAACTAAAGACATGTTGCCAGGATATATGAGAAGCGGATTTCTCAATCTCGGATTCTCCCCGGGATTCGGCAAAGACATAAGCGAAATTGAATTTGCGGCCTTTGAGAAAAAACTTCTGGAAATAGTGAAGAAAATTTCCGAAGACAGACTCTTCCTGGCAAATCCCTCTGCCGAAAAAGATGCCAGAACTTGCTTAAACACTGACAGGTTCAAAAATCCTCAATGTCCCTATTTCACTTTTTGCCAAGAACATAGAGAGCTTAATCCAAATGAATAAACAAGAAAAACTCCAAGACCTGCTAAAAGGCCTGACTGAAAACCAAGAGCTGGCTGTAAAAGCTCCCGCTTCAGGTTCCTTGAAAATTTCTGCAGGAGCCGGTTCAGGCAAAACTGAAGTTTTAACCCGAAGAATAGCTTATCTGCTTGAAAGCGGCATAGCCCCTTCCTCTCTTGCCGCCATTACCTACACCAACAAGGCTGCAGGCGAAATGAAAACCCGCCTTTCAGAGAGACGCAAAATCCGCTGGAATGTTCTAAAAGATATGGAAGTCGCCACAATGCACTCTTTCTTGAACAACTTTCTCAAAGAAGACCCTTATAAAGCGGGTATAGACTCAAGTTTTTCCATATTGTCAGGCAATTCGGCTTCTATTTTTGATGTTAAATGCCAAAAAGAATTTGAAGAGCTTTACGCCGAAGAAATGACCAAAGGTGAAAGAGCTATCCACCACAAAGACGCTAACAGGCTTTTTCAAAGTCTACCAAGTCTAATCAGCGATATAAAGCGCTTTCTGCTCACTCCAAACGGTTTTATAAAGCATTCAAGAGCCAAGCTTGCTCTCAGAAAAGAATTCGCGCCCACCGAAGAGCTCCAGGCCAGCAAAGAAGAACAGAACCTGATTCACTGGGTTTTCATGTATTACTCCTTTTATAATGAAAAGCTGAAAAAGCTCGACATGCTCGACTTTGCCGACATTCTGCTAAAAAGCTCCGAACTCCTCAAAGAATCAGAAGGCGAAGCCCAACAAAGACGCATATTCCTTGTAGACGAATTTCAAGACAACAATCCTGAACAGCTTTCTATAATAGAAATGTTTCAAAAATCCGCTGAAGGACACATCACAGTTGTCGGTGATGAAAAACAGAGCATTTACAGATTCCAGGGAGCTGATGTATCAACTTTTGAAAACTTCAGCAAAGACAACAAGATTGAACTTAAAGACAACTTCCGCTCTTATAAGGAAATAGTAGATTTTTCCGGCCTCTTCCTGGAAGCTTCTTCCGCAAAACCTATAACAGTCAGCTATCAAGAGTCACGTCTAGGTCCATCCCCCAGAAAGCCTGCAGTTGCTTGTCTGATAGCTCCAGAGGAATTTAAACCTGAAAAGGAAGCGGAGTCTGTCACAAGAATAATAGCTGAAATAGTCCGCTCAGGCATCATGGTAAAAAGCAAAGGCACAAACTCAGCCCGTAAAGCCAAATGGGGCGACATTGCCGTGATAGTTCCCAGCTTGAACTCTTTGCCTCCGAACTTCGAAGACAGAATGTATGCAGAAGAAATACCCTATGTTATGTCAGGCGGTCTCGGTTTATATGCCAGAAGCGAGATTCAGGAAGTTATTTCTTTCTTAAGGCTTTTGGAAGACCCTAACGATGATTTTTCAGTCACAAAAATCCTTTCAGGCCCTCTCTATGCTGTATCTGACACAGATTTGGCAAAACTGGCCTTTTGGAGAAAAGACAACAAAACGACTCTTTTGCAGCATATACTGTCCATAGCTCCCGAGAAACTTCCAAGCGGCATAGCGCAGTTTGCCGAATTCTATCTGCTTTTAAAAAGAAGCAGCCGCAATTCCAGCATTTCGAGTCTTTGCACAAGAATCATTGAATCGGCGGGCTTCTATGAATATGCTAATCAACAGAGTTCCGAGCTCAAAAAACGCAGAGTCTTAAACAATTTGGCAAAGCTTTTAAGCATCACAAGAAACTTTGAGCAATCCAACAAATTCGCCTCTTTAAAAGATTTCCTTGAATATGTGGCCCTTATAAAAACCGAAGACATCGAAGAAGAGGAAGCCGGCCTCGGCTTAGAAGAAGGCGACGCTGTAAAAATTATGACCATTCACAAGTCAAAAGGCTTGGAGTTTCCTATAGTTATAGTTCCATTCTTGAAAAAACATATCTTCAGAAGAAACAATGCTCCTGTTTTCTCGAAAGAGTTTGGCCTTGTAAGCCAAATGGAAGGAATGGATGAGAATTTTGCGGCCATGCAAATCAAAGAACTTCTAAACAGTCAAGAAAAAGAAGCTGACGAAGCTGAAGAGCTTCGCAGATATTATGTGGCCTTTACCAGGGCAGAAGAGCTTTTGATAATGGAAGGCAATGCAAAACGGCTTGAAAAGGAAACAAAGGAAGACACAACTCCAGAGCTTTTAAAAAGTATCAGTGACATTCTTAATGAGAATCCAGAACTTGGAAAATGTTATCCGCTTGAAAACGCGGAACTATTTCTATCAGAACTGAAATCCAACGACAACCGCGAAATCGCTGAAGAAAACGAAGAAAAAGAAATCTTAGGACAAGAATCGCTTTCTGCTGAAAAAATTGAAGCTTCAATCAAATCACTCACAAATTTTTTGGCACAAAATCATGAAGCTGAAACCTTCGCCTCCGATAAAGAGATAAATACCTACTCGCTGGGCAATATAAACGCTTTTAAAAAATGTCCTCGTTTTTACTTCTTTATCAAAAACAATTTTATCGAGCCGGAAGAAGAAACAGACGCACAAGTGAAAGGTACAATGTTTCACGAGGCTGTAAGGATATTCCACGCTTATAAAGGCGAAGAAAAAGAAAATCCCGAAGCTTTTATGAATGAGGTATTGCAAAAACTCTCCACATCATACGGAAAACAAGGGCAAGCCGCCATGAAACAAGCTGAACCTTTAATTAAAAGCTATATGCAAAGCAAAATGGCAAAACAAGCTCCTTGGCTATCTGAAGCGGAAATCAATTTACGATTTGAAACTCCTGACGGCCACCCATTCTATCTCAAAGGCTATATAGACAGAATAGATAAAGACGAAAGAGGTCTAATGATAACCGACTTTAAAACCCACGCCTATTCCGCCGAAAGCCACGAAGCTTACAAAAATCAAATGGCCTTTTACATGCTTGCCGCAGACAGACGAGTTTTTGAAGAGATGGATTCTCTGCCCTTCACCAGCGGACGTATTGCATACATTACAGCAAAAACAACCGAAATAAAGGCATATGACCCCGATCTGCTGAATTTTAAAAATTTCGTTATCTCTTCTGTATCTGAAATTATTTCTGCAGAAGCTACGCACAACTTCCCTCAAAACCTTTCAGAATGCGAAAACTGTATCTGCAACAAGTTTTGCATAAAACAAAATTAATTGATATAATCCCTAACTATGCACAAGAAGATATTTTCAACACTGGTCTCTTTAAAAACAGCAGTTTTCCTTCTAATATTGCTTATGGGCGTTTCCGCAATAGGCACTCTTATACCCCAAAATAAAGAATACGGTGCATACTTGTCGCACTACCCATTCTGGGGAAAGTATATACTTTTCTTCGGATTTGACAATGTATATGGCAGCAAAATATTCATAGCTGTGCTTTCTTTGCTTTTCCTCTCCACAGCTGCCTGCGTTATTTCGAGAGTAAAGGTTTCAGCGAAACTGTTTGCACTAAGCAGAAAAGATGAACAACAAAAAGAAAAAATAAAAGCTCCCGCGTTCAAGTATTTAGGCAGCATAGCTTTACACACAGGTTTTCTGCTGATTTTTATTGGCGGCATGCTTAGATACGCTTACGGAGTCGAAACTGTTATAACAGGGCAAGAAGGCGACAAAGTTTCAGTGCCCTCCCCTGTCGCCATGCGCAAATGCCGACAAGCCGACAAACTGCGAAAGAAATTAAGATTCGAGCAATCTCATTTAAAAACTCATATCTTGCCGTCTGAAGAGCAGTCTAAAGCCGATCGGCTTTATGCCGAATATACCTATTCAGTTACAAACCCGCCTTTTCATGTTGACTTTTATGAACTTTCCGAAGTAATGCCTCCTAATGCCAAACCTGGTTCCGAGCCCAACAAACAGACAAAAGTCAGGTTTCTGGCAAAAGGAGAAAACAAAGGCGAAGCCACAATAAACATAGGAAACCCTGCAAAGTTTGGCGGTTTCACATTTTTTCAAGCTCAATGGCTGATAGCCGGCTACAAAGATCTCACATTTTATATAGAAAATAATAACTCTAAAACCTTGGAACCAAAAGAGATAACTCTAAACATAAACTCACTTAATGAGCTTCGCATCAAAGATTCTGTTTTCTATCTTCAAGTAGCCAATTTCTTCCCAAACTTCAGAACCGATAAAGACGGCAAACTTGCCAATCAAATTGGAATGCCTTTAAAAAATCCCGTAGCTTTAATTTCAGTGAAAAACTCTGAAGGCAAAGAGATAGGACGAACTATTGCCGCAACGGCAGGCACCGAACTGCCTGAGAACCATAAATCCGACTTTCCTTTCAAACTCTACTTTAAATCTGCCAAGCCTGTTTATGGCAGCGGTCTGCAAGCAGTCCACGATCCAGGGGAGCCGCTGGTATGGACTGGCTGCCTGCTTTTTGCCCTAGGCATGCTAGCAACTTTCAAATCAGCTTTTACATCAGAAGATTCACAACAAGAGGAGCAATAAGATGTCATTCACACCTGACAGCTGTTTTTTAGCTGCAATCTTAGCCTACATCATAGCTTTTGTTCTTTACGCATTCAAAGCGGGCACTGGCTCTCAAAAAGCTCACAAATTTGCTCGCATTCTGAATTACATAGGTCTTGCAGCGGCAACAGCAGGTATTTTATGGAGATGGAAACTGGCAGGCCATCCGCCTCTTTCCAACATGTATGAATCCATGGTGACTCTTTCAACCATGGTTATGGCTGTCAATATGCTTTTTACGAGAAAACATCCGATGATACTCACAGAACTTATTCTCACAGCCATTTCCATCATGGCATTTGGCGCCGCTTCTCTTTTCTCATCTGACATAAAGCCTCTTTTGCCTATATTGCAATCAAAATGGCTTTATATGCACGTAAGCTTAGCTTTCTTAGGGGAAGCCTGTTTTGCAGCCGCATTTGCCATGCATTATTTGTATTGCTTCAAATACACTCTGGAACCTGAAGACAAACCTGCAAAAGATTTACTTGTTGCCAAAATAGTAACAAGAGGCATTCCAGTTCTCATGGTTCTGTTTTTTGGTTCTCTCGCAGCTTACTTCGCAAATACGGGCAGCCCAAAAGCTTATAAAATCACTCTTTTAATGATTGTGCCCTTAGTTGCAGCAATAGCTGTCGTTATGTATTTAGTATTAAAAAAACGCGACAAGCTTCAAGAAACCACAAATAAATTACTCCCAAGTTGTAAAAAACTTGAAACTGCAGCACATCAATCAATCGCAGTCGGATACCCGCTTTACGCTATTGGCGGACTAATTTTCGGCATGATTTGGGCAAACAACGCTTGGGGACGCTACTGGGGCTGGGATCCCAAGGAAACCTGGGCTTTGATAACCACTCTGGTTTACTCGGTCTATCTGCATCAACGCATAGGGAAAAAGAGAAGCGGTCCTATTACGGCGGCAATATCAACAGCGGGTTTCTTAACCGCTCTTTTCACTCTCTTCGGAGCCAACTTCCTGATATCCGGGCTGCACTCATACCTTTAGAAAAGGGCGTAGGGGTTAGGGCGTAGGGAATAGCCCAACAGCCAGTGAAGAGTGGCAAAACTCCAAGGGTGTAGGGAGCAGTGAAATTGTTTTAACTCAATTGTTGAAACTGATAACTGCTTTGCCCTGCTGATAAATAACTGAAACTTTTAGTTCTGAAATTTGAATTTTTCAATACCGGTAAATATTCAACAGAAACAAAAAAATCGCAGCTAAAAATAACTGCGATTTTTTATTTTGTATTTCGGTTCAGACATTATAGTCCACAGTTACAAGAGCAAGTCTTTCTTGGATTTTGTATTTTTTTGCGCTACCCTACACCCTACGCCCTAACCCCTGTTTGTTACTGCGTGGAATGCAACAGCCAGTTGGATGTTCGCGGCACAACCAGCATAGAGAATTCTCTGATCCTCGCGTCTCTTTCTCCGCTTGAGGTTTCTCCGGTTTCCAATGAAATTGTCAGACTGTCTTTTTGAGCTTGGGTGAGATCTTCGTAGTTTTCCGTATACAGCACTTTCATCGTAACCTTCACCCAAATTTTGGAATTATAAAGCAACTCAGAATTCACAAAGCTGTCAGAATCGCCATAACTAAGACTCACATCGAAATCAAGAATTTGTCCGTCAGAAAAACTATATGGCCGCATATCAGAAAGATCTATGGTAGCGTTGAAGTCCTGCACCTCCCCATCAGGAGTAGCATATGTATAAAAAACACGCTCTTCTCTGTTGAAAGCGAAAGCTGAAACTCTGTTATTAATCAAAGGAATTTTAAGCATAAGAAAATCATCGTCCGTAACAACAGCCGGCTTTTCAACTGCCTCTCGTAAATCATATCTCATACGGCTCATGGCAAGTCTCACAGTTTGAAGAACTCCCAGTTTGGTTTCCGCAAAACTGAAGTTTTTGAAGAGAAGTCTAAGAATTTGATAAACCCCCGTAGACAAAACGGTTATTATGAGAATAACAACCATAAGCTCCATCAGGGTCATTCCAAGGTTTTTCTTCATATTAATAAAAACTCGCTCTCGGATTTGAAATAAGAGTAAAGAGCTCAACAGGCTCTATAGGAAGAGAAACACTGCGATGTTTTGGTTCAACAGTTACTGTAACCAGCAAAAGAGATCTCTTCACATCTTGCACGCCGCCGAAAAGTTCCTGTGCCTGAACCGAGAGAGATATAGAATAACCGTTTTCCTCAGCTTCGGCATAGATTGCCGCGAATTCTTCACTCTGAGTGGTAGCTTCTTCTATACCGGAACCTAGAGAAGAGAGTCTGCTCATAAAATCGTAACCCAAGGTTCTGGAAAGTTCTATAACCGAAGCTCCATATAAAGCTCCGGTAGACCTGGTATCGCTTCTGATTATCTGCTTTTGCCCGCGGGTCAAAACAGAGTAAATAGGCAAAATTCCAGCAGAAATCAAAACTATAACCACCAGTATTTCTATGAGGGTAAAAGCCCTATTTGTCAGTTTCTTGTATAGTTCCAAGTGTATTTACCTACTCCGCCTGTAACTACTTTAGCAACATAAAGGTCTCTATATACTTCGTCTTTTTGTGCCGCTCCCCTAACGTTTCTAGGGTTAAAAATAATTACATTGTCAAAAACTTTATTTCTGTCATAGCCGGCATTGGCAACAATGTTATCCAATTCAGTCTGTGTTAGGGAAGAAGGACGAGAAGAGCCGGAAGATGCGGTTTCATTACTTCCCGGAGGCAGATTATACAGCAGATCAAGATTAGGCGTAGCCACACTGCCTATAATGGTAATAGGCTTATTGCCCTTAACGTGAAGAGGCTGCTCTACCGAAATCAAGTTGGCATAAACATAACAACGATCGCCAGGAGCGCTAGTGGTATCTATTATTATCTGAGGCGCCACTATTGTTAGAAGCTGATTGCTCGCTACGCTGTTCAAGGAACCCTCAAAATCGCCAGGAAGGTCATAAGGCAAAAGAGAACCTTCTATTACAACCGGACCCGACATCATGGCGGGGCTTGAATAGATCACACCGCGCCCGCGATATTTCAAAGGTTCAGATTTATTCTTAGCATTAGCTAGAATAAGAGGAGTCGAATCGTTCAACACTAAAATACCCGACATTGAGAGAAGATCCTGCTCAGGCATGTATTTAGTCTGGAATCTGTCTATAGAATTGCCGCCTTGAGCAACTGTGGTTCGTCCTCTCAGCATATCTTCAGTGGCACGATTCAAGAAGTAAAAATCGAACATGAAAGGAGCATAAGATGGCAAAGCATCATAGAGATTACCCTTAAAATAGTCTCCTATTCCCCCTGACAGGCTTATTTCACCGAGCTTGTATTTTAGTGGGTTACTAGACGGATCAAATGTAACAGAAGGATTTGCATAATCCAAAACATATTCGGGAGTAGAAAGAAGATTTGCTCTGACATTCAGCAAAGTGCTGTTATAATCAAGATCCACAGGCTGGCTCATAACTGTTCTATAACCCACAGGCGTTTTAAGCTCTTTGGGAAGCAAAGACCAAGCCTTTTCGAAGTGAGTAAAGATAGCCGTCTCAACCACAGAACCGCTTTCACTTATCTTATATTTATTCTTCAGAATTTCTTTTAGCTTATTCAAACTCACTTCTCTATCGCCCTCTCCCAGAACCACATAAGGCAGCATTATTCCATCTTGGAATTGGGGATCCGGAGCCGAGTCTGTGCCAGGCGCAGGCACAAAGAATGATGCTTGGAAAAACTTAGCGGAAACATTGCCAAATATATAGGTAGGCGAAAAATGTTCATAGATCGGCACTTTATGATGAGCAGGATCGCCTTTATAGAGATGCAAAGCAGTACCAAATGGATGAAATCCTGAAACATTTAAAGGCGGAAAAAACTTTTTCGCCAGATCCTCAGTTATCCCGTCTTTTTTGGTTTCCTTTCGCAATTTTTCCAAATCTGTTGGCCAAAGAGTAAAAAATGCGGTCTGAGCAGGAAGTCCGTAGTTCACTAACAGCTCGTCACCGCTTCCATAGTATCTGGCGTAAAACTGATGTTTCCATGAGTCTTTCGGCTCATCTTTATATGACACGCCTTTAATTGCAGGATTACGAGCTATTTGCATCTGCAGAAATTTTTTAAAGTCCGGCTCTTGAGTAACAAGGTTGTCTCCGTTTATGTCAGGCGGAGCCAAAAGCAAGTCTGCCCCCATAAACTCTTTTCCCAAAGAAGTATTGAACTGATAAGCATCTTTCATATGGGTTTTATTTGAGTTGACTACTTGAAGAGGGAAAGGCGGAGCAGGATTTCCCGAAGTAAAAGCAGCTTTAGAATCAGGAAGAGCGTCTCCGTATCTTCCCAAATAAACCTTTCCTATGGGAACTTGCAAATCGTTATTCAGCAAATCTATAAAGTTGCCCGCAAAAGCCGCTGCAGCCGACTCGTTTGAACTCATCTTAGGCACTTTGAAAAAATTCCAGCCGTTATCAAGCCTTAACATAGCCTGCTGATAGCCAACAGCAGAAGGAAAGGGGTTAAGATTTGAATCATTCAATTCTTTAATATAGAGAGTAAAAAAGTTGAAAGGAGAAAGAAAAGGCTTCACAACTCTAATTTTGAAATTAACATCTATATTGGCCTTGCGGTTTTTATGAACAACTTTAACAAGAAAGTTCACATCGATATCTTTTTCAACCGGATCTGTCAAAAAGTCAGCCCCCACATCAGATATAGCCATAGGCTCGCCAACAATCTTTACACCTATTATTTCGTTTGCCGTAAACTGACAACCGTAGCTTATGGAATCACCGCCAGAGCCGATTCCATAAGCACTGCACTTACTCATGGTAATGGGCAAAAGATTTGTTATATCTTCAGTGGGCATTTCATAAACAGCATTTTTATAACCTTCGCTGCCACCTTCAAGGCTCTGACGCAAAAACGCATAAAGCTTGCCTCCGTCTGCAGGAGGCGAAGCAAAAGTAACACTTCCAGAGCCTGGAGAAACAAAGGTTTCCGGATTCATCAGAGTCTTCAAATTATTAATAAACTCTTCCACAGCTGCTTCAGCTATATTGAATGCCACTTCGCCTTCATAAGTGAAAGAAGAAGAATAGTCTTCGGAACCTGTCCAAAAAAGGATTGTCATTGTCAAGAAAAACAGCAGCGCTAGAGCGGCGATAGCCACTATCAAAAGCGAACCGCGTTTTTGAATTTTGGCGACAAATTTTGTTTTCTTCATAATCCCGCCTTGAATTTTTCTGGATTAACCAACAGCTGATCTACCAAGTTAGCAAGCTCTTTTCCTGATTTATCGGCCTCAAGAAATCGCGAATCTTCGTACATGGCGTTCATGCTGCTCATAAATTTTTTTTTAGCTCTGCCAGCCCTGCTTGAATGTCCGCTTTTGATGTACACCTGGGAAGCTAAAAACCAAGTCTGCATTTCAAGAAGGGGATCCGGCTTGGTAAAAGCGGCCACTTCAGCAGTCAGGGAATCAAGTTCCCTTGCCGCTCTGGAATAATCTCCGTTTTTGTACATTTGGTTAACTGATTCGAGTCGGCGATAAGCATACTGTATTTCGTATTGTTCTCTATAAACAGGTATTTCTGGTGTCTTTGAAGAGCTGTTGGTCGCAGAAAAGAGATTTTCGGCAGAACTTGTATCTGCTTTAAGATAATCAGTAGCGGCCTTCGCAGAGTCGGCTGATTCATCTGAACTGATAATAGCAGGTACAGTTTTTTTGGTTGCTTTAGGAGAAGGAAGCATCATTTTGCAAGCTAAAACAAAACAAAGCAGCAGAAGTCCTCCGGATATGAGAACTTTGCTCCAAAAGATTGCCGCCGATGTGCCAGAATTAAATTCCATACTGGAATTTTAAAGCAAATAAAGCCTTTAGTCAATAATTCCATGGAAAATAGGCTTGACATGGGAATATTCCGGTTATAAAATTAGTCTCATGAAAATAGTAAATAAATCAGCTGCTTTACCGCTTTTGGCAGTGTGTTTTTTTATGTCAGCCACCTCTATGCTTCCTCTTTCAGCTAGCGGCAACACTAAAAGAACCCACTCCGCTCCCCTTGTTTTCCCTGCAGATTCTGTAGAATATAGAACCTCTCCTGACAAGCATATAGGAGCAAAAATATTGATAGACCCCGCAAATACAGGTCCGGGAATGCTCTCTGCTTCTCACCTGACATATCTGCCTGGCGCTCACGTGCCTGCCCACGCACATGTTTATGTCTCAGAAATGCTCTATATTCTCAAGGGTCACCTGACAGTCAAAATCGACGGCAAGATCATATCAGCTGGCCCAGACACTGCCATTTACATTCCAAATAAAACCGTACACGAATATATGAATGATTCTGCCGATATAGTACAGTTTTTACAAATTTATTCACCGACAGGCCCCGAAGAAGAATATCGCAGCTGGAACCCGGCAAATGTCAAGATTTCAACAAATACGCCTAAAAATGACAAAGCAGAAGACAAAAATGTCATACTGCAACCTATGCCCATAGTCCCTGGAAGCCCTGGAAAACCTGCAATAGGCGAACTCAAGGTTCCCGAATCTCTCCTTAACCAAGAAGAAAAGTCTTATCAATTACAGCTTGAGGAAAAATCCCATGAGAAAATTGAACCGTCTGCCAGAAGAGTTTTGGGATCCAACGAAACCATCAGAGGTCTTCTTCTGGAATTGAGAAACAAGGAATAACCTCCCAAATGCCTTACGACAGCAACGTATCTTACTACAGCGAAGGTCTCATAGAAGAAGCCATAGCTGAGAACAGAAAAAAACTCCAAGAGCAGCCAAATAATCACGTATTGAGATTCAGCTTGGCAAACACGCTCTTTGCAGCAGGTCTGACCAACGAAGCTATTGAAGAATACAATGCTTGCATTGAGCTTTATCCCTCCTCAGACTATTATAACAATCTGGGCAAGGCTTTGCTGAATGTGGGCAATTACACGGATGCGCTTACAGCATTTAATAA
>JAAYNI010000049.1 GCA_012520995.1 Candidatus Rifleibacteriota bacterium
AGATTTCATTAAGAACTTTTTTCCTGAATTTAATACTATATGCCATAACACATTTTCCTTTCTCCTTCACGAAAGGGGAAATATTGTCGGAAAATGTGTTACCTTTTTGGGGTCCGGATCAACAGGGCGTAGGGAATGGGGAGGTGACGAGGACCAAATATCCAAGACAAAAAACCAAAAACTCCAAAAACCTTTCTAAACCACGGAACACACAGAATACACAGACATAGGTTAAAAATTACGCCAAAACTTCGTTTTCGCTAGTCTCCGATTAAAAGAGCTTATTAGCAAAGAACTTTGCTAATAAGCTCTTTTAATCGAAGACCTGAACAAAATCTTGGTTCATTGCATTGTCTAATGATTTTACTCGATTTTTACCATTTAAAAACTAGGGAAGTAATGACAAAGCACTTGTTGCCTTCATATCGGAGTTCATAAACATTCAACACGCCGACCCGTCACTCACCGCTCATCACTAAGCCCACTCCCTCTGCGAAGCAACAGGGTATTTCGTGCTTGAAAAAGGTTTCGGGCATTTTATCTTTCTATCTGAAAAACTTTGCGAAAATATTTTTTTGCCAGAACTCGGCTTTCTCAGGAGTATCAAAATTAAAAGAAATACCGACTTTTTCCCCTTCTTTCACAAAGGAAAGAATACCATTTAAGCATTTAATATCCGAATTCCCACCCTGCCCTGTCTGAGCCTTTTTCATAATATCTTTCTCAAAGGCTGCCGCATCAATCTTAATAAGACTTTCAAAATCTGATTTGGTTTCATTATTATGAAATTCGGCAAGAATAGAAAAGAAAGTTTCCGACAGTGAAAATTCCAGATTTTTCACTTTACGAAGCTCATTGTACACAGCCTGATTTTCAGCAAGCCCTTTCTTATTAAATAAATAGGGAAAGCGTGCCTCGCAAACATCTGCAATCTTGCTCCAAGCAATTCTAGCATTAAACAATAGAGACTTTGCACTGTCTGAAACCTCAGGCGGTAAAGTAATTTCCTTTCCCCACTTAAGCACTGTGCTTGTCACTTCAATTTTTGGAGCAGCTTTTGCATAGGTGATTAGCACCGAATCTTTTTCCTTGTCATATTCTATAAATTCGGCAAAATTATCGGATTTACATTTTTTGAAAAACTCAGACGGAAGACTCTCTATATCAACTGATAAAGCTTTACTGAAGTCAGAAAAGATAGAGCATCTTATTGAGCCTGAAAAAGAAAAATACTCCTCCTCAAAAACTATAAGCTTCTCATGAAGAGTTTTAAGATTCAGTTTGAGATAGAGTCCCTTGGTTTTTGCATATTCTGAAAACTTCTTTTCAAAGTCTGCTGTTTCTTGAGGAAAATTTTGAAAAGCATTGCTTATAACAGCTTTAAACAGAGGTAAAGTTGTTTTGGCATCTAAAGTAACAAAAATTATTTCATTAGTTTCTGCATTAACGGGATTGAGAGAAAAGCTAAAGAGAACCAGGAAAAAAATTATGCTATTAAAAATAAAGCGTTTCATTTTTCCTCCTTTGCTCTTCTAATAATATTCTAATTTTTTCAGTGAATAAAAACAACTCCGCAAAAAGTAAAAAAAAAGAGGCTTAACGCCTCTTATCTCATCCATTCAGCTTAAAACCTGCCGGATCTTTTAAATATTCGTAAAGAACACTTTCAGCCTTATGTTTTTTGCCAACATCTTTACCGTCCAACATAATTTTACCGTTTGTGAATATTTCTATCAGCATAGACTCTCCTGTAACAGATTTGATTTAATCCGGCTCAAACCGGAGGAACAACTTAAAATTCTTCCTCCTCCTCTGGAATTCTACAATCACCGAAGGAATCATCAACATATGGAGTTTCTTCCTCTACATAGCTATTCTGATAATTCCCTTCGCTGTCGTAGTAACCGCCCTCATGGCTTTCATTGGGCTCACTTACGGGGCGATTTCCCGCTGTTTCAGTTTCTCCAAAGCCTTCCTGCACAACAGCGCCATAAGCTCCAGAGGTATCAAAACCGCTGCCGATAGAATAATATTCGGCAGTTATCCCGTCAGTGTTTAAAAGATTTAATTTATTTTTTAATTGTTCTTCTGCAATCGCGGCCAAATAACTATTTTCAAGTTTTTCCTCAATCGCCCTTACAGCTTCATCTTTGCGTCCAGATAAACTGGCTGCATCACACCACATCAAAAAGGCTCTCTGATTGTAAGGATTATCGGAACAAACCTCCTCTAACATCTGAGCGGCAACTTGCGGCGCTGATGCCATATAAAAATAAGCAAGTTCTATTCTGGCATTCTCAGCATCAGGAACTTGATTCACAAAGTTTTCAAGTGAATCATAGGCATCTTGATACATTCCCCATCTATTTAGCTGAGTTACCAATTTTGAAAAGCTTTCCTCATGCTCCTTAAAAAAGTGAACCTTTTTTAAAGCTTCTTTAGCTTCACTAACCTTATCAGCACGTCCTCTTACAACAGCAAGTCTGTAAAGATCCATAAGAACTTCCGGACTAACTGTTACAAGAGCGGAATAATTTGCTCTATTGAGCAACTCATCTGCCACATCTTGGTAGAGATTGTCTTTAGCTGAGATTTGCTTTAAAAACTCACTTGACTGTACCAAACGCAACCAGAGATTGATCCAAAGGCTGTAAGAACGTATATCAGTCTCAAATTCGCGCAATACTGTCTGAGCCGTATTGAGAGCGTCCATATAAAATCCGCGGCCAGCTTGTATTTGAGCATAATACATATGATCCTCGAAAGTTTTTCTGCTTCTGGTTTTCATTATTTCGCTAGCAAGCTCAAATTCTTCACGGTCTATCAAGTATTTCAAAAGCTCATCTTCCAGCTCATGAGCAGCACCAGGATTTTCTTCCGACTCCATTTGCACAAACTTAAAGTATTCTTCTGTTGCTTCCTGTTTAATTATCAGATCCTTCAAAATCTTCTTAACATGAGAGGTTTTAAGCTCAGGATGCTTTAAATTCAACAAAAATCTCATTTTATCCCGCTCTTTTTCACGTGAAGAAAACATGGCCGCCACAAAAGGCTCTAGAATACTCTGGCTTTTGCTCACTCTTGAATGCATAGCCGCATACTTAAATGCTTTTTCTTTGTCGCCAATCATAGTAGCTGCATATGCAGCATTAAAAATAAAGTCTTCCATCTGCGGAGCTTTTTCCAAAACCTCTTCGGCTATCTTCAAGCCTTCGCGGAACATGCCTCCCTTGAGATAGATCTTCATACTCGAAAGCTGCTTGGCAGAAAGTTCTTTCAATCTTATATCTGCTATAAAGGATTTAGCTTGGTTAGAATAAGGACTGCTAGACCTAATTCTGCTTAAAAAAAGCTCTGCCTCTTTTTGCTTTCCGATTTCATAAAATAATTTTCCTGCATAAAAAAGCCCTCCCTCGTGTGCGGGATTAAGCTTCAAAAGGTTTCTTATGTCCTCTTTAGCAGGCACAAGAGTGTTCTTTGTGTCTTGAGCAGCTATTCGGTCTAAAAATATTTTTTCCAAGGAACCATCTGATGAACATACCCTCAAATCGCTCACTGAAAGGCTTGCCAGAAACATAGCTGTCAAGAAAAAGAAAAATCTCTTGTTAAAAAAGTTTTTCATCGATCTTTAAAACCTGCTAACTGCTGTTTCAGCATTTTAGGTCTCAGATGCTGTGCTATGACTTCGTTAAGCTCTTCCTTGGCTTTGCCTCTCAAAAACTTATTTTCAGACACAGCCAATATATGTTCCAAATGAATCCTGGCATTCTCAAAATCTCCGTTTTGACGACAAAGAAGAGCCAGATTGTATCTGGCAGGCAAATTGTCAGCCAATATGATGGCCTGTCTGTATTCGTCCGCCGCTAGAGCAGCAAAGTCAGTTGTATCACCGAAAAGACCCTCATTCTGGCGCTTCTCGTAAGCACAGCCTAGAAGATATCGGGCTTCATCTGCTGCAGGTTTCAAAGCTTTAGCTTTTCTGAAAGCAAGTATCGCCTGCTCGTATTCTTTGCGCTTCATATAATTTCTGCCGTCTTTGACCCAGAGTTCATATTCTTTTTGCGAAGCACTCAAATAGCCATAAAGATCCTCATAAGAACTCTCATCCCTGCCATCGTAAGGAGGCAAGGAACCATTTTCGAACTGGTTTTTACTCGCCATATAAGCTTTGGAAGTCGGCACAAATAGAGCAACCCCTAGGGATAATGCGAGAAGAACTTGTTTTGTTTTTTTCATATTTACACACCCTTAGGAATAATTTCGGCATTTCTCCCATCAGAACTTAGAGGAAAAAAACAGTGACAAGTGGCCGATGGCGTACAGCGAGCTTTAATAATGCAAACTGTATAGTGAAGAATGTAAAAATGAACCTCGAATACTTCTCTTGATATTAAGAGCTAATAAATCTTATTTGCCATTATTCTCCGTCTTGCCTATTAATAATTTCTAAACCGCGATGTTTTTTATTTGTTTTGCATTTTATCTGAGAAAATCGGCACAACCTGAGATTTCATTTTTTTATCATCAATTAAAAAACTTAAAAAAGGCAGCTATGCTAAGCATAGCTGCCTTTTGCTTTAAAAGTATTTCTAGCTGGGTAAAACTGAACTCTATCTCAAAAAAAAGAAGAAAAGTTTTACCAAAGTGTTTACCGCTTCATTCGTTTGCCTATTTTTGCTGCGGCCTTTTTCTGCTATAAACTACAGTTGTTCTTGGCAGCATTCCTGCCATTGGATGATAAAGTTGGAAATACTGCCCAACAGCGAAGTTACCTTCGATAGTCAGTTCGCCATTTTCAACTTTATATTTTCCTTCAACAGGTTTTGCAGATCTTTGAGTTGTCGTTAATTTACCTGAACTGCAGGAATATTTTACATTATCTTTAAAGGAATCTTTGTTATATGGCTGCCAAGCTTCGTCTTTATAGCGAACCTGATAATGAAGCATATCAAAAGTTCCATTGTCATTAAAAGTTATTTGACTATCTTTGCCTTCCGGGTCTGCCAGCACAGGATAGAATTGTCCACCCTTTGTAGCCCTTACAAGATACCATGTTCCCAAAAGCTCCTTGTCATTTCCGCAACCAGTAAGTGAAAAGCTGATAATCAAAGCTAATACTAACAGAACAAAAAGATTTTTCCTCATTATATCCTCCACAACTAATATATATGAATATTAAATTAATAATAACATAATAAAAATCGAGATCCAAAGCATAAAAAAAACAGGGTCATGCTTGAAGCACAAGCGCTGTATTGAATTAGAATCTAAAATTTTTAATCCAGATTGAAAAAAAGCCTGGCAATTTAAGAAGTTGATTTTTGTTCTCGCTATCCCCTACAGCCTACCCTCTACTCCTAGTTTTGCGTCAGTCGCAGCCTCCACAATTTGCACAGTCTCCGTCGCAATCGCTCTTATCCTCTTCTATAGAGAAAGTATCGTCAGAATTGTTACAACTAGGCTGTCCGCTATCTTTGCAGCAAACTTCGCTTCCGCTTTCTCTGCAACAGACACCATCTTTGCGTTCACTGCAACAGGTTTGCTTGCTATGAGCATGTCCGTGACCGTGACCGTGGCCGTGAACATGGCTATGCTCATGTCCATGACCGCGACCTCGGCCGCATCCGCTGCCATCACACGCTCCGCTGGCAAAGTTTTCACAATCGCTTTCACTCATACATTCAGGATGTTCTTCATGATCGTCGTCATGCTCCGGAATAAAATGCCCATCAAGCAACAAAGAGTTATCATCCAAAACTTTTTTCAGTTCGTAAAGGGACCAGTTGCCTTCATGACGGCCTATTCCATGCATGAATGTAGGAAATTCATAAAATAGAACAAGTTTGCCGCCTATTTTTGCGGCAGTTTTTCCGTTAATTACCACAGCAAAAGGAAAATGGCTCTCAGGAAGACCGTATTTTTTAATCAGTCCTTCATTAGTTTTATCTGTAATCAAATGATACTTAATCTCATAAGTGTTTTGATAATACTTAAGCAGCTCATTAACCCTTGCCAAGGTTTGTAAAGAAGGCGGTCTGTTTTTATGAAAAACTTCAATTAAAGGGGTCTGAGCTGAAGATGCAGCTTGTGAATATGACTTGGCCACAGCCGGTTCTGCAAAAGCAAAGATATTCAAAAGTATTATAAGAATAGAAAGTGTTTTAGCAAACATAAAAGCTCCGTTTAATTATATAAAATCTCGTAAATCACTATAAACAATAATTTTCAAATAAAAAAGACGCCTGGAGAGGCTAGCAAGTCCGACCAGACGCCCATAAGATACAATTATTTTATTTTCCGCAACCGCCGCCGTTGCAACCGCCGCAGCCGCCGTTGCCGCCCTGGTCTTGATCACTTATGCATCTTTCTATTGTTTGGTCACTGCTGGAACCGCCGCATCCTTTTTTCTTTTTAGAGCAACCGCTGCAGTCACCGCCGCAAGCGAATGTGGGAGCAGCAGCAAAAGTAAAGACCATAAATGCAACAAAAAGGCTGACGAACTTTTTCATGTAAAAACCTACGAAACTTATTTACTTATTTTGAACTTATTCAGTATTTACTGACGATGAGATTAGATAACACAAATTAAATTAGATTTTAACAATTAAGTTTGACACTTCTAATTAATAATTATAATTCTGTCGATAACCACCTCCCTCTGAGCTGTACAGTTTGAAATTGCTATGTTGTTCAAGAACATTTTCCTGAGAAGAGCCGGCATCAAGCTCTTTTCTGAAAGAAACACTGCTATTGGCGGAAGATTTATATGTAAGAGCAATTGAAAAAATCATTAAAAGAAACAAAGTAAGAAATGTTTTTTTCATTTATCAACCCCCGTTTAAAGTTAGATTTGTCTAATTAAATTTAATATAGCCTTTCTGAATATACAAGAATTTAGTTAGAATAACCTAATTTTTTTTACGAGCTTTATGAAATAACTTGAAAACCACAAGTAAAAGAATTAGATTGTCCTAAAATATAGGAGATAAATCTAATAATTAACCAACTTTATAACAAAAGTGATTTAAGGTTCTTCTTTCATGGTTATAAATAAAATGAAACAGCAAAAATTTACTATAACCGGCATGAGCTGTGCAGGGTGTGCAGCAAATGTAGAAAAAACCGTTTTAGCTCTTGATGGCATCAAATCCGCAGCAGTAAATTTGATGCTGGGCAAGCTGTCAGCAGAATATGATTCTCAAAAACTTTCCGCAGAGAAAATAGCCGAATCAGTGCAAAAACTCGGTTTCGGTGTAACAGTCGACGAGGAAGAGAAACAAGCGACAATCCGCGAAGAACAATCTGAAGAAACCGGCATATTATTAAAAAGACTAAAGCAATCTGCAGTCTTCTCCATTTTACTGATGCTCGTTTCCATGTTGCCGGAATCTATATTGCCAATATCAACTATAGCAAACGGGTTTATTCAGCTTTTATTGCTGATTCCTATATTATTCATAAACAGAGCTTATCTGACAAAAGGCTTCAAATCCCTTATCAAAGGTTCGCCCGACATGAATTCTCTGATAATGCTGGGTTCCGCCGCTTCCCTGTTCTACGGTTTATCTGTTCTTTTAAAAAACATCTTCGGAGATCCTGCTCTGCCAAAGCAAACTGCCTACTTTTTTGATTCGGCGGGCATGATTCTGGTCATAGTTACTTTGGGCAAATACATTGAAGGCAGATCGAAAGCTTCAGCAACATCTGCCATAGAAAAACTCATAAAGTTAGCTCCTGACACGGCCATAATAGAAATTGACGGAGAAGAAAAAGAAATAGCCGCATCAGCTTTGAAACCAGGCGACATAATAATAGTCAAAGCCGGCAGCGCTGTTCCCATTGACGGAATAGTCTATGAAGGCAACGCCTCTATGGATCAGTCTGCAATAACAGGCGAAAGTATTCCGGTTTTCAAGCAAAAAGGCGACCAAATCTTCTCCGCTACGACAAACGTAAACGGATACATAAAAGTTCAAGCGGTCAATGTTGGCAAAGACACTGCTCTTGCCAAAATCATAGACTTAGTCGAAAACGCTTCTTATACGAAAGCCCCTATAGGAAGATTAGCAGATAAAATCAGCGGCATATTTGTCCCGATTGTTCTTCTCCTGGCTCTCATCACCTTTACAACTTGGCTTCTCAAATCAGTCCCCTTTGATATTGCTTTAATGCGAGCAGTTGCCGTACTTTTGGTCTCATGCCCTTGCGCCATGGGGCTAGCTACGCCAGTAGCCACTATGTACGGAACTTCAAAAGCAGCATTCTCGGGAATACTGATTAAGTCAGCTCAAGACTTGGAATCCTTGGCTCACGCTGAAACAGTCATTCTGGATAAAACAGGTACAATCACCGAAGGCAAGCCAGCAGTCACAGATATAATAGTCGCTGACAATACTTACAACCAAGACTCTTTTTTAGCTCTTGCAGCCTCTCTGGAAAAACTTTCGGGCCACCCCTTGGCATCAGCTGTTTTGAATGAAGCCGAAAAACGTTCTCTCAAACTTGAAGAAGCCGAAGACCTCAAACTCTGGGCAGGGCAAGGCATTTCAGGCAAAATAATCGGCTCTGAAATTATTGCCGGCAACAAATCCTATATGGACAATTCATCGGTAGAGCTCGGAGAATATGCTCAAACAGCCGAAAAGCTTGCCAAAGAAGGCAAAACCCCCTTGTTCTTTGCAAAAGAAAATAAGCTTTGCGGCATTATAGCAGTTGCGGATCCCATCAAAGAAAACAGTATAAAAGCTGTTGAGATGATGAAAGAAATGGGCTTGGAAACAATCATGCTTACTGGCGACAGCAAAATAACAGCAGAAGCGATAGGCAAACAGGTGAAAACCGACAAAATTATTGCAGAAATCCTCCCTGAGGGCAAAGAAGCTGAAGTCAGAAAACATATGAAATCAGGCAAAACCACAGTCGTTATAGGAGACGGCATAAACGACGCCCCCGCCTTGACAGCTGCCGATGTCGGAATAGCGGTCGGAGCCGGCAGCGACATAGCCATTGACTCGGCAGATATTGTGCTTGTAAAAAGCGATCTTGGCGATGCAGTGACTGCAATTAAAATCGGGAAAGCTGTCATAAAGACAATAAAACAAAACCTGGCTTGGGCTTTTTCATATAACTTTATTATGCTGCCTGTAGCCGCAGGGGTTTTCTCAAGCTTCGGCATTGAGCTCAACCCTATGCTCGCATCAGCTCTCATGGCTATGAGTTCTATTACTGTGGTGTTCAACTCCGCACGACTTAAAAACAGCCACTAGTGCTCAGTGGGCGGTGGACAAGTGGGATTGTTTAGACTCAATCGCTAAAACTGACAACTGCTTTAAGATGCTAATTAACAGATGAAACTTTTAGGTCTGAAAAACAGAATAAAAATTCAAAAACTATATTTGATAATCAACTTTTAGGTGCAATTGAAATGGGCAGCAAACAGGATAAAAAGGACACAAACGTAATGAGCATTAAAGTTATAGATGACATACAAATCTTAGTTCCGACTTTCATAGGAACTTTCAACAAAGAACCTTGGAATGAACATTGGACAGCAGAGACAGCAAAGAAAGCATTATAAGAACTATATAACACGCCGAATTTTTACGGTTTATCATTTTTCAATAATGAAAAACCAATAGGAGCTATTTTAGGCTATATAAGAACCTACGATACTTCTCAAACGTTTTACATCGAACACTTATTTGTCTTGCCTGATTATCGCAGGCAAGGCATAGCAACCAAACTTTACTTAAAGGCTATAGAAGAACTCAAAGCCAAAGGTGTCAAAGGCTCCTTCTTCACAACCCTCAGAAACAGCAGCGCTTATAACTTCTATACTAAACATGGAGCTATAGATCTTACAAACAGCTCAGTCATGTTCCACCCCTTCTAATTATACCTGCGAATAAAAGAATAAATTATGCACAATAAAATTGACAACTCTTACAAACAATCCAAGTATATTTATGACGACGTGATAACCCACAGCAAATGGTGGAGCAAACTATACATGAAATTGTTTTGGGGCGGAGTTGACGACAACAAGATTGCCGAGAAACTATTATCATATATACCCAAAGACTTTTCAGGGAAGCTGCTAGATGTCCCAGTAGGCACAGCCGTTTTTACTCACAGAAAATATAAAGAGTTAGAAAACGCAGAAATCATTTGCTTAGACTACAGCTTGGATATGCTTGAACTAGCAAAGAGAAGATTCAGAGAGAATTCAATCAACAATGTAAAAACTATTCAAGGCGATGTAGGAAAACTTCCATTTAGTGACGAAGTTTTTGATATTCTATTATGCATGAACGGTGTTCATGTGTTCCCAGAAAAAGAAAAATCCTATGAGGAAATACATCGTGTTCTGAAAAAGGGAGGTAAACTTCTTGCGAGCTTCTACATCAAAGGAGAATCCAAAATTTCAGACACTCTTGTAAAAATTGTATTAGCCAAAAAAGGATGGTTTAACCCGCCTTTTGAGACAGCTACGTCTTTAAAAACCAAGTTGCTTGAAAACTACGTATTGGAAAACTTTTATACAGACGGAGCAATAGCATATTTCCTCGCCACAAAAAAATAGCATTCCTAACAGCTTTACTATCCGCCGACTGTCTCGTCTCTCTTTCCAGATAATTTATTTATTTTGATATTGACAAAAACCAAATCAATGTTAGAATAGTCTAAGTTAGATAAAGCTAATTATAGTTTGCAGTTACTAATATTTTCAAACAGATTTTTTTGGTTACAGCACAGAAAGAGAAAAAAACTTATGAGCGAATGCTGTCTTAATGAATCCTTAATAATTCATTCAGCTCCCACATTGGCAGGTATCAAAACAGGAAATCTTTTCGCTGTGCCGCAAAAGTTTGATCAGAGTTTGCGAGATTCAATTACTGAGTTCAACTCAAAAGCGATAAAAAAGAATCTCCGTTTGGTGCCTATAAAAGCACAAACAGAAAGAACATTGCTCTATGTTTATCGCCCTCGCTTTCTGGACAATGATTTCAAGTGCGAGAAATGCAGATGTTTCTTGAAGGAGTTGGGCTATCCCATCCCGGAAACCTCAGCTTGCGTAAAAGAGTACATATCAAGACTTTCTGAAAGCTCTGAGTTTCTGCATGAAATCGGCTTCTTTCTCGGTTATCCGTCTGAAGACGTGATTGCATTTATAGAACGCGGTTCCAAAGAAGCAAAGTGCAACATGGGATGGTGTATTTACTCGGATGTTTGCTGTGCAAAACGAAAAGCTGAAGCCTACAGGATTTGCAGCAAAATATATTATGAAAATTGGCGTAATGGGAAAAGTATAGACAATTTAATTGTTACTACATAAACAACTTGGAGGTTTAATCGTGGGAAAAATAGCAGTTATTTATTGGAGCGGCACAGGCAACACCGAAAAAATGGCTTTTGCAGTAGCTGAGGGAGCTAAAGGCAAAGGCGGAGAGGTTGATATCTTTGAAGCCGCCGGTTTCAATGCATCACTTATGCCTGCATATGAAGCATTTGCATTAGGCTGCCCCTCAATGGGTGCAGAAGTATTGGAAGAAAGCGAATTTCAGCCTATGTACGATTCAATAAAAAATGATCTTTCAGACAAGAAAGTCGTTCTGTTCGGTTCATATGGCTGGGGCGACGGCGAATGGATGAGAAACTGGGAAGAAGAAGTCCGCTCGCTTGGAGCCAATCTCTTAAGCGAAGGTCTGATTATAAACGAAGAACCTGACAATGAAGGACTTGCATCATGTAAAGCTCTAGGAGAAAGCCTCCTTTAATATATCCATAATCAGTTTTACTTTTAAAAGTTTAGCAATACAGCCGTTATGCTAAGCATAACGGCTGTATTTTTTTACATAATCCACTTTCGATTTATATTGTGTCTAGCAAGCAAAAATAATGCTGCAGAAAAAAACAGCAACATACCGAAAGACAAAACCGGATAAAGAATATTCACTCCTGTAATAGCACCTCTAAGCATATCTGCTCCATAAGTGAGCGGCAAAAAATAGGAAATCGGCCGCAAAAACACAGGCAAATCCGCAACAGGTATGAATAATCCGCATAGAAACAGCATCGGAAAGCGAAAGAAGTTTGACAAAGTTTGTGCTTCAAATTTAACTCGTCACCCGCCACTCGTCACGGTGCGATCTTAGCAGCTGCCAACAATGATTCGTTGTAAATCAAGATGTCTGGAAAAAGGAATTTTTAGCTGCAACACAGCATTAACCACTGCTCTAGTCGGTCCTTCTGGCAGCGGAAAAACAACTCTCTGCAAACTGCTTGCCAGATTCTGGGATGTACAAAAAGGCGCTCATCACGAACTTCTGAAACAAGACGGTATTTACAGCCGATTTGTCAACGCCAGACGGCAAGCCATCAGTTGGAAAATCTCCTAATGCTTTGTTTCAGCTGAAGACTTTTGAAAGAGGAGAATTTATTAGCAGAACAGCCGCTATGCAAGCATAACGGCTGTTCTCATTAGCATCGACATAAAGTCAGTGTATTTCTGTTTCAGCGGTTAAAAAAGGTTTTGGTTCTTGAGTTTTCCTGCGGTTTTTGTCCTCGCTACCCCCGACGCCCTACCCTCTACTCCCTGATTTTTCGTTATCTGAAAAATAGAGTCATACCGAAAACAACCCTATAGTTTGTTCCATATCTCTGGTCGTTTGTAATTGTTACAGGAACAGCCAGATCGCATGAAAAGTTCTCGGTTGGAGTATAGCGCAAGCCAGGTACAATGTCGACTTTGATTCCTTCTGCACCCCAGTCTTCGCCGACCAGTTCAGCCATGACGCTTACGCCTTCCGTATGAGGATATTCTATACCGATGTTGTAGAAGAATTTATCGGCAAGACCGTTAGGATAAAAAGCTGTATTAGGATCACCTGTCATAGTGTACCCTAAGTTCAGATGAGCTATTATCTTCTCAAAGTTTTTGCTGAAAGCTGTAAATACCGTGAAATCTGTTTCACCCGTTCCAAGTCCTTTGTCATCACTTCCTGTAGGGAACTTGAAATCAACACCGACCGCACCGCGCATCTGAAACTCCGGATTGTCGAAAACTCTGTATTTAAAGCCTAAGTTGCTGTCACCTAAGCCTGATTCAGAAACGTCATTTGCCCAAAGAATTCTGGATCTTACGGTATAATCCACAACAGGCAATTTAAAAACGACTTCCAAATCGTCTGTTACTGCATAGTTGAAGAAAATCGGCAAAGTAAGCATATCGCCGCTTTCATTGTTTGAAAGCTGTCTGTCATATACTCGATCAATATCAAACCAGTTAGCATGGAAACCAAGTTTGAAAGAAGTTTCATTGCTAACGTCAGCACTAACAGTGTGAATAAGCCCAGTATAACCGTCAAGAGTGGCTCCCAAGACTCTCGGCACAGCATCGTTAACAGGTGAACTGAGGATATCCTCCGAGTAAAGCGGAGGCAAAGTGGTATTTGAAATAGTTGGCAAGGTGTTAACCGGAGGCAATCTGACTGTCTGAGTAGGATAAGCGCTCATACTCGGACTCATTCTCATAGGCTGAGCCGTCTGGCTTTGATATTGATTGTATCCGCCCGTTATTGGCGGAAGTGTTCCTCTGGCTTGAGCTCCTTGCGCATAAGCTACATTCAAGCATGCAGCAAAAAGCAAAATTAGCAGAATAAATCTAGCTTTTTTCATTCTATCGACTCCAATCGATGCTAATTGAACTAGAGTGTCATAAAGCTGACACCTCTGTCATTCGGAGTAATCGGCAGAATAAAATATTTAGTTTATGATTAGGAAAAACTAAAGAAAAGAGAATCTTTACGTAAGCCCAGGCTCACTCTCGCAGACTTTTTCTTGAGCTTGCCAAAGAGAATTTCATCTGCAAGCTTTTCGTTAATTTCCGTTTGTATAAGCCTGCTGAGAGGTCTGGCTCCGAATCTTGGCTCATAGCCCTTTTCAGCCAACCAAGTTACAGCTGCCGGGGAAACTGAGAATGCAATATTTCTTTCTTTAAGCTTATCTTCGAGTTCCGCGAGGAACTTGCGAACTATATTCTCAACCGACTCGCGTTTGAGAGTATCAAATGTCAAAATTCCGTCAAGTCTGTTTCTGAACTCTGGAGAAAATAGCTTTTTTAAAGCTTCCTCGCCCTTCCATCTGACACTGTCGTCATTAGCGGCAAAACCTAAAGGGGGTTTCTCCATCTCGCGTGCTCCAGCATTGGAAGTCATAATAAGTATGACATTATGGAAGTCGGCTTTTTTGCCCATGTTGTCAGTCAAAATTGCGTAATCCATAATTTGAAGCAATATATTGAAGATATCCGGATGAGCTTTTTCTATTTCATCAAGCAAAAGCACTGAATAAGGGTGTTTTCTTACAGAATCCGTAAGAGAACCGCCTTGCTCATAACCCACATATCCCGGAGGCGCCCCTATAAATCGTGAAACTGCATGTTTTTCCATGTATTCACTCATGTCAAAACGCAAAAAGGAATAACCCATGGCATAGGCCATCTGCTTGGCCAATTCTGTTTTGCCCACACCTGTAGGACCTGTAAATAGAAATGAACCCGTAGGTTTATCCGCTCTTCTCAAACCTGCAGCTGAGATTTTAACGGTCTGAACCAACTTTTCGACAGCCTCATCCTGACCGAAGATTTTGCTTTTAAGATTCTCCTCAAGACTTTTCAACTTCTGCGCTTCATCTTTGGAAACCTGTGTCAAAGGCACTCTTGCAACTTTTGCGACAACTTTCTCCACATGTTCGCGCTTAATCTTTTCCCAACGTTTTTCAGCTGCAGCCCCTACCTCATCCATAATATCTATAGCTTTGTCAGGAAAGCTGCCTTCATTTATATACTTGGCTGAAAGCTCTACTATGGCATCAAGAGCCTCGGGAGAATATTTAGCCTTGTGATGCTTTCCATAGGCTTCATGCAAACCATCTAGAATTCGGCGTGTTTCTTCTGAAGCAGGTTCCTGAAGTTCAATTTTTTGGAAGCGTCTTGCCAAACCTCTGTCTTTTTCGAATTGCTTGTATTCTTCATAAGTAGTGGTGCCTATACAGCGGACTTTGCCCTCACTTATAACAGGCTTGAGCAAATTTGCAGCATCAACACTTGAAGAGTTGCCAGAACCTGCCCCTATTATGGTGTGTATTTCATCGATAAAAAGTATTGCATCAGGGATTTCTTGAATTTTATGTAAAACCGCCTTCATTCGGGCTTCAAAATCGCCTCTGAACTGGGTGCCAGCCAGCAAACTGCCCACATCCAAGGAATATATAACAGCATTCTCCATATGTTTAGGTGCTTTTTTAGCTTCTATAAGTTGAGCTATGCCTTCAACTATGGCTGTTTTACCTGTACCTGGCTCTCCTACAAAGACCACATTATGCTTTTTACGTCTCTTTAAAGCCAAGAAGGCTAGTTCCAATTCTCTTTCTCTGCCAATTAAAGGATCCAATATGCCTTTTTGAGCTTTTTCGTTCAAATTTTCCGTAAAAGCGCCAAGAGGGTCTCTAAGAGCTTCATTCATCCCAGGTCTTTCCGGATCTTGAAAGAAAAGGGGTATATCTCCTGAATCAGGCATATCTGCTGAATTAGGCGGAAATGGCATTCCAGGAAGCCCCGGTATATTTGGCAACCCTGGTATTCCAGGCATTCCAGGCAGAAGAAAGGCACCGTGAAAGACGAATGGCGACTTTTTCCCAGAATCATTATCAGAATGAAGGTTATTATCATTGTACAGACTTTTCAATTCTTCATCACTGAACATTTCAAGAACTGTTCCAAGTTTATGTTCCAACTCATCATTATGAGGTTTAGACTTTGTCTTGGGAGTTTTAGCCGGAGTTTTTTTAGTCTTTCCCTTTGACTGCTTATTGGAATCCTTCAAGTATTTTAATGACTCTGAACGGCGTTCTTCATCAAAGTCTGCAAGAAGAACATTGCTGCCGCCTCCATCTATGATTCCTCTGATTTTTTCAAGAAGCGGAACAACATGCTCGGGCTCCATTCCGTTCTTTCGCAACAAATAGTTTGTATAGAGCCTTTCATCTTTGCACATTTCATAAAGCAAAGTGAGATATGTGTAGGCGTAATCTCCATCGTCATCGGCTGGCGATAAAAATATTTTTTTCATCAGAGAAGTTATTTCAAAAGTGCCGCCGCTCTCTTTCAGAATTGGATAGCCATCCTCAAAATAGTCCTGCAAATCATCCAGCAACTGCTCTGTGTTTATACCTATTTTATCAAAAAATGCTCTTACCGGCCCCTCATTCATAAGCTTAAAAAGCAGATGCTCTGTACTTACGAAAGCGTGACCATAAGAAGTCGCCACCTCTGTAGCTTCCAGAATCAAATACTGAAGCAGTCGGTTATTCATTAGAGGTCTCCAAGGTGATTTTAAGAGGAATCTTCTTGTTTTTTGCAGCTTCCTCAGCCAAACGGTGCTTGGTATCCGCCAGTTCAAAGTAATTCTCGTAAAGCACAAATTTGACGCCAGTTCCAGCTCCTTTTAAAAAGGCTGCCGCTTCAGTTCCTTCAAATCCGAAATGGTCGCATAAGAGATCATACAAAAACAGAATTTGATCAGGGTTCTTTTCTGGGTGAGCTACGACAGAAAATTTCCGAGGAAATGGAATCTGCTGTTTTTGTCCGCGCTTGGGAGCAGTTTTTTTCGAATCTGAAACTTTGGATTTAGGCATCTGAGAGATACTCCTTGTCGCCCAAAAGACAGGGAAAAATTATAACTTGGGCACAAATTTCGTCAGGAATGATTATGACATATTCAGCAAGCTAATTCAAGACCTACTAAAAGAACAGGCATCACTCTAGTGCTTTGTTGCAGCTAATACTTCTCTGCTTGATGACAAGCAAGACAACAAATTATTCATGGTTATTTGATGCAACAATCGCACTAGAGGGAGTAGGGCGTAGGGGGGTAGAGGGTAGTGAAATACTTTTCAACTCGCATTACAGCCAACGACTGCTTTAAGATATTATTAAATGGTTAAAACTTTAAGATAAAAAAACAGAGAACCAAAGCATAAAATAAATTCTTCTTCTCCAAGAGAAAGATTTAATTACAACAGTTCAGCACTTCAGCAATTTGCTTTGCAATAAGCTGCAACACATCTACCACCACAGAATTTCCGAGCTGTTTATAAGCTTGATTGTCACTTGGATGTAATTTGTAGCTGTCCGGAAATCCCATAAGCCTTGCACATTCACGAGGATGAAGCTTTCTGGTTTTGCCATCTATCAGGTAACCGCCTGTTTTAGAAAAAACGCCTCCGCCATAGGCCGAGAGGGTTACAGCAATACCTTTCGGCGAATAAATTCTTTCGCCTTGCCCGCCCTTACCTACCGTTCCCACGCGTATTGTTGAGCGGGAATTGCGAGTCACTGAAGCCTTATCATTTAACACTAGGTCATCTCGTTCAACAATGAGGCTTTTCACCTCATCGTTTGGCAATAAAAAATCTTCCAAGTATCTGTTTAATTCAAAGGGTTCAGGAAAAGAAAAGGTTCCTATTTTAAGATCTTTGCTAAAGCAGACCATATATATGCGTTCCCTTTTCTGTGGAATGCCGTAATTCAGAGAACTTAGCACAGCGCTGTCGAAGCTGTATTCTAATTCAATAAATGTATTTTTTACAATTTCCAATGTATTGCCATTATCGTGAGCAGCGAAGTTTTTAACATTTTCTAAAAAAACGACAGAAGGCCTTTTTTCTTTTACAATTCTTGCCACATCAAAGAACAGGGTACCTCTGCTGTCATCAAAACCTTTCTGTTTACCGCTGATTGAAAAGGCTTGGCAGGGAAAGCCGGCACATAAAATATCGTGGACGGGAATATCTTTTTCATCTACTTGAGTTATATCGCCATCAGGCATATCGCCAAAATTTATGCGGTATGTTTGCTGAGCATGCCTATCCCATTCGCTGGAGTAAACGCATTTTGCTCCGAAAGATTCGAGCGCAAGCCTGAATCCGCCCATCCCGGCAAATAAATCTATAAAGGTATATCCTCTTAATGTTTTGTCTTTTATTTCAATCATGTTTTCTTCTAACTTTTTCAGATTCAAGTGCTTTAATTTTTACACTCTGCATTTTACAATTTATACTACTTTAAAATTTATACTTTATTTTTAAATTTCTCGACCTTTGCTATCAGATTAAAATCCTTATATAAGAAACTTGAGAGGAGATAGTGAAATGGAGCTTATACTTGAAGAAGAATCTATATCAGCCAATAGCATGAAGAATTGCCATAAAATCATGCTGGATATTTTCGGTGACGATGTCAGACTTGTTAAATATTGGGGTCCAGTCCAAATGAACGTATTTTATCTGGAATATCATTACTCTCCCTGTGATTACAAAATAATACTGGAATGTGAACGCGGATTCATTGTTATAAAAGTGCAAAATACTGATGGAGATGTTTTCCGCCCATCAATGCTATTCCCTGAAGCAAAACATTTTCATTATGCTGCCGTTGAAAAAGATGTTTTGCAGCTGACAGAATTAACCCGCAAAGCCATAAAAGAAAATCTGATTATTTTCGAACCGGCTTGAACAACGAAATACAAAGAATCTAGGACAAGTAAAGACTTTTTGAAATTAGAAAAAATCTATCAAATATTATTTAAAAAGTATGGCGATCTTCACTGGTGGCCTGCAGACACCCCTTTTGAAGTCATCATCGGAGCGATTCTCACGCAAAACACCGCCTGGACGAATGTAGAAAAGGCTCTTGAACGTTTTGAGGGAAATTTGTCGCCAGAACGCGTTTTGAACATGCCCTTGGAAGAACTTCAAGAAATAATCCGTCCGTCAGGCTTTTACAAACAAAAATCTCAATATCTCAAAGCCGTAACCGAATGGTTTGCCGGCTATGACTGTGAGATAAATGAGATAAAAAGCCGCCCGCTAACAGATATACGTTCAGAGCTTTTAAAAGTAAAAGGCATCGGCAATGAAACAGCTGATTCTATTATCCTCTACGCTCTAGAGTTGCCAAGTTTCGTCATAGACGCTTATACCATGCGCCTATTCAAACGCATTCCAGTAGATGCGGGAACAACTTACATGGAAGCCAAAAACTTCTGCGAAAGAGAACTGCCTCGCGATGCACAACTCTACAAAAATTTTCACGCCCTGATTGTTCAAAACGCCAAGGAGCATTGCAGGAAGAAAGCTCTCTGCACAGCTTGCCCGTTAGAGCAAGTTTGCCAAAAGCTTTTCTAAAACATTTCCAAACCGCGAAACACACTGGATTTTTAAGCTTCGCTTAAAAACCAGTGGCGAGTGGGATTGTTTCGAATCCAGCCACTGAGTTGAATAATGCTGGTACAGGGCACTGGCAATAGCTTCTAACTGTCAGCGACAAGCAATTTGACACCATAGTATCAAAATGATATTATCTATATATGCCGCCTAAAATTCGTGAACTCATTAAAATTTTAAAGGAAAATGATTTTGTTGATCGCGGCGGCAAAGGGAGCCATCGCAATTTTTTGCATCCTTCCGGAGCAAAAATTACAATTTCAGGCAATCTTGGCGATGATGCTAAACCTTATCAAGAAAAGGAAGTAAACAAAGTTGTCAGAGAGGTTCAGGAAAGTGAACAAAAGCGATAAATATCTGAAAATTGTTGAATGGTCTGATGAAGACAATTGCTATATCGGGTCTGTCCCAGGTTTTTTAGGACCATGTTGCCATGGCGACAATGAGTTAGATGTTTACAAACAGCTTTGCCAAATTCTGGATGAATGGCTGGAAATTCATGATAAAGAGCAAATTCCTTTGCCTGAAGCAACATTAAATAAAATTTTTTCAGGCAAATTTGTTCTAAGAATAGACAAAGATCTGCATAAACTATTGGCAATCAGAGCCTTACAATCAAATTTAAGCCTTAATCAATTGTGCGAAAATATATTGAAAGACTCAATTCTGGACAAAAAACCCGCCTGACAAATATAAAGACCAAGAACCTTTTTTGGGTCCGGATCACACAGAGCAATAAACAGAACTGCTTATTTTCAGAATTTGCTAAATCTCGTTCGTGTCATTCAAAATTATATTAAGCATTTCCCTTGGGGTAACTATATAAGGAGTCTGCGGAAAATGCTTGATATTTCCTGTCACTAAGTAGGCTTCATTCTGTTTTCTGTCGCTCATAAGTATTTGATAGAAAACAAGATCGTCAGGATCAGGCAAATTTATTCTTAAGGGCTCTTCTTCTATAAAAACTGAATAACAGCGAAATTCGTCTATGATATCTTTCACAATCTCTGAGGCAAGACGAAACTTTGGACGTAAAAGCACTTCCTCATATTCTGTTAGAATTTTATCATTCAGCAAAGGGATAATTATATTATTAAATGCCAAGTCAACAATGCTTCCTGGTACAGAGTCGCGTTTTATGACTGCTGAAACCAGAACATTGGTATCAATGACAGCTCGGTATTTCAAGAACCAGCCTGCTTTCTGGCCGCAGTAATTTCTGCGTTAATTTCATCCAAGGTCATTTCCGATATGCCCTCTTCTTCTGCAATCAGACTTGCTCTTTTAAGAGCTTCGATACCTTTATTGCCAGAAGCATCCAGTTTCATACTGAAAGGAACGCCTTTTTCTTTAACAAGGCGTGTAATACACATTCTCAAATAAGTCGGCAAATCTATTCCCAAACGTTCGCATATTCTGATCGCTTCCAAACGCTCTGTTTCATCCGCACGAAATTGCACAAAAGCTTTCGCCATAATGAGTGACCTCCAAGAGATTCTTCTTTCATTTTACTTAAAAAATCATAAGTCATCAATTGATTTTTATTCAGCCACGAAACACACCGTAAGAGGCAATGACGTGTGGCGTGTGGCGGGTGGCGAGTGGAATTGGTTAGAACTAAATTGCTGAAACTGATAACTGTTTAGTAAGTCATAATAAATGACTGTAATCTTAATTTTACACAGAAACATCCATTTTTACATTTTACACTATCCATGTTTCATTATTTAGAATTCGCAGATGACGCAGATAAGCACAGATTTTTCTTTAATTCTCTAGTTTTCTCTTTATTTATCTTGTCTAAATTTATTAAGAAGGACACGAAATTGCTCAATAAGAAAATCTGAGGTACAATTAGGCAAGTTAAGGAGACTCATATGACAGAAGCAACTGCCAAGTTGGCTGACAAATTACTTTCTTTGCCATGCGAAGAACGGATTTACCTGGTCGACAAACTTTTAAAAAGTCTAAATGCACCCAGTAAGGAAGAAATTGCCAAAGCATGGGCGGAAGAATCAGAACGAAGAATTGATGAGATTGAATCTGGAAAAGCACAGACAATCCCAGGCGAACAGGTTTTCCGAGATATTAGAAAGCAACTCAAAAAGTGAACTTTGATTTTCATAAATCTGCATCTGAAGAATTAAGCAACGCTGTTAATTATTATGAAGAATGTGAACCTGGTCTAGGTAACGATTTTTTAGAAGAAGTCTACGCAGCAATAAAACGAATTCTAGCTTATCCAGAAGCTTGGACCAAATTCTCTTCAAGGACTCGCCGTTGCTTAGTGCATCGATTCCCTTTCAGCATTATTTACCTTGTGAAAGAAAACGAAATTATAATAATTGCCATCGCTCATTCTCACCAGAAACCTAATTATTGGAAACAACGACTCTCAGAAGATTAGGAAAAAGAGTTCGATTTGTTTTAGAAGTTCTTATTTTTAGAGTTGCTAAATCTCATTCGTGTCATTCAAAATTATTTTAAGCATAAAAAGTCGGAGAAAATAAAAAAATCTGTTCTTTTTTCCGTGTGTTCCGTGTGTTCTGTGGTTTAGAAATTTCTGTGGTTTTGTGCTTAAGATTTCAGTTTTTGCAGAGCTTCTTTCGTTTCTTCGTATTCCAAGTTCAGCTCTTCCCATGCAGACATTTTTTGCTCAAGATGTTTGCTGGCTAAATCGTATTTTTCCGAGAGCTTTACCAGATAATCAGTATCAGAGGCTTTCTTTGGAGAAGCAAGCTCATTTTCAAGCTCGGCGAGAGCTTCTTCGGCTTTCTGGATATCCTCTTCAGCATCGGCTATATCACGCTCAAGCCGCCCCACCCTATTTGAAAGCCGCTTGGTTTCCTTATACAGCTCCTGAGCTGTTTTTTGAGAGTCAGCCTCAGCCTCTTGAGAAGATGATGACTGTGCAGCGGCAGCTTCATCATTAGCGTAAAATTCATCTCTTCGTTTGCGAGCCGCGAGATAGTCCGAATAAGAACCCATATAAAGCTCAGCCTCTCCATCTCTGATAGCAAGAACTTTGGTTGCTATCTCGTCCAGGAAGAACCTGTCATGCGAAACTATCACAATTGTTCCCGGATAATCTTCCAGCGAAGAAAGCAGAGCCTCTCTGCTGTCTATATCCAAGTGGTTGGTAGGCTCGTCAAGCAGCAACAAATTCGAGGGTCTGAGCAAAAGCCTTGCCAGCCCAAGTCTGCTCTTTTCTCCGCCTGACAAATAGCTGACCTTCTTTTTCAAATCATCCCCTGAAAAAAGCAAAGCGCCCAGCAGATTTCGCACTTCAGGCACAGCATCTAACGGAGCATCACGCATGATTCGTTCTTCGATAGTTTCATCGCCCTCAAAGCTGATTTCTTCATCTTGAGCAAAGTAAGCGGGAAAAACTCTATAACCTGGTATCAAGCTGCCGGAAAAGCCTCTATCTTCGCTTGCCAGAATTCGCATGAGCGTGCTCTTGCCTGCACCGTTTTCTCCTACAATCGCAAGCCTGTCACCCTTCTCCACTCTGAATGAAATATCTTTCAGAACATCAAGTTCAGCGAAAGAACGGCTGATACTCTCGCCCGTCAAAACAGTCTCGCCGCTCGGCTCGCATTCGGGAAACTTGAAATTCGGCTTAGGCAAAGCCCTTGGTCTTCTGATTTGCTGAATTTTCTCCAAGCTTTTGATGCGGCTTTGTACTTGCGAAGCCTTTGAAGCCTTATATCTGAAGCGTTCTATAAACTTCTCGGTCTTGGCTATTTCCTTGTCTTGGCGTTTACGCTCTTTCTCGGCATCTTCTGCCCATTGGCGGCTGGCTTCTAGAAAATCGCTGTAGTTACCCTTGAAAGTTTTAGCACCGTCAGGAGTCAGAGCCACAACATAAGAAGCCAAGTTGTCCAAAAACATTCTGTCGTGCGAAACGACTAAAATACCGCCTCTGTACCCCTTTAAAAACTCTTCCAGAAAACCGATCGACTCAATATCCAGATAGTTGGTCGGTTCGTCTAGCAATAAGTAATCGGGCTTTGAAAGCAAGAGCTTTGCAAAGTGGGCTCTCATCTGCTTGCCGCCCGAGAAATTCTTTAAAGGCTCATCAAATCGCTCTTCAGGGAAACCTAAGCCTTTCAGTACTCTTACTGCCTGAGAACGCCAAGTATAGCCGCCCTTGTATTCAAACTCTTCCAAAAGCTTGTGATGCTCAGCATAGAGTTTGGTATCTGAAGGGTTGGCGCCGAGCTGCTTTTCAAGCTCATCAATAGAAGCTTTTATATCTTTTAAATCATCAAAGGCTTCAGCAACTGTTTCAAACAGCGTAAGCTCTCCCGAGGGGTGAGTTGCCGCATCATCCAAGAAGATTTCCTGGGGCAAATACCCTGCCCTCGCCTGCTTCGGCATAGTAATATTGCCATCATCGGCATGTTCAAAGCCCATGATAATCTTCATCAGAGTAGATTTGCCGGAGCCGTTGTGACCGACCAAGGCCGTGCACTCGCCTTGGTTAACGAAAAATGTCACATTGCTGAAGAGGCTTCTGGCAGCGTATGATTTGGCTAGGTTGTTAATTTGCAAGGACACTTAGAACTCCAGAACCACAAAATTTTTCGAACCACGAAACACACGAAAGGTGCGAAAAAGAACCACATACATTTATTAAACCACAGAACACACAGAATACACGGAAAAAGAAAGAACTGATATTTTTTTATTTGCTAGATTTTCTTCGTTTTTTGTATCTATTTTAAATCTGAAAGTTTTAGTTATTTATCAGCATCTCTAAGCAGTTTTTGGCTGTAATATTTAGTCTAAACAATTCAACTCGCCACTCGCCACTCTAGTGCGATGCATACTTTTTAGCAGATATTGTTTTGTGAATTTTGAAAGGCTAGCAGGAAAGTTTTAGCTGCAATCCAGCACTAATCAGCTTGTTTGTAGAGCGTTTTGCCATCAGTTTCGGTTCTGGTCAGAATTCCAGCTCGAACTAGCCCAGCTAGAACCTTTTGAAGCTTCTTTCTGGACATTCCGGTTTCTTGCAAAAGCGTATCAAAGTCTTTTACAGCATTTCTTCCGAGAGCTGATTGAGCTTTATAAGCGTCATCCAGCTTCAATGCCTCAGAGATTTTTTTGAATTCCGCCCTGCCCTCTTTGAGCGTCACGGTTCGACAATAAACTCCTTTTGAGTTTTTTCGCCCTTCAGAAGCTTCAAACAAAGCATCAAATTCAGCCTTAAACCTTCTAATGACATCTGCATGGCCTTCAAAAGCCCCATTAAAGAATACTAAATTCTCGTAATTTATGTATTCAGCCGAGTTGGACCAGTTATAGCTGCCTACTATCATTTCAGAGTCATTTACCGTGATATTCTTATGGTGCCAAAATTTGCTGAGATAGCTCAGAAGCTCTGTTTTTCCTGTTTCAGGATTATAAGAATAGGCATTTTTTCTAAAACGGTAGCGTATTTCGATGTTTTCAATACCGAGTCTTTCAGCCTCGCTTTCAAGCCAAGGAGCAAGTTTGCTTTCATCCGGGTTTTCATCGTGCATTTGAGCATGATCTAACAGAATGCGGAATTTCGCTTCCGGATATCTCTTAGCTTGAGCCAGCAGAGCTTGTGCCAGCTCTGGTCTTGTAAAACTGAACATGCCCAAATCAAGGGAAGTTTCGGTTCTTGAAATCAGCTCCATAATCTTGGAGTCAAGCCTGGTTTGAGAGAGCTCGTTTTCCGGCTCGGAATTGAAATAAATCGAAGCGTAGCCAGGCACAGGAGAAGCCTCGATATATTTTTCAGGTTTCTTTTCGCCCAGCAAAGGCTCGCCGTATTCGTTCCAGAGTCTTGCGAATTCTTCAGCCAACTGCCTTGCGACTGCCGGCTGATCTTCAAAGAAGACCCTGTTTTCGCCGTATATTTGGTCTGAGGTTACAGATATGTTGGCGCTTCCGGAAAAGGAGTCGAATGGCACTTTGGTGCCTGGTTCATAGAAAATGCCGAACTTCTCGTGCATTGTACCCACTATCAAAGTGCCGTCATCTAGCAGATAACTGCGGCCATTTCGTATCATAAGGTCTTTTGAAACGCCGGCTATTATGAACTTGAAATCAACGCCTTCTGCTTCAGCTTTTTCTTTAGCCTCTGCAACCCTTGTAACTATTCTGGCAACGCTTTCGTTGGCCCAAGTTGTAACATTGTCCAAAAGAAGCCTTACTTCCACGTTTTTCTTGTAAGCCGCATCTATCATAGCATCCAATGCGACAAAGTCGCTCATGGAATACATGGCTATTTTGGCCAAACTTCCCTCTTTCAAACTGTCAAATTTATGAATAATCGAGTTTGAAAGAGTCGCAGGAAGCCTTTCGCCATTCTGCAGAACGAGAGTTCTCGCATTGTTAATAGTCGCAAATCCGCCCAAGGGCCCGAAATAAATTCTCGTAGTTCCCGCGAAAGAAGGCAGGATCGCAGCAAGAATAAGACACAGAGACAAAAACAAGGTTTTAAAATGCTTTTTTAAACTCACAAGTCCACTCCACGCAAATCTATTATGCCGCCGCTTCTGAAGAGCTTAAAAGACTTGGCAGACATCATAGTTGTTTGACCGCTCACAGGCGTTTCTTTTAAATGGGGGTCACAGGTATCGACCATTAAACGCCAATCAGCCTTGACAGCAGGAAACACAAAGTTGATATCCTGATCCGAAGCGTTCATCATCAGCAGGAAGTTGTCGTCCTGTAGAGGAATGCCGTTCTCGTCAACGTCGTCTATGCCTGTTCCAGCCAAGAAAATAGTTACATATCTGGTATTATGGCTTGTCCAGGTCGCATCATCCATTTCGTGTCCGTCAGGTTTAAGCCAAACTATGTCTCTGATTTCGCTTCCGCGGATTTTTCTGCCTTGGAAGAATTTGGTGCGTCTCAAAACCGGATGGGCTTTTCTGATTGCAATAAGTTTTTTGGTAAAAGCCAGCATTGTTTCAGCTTCAGACGAAAGATTCCAATCAAACCAGCTGATTTCGTTATCCTGGCAATAGACGTTGTTATTGCCCTTCTGGGTTCTCAGAATCTCGTCTCCGCCACACATCATTGGAGTTCCTTGCGAGAACATCAGAGTCGCCATGAAGTTTCTGATCTGTCTGAGCCTGATTCGGTTAATACGAGCATCATCCGTATCGCCTTCGTGACCGTAGTTATAAGACCTATTGTCGTTATGGCCGTCTCTATTGCCTTCCTGATTAGCCAGATTATGCTTTTGATTATAAGAAACCAAGTCTCTCATGGTGAAGCCATCATGAGCAGTAATAAAATTGATGCTCATGTATGGTCTTCGGCCGTCATTTTCATATAAATCGCTGCTGCCTGTGAAGCGATAACCGATCTCGCCGATACAGCCTTCATCGCCTTTCCAGAAAGAGCGCATAAGATCACGGTATTTGGCGTTCCATTCAGCCCAGAGAACAGGGAAATTGCCAACCTGGTAGCCGCCTTCCCCTACGTCCCAAGGTTCCGCTATAAGCTTAACTCTGCTTATAACCGGATCTTGGTGAATAATAGTAAAGAAGCTGGAGAGCTGATTCCAAGCGTGCATTTCACGGGCGAGAGTCGAAGCAAGGTCGAAGCGGAATCCGTCAACGTGCATTTTCTCAACCCAATAGCGCAGGGAATCCATTATAAGCTGTAAAGTTTGCGGATTTACAACGTTGATGGTATTGCCTGTGCCGGTATAGTCTTTATAGAAGCGTCTTCTGTCAGGCATAAGACGATAGTAACCTATATTGTCTATGCCCTTGAAGCTCATAGTCGGCCCTTCGTGGTTTCCTTCGCAAGTGTGGTTATAAACCACGTCTATAATAACTTCCAAGCCTGCCGCATGAAGTTTTTTCACCATTTCTTTGAATTCTCTTACAGGCCCGCCTGGTGTTTTATCTGAACTGTAGCGTATTTCGGGAGCAAAGAAAGAAAGAGTGCTGTATCCCCAATAGTTGGTCAGACCTTTTTCATAGAGAAAAGGGTCATCTATATGCTGGTGAACAGGCAAAAGTTCTATTGTGGTGATGCCCAGATCTTTGAAGTATTTGATCATCGGCTCCGAAGCCAAAGCTGCGTAAGTTCCTCTTATCTCTGCGGGGATATCTTCACGAAGAGCCGTGATGCCTTTGACATGCGCCTCATAAATTATAGATTTGTGGAAAGGATAATCGGGAGACTTATCCCCTTCCCAGTCAAATTCCTCTCCAGTTACTATACCTTTAGGCGTTCCACAAGCCAGCTCTTTGCTAATCTCAAGATCCTTGTGAGGGCTATGGGGATTATGGGCAAAAAGTCCGGCTTCGTGATTTTCAATGCCTGAAAGAGCTTTTGCATAAGGATCCAGCAAAAGCACTTTCGGGTTGAACCTCAAACCCCGCTCAGGGTCATAGGGACCGCTGACTCTGTAGCCATAGAACTGCCCCGGTTTTATTCCGACTATATAAATATGCCAAATAAAAGCGGTTCTGTGTCTAAGTTGTATCCTAGTTTCGTTGCCTGCAAGGTCAAAAAGGCAAAGCTCCACTTTTTCAGCATGCACTGAGTACAAAGCGAAGTTCGTGCCTTCGCCGTCATAAGTTGCCCCCAAAGGGAATGATCTTCCAGGTTTTACCAGCATAGTCCAGCTCACAGAATATGGGGCAAGAAATGAGGAAGCATTATCTTCCACCATGGCCAATCGTGGTTTACATCGAATCCCCAAAGATCTACCCAAGCAGGTATGCCTTTTTGCTCGAAAATAGATTTTAATCTTTTGGTATCTTCAGGATATTCCCAAGGACCTTGTCCAGTACAAACTATAATCTTGCAATTTCTGATTTGATCAAGAATATGTCCATCGTTCAAATTTGGCAAATAAGCCAATGGGGAGTTGAAATAAGCGTTATCGTCCCAATAATGGTGTCCGATAATCTGTTTGATATCGTAAACGCCCGCCAAAGCTATACAGGCATCAAACACGTCAGGGTGTTTCAAAAGAAAGTTTACTGAGTGATAAGCGCCCATGCTGTTGCCTGTGAGAGCTATGCCGCATCTTCCGCCCTGATGATTATAAATAAATGGCACAACTTCGTTCATTATATAGGAATCATAAAGCTCATGCCTATATATGTTATCACCCATGTGTCCATGGCGGTTCAAGAGACTTTCATTATCTATGCTGTCCACACAGTATATTTTAACTTTGCCGCTGTCAACAAACCATCTGACAATATCCAGCATGCCGAAATCTTCGAATTCATGAAAAGAGCCGCCAGCACAAGGGAAAACTAAAAGCGGGCGACCATAGTGGCCATAAACCTTGAGAGACATATCATGTCCGATTGCGTGACTGTACCAAGAGTGAAATTCCGTATGCATAATGTAATCTCCGTTTAAAAGTGAATGGCAGTATATCATCATATAGTTTGACTTGTCAGGGTTTTATTTTTATAATCCACCCTATGTTAATAGCAGGTCTCGGCAATCCAGGTAAAAAATACGAAAACACTAGGCATAATGCAGGCTTTAAAGCAGCAGACGCTCTTGCCTCTCACTTTGCTGCTTCTTTCAAGCAAGCTCCGAAACTCAAAGGTGCCCTAGCCTCTTTTGTTTACGGCGGAGAAAAGCACTATATACTGAAACCTGACACTTACATGAATCTCTCAGGAGACTCAATAGCTCTTGTTATGAACTACTATAAAATCTCTCCGTCAGAGCTTTTAACTATCACGGATGATATCAGCTTGCCTGTAGGCAAAGTTCGTATAAGAGAAAGCGGCAGCGCTGGCGGGCACAATGGTTTGAAGTCTGTAATATCGCACTTGGGCTCTAATTTTGCAAGAATACGTATAGGAGTAGATCAGCCTGTCTTTCCTGACAAAGGTTTGCATCCTGAGAAAATGATAAATCATGTCCTTGGAGATTTTTCCAAGCAAGACAACGAAGTCCTGGAAACAGTGTACAACGACCTACCCGCAGCTGTCAGACTGATATTAGAGGGCAAAATTTTGGACGCGATGACTGTTTACAACGCGAAAAACTACACTTGAAACCACAGAAAAGACCGAGAACATTTCTAAACCACGGAACACACAGAATACACAGATATGATTTTTAAGCATAGCTTAAAATCAGGGGTTAGGGGGTGGGGTCTAGGGGGTAGCAAGAACCAAACACCTAGAACAAAAACTTCAAAATCTTTAAAATCCGCATATTACACAGATGAACGCAGACCCTTAAGGAAAGGGAGTAGGGCGTAGGGAGTGGGGGGGGGCGAGGACCAAATATCCAAGACAGAAAACCAAAAACTCCAAAAAGCTTTCTTTGCCACAGAACACACGGAACACACTGACATGGGTTAAAAATTACAGAAGTAATGGCAAAGCAGTTATCAGTTTCAGCGATTGAGTCTGGTTCACCGCTACTCCCCGCGCCCCAGCCCCTATCCCCTAGGAGTTTTCGCCACTCAACATTGTTCTTTCCAAGGAGTTTTTAATTTATGATTATTATTGCGGTAATACTGCTTATACCTGTTTTTTCAATAATCATCTTCAGGATTTTCAATGCCAATCTGTCCAAAGAACAAAAGCTTTCCAGAACGGACAGGTTTTTCAAGGAAAACAAATCGATTTTCAGCGGGTTTGCAGAAATCTATTCCGAGGGCGGCAATTTGCTTCACAGATGCGAGAAAAATATGAAAGAGAATGACTCCTTTTTCATTGCTTCTATCACCAAGCTTTACACCCATGCCCTAATTTATATTTTAGCGGATGAAGGCAAAATCACTCTTGATGACAGAATCTCTCAAATTTTGCCGGAAAATGTATGGCAGGGTATAAATGTAAAAGACAGAGAGGACTTCAGTGCTCAGATCACTATAAAACATTTGCTGGATCAAAATGCAGGGCTGCCTGACTATGAAGCGGAAAGAATCAATGATGAAGACTCACTTATGCATCGCCTCATTCTTGAAGACTTTTCCTTAAGTCCTTCAGAGATTATAGAGATTGCCAGAAAGTTCAATGGCAGAAGTAAACCTGGAGGTTCCAAGTCTCATTATTGCAACCTTAACGCTGTGCTCTTGGGAATGATTATAGAGGAAAAAGCTGGCATGCCCTTACAAACAGCCATGGAAAAATATATTTTTACTCCTTTAGAACTTAAAGAAACAAGAGCTGTATCCGCAGATGAAAAAATCATACCCTTCTATTTTGTCAAACACAAACTCAAGCGGGTCGAATACATGAAATCAGTTTTCGCAGCAGGCGGCTTAGTTTCTACGAACAAAGATATTTTTAGATTTTTGCAGGCGTTTTTTACTGGCCAATTATTCTCTGTACAACATATTAAAAATCCAAAGTTCCGCCCGATACAGTTCATTCCTCTTGAATACGGAGCAGGAATGATGAGGATGAAACTTTCATTTCTCATATCGCCATTTATAGATTGTCCTGAAATAATCGGACATTCAGGCATGACAGGCTCTTTTGCTTTTTATTGTCCCAAAAGAAAACTATACATTATAGGAACAACAAACCAAATCAAACCGCAGCCATTCAAGATTATATACAAATATTTAGACGCACTTAGCTAACAAACAGCGGACAGAACAAAAAGCTGGTGATGAGTGGCGAGTTGAATGTTTGGAACTCAATCGCTGAATCCAATAAACGCTTTGAGACGCTAATAAATATATATTGTTTATTTTTTGTGGTTCTGCCTGTGCTTTGTTTTTCGCCACCCCCGCCGACTAGACCCTACTCTCTGACTTTAAGCTATACCCTCCTTTGTGTAATCTGCGAATAATTTTCTCTTCTTTAAAATTTGATTGACGTATCAAAGCATGATCTGATATAGTGTTTGCGTTCATTTTTATATAAGGAGAATTTATCATGGGCGCATGTCCAAAAAATAGAGTCTCAAAACTCAGAGGACGCAAACGCAGAACGCATTACAAGGCAACGGTACCCACGCTTGCCAAATGCACTCAGTGTTTCCAGACAAAGTTGGCCCACAGAGTATGCCCGTCTTGCGGACATTACAACAGGGGTCTTAAAGTATTAGAAGTAGCTGAAGCTTAACGCCAGAGCGGAATTTTGCACATGAAGATAGCTATTGATGTGATGGGGGGCGACTTCGCTCCTTCCGCGTTGCTTGACGGAGCAAAACAATACAAAGAATCAGGCGGACAAGCCCACTTGATTCTAGTAGGCGGCAAAGCAGTAATCGATAAACACTTCGGCGGCAACCTGCCTAACGGCTGTACAGTTGAGCACACTGAAGAATATGTCGAGATGGGTGAACATCCGGTCATGGCTCTCAGACGCAAGAAAAAAGCTTCTGTAGCTGTTTGTTCGGCTTTAGTGAAAAACAAAGCGGCCGATGCCATGCTGTCTGCCGGTTCCACTGGTGCGCAGATGGCCTCCTCTTTGTTGCAAATAGGCAAAATAGAAAGCGTAGAAAGACCCGCAATATCTGTCATGCTGCCATCACTTGTCAGCGATGACGGAGTTTTAATGCTTGATGTCGGAGCAAATGTCGATGTCAAACCAAAGCACCTCGTGCAGTTTGCTTTGATGGGTTCCATCTATTATTCTCACCTCTATAAAGTCGAAAAACCGCGAGTAGCTCTTCTCAACATAGGCTCTGAAGAAGCCAAGGGCAACGATCTGACCAAGGAAGCCTATACACTTCTCTCGGAAGAAAAATCTATAAACTTTGTCGGCAACATTGAAGCTGACGCTGTTTACACTAATGAAGCTGACGTGGTTGTTTGCGACGGTTTCCCGGGAAACGTTTTCCTGAAGACCAGTGAATCAGTTGCTCATTTTATGCAGGAACGCTTTATAAAATTCGTAAAAAAAGCCAATCTACCTGCAGAACTTATGCAAGCCTTTGCAGAACAAAGCAAAAGATTCAGTCCGGAAGCCCCTGAATATAGCGGAGCTCCCTTGCTGGGTTTAAATGGAACCTCCATAGTTTGCCACGGTAAAGCCAAAGCTTCGGTAATAGCCAACGCTATTTCTCTTGCAGCAGATTGTGCCGAAAGCGGAATAATTGACTCAATCAGGTCAAATCTCGCAGGTTCAGCCACTTGAAGAGTACACATACTTCAGCGAGCAGAGCAAATGCTTTTTGTTCTGCCGCATTCTGTTGTCTTTTAGACTTGACAAAAAAAGCAAAATAAGATAAAAAAGGCATTCCTTTTTCAGTAAACAAGTGAGGTGAAAACTTGAGCAATTCGTCTGAGAACTCCAAAGTTGTCATAGTGACAGGTTCCGCCAGAGGAATTGGTTTTGCTACAGCAAAAGCTTTCGCTTCTGAAGGCTATAAAGTCATGCTTTCAGGCAGAAACTCCGCAGCTCTTGAAAAAGCGGCGGAAGACCTTAAAGCCTCAGGTTCGCAAGTTTCCTTTTGTTCAGCCGATGTATCTATAGCTTCAGATGCTGACCGCTTAGTTCAGCAAACAATTTCAGAATTCGGCAGAATTGACGTTCTTGTCAACAATGCAGGCGTAACCAAAGACAACTTGCTGCTTCGCATGTCTGAGCAAGACTGGGAAACAGTAATAGATATAAACCTCAAAGGTGCTTTTTTGATGTCAAAAGCGGTAGCCAAACAAATGCTTAAGCAGAAATCCGGCGCCGTGATCAATATAGCTTCGGTTGTCGGTCTTACAGGCAATGCGGGACAAGCTAACTATTCCGCCAGCAAAGCAGGACTTATAGCCTTGACCAAGACATTCGCCAAAGAATTCGGGAAAAAGGGACTCCGGGCAAACGCCGTTGCTCCGGGATTTATTAATTCGGACATGACAGAAACTCTTCCCGATGATCTCAAGGAACAGATAAAGCAGCAAACAGCACTGAAAAAGTTCGGCGACGTTTCCAACGTTGCTGATGCAGTAGTCTTTCTCGCCTCAGACAAGGCGGAATATATCACAGGGCAAGTTCTCACCGTTGACGGCGGCATGGTGATGGCCTGAAAATCTCTATGGAGGAAAAAAATCAATGAATAACGAATATTTTGACAAGGTACAAACCATTATTACTGAAAAACTCAGCGTAGACAAAAATCAGGTAACCCCTACCGCCAACTTCATCGAAGACCTTGGCGCAGACAGCCTCGACACAGTAGAATTAGTCATGGCTTTGGAAGAAGCCTACAACCTCGACATTCCAGATGATCAAGCTGAAAAACTCAGAACAGTTCAGGATGTCGTCAACTACATTGAGAAGGCAGTAAAAGAAGCAGAAGCTTAATTAAAATCAGCATGAACCTTCATATTCGCAACACTCCTTTTCAGTCTGTGTTGCGAATAATTTTTATACAGACACAAAGGATTCCTACTAAATGAAAAGAGTATTTGTCACAGGAATGGGTGTAATAGTTCCCAACGCTATGGATATTAAAGAGTTTTCTGAAGCCTTGAGAGCAGGAAAAAGCGGTATAGGAAAACTTTCTTGTTTTGACGCATCTGAACTGCCTGTCCAAATAGGCGGCGAAGTTAAAAATTTCATACCTGACAAATACTGTGATCCCAAAACTATGCGACGACAAGACCGCTTTTCACAGCTGGGTCTTGCAGCAACAGAAATGGCAGTCAAACAAGCTGGACTGGACAATCCTTCTAGCTTTATTCCAGAAAGAGTCGGTGTTATTTTCTCATCCGGTATAGGCGGCGTAATCACCCTTATTGATGAGCACAAAAAATATCTTGAAGCCGGTCCTAACAGAGTGAACCCTTTCTTAGTTCCAATGATGATTACCAACATTACTTCTGGCATTATAGGCATGCTTTACGGATTTACTGGTCCCAACTTTTCTATCACTTCTGCCTGTGCTTCAAGCATGCATGCAATAGGTGAAGCCTACTTGAAAGTAGTCAGAGGCGATGCAGACATCATGATAACAGGCGGTTCTGAGGCTGCTCTTCTGCCTTTGACCTATATGGGCTTTGCTAAAATCAAAGCTCTTTCAAAACGCAACGATGAACCTGAAAAGGCTTCAAGACCTTTTGATCGCGACAGAGACGGTTTTGTTATGGGCGAAGGCGGCGGAGCATTAGTTATAGAATCAGAAGAAAGCATGATAAAACGAGGAAGCACTCCCTTAGTCGAAATTGTAGGTTATGGTTCGTCCGCAGACGCATATCACCTGACGGCCCCCCATCCAGAAGGAATCGGAGCAGCCTCGGCAATGCAACAAGCTTTGAATTTCAATAGCTCCAACCCGCAAGATATAAGCTATATAAATGCTCACGGTACAGCCACACCATTGGGCGACGCAGTTGAAATCAAAGCCATCCATAATGTCTTTGGCGACCATGCTCGCAATATCAGCATAAACTCGACTAAATGCATGATCGGGCACTTGCTCGGCGGTGCAGGCGTTTGCGGAGCCATAGCGACAATTCTGCAAATGCACGAAGGCTTCTTGCACCCTAACATCAACTTGGAAAACTTGGATGAAGAGCTTCTTGAAATGCGCTTTACTGGACAAACTGCTGAAAACAAAGATATTAAACTTGCTCTGGTAAACTCTTTCGGGTTTGGCGGACAAAACGCATCCGTTATTCTAAAATCCTTAAATTAACAAGAAAAAAGACGCTTTCTTATTCAGAAAACGTTTTAGCCCTTGCCTTTAAAATATTATCTAGTTTATAATTAAATCATTAGTCAGACAACAAGACAGGAGAGGTTACAATGGAAATACTGAGAGTTGCATCATCTTCAAGCCCCAAGTCAGTAGCTGGCGCAATAGCAGCAGTTATAGAGCAAGACGGAAAAGTTGTCCTTCTTGCTGTAGGAGCTGGCGCTGTTAATCAAGCTGTTAAATCCATCGCCGTAACTAGAGGCTACGTAGCTCCTAAAGGCATAGATCTTTCTACCATGATTGCTTTCGCCAAGATAGATATAGACGGCAACGAAAAAACTGCGATCAAATTCCTTGTTGAAGCTCAGTAAAAAGTTTTACCGAAAATTTAAGGCTAAAAAAGACCTTTTGATGCTGGCGCTTATAATAAGCGTCAGCTTTTCAGTGCCTTTGTTAGCTCAAACAAGCGAAGTATTAAAATACCAGAAACAAATTTTAGACAACCCGAAAGATGTCGCAGCTCATCTTCGCCTTGCTTTAGCCTATACGATGGAGAAGAACTATGTGGGAGCTGTGCGTTCTTACTTTGATGTTTTAAAACTTGAACCGGATAACTTCCACGCTTACAACAATCTGGGCATACTTTATAAACAAAGCGGGCAATATCAAGACAGCATCCAATGTTACCTGCAAGCTCAACGCCTAAACCCAGACTCATATTGGGTACCATATAACATGGGCTTATGCTACGAAGCCATGCTTCAATTCAACAACGCGAAAGAGTCATATGGCAGAGCCCTTTCATTAAATCCCTCTTTTACCCAAGCCCTCAATCGCCTCCGAGTGCTTAACGACCCAAACTTCGACGGCAGAGTAGCCAACTTGCCTCCCATAAGCGCAGTTCCGGAACAGCCTCAAACTCCTGTACAGGCAACTCAACAAATGACAATTGCCACAAGTTATACTCAGAAAACTTCTAGACCTGTACAAGAGACAAAACCCGCTCAAACACAACAAATACAGAAAAAAACTCCTGCAGAACCCAAAAAACAAGAAAAAATCTTCCGTTTCACATCAAAAACCTCCGCAGCAGCTAAAATTTTTAACCAGGCAATGGAAGCTTTTAAAACTGACGACATGCCCTTGGCCATTCAGCTATATGTAACAGCTGTCACGTCAGAACCGCCTCTTCTAAGCGAATCTGATAACGGCTTAATCAAAGCTGCACTTACTTATCTTAAAGACCGCCCTAATCGCATCACAAATGGTCTTTATTACCGAGGCATGCTGATACATTTCTCCGGCTATACAGAGCTGGCTGTCGTAGACCTTAGAAGTTATACGGCTACCCACGTTGAAGGTGAAAATCAATTCACAGAGCAATTCTTAAAAGAAGCCCAAAAAATACTAGACGTTTATGACCAAGAGCAGGCTCAAATAGCTGCAATCAAGGAAGAAAAGAGATTGAGAAGGCTTCAAGAACAGGAAGAGCGTGCTGCTATGGAAGCAGCGAAAAAGAAAGCTGAACAAGAAAGCTCTGCTCCAAGCTCATATACAGCTAAGCGAATGTCTGAGGATGAGATCCTTTATGAAGGCGACAAACTTTTACGAGAAACAAAACATGCTCAAGCTATTGAAGTTTTAAAAATCGGCTTAAGAAACTACCCTGACAGCATACCACTGCTTTCCAAAACAGCAACAGCCTACTCCGATCTTTTCTTGATTTACAGCGATCAGCAAGCAGGAAATGAAGCTGTTAAAATCTATCAGGAAATAGTCGACAAGGCTCCTTCAAGTTCCAATGAAAAAGCTATAGCCGAAGAAATGCTCAGAGAGTTGAGCAGGAGAATACGCTAACACTAAACTAGCGCTTTGTTACACCTAATACTTCTCTGTTCAATGACAAGCAGTCAACATGGACTATTCATGGTTATTTGATGCAGCCGCCGCCGCACTATAGGGCGTAGGGCGTGGGGGGTGGAATTGTTTAGACTCAATTGCTGAAACTGATAATTGCTTTGAGATGCTAATAAATATACGTTGTTTATTTTTTTAGGTTTTGGCGAACATCATTCCTTTCTCATCACGCACCACCTGCCACTCATCACTGGCTGTTCGTTGCCCTCTCTACCCACTATCCACTAATCCCTTGCCACTGTTTTTAGGTCTCTGTCCTTAATCAGAGGCTAGGTCAAAAATTGTGATTATGCGATAATAAAGTATGGCTTTGCTTTTTGATTTTGCTACTCCCTGCGCCCTAACCCCTTCCCTTGGAGTTTTACCATTTGGCGGTGACGCCCCCTTGAATCTTGCTGTCCCATCCGTAGCTTCTATATGTTCGCAGGTTGTTAAAGTATGCCAACTCTAAAGTCACTTTTTCGGTAACAGCAAACCTTGCAGCCATAACCATGTCCATAGTGTCTTTGTCGTCGCTCCCCACTACCTCTCCTGCCAGCTCACCTATTAAAGCGACATGTTCTGTAACGGCATAGGCTATGCCGAATCTGTAAATAAAGCTGCTCTTTTCTTCACTCTTGTGTCTGAAAATTGTGCCTATTTCCAAGTTTGCAGTAGCTTTATCAGTTTCTTTAGTAGTCACACAGGTGAACAGTTTAAAGGTTTTATTTTCATCAGAGCCTGCGACTCCCATTCTCCCGCTATCGCCTGTAGCAAGCTTCAAGACACCGCCTACTGCGAAACGGTAATATTCATGTTCTCTGAGCCTTCGCTTAACGCCCAAGGTCATATTGCCAAGCCCTGTCAGGCTGTCATCAATCCCCATAGTCAGAGGAGCATCTAAATACCAGTCTCTGACAGGGATATTCACAGAGATTTCACCATTCTCTGTTACCCAAAGCCCTGAAAACTCAAAAGAATGTATTTCGCCGCTCTCCACAGTGCGAAATGCTGCTCCTTTAGTAGAGTTGAGCTCGGAGTAGTTGTATCTGAAGCCTGTAACTAGTCTTCCTGCAGGAAGTTTGTGAGCTGTATTGCCCACAATCAAGCCTGTCATGCCTTCTTCATTCATCGCAACGCCTGTCATAGATTTAAGCAAAGGATCTGAGGAATTGGCTTTATATTTTTCTTCCATTTTCTGAACTTTGCCATCCTGAGAAGGCAGAGAAGAAAATATATCTCCTTCGTAAGTTTTGAGTCGAGGCGCTGCAAATACAACTTGCGAAAGCCCAATGAATAAGGCAGCAGCAAGAAGCTTTTTCTTTAACCTCTTAAAGCATAGCAACAAACTGTTTCAGCCTTTCTGAATGCGGGAAGGGTCTAGCTCCTGTGGACATGGAGCTAAGAATTTCTTTAGCCTCATTCAAATGTATTTTCTGCTTTGTCTGCATATAAAGCTGGACAGCAGCCTGAGCTTTATAAAATTCTTCCGTGCTTCTGCCTGAAGTAAGGCTTTTAACCGCATTGAATTCTATTACAGCTTTGGCAGGTTCACCCGAGAAGAGATAGATAACTCCAAGATTTGAGTGAGCATCAGCATCTTCCGGATCCAAGTCGACTATTTTCTTCCAAATCTCAGCCGACTTGGAAAGAACGTTATAGTCAGCATCAACTATAAATTCCCCTTCTATAGCTTTCCAAAGTTTCACAGCAGCCTCGCCTTGCCCTCCCAGCCAATAGAGATTGCCCAGAGCAAGTTTCGCCATATCTGACTCCGGATGTGCCGTGTGAGCTCTGGCATAAGCATCAAAGGCATCTTTGAAGTTGCCTTGCAGGGTACTTACAAAACCTATATTCAGCAACAAATCCAAGTTGTCTGGAGAAGCTTTGCGAGCTTTGGCAAATTCAGCCAGAGCATCGGCGCTTCTGCCTTTAGATGCAAGAGATATACCGCTAAGGATGATTGTGTCCGCAGGGTCAGGCTTTCTCACATATTTTTTCTTTGTAGCCTTAATTCCATAGCGTTCCTCTTCGGGCAAATCATATTTGCCGACGCCTCCGCCAAATTTTGCCGCCTTATCATTAATCCACTGCTTATCTGCAGCTGACAAGGAAGTTTTAGCCATATTTTCATTGAATGTTCCAGAATTGACACCCGTCATTTTCGGAACACGTTTAAATTGACTCAAGGTACTGAGAACCATTCTCTTATCATCCTTGCTCATGCTTGGACCATAGGCATCTATCAAAGTAGCTTCTCTGGGAGTTTTGGCTACGACATTCTTTTCAGATTCATTTATTCTCTTTACAACTTCTTCTTTATGCTTCATAGCAGCTGTCTGAGTCTCTTTTGCAGCCTGAAGCTTTGCTATTTGCCAGATTTTGCTTCTGGCGTGCTGCTTCATACGTGAATTAGCAGGAGCTGAGACATAGAGAGTTTCATATATATCTTTGGCAGGCTCAAGTCTGTCTTGTTTTATTCTGGCCATACCAAGAAGAGCCATAGCCTTATAATATTTTTTATCAAGTTTCAGAGCATCAAGAGCATAGCTTTCAGCCGACTCAAAGTTGCCTGCTCCGTAACTTATCAAACCAAGATAGTAAGGAGGCTCAGCCATTTTGGGGCTGAGAGCCATAGCTCTTCTGAAATATTCTTCAGCATTGGCCGCTTTGTCCAGCTTTTGATACATTTTCCCTATATTGATGACTATAGGATAATAATCAGGTTTCAGACCCTCTGCAGACTGCCATGAAGACAAAGCCGATGTATTCAAGCCCGATGCCGCATACATGAGACCCAGTTCATAATAAGGCTCGTATCGGTCAGGAGCAAGCCTGATACACTCAAGATATTTCTCTTTGGCTCTGTTAACAAGACCCTTGGCTCTGAATTCATTCCCTTCTTGCACCAAACGCTCAACAGGAGCTGGAGATTTAATTTCGGGAACAGGAACTTCTGTCTTTCTCTCATAGGCGCTGGCCATTTTGTCGTGCATTTCTGTGGCCATCTTTTTGAGCTTTGAATTATCTGGCAGGTGCCTGTTCAATATAGTCAACGAATCCAATGCCTCTGGAACTCTGTTGATTTTGGCCAAGGCCATACTCTTGAAGATCAAAGCCTTTTCATGGACAGGATTATCAGCCAGCAAAGCGTCAAAATTATCTATGGCGCCTCTATAATTTTTCATAATGTAGAGAGACAAACCTAAATCGTATCTGGCCAACTTGTGCTTAGGATTGATTTCGATAGCCTTTTGGAAAGCCTGAGCTGATTTTTCTACCTCACCCAGCTTGAAAAGTATGGAGCCTTGAGTATGATAGAACTCACTCTTTGCAGGTTCTCCGGCAATTGCCTTGTTGACCGCAGATAGAGCATATTGAAGTTCTTTGTCTTGGGTAGAAAGCACATATGCCAAGCCGTTTAAAGCTTCGTAATGAGAAGGCTGCAAACTTATAGCCTTCCTGAAAGAAGCTTCAGCCTCTTTATATCTGCCCTGCTCTGTATAACAGTGCCCCAAAATTGCACTCACATCGGCAACATCCGGATGCTTGGAACGCAGATATACTAGACGTCTTATAGCTTCATCATAGTTTTGAAGCTTAATAAGCTTGCTGACTTCTCGAATTTCATCAAAAACTCCCAGAAGTCTTTCTTCCTGTCTTTTGCCGCCAAGAGCTTCAATATCATTAAACGGTATTCTTACTTTTTCAACTTCAGAAGGTTCCCGCATCTTAGCATAAGCTTGGGGATTATCACGTTTTGTCATTCTGTTCATCAGAAGAGTGATGCCTTGAACGATTTTTGCTGTTTTCGGGCTGTCAGGCTCAGATTTTGCCAAAAGCTTTTTCATAAGCTCCACAGCTTCTTCTAGCTTGCCTTCTGAAGCCATGACAACTGCTTTATTATATTCAGCCTGAGTAAAGTCGGGATCGTATTCCAATGCTTTGTCAAGAATATCCATATTGCCCCTGACAATACCTTTTTTTGTATTTATCAAAGACATAGTATAATAAGCGAGAGCAAGATCTTTTTTTAGTTTTCTCTGTGCCAACTCAGCCTCAACAGCTTTATCACTCTTATTTGATTCCAAAAGACGCAGAGCCTCTCCTGAATTAGCTCGCAGCATTCTTTCTTTCAAGCCAATTGTCTGTTTTATGGAGTTGGATGCTTGGTTGAGCATGTTTCCGTGATAAGAAGCTACTCCTAATGCAAACCAAAGGTCTGCATTTTCCGACTCGGCTTTTATTGCCAAAGTCAAAGGCTCTATAGCTTCGCCATATGCTTTTCTCTTGCTTAAGAGCAGACCCAGCATGACATTGGCTCGCCCAACATTTTTGTTCAAAAGTTTAAGACGCTTTGCTGTTTCAGTGGCTTTTGCATTTTCTCTTTTTTCTCTTTGACTGGCAAAATCCTTCTTCAAGATTTCAGAAAGCTTTTCTGCTTCAGTCAAAAAATCTTTGCAATATTTTTCAGTAATCTGATTTTTTTCAAGCTCATAGCTGAGAGCAGCAACGTAATACAAAGCTCTGTCATGTTTAGGATCTTTAGTTAAGGCAGTTTTGAAAGCCTCAAAAGCTGCTTTTTTATTCCCGCTTTGTAGATAAGAATAGCCTTGCTGATAATATGAAGCGGCATTGCCTTTTTTTAGCCTATGAGCTTGCTCCAACATTTGAGCCGCTTCGCTGTAGCCACCTTTTTTCATTGAGGAAACGGCATTTAGATAAAGGGCTTCACCATGTTCTTCTATTTTCTTGGCTTCAGCTCGCTTTTTGTTGTTCAATATTTCATTATTTCTGCCTTGAACAGACAAAAGCACCAAATCTTTGGCTCTCATTTGTGCCGGATGACCTTGAGGCGCATCTTTTAAAATGCCTTGTCCTGTCTTGATAGCCTCATCCCATCTGCCTCTGCTATAAAGAGCTTCCATCTTGGTGAGAGAAGCTTCTAAGCTTTGGGAGAGCAAATCCGACGGAACAGCCCAGCTAAGCGAGGCTGCAAAAATGAAGAAAGAGAGGATTGTTGCCTTTTTTATATAATTTTTCATAATTTCGTCTGATTTATCGGCATAGATCAGAGAAAAATTAAGATGTTCAAGAGATAAAAAAATGCTACCCTATACTAGTGCTGTGTTGCAGGTACAAGCAGCCTGTTTAATGCCAAACGAGCCAACAAAGTCTTTATGCTTTCTGATACTGCAGCTGCACTAGAGCAACGAGTGGTGCGTGGCAAGTGGCGAGTTAATTGTTTAGACTCAAATTGCTGAAACTGACAATTACTCTAAGCAGCTAATAAAGAGCTGAAGCTCTGATAAAAAAACACATCTTGATAATGCTTATATGCTATAAATGAAAAGAAAATATTGCAAATTGCCCTTTCTACCCACTACCCACTGTTGCTAGCTATCTGTTCTTAATCAGAGGCTAGGACAAAAATTGAGATTATGCGGCAGCAGAATGCAATTTTTGACCAATTTTGCCCTCATCTGTGTGAATCTGTGTCCATCTGCGGATAGAAAAAAAATCTGTTCGATAATAAACATTTAGATAAAACGAACTAATAGGCGAAAAGAAACATGAAAAGAAAACTCGTTATATTGTTGTTATTAGCAACAGTTGTTTTTCAATTGCCTGCAAAGGCGGCAAAAGAATGCTCCGTTGACGACATTCTCTTTAACGGCAGCCTTCCTATGATGAAAAACCGCTCGGGAGTCCGTTTTGAAAAAATGCAAACTCCCGAAGACGGCTCTATTTTTTATTATCCTGAAACTGCCTCAGGAACCTCTTTTATATTCAAAGGCTGTGAAATTATACCTTCCCAGGGATGTATCCTTAAAATATATAGAGGAACTTTACAACCAATGCTAGGACGTTTCACAGCTCAGATACAGAAAGAAATCCCCCGCCCTCTTCTTCTGCTAGCAAAAACTGCTGAAATCAGGCATAAAAGCGGACTTTTATTTATTGAGAAAACACCCGAAGGCAAGCTTTATGTATTTCTAAAAGGCGAAGGGGACACAACTATTAAAACACAAAACAGAGTCACAACCCAACTGACACCTGACAATGAAGTCATTATTTCTGACTATGAAGACGCTGTTTTTTCTCCTTCACCTTCTGATATGTGGCAAACCAAGCCTGCTGATTTCTCAAACCTCAAACCTGAACCGCAGAAAAAGGCAGAAAACGATTTGTCCACAGATTCCACAGACGGCACCGATGAAACCAAATAAGGGGCTGAAAAGAATCGAAATCTATAAGCCAAACCTTAATGACCTATGGTTTCGCAAAGAACTTCTGAGTGACCCTGAAACCATGTCTTATAACCATAGTTATGGAGGAACCGTTTCATTCTTGGAAGAGCAATGGACACCTTGGTATGATTACTGGCTAATCAAGCATGAAAACAAGCGTTTCTATCGCTATATTACAGATGAGAATACAAAAAAATTTGTCGGCGAAATCGCCTATCACCTTGATGAAAAACAAAACATATATCTCGCCAACGTGATTATACATGCCAAACATAGAGGAAAAGGATACGGAAGACAGGGACTGCTCCTTTTGTCAGATATTGCAAAGAAAAACGGAATTGATTACTTATACGATAATATTGCGATTGATAATCCAGCGGTAAAGCTATTTGTAGAAAATGGTTTTATCGAAGAATATAGAACTGACAAGATTATCATGTTGAAAAAAGCTTTAGATTAGTTGAAAAACTCCTATTGTAACTTTTTCATTTTCTTTTGCCGATAGCCTCCTTAATAGCTACGTTCCAGAATAAAATCCGGGAGGTTTCGCATGCTGTTCTTTTGGAGTATACTCTTTGTAGCCTTGGTTCTCCTTTATAAGGAAGCCACGTATGTTTAAAAAAATATTTTGGTTTTACGGCAGTATGTTTTTAACAATTTTTACTCTTTCAGGATTCAGATAACTCCAGTTTTTAATAGAAAGGCCTGAAAATGGCAGGCAACGAAACGCAAAAAGAACAGGAAGAATTTTTTGCGATTGATATAGGAACCTATGCCTTAAAATGCGCCTTTGTCCAATATAAAGCAGATGGCACGCCGGAGCTTAAGACATTGGCGCAGTTTGTTCTCCCCAATTTTGAACTGGCAATTCCTCCAGAGGAAAAAGAATTGCTGGACAGAGAACAAACCAAAGAACGCTGTTTAAAAGACTTACGACAATTTTTAACAACCAAAGTCACCGAATTGCTTTATGACAATCAGATTCAGACGAAAACAGCAGTTCTATGCGCTTCCAGCAAGGACGTTACAATCAGGTGTCTAACAATAGACCCGACACCAGATGAATTACAAAGAACTCAGGCAATTCAAGCTGAATCCCATAAGCAAATGCCATTCTCCGTAAACAATGCCATTCTTGGATGGAATCTTGAAGGAAGCATCAAACAACAAATCAACGAAGAGGAAATTCCTCCTGGCACAGCACATCAAGCCAAGGATGGAGAAACACAAAAATCTCCTGAAAAAGAGATGACTCAAGTTATGGTGGGAGCTCTTCAAAGAGATGCTCTTGAAGAGATACAAAAGCATCTCTCCGGAGCTGGTCTTAGCTGTGCTGGAATACTAGTATTACCCCAAGTGTTGCACTTGTCATTTGGCAGGCAGATAGACAGTTTCTCTGCTTTGGGAAAAAACTTGGCTTTGGTTCATATGGGCCACTCATCCACTTCTGTAATTATTTTCAAAAACAGCAAGGTTCAATTTTACCGTGATATAAACATGGCTGGTGCTGAAATTACTAACGCAGTATATGAAGGTCTTGTAGAAAATGGTGCCCCCTCAGGCGAAGAAACCTACAATAAAGCAACATTTCTCAAGCATTCTATAGGCATAATACCGCCTGACGATATTGAACAAATGCAAGGTGAAGAAAAAATCGCAGCTGAAAAGATTTTTGACAGCATAGAGAAAATTTTTCAAAACATTCAGCTTTCTATCAGCTTTTATATAGCTCAGAACAATGAGCACAAAATAGATGCGATTATTTTATCGGGCGGTTCAGCCGTAATGAAAAACTTTAAAACTTTTATTGAGGAAATTACTGAAACGCCAACTCATTTTGCCGAGCCTTTTAACGATGAACTAGCGATAGGAAATATCAAATACGACATTGGAAAAATGCAAGAAGATGCTGCTGCTTTGGCCAGCTTGATAGGAGTTGCTCTTTATCAGCGCTCAAGCACGATTATAAACTTTATAGAGATACTCAACCCTAATAAAAAGGCTCTCAAAAAAGAGTCTCAACTTGGCGCATCAGTGACTGTTGCGATATCCAACCTCACTTCTAAACTTTTCACAATGAGCGACAGAAAAGTTAAGATTGTCACTATGCTCGCAACTATTCTGATAGTTTTGCTCCTATTATCACCCACAATATATATTTTGGGAAAAGAAAAAAAAATAAATGCTGATATTAAGAAAACGTCAAAAGAACTGAGAACATTGAGAAGCAGTGAAAGCGAAGTCTCAGCTATTTTGGATAAAATCAAGCAAACAGAAGCTCTCAGAGGACTTGAAACATCTTTGAATGCTTTAAAATACAACAACTCCGAGATGTTAATGGAAATAGCCTCACTCACACCTGCTACTATTTTCTATACATCCGCCAATTTTAATATAAGCCCACAAAAAGCCAACGTCAGACTTAGCGGACACTCTAATTCTTCTGACAATGTATTTTTGCTTATCAGTTCTTTGGAAAAGTCCGATTTTTTCAACAGCGCCAAGCTTGAATCTGTAAACGAAGAGATAATAGATGAATCACGATATTATATAAAATTCTCAATGACTGCTGAAATGGATATGAACGCATTTACCAACGCCTCCCCCCAGAGTTCTTCAGGAAACCTTGATGAATTCGATGATTTTTCAGAGGAAGATTGGTGAACCGATGGACAAGATACTTGACCACTTCGATCCTAAAAAATGGCTGGAAATACTAAAAGAAGATCCCAAGCAGCTGGGCTCCGTTCTGGTAATAATATTCGGTTTGCTCTTTTTACAATACAGGTTTATTTACCTTCCCAAAAACAAAAACATTCAAAAACTTCAGCGCACCCTCAGCAGCAATGCACGCGAACTGCAGCATATAAAAGACTCTGTTGACAGTAAATATGACACGCAAATTCAACTGGCGGAATCTACTGTAGAGGCTAAAAATGCTTTGGAAAAATGCTATAAAAAATCAGAAGCTACGGACTTTTTCCGCAGAATTCCCGTATTGGCCAGCTTAGCGGGAATTAAACTAAGAGGTATAAATCCGCAACCATCGAAACCTATAAAGCTTGGAACTCTGGATGCAGAACAGCTAAGCACAGCTATTAAGTTTTCTGGAACCTTCAAAGAACTTATTCTTTTTTTACGATTAATTGAGCTGGAGAAAAAAACTACTTTCTTGATCCTTCCCTCTTTAACTACTACCTCAAACAATAATTATGAACTGGAACTTTATCCGACAACCATAATTATCCCAGATGCTCTCGTTAATTCTGTGTTAAGTGAAGATAATGAAGATGAATAAAGCAGGTATGATTTCATGATTGCCAAAAAAATGTTTTTCATCAGCCTGCTTATACTATCTCTGGCAATGGGAGCAGATTATTTTAAAAATCCTTCCCGCAAACGACGCATACCTCAAAAGCAACAAGAACAGCAAACTGCCAAAAAACCGGAAGTTGAGCGAACCGTCTTGGCGCTTAAAGACTTAGGATTAGATTTGGAAGAAGAAGAAGACTATTTAGAAGAAGAACCGGGAGAAACTGAAAAACCTCAGAAAGAAGAAAAAGAAGAAGCGAAAACTGAAACCTCCACATTAGAGGAGCAAGCAGATTCGAAAACAGAAGAACAGAAACCAACAACTCAACCTATTGCAAGCTCCGAAGGTTTTTTGGTAGGAGAAATCCCTTTTTCAGATCCTTTAGCCAACGATCCGGTAATACAAAGCATCGCAAAAATGAAAAATACGCCTTTTCAAGAATCTCCGTATATTAAAATCATTGCTATGTTAAAAGAAGAAGAGGAAAAAAAGAGGCGACAACAAGAAGAAAAACAAGAAGAAGTTTTACGAGTCCGCAAGGTTGCTTCCTTAAACGGCAAATTCACAGCCACAATCAGAATAGGCGATCGTCTCTGTGCCATTATAGACTCAGATACCTATGAAAAAGGTGACATTTACCAAAACAGAAAAATTACTGATATCACAGATGAGCTGGTAATATTCGAGGAACCCGAGCAAATATGGCTTATACCCAAAACAGGCGTAAGACTTGACATAAACACTAACTACGGCACATATACCTTCGACGACTCTTTCCGCAAGTAATCTATTAATTAAAGAAAAAAAGTCTTTTTACCGATAATGATTCCTATGGGAATCATTTTTAAAAAGGCTATTATATTGTCTGCCATTTTGGCGCTCTTCTGGATCTCCGGATGCGCCTCCTCAACCTTTTTTATTCCAAAGGCTGACGCAGAAGTTGTAAGTATCGATCCTTATCAAATAGTAGTTTCAGATGCACTCCCTACTACTTTGCCAGAAGTAACGGTCAATATACTTCCTCTTAACAATATAAATTTCAGTTTGATTTCCTATGATATGCGTTACTACACAAGAATAGAAGAGGAAATAAAGAGCCTTGCTTATATCAACAAGCCCATGACATACAAATTTCCTATTTCTGAAGGCGAGCCATCCGAAACCTCTATAAGCTTTACTCCTTTTACCCCTGACCTCTATGAACTTTTTCAAACAACTCAATCACAAATTTCACCTGTCAGAGCTGAAATTACCATGTATTTTGAGGACATAAACAATCACAAGTTCTCTAAAACATTCAGTCTGCTCTTGTACAAGCCAGGACTATACTAATAAAATATGAATTATTTTAGCGAAAAACTGAAAACCGCCCTGATTTTTGCCGTTTGGACGGCAGTTTTCGCTGTTCAGCCGTTAGCGGCACAGTGGCAACCATTAAGAAAATCTTTTTCTCACCCGCAAACTCCCGCTATTTCAAGGCCTCAATATGGCGGAATTAACAGTTTCAACCAACTTCCGCCCTCAAAATCCATTTCAAGCTTCTCAAAACCTCAGATACCTGTCAAAGAAACACAAAGAGGTCTTTCACCGGAAGTTTTGGAAACCATCAGAAATCTGAAGAAAAACAAAACAGAAGAAAGAAAACAGATGACAACTCCATCGCCTGTAACAGGTCTATCTTCTGAAAATCTTATCAATCCTAATTCTAATTTTTACAATCAAAACATGGAAACAAGCAGTTTTGAGGTAAAAAGTTCCTATTTGACACTTCCGCCAGAGAAAAATGTGATGTTAACATCTTTAGACTTCAGACGCACAAATGTAACGGATGCTCTGACTTCTCTTGCAACCATAGTAAACATCAATCTCATGCTCTCACCCAATATTCAAGGCGAAGTGAGCGTTCTTTTCAACAATGTCTCCATGGAAGAAGCTTTTAATACTATTCTGACCAACTACGGCTTAGCCTTTTCCTGGAGTGGTTCTATTTTGAGAATTTTCCCGGAGTCGGCAGCGCCAACCAGCATAAGAATATTCCCGATACAGCATACCAATGCGGCTGACATACAGCCTATTATTCAGAGAATTCTTGAGGGGCGTGGAACCTGTGATATTGATGCCCGCACCAATTCTCTGATGGTGAGCGCTACCCAAGCAAAGCTTGCCGAAATAAATAATCTGCTTCCAAAATTAGACATAACTGAAAGCACTGTAGATATTACTTCAAGACCTGTAACTGAAGTCTTCTATCTAAACTATGCCGATGCCACAGCTTTGGCAGAACCGATCAGAATGCTTTCTTCAGGAGCCAGTGTACTTAACTTTTCCTCCAGCCAAGCTTCGCAAGCAGGTATGGCAGGAGGAACGGGACAAGGACGCATGGATATGATGATAATTACCGATACCCAAGTAAACTTGGATCGTATCAGAGAATTGATCGAAAAACTTGATTCACCCCCGATTCAGGTTACTATAGATGCTCATATTTATGAACTGGATAAAAACAAAGAAGCCAATCTAGGCATCAACTGGCAAAAAGCCATACCCAACAGAGGCGGAATGCCAGGAAATCTCTTTGATATAAATATTTCTCCGATGGGCAACGATGCAGGCGGAACAGGTGTCTTCAGATTCGGCAGTCTGGATATGCACCAGTTCTCAGCAGTACTTTCAATGCTTAACACAAGCACCTTTGCGAAAGTCTTGAGTAATCCTGTAATAACTACCCTTAACAACCGTCCTGCAAATATAACGGTTGGACAAGCCATTTCATATGTTTCAGCTTCACAGGTGAACGCAGAAACCGGACAAGTCACAAATACTATTGAGCAAGCCAACGCAAACATTGTTTTGGATGTAACACCTTCTGTTACAGGAAACGATGAAGTCTTTCTGGACATAAGGCCGACAATTTCAAGTGTTTTAGGCTATACAACACTTGGGGGCAACTCCACACCGAATCTCAGCAACCGAAGCGCTCAAACACAAGTTATATGTAAAAACAACCATACTATTGTCATAGGAGGCATGATTAAAACTGACAAAAACGTCTCCGTTAATAAAGTGCCTATTCTCGGCGATCTTCCCGGGATCGGAAGATTATTCAGAAGCAAGAACACGAAAGAAGTTCAAACGGAACTTATAATCTTTATTACACCTCACATTGTGCGAGGCACTGCCAATACTCAGCAAAGATCTTATCAATCATCCTCTAATGCCTTGAGAAGCAGACTTCTTGAATAAAGAAGCTAAACAAATTACAATATACAATACGAGAAAGCCTAACCATCATCTCCAGAGGAGGAAAATCGCTTGTCTTTATCCGACCAGGAAAAACATTTGCTAGAAAAGCTTAAAAGCGGCAAAAAGCCCGAAAAGCTTCAAGCGATTATTAAACTCCACAATTTTGGGAAATCAGAACAAATTCTCCAATCCTTGCTTTCTGCAATACAAACACACAGAGACGACAAGGAACTTATATTTTACTCTGTCAGAGCAATCGAACAGATTGTACAAAGAGAACGTTACCCAATGCCTGATCTCGGCAAATATCTCAATCAGCCATCTAAATCAGGTAAAGAACACTATCCTGACAGCAAAACGCTTATAAAACCTTCCCCCGAAGATATTCAGAAAATTTTTTCTATTATACGTTCCTATGACTACGAACCTCCAAAAGAAATAATCCCGGCTTTAGGGTCTTTCCTTTCCAAACATGCAACTGCTGAGGATGCTCCATATTTGAAGAGCTACATGCTCAGGGATGAAATGAATGCCACATTGCCCTTGCTGACAGCTGCAAGGTTAAGACTCCCTCAATTGCTGCCCGAGATACTTCCTTTTTTGCTGACTTCAAAAAACCCTACTATCAGATGTCGAGCAATCACTGTTTTAAAGGCAATAAATCCGGAAGATGCAAAAAAACACTTTCTATCTATGGTCGCTTCTCACCGCATTGAGGATAAAATCGCAGCCTTGGAAATAGCTTTTATGTTCCCATTTGAGTTTGTGTGCGACTATACAATTAAGCTTGTTGCGACAGAAACAGATCATGAGCTTTTAAGCAGAGCAAATATTCTCATAGCTTCAAACCCTTCTATCGAAACAGCTTTGAAAATACTGGATCATGCTGAAACAGTCAACGGCGCCAAAAAAAAGCTTCTTAAACAGATGTTTACCACCGTCTGTAAAGCTTTGATCATAACTCACAAAGGTGACCCGCAAGAAATAACTCCAGCCGCCATTATAAAACGTTGGCAAGAACAAAAGCTGGACAAATTTTTAGCAAATATTGAAGTTAGACTTGTTTTCAACGATCTGGAAGAAAATAAAAGAATTGTCGCCTGGCTCCTGAAGAATCAAAAAGACCCGAAAATCCGTCCTTTTATTGATTCGTTGGCAGACAACCCACAAACAGAATCCATATACCGCCAAGAAATTTTGCCGAACCTGCAACCGCTTGAAAAGTCTCAAGACGCTGATGAATCTTCAGACACTTCTGAAGATAGTGAAACCTTGATATTTCTCAAACAAGTAGATCTTCCTGCTCTTTTGCAAAACAAGAAAATGATTCTTGATTTAGCAAACAATGCAAGCGGCAGTCTGAAAGCTGAAGCCATAAATGCCCTATCACGAAACGAACCTCTTTTGGACTATGCCAACTTGGCTGTAGATGCACTTAATGAAGAAAATTCAGAGGTAAGAATCGCAGGCTTCAACCTGCTACAGAAAGTTAACAAAGACAACCTCAGACTTAGAATACCAAAACTTCTTAATGATGAAGAGCCAATGCTCAGATTCAGAGCTGTCAGCTTTGCCCTCACTTATGACAAAACAAATGCCAGAGCCTCGCTATTCTCCCTTTTGAAGTCCCCTGAGCCGAGAGTGCGTTCTAACGCTATTTCGGCTATTATGCTATTCCCGTTTGAAAGCGTCAAAACAGCTTTAATAAATCAACTCAAACAAGAAGACAATCAATATCTTGCCGAAAAGATTTGTTTTATATTCTCAAGCAATCCTTCAGCTACCCTGTTAAATGACCTTTATAAACTGCAAGGCACTCTTAGAGGAGATATAGAAATATATTTGGCTGAAGCTATCAACAAAATATCCGAGTTGTTGCCTTATCTGCCTCCTGAATTGCAAAAAGAACCCAAAAAAGAAGCTGCCGACATATCGCAATATTCTCCTGAAAATATCAGAAAATTATCTTCCAAAAAGACTCAGCCCCATGTCGATAGAAAAGAGCTTTATAAAAACGAATCATTAAAATTCATATTAGCTCTTGCAGCCCTTATATTTTTTATTGCCGTTCTCCCCTCACTTTTCATGGGAAGAACCTCCACAAAGACGCCAACCTATAAAGCCCCTAAAAGCTCCAAAACGCCAACTCGCACTTCTGAAAGGAAGCGCAAGTTTGCCAAGGCAGCAGTGCCTAATAAGTTCACAATGAACCGTGCTTGTGAAGTTACGGGAGAAATTAAAGCCCTGAAATCTGAATTTTCTTTAATCCTAAAAACAAGCGATATTCTCATGGAAATATCCTTTCAGGAAGGAATGCCCGAAGACCTCTCCGTTGGCGATGTAATTAAAGTAAAATGCGTTCCTTACAGACAAAATTCACGTGACATAATAATAGCAAAAGGTATGGAAATTAATTAATGGATAAAATTTTAGACAAACTTGAATCAAAATATGGCAAATATGCCATTCCAAACCTGATACAATATATCTCTGTTTTGATGTTCATGGTCTTTTTGTTAGATTCTGCTGGAATCATTTCTTATCAACAATTAGTTTTATCAGGATTTTATGTCATAAAACAATCACAGTTCTGGCGAATATTCACCTTTCTGCTTGTTCCTATGAGCAAAACGCCAGTGGCTCTCTTTTTCGAAGTCATGATTTTATTTTTATGCGCAAGAGGCGTTGAAGCGGCTATAGGCACTTTCAGAATGAACGCCTACTATTTTTTAGGCGCATTTATGATAATTCTGGCATCTTTCATATTTCCTCTTAATGTTTTTAACAGTCACTTTCTCTATTTGAGCTTCTTTTTTGCTTTTGCAACTCTTTACCCTGATTACGAGTTGTTGCTTTTCTTTGTCCTGCCTGTAAAAATTAAATATCTTGCCTATTTTTCAGCATTTCTTCTTCTTTACGCAGTTTTTTCCTCGACATATGGCCTTGCAGGCGTACTTTACCAGCTTTTAAACTTGGGTCTTGCCCTATTCAACTATTTCCTCTTTTTCGGGACTCAGCACGTAAAAAACAAAATAGGCGATGTGCAACAAAGAAGACGCTATAACGCCTATGTTAAAGAGATTGATAAAGCAACTAGACCCATAAACAAATGTTCCCGCTGTTCCAAAAATGAAAAAGACAATCCTGACGAGCAATTTAGATATTGCACCTGCAAAGTTTGCGGTGAAGATGGAGTAGCTTTTTGTGCCGAACACCTGAAGGAACATAAAGAAGAGATTGCAAAAAAGAAAGGAGAATAATATGGACAAGCCAATGAAAAAAGTTGAACTTTTTACAGACGGAGCTTGCAGCGGAAATCCTGGCCCTGGCGGTTGGGGAGTACTTTTAAGATACAAAACAACTGAAAAACAGCTCTCAGGCGCTGAGGAAGACACTACTAACAACCGAATGGAGCTTATGGCCGTCATAGCTGGCTTAGAAGCTCTGACACAGCCATGTGATGTCACAATTACCACTGACAGCAGATATATTGCAGACGCCTTTAACGAAAATTGGCTTGATACTTGGCTAAGTAACGGCTGGAAAACTGCCGGCAAAAAGCCCGTTAAAAATCGAGAACTTTGGGAACGTCTATTGGAAGAAACCGCAAGACACAAGGTAACCTGGCAGTGGATTAAAGGTCACAGTGGTCATGAAGAGAACGAAATTTGCGATCGTTTGGCCGTAGAAGCCCGTACAAAACTTGAAGAGGAAATAAAAAACAGAGAAAGCTGATAAACATTTGAAAAGATTTAACATAACAATTTGCGCAGGATTATTTATCCTGATTTCTATCTATTCAGCTTATGCAGAAGTTTCTCTGGAGGAACTTCTTAGAAAGCTGGAAGCGCCGCAAGTTGATTACAGCTCCGCTCTGAACGAAAAACAATACGAATACCCTGACTTAATCTCCCCCAACAGCCTTTACGAATCTGAAAGCTCTACAGCTCCGATAATCCATCAACCAGCTTCATATTCATATTCTCAAGGTTATTATCCGCAAGAACAATGGTATCCGCTGGAAAACAGCTATACTCCGAAACCTGTCCAAAACCGCTATTCCGCTAACGAACCACCTTTTGAAGTATATGAACAGCCTCTCCAAGCAAAACAGGAAAAAAAAGCGACAAAACTTCCTTCAAAACATGAAAAAAAAGAAAATACACCTGATGTAACAAGCAAAACATTGCAGCCCTTGCCCAAGAACCCACAAAAAATTTCGCATACTCTTATTTCAGAAACCCCTTTAAAACCCGAAAAAAGCTCTAACACCGTGATTTCAGCAGAGCCCTCTATGCCTTTCTCTGATGAAATAAATAAAGTTTCTCAAGAAACACCTGGACAAACTTTCTCCCAGCAACATTTGCCTCATTTTGAAGAAATAAAGCCATATATACAACAGACATCTGCTAAATCTGCTGAACCTGCTGTTTCAAAAGTGCAACAAACTACTCTTCAAGAACATCCGGAAACAGAAACGCCTCAATTGGTAAAAGCTGAACCAAAACAATCCATACCTATTGAAAGCATAGAAGAAAATCTTCAGTCAGATATAATTGAACCTTCTTCACACTTTGAAGAACAACCCCCATCTCAAATTATTGCTTACTCCCCTCCAGATAACGATGAATTTTCAGTTGAAACATTCAACGAAAAACAAGAAACTTTCCATTACGAAGAAGCGGAAGCAACGATTGATTCTAATTCCTTCTCCTCAGAAGACTCACCCTTGTCTCCACCTGCTTCAACAGCTGACAAAACACTTTATGAGCCCAAAGTGTTAAAGTTGGAAGCTGACATGCAGCCTGAAAACAAACTTCAGCAAGATTCTAACAACCCCATACAAAAAAAAGCAGCAGCAGCAGAAGAAGAAGAAGAAACAGCACTGCTGGAAGAAGAATCTGAAGACTTATACGAAGAGGAACTGGAGGAAATCGACCCTCAGCCGATAAAACAGCGAAGAAAAAAAACGGGATTTTTGAAGAAAAATGCCTCCAGATTGCTCATTATGTTCATTACTGTCTTAGGAGCTATATTAGCAATAGCAGCCAGCAGATATTTTAAAAAAAGACAAGCTGAAAGCCTTCAAAAGCCAGTTTCTAACCTTACTGCTACAACTCCAGTCATAAGCGAAAAACCTCAAATTAAAGCCCAAAAACCGTCAATCGAACCCGCAGTATTAGAGGTCAATCAAAACATAACCTCTTTGAAAGCACATCCTGCTACAATAATAGAGGTTTCAACGGCTATTACTGAAACCAGCTCTCTTCAGACGCCTGAAATTGCTCAGACAGCCCATTCTCCTATTCATGAGCTGGACAACAAAACAAGCTCTTTGCATGTTCCAGAAACAATTGAAGACGCGGCTTCTCTCTCACAACCAGCTTTATCATCTTACCAAGAAAACGCTGACAAATTAGACACAGCCAAATCACCTGTCTCAGACAATCTTGAGATTTTTGAAACTCCAGAAATTACACAAACTCTTGAACATAACAAAACAACAGAAAACCATAAGAAACAGAAAATAACTCAAAAGCAGAAGACATACCAAGAAACTCTCCCTGAACCTGCTCCATCAACACTTTTGAAGCCAATCAGGCAAAAAACTCCACGAAATCTTAACATAGAATACGTCTATGAAACAGCAGAAACAGACGCTTCAAACTACGAAGACAACGTAGCGGAAATAATAGAAATCTACGATGAACTTCCAGAAAACATGCTCTCATCAGGCCAAAAGGTGGAATATGTTTATGAGGACATCCATATCAACGAAGATGACCCCGCTCTAGCCGATCTGCTTTCCAGCTTGATTTAACAACATCTAGTAGTCTGTAAGATCTAAAGCTTTTTTCTATCCACAGATTACACAGATTTTCATTTGATAATAAATTAGCAATGTGTTTTCTCTTGATTTATTCCATATAAGTATTATCAGGATTTTTTTTGAAATATGTGAGTTTCAGCTATTTATCAGCATCTTAAAGCAGTTGTTGGCTGAGTAATATTGAGTTGCTAAACAATTTTACTACTCCCCTCACCCTACCCTCTATCTCCATGATTTTTAAGCTTTGCTTAAAACTTCTCTAATATTTCAGGAGCTTCTTCTGCAACCTCTGGCCAAAAATATAAAAGCAAATTTTTGTTAAAAGCAGTAACCTTGAAGCCTCCTAGGGGTCCAGCTGATTCGCCTTTAGTAACAATAGCGTCAAAAGCTTCTCTGCCGCTTTTCCCTTTTGAACGCAAATATTTGCCTATAACAGCGCCTGTTCGGTCACATCCCCACATGCACTGAACATAGGCCTTTTCATTAATCATAGAGAGAATCTGCTCTGTTTCCAGTGCCGTGGGAACCTTTTTGGCATGCATCTTCATCTCTGTAACTTTAATATCTTTAAGAAGTGCCAGCTTCTTTAATCTTGCATTAAGAGGGTCATCCTTTGGAACATGCAAAAGCACTATATGTTTGACACCAAAACTCTTAAGCAAATCCAAATATTCCGAAACTTTTTGATCTGAATTGGCCTTAGTGACAGGGTTAAAAAGACTGCCGCCTGCAAAAAGCTCGGAGTTTATAATCCTGAAATTATAGGGATAAGCCCCGCTGCCGCCAGCATCTGCAAACTTTAATGTTTCAGCAAAAATGCCGAACGGCAGCAGCAAAAAAAGACTTATCAGAAAAAAACGTTTTAACACCCTTTAAATCAAAGCTCAGGAATTTGCAAAGTCATTCCTATTTTCAGATACTTAGGATCGCTGATTCCGTTGTAATCTGCAAGCTTTTGCCATTTAGCGGTAGTTCCATACATAAGCTTGCTGATTTTGCCTAATGTATCACCTGATTTAACTACATAAGTCTTGGGGCCAACAGCTTCATCTTTCGCTATGACAACAGGTTCATCGTCATATTCATCAAAAATAGGCTTATAGGCTTCAGGTTCTTCATATTTGGAAATCAAAACCGGCTGTTCCAATATAATTGGAGGAGCTATTTCGATTTCGGAAATCTTCTCAGGTTCCAAATAAGGTTCAGGCTCAGGATAAGCTGAAGCAGGAGGATAAAGAATATCTGAGCGGTCTTCTTGTATGCTGACTGATGGAAGCGGAACTATCTCAATAATTTCTTCTATAGCGGCAGAAGGAACAGCTTCCAGAATTCTGAAGTTTCTCACTCTAATGCCACCCAAAGGATATTTTTCGTCACTTTTAATAACGTTTCCAAAAACTCGCAATTTCAATCCAATGTTTTTGGCTGCAGCTTCTGCTTTTTTGCCTGTCAAAATCAGATTTTGTCCGTCTACGGCTTCAAAAACTATTCTGTCTTGGTTAGCAGAGACTATTCGTCCTGTAACAGTAGTGGAATTTACTTTTTTCTTTCCAAACAAGCCAGCATAAGAAACAGAAGGGAATACGAGTATTGCTATAAGCAACGACACAGCAAATTTATTTTTCATAGAATTTCTCCATTAAAGAAAGATACAGGTTAGTTATAGTTTCTTTAGCAAATTATTTCAAGAGCTAAGAAATGTTTATTCTCAAGCTGCTCAAAATTTTACGAATTAAAGGTTCATAGGATGAAATATTATCCGTTGGAAGAACAAATCTTATCCAAGCTCCTCCATTTTCCAATTCTATTAAGTAATCAAGAAAATGAACAGAAAAGCCGTCTGGTTTTCCAAAGTCCCACAAATACTGATATATCTTCTTAGGTTTCAAAAGATTTTGGAAATTGTCTCCGAGCAATGATGTGCCAGTTTCTTCTTTTGCCTTCAAAACGGCCATTTCGGCTATTTTTTCAAATTCAGCAACAAAGTCCTCATCGAGGGTATCTCCGAAGCGAAGAAAATGAAATGAATCGCCGAAAGAACCATCAACAGAAAATGTCCAAATATTTTCTTTCTGCCTGAGATGCCAAGATTCGGGAAATTCCGCAGCATAACGGTTTTCTGGAGCAGAAATAGTTTTGTAGCCATCAACTTTAAAAGGATAGAAACCATTATTAAATCCTAGATAAAGGTGTTGTGAAAAAGCTAACAACATTATTCCAAGAGAAATCGTCATCAAAGTTTTTTTTACTAGATTAGCCTTAGTTTTGAATATCTTAAAAAGGAGTATTACAAGGCAACCTGATAAGAAGCCGCCAAACGTGCCTCCCAAATGGGAATAAATGTCTATATTAGGAAAAACGAAGGTTATAAGAACATTTATAAAAATAAGACTAAATACATTAGCCTTTGTAAAAACCTTTGAATAATATTTATAATTCGGAGCCTTGGCGTAATAAAAAATTATACCGGCAGCAAACAGGCCAAAAATAGATCCGGAGGCTCCCACTGTAAAAGTCTCAGGCCTAAAATAGACAGAGCATAGTCCTCCAAGTGTTCCAGAAAAGAGAAAAATAAAATACATGGCTCCTGCCCCTGCCATATTCTCAACTATTACGGCAAGAGTCACAAAGGCTAAATAGTTGAGAGCAAAATGAAGCCAATTTAAATGTATAAACTGGTATGCTATCAGGCGAAAATATTCTCCCCAAGCCAATAAACGAGAATGAAGAGAACCTGAATTTATAAGCTGCAGAAGATCTTGAATGCCAATACTCAGAAACAAAGCGGTTGGAACTGTTATAAAAAAACCAAACCACATAGTCCCAAAGCTTTTGTTTTTCAAGGGCGGCAAAAGCTCCATTTTCTCCTCTAAACCTATAGGAAAGCTTGATGCAAATTCATCATAGAGGCGTTTATGAACAGGAATCATTTTTTCGCCTAAAAAGTTTTGATTTTCCAGCAAAGAGGCATATCGGCGTTGCATTGAAGGCAAAAGATGCTCTTCTTTAACACTTAAATTAGCTATTACAGTCTGCATGCCAGAAGAACCCGCTTCAAAATCACCTGAGTTAAATACAGAGACAAAGCGCCAAAAACTTAAAAGAGAAGAGGGTATCTTGGTGAGAATCACCATACGTTCCGACATCAATTCGTCAAATTTTTCTTTCCACCCGAGAAAAGAAAACAGCGTCATACGGCTAATAATAAGACTGACTTTGTCATGTATGTTTGTGAGCTTTGACGCCTGATTTTCCAAAGTGAGCTGAGACTTAACAGCCGACTCGCTGTCGCCTATCTCCAAATAAGCTCTGGTAAGCAAAACATAAGCCTGCGGAGGCAGCTCTTTTTGCATGTCTTTAAAGGAGAAGGCCTCTATGACCCCGTCATAATCACTTCTATGAAACCTGAAAATAGCAAGAAATAATGCTGGCAAGATGTCATCTGATTCGCTATTTTTAGCCTCCTCCGCAAGATGAAAATCCAACATTTCGGGATTTTCCATGCGGTCAAATACAAGCTTAGCCAAAGAAGCCAAATTCTGATTTTTATCAGAAGGAGCCAGCAAAGCAAGGAGTCTAGCTGGCCGATAAATTATGTCAGGACGATTTTTAAGTATAAGATTTTCAACAAAACTTGAGAGAGCATCAGGAAGAGTAATCTGCAAAAATTGAAGCAGAACACCGGCAAGAGCAACATAGCCCAATCTGTCGCTCTTATAAAAAAAGCCTCCAAGCAAGGAAGCGGCAAAGAACACTTGGGCAATATAAAAACGGTTTCCCTTAATATCATTCGTAATGAGAGAGATTACTCTGCCAATCAAGGAGAGAAGGGAAATCCAAATTACAATCAGTAGAAAGTCCGACATATTTTACACACCATACTAACTAATGGATGATTACTCTTCGGAAAGTTCGATTTTACCACTCTCAGAACTGAACTGCAAACGTCCGGCAACTTTTTTGCCATCCACAATAAAACCGCTTAATTTTTGAGTGGCTTTGCCTTCAATTAAGGCTTTTAAAGCAGTTTTAGTAAGCTTCTTTCCATAATATTCTTTCCAAACAACATAATTGCAGCCTTCTCTAAATCTATTGCATCCATATCCTTTATTTCCTTCGATAATCTGCCCTTTTTTGCATAAAGGACAAACGCCGACTACCTCACAGTCTTCAATTCGTTTGCCAGATGACTTTTTAACACGTCTTGGAGATTCTTTGACGACATTTCCTGTTCTATCTGAATAAGCAGCAAAGGAAGAACCCGGAGCAGTTTTAACGTCACTTATAACATTGGTCACAAAAACTGCTATGTCCTGCATAAAACCTTTTTCAGAATCTTGCCCTTTAGAAATATCTGACAAACGCTTTTCCCAAGCACCGGTCAACTCCGGACTTGTTATGCTCGGCGATACAAGAGTTATTAAATCCACGCCCTTTTGAGTCGGAACCAGACTTTTTTTATCTCTGTTCACATATTCCATTTTAACAAGCTTTTCTATTATTTCAGCTCTTGTAGCAGGCGTTCCCAAACCGCTGTCTTTCATTGCATCCCGTAACTCTTCGTCTTCAACCAGTTTCCCCGCAGTTTCCATAGTCTGAAGCAAGGAGGCCTCCGTATAGCGAGCTGGCGGCCTAGTCTTTTTAGAAAGCAATCCGCTCCCTTCAACTTTGAGAGTGTCGCCTTTTTTCAGGTCAGGAATCTCCTGTTCCGCACCCCCCTCATCCTGCTTTGCTGTTCGTTTTGCAGGGGGCTCAACCTTTCTCCAGCCATCATCTACAGGCGTTTGTCCTCCAGTCCTGAATTCAAGTTTTTCTATAGAAAGAATCAGAGAAGCTGATTTATATATATAATCCGGATAAAAAACTGCAATAAATCGCCTGGCAACCAAATCATAGATATCTTGCTCTTCGCGGCTCCAATTACGCATATCCTTGGCGTTTTTCTCTGTAGGTATTATTGCATGGTGATCCGTAATTTTAGAATTATTGAAAACTCTCTTTGTCTTTTTGGGTTTAACCTTTTCGAAATATTTTAAAAACTCGCTATACTCTGCCGGCAAAGAAGCCATTCGATTTTTCAAGGTCGGAAAAATGTCCTCCGAAAGATAGCGGCTATCCGTTCGCGGATAAGTGAGAACCTTGCGCTTTTCATAAAGATTTTGCAAAATTGAAAGAGTTTTTGCCGCTGTTAAACCATATTTTTGATTGGCTTCTCTTTGAAGAGAAGTAAGATCATATAAAAATGGCGGAGCTTGCTTTTTTGAAGTTACAGAAAGCTTTTTAACTAAAGCATCCTTTCCTTCTATCAGTTTTGCTATAGCTTCAGCTTCTTCTTGTTTGTCTAGTCTGGAAGGATAATCTTTGTTTTTAGGATTATGGTAAAGAGCTTTAAACTTTTCAAAAACAGCCTCCACTTCCCAATAATCCTGTGGCACAAAAGAGTCGATCTCTTTTTGGCGATTCACTATCAAGGCCAAAGTCGGTGTCTGCACCCTTCCTACAGTCAACATAGAATTATGTTTTTTAGTATAGGCTCTGGTAAAGTTTATGCCCACAAGCCAATCCGCTCTGCTGCGGCATACAGCTGCAGATGCAAGATTGTCATAAGCAGCGCCTTCTTTAATAGATGAAAAGCCTTCTTTAATAGCCTCATCTGTCATGCTGGATATCCAAAGGCGTTTAAATGGTTTTGTAGAACCGGAAAGCTCATATACCAGTCTAAAAATAAGTTCGCCTTCACGTCCTGCGTCAGCCGCATTCACAATATAATCCACATCATCTCTGTTAAACAGGCTCTTAACCTTGTAAAACTGCTCTTTTGAAGAAGGCAAAACACTAAGAGCCCATTTTTCCGGCAACATAGGCAAATCATAAAGATTCCATCTTTTCCATGCCGGATTTTGCTGCTCAGGCATTCCTAAGGCGACCAAATGCCCAAAACCCCAAGTCACTATATGATTATCGCCTTCGATATAACCGTCGCTGCGACGTTTTGCGCCTAAAATTCTGGCTATGTCCTTTCCAACGGAAGGTTTTTCCGCAAAAACCAAGACCTTCATTTTAAGCCCCCTAGATGAACAGACAAAAAGCCATCAGGGCAAATACTCCGTGGACGAAATACGCGTAATTTGCGGATGCTTGTAAAGCCAGCTTGTCAGCTCTAGATTTGAGACATTTCCAGGAAGTGATACAGTAATATCATAAGAAACATGCTGATTATCATCTTCAGTTTTAAGAGATATGTTGAGCATGACTACCCCTATTTCGCTCAAAAGGGTTTCCATCTGAGTGATCGTAGTATTGGCTGAGGTTTGTATGAACAAACGGCGGCTGTACGGAAAATAGGACCTGTAAATAGGCGAACGGGAAAAATAGTTGAGAAAAAGCAAAATAGTAGCCACTATTGCCGCCAAGCGTATATGCCCCACTCCGACTGCTATTCCTATAGCACAAGTGGTCCATATACCTGCTGCCGTGGTCAAGCCCTGAACAGAGCCGGTTCTGTTAAGAATAGTACCCGCACACAAAAACGAAATGCCGCTGACAATACCGGAGGCCATTCTGGAAGGATCTACAGAAACGCCAGTATAATGAATAACATCAAAAAATCCATACTTGGAAATCATAGTCATCAAAGAAGCGCCTATAGCAACTATAGCGTGAGTTTTGAGACCTGCCGACTTAAGTTGGTTTCCGCGTTCCAAGCCGATTGACAAACCGAGCATTCCTGCTATGACAAGACGCAATAGAAGTTCTTTTTCGTTGATAGGCAAACCGGATATATTTGAAAACATTTTTTCCGTTCAGATTAACAATTGACTTATAGTTGGCATTACAGTAAAAAAATAATATAATTACAAATGAAAGTCAAGAATCAAACTGGCATAAACCCTGTCAACAAGATAAAAAACGACATTTTACAAAATAAGCTTTAAATAATCGCCTAATTTGACGATACTACTGATGAATCATTAATTCTGGCAGAGCATAACATGTCAAAAAACTACATTCCGGTATTCGCCGAAGAAATCTTCATAGTCAACCTTTATGGCACAGATGAAGAAATAGACGAATTTAACGAGCTGATCAAACAAAAAGAAGCAGAAAAGAATCTGGTTTCCATCGCCCTGTTGATCGAGGAAATCAAACGACGCAATTTTCTAAAAATGGATTGGCAGTGCTGCGACAGATGCAGATACTATAAAAACTGCAAAATCAATTGGTACAGAGGCGAAAGAGATTGCAAAACTAGACACTGCTGTACTTATTGTCAAAACTACTGGACTTGTTATAAAGAATTCTGTTCACAAAATAACATGAAGTCAGAAGAAGCTCCCCACTTTGCGGAACCTGAAAAAAAAGCTGACCCTGACAACACTTTTCTCCTATCTATACTCATAGCCATACTGATTCTGTTTCCTTCAATTGCCGAAGCTGGTCTCTCTCTCTCAGGAGCTACAGGCTACATAACAGTTCCCTCGCACGAAGTATCACAAAGGTTTGATTTAGCTGTATCTACAAGAATGCACACAACAAAAAGCGGCTCAGACGAGTTTCTCACAAACCTTGCACTCACCTTTTCTCCATTTGAAAACTTTGAAGCTGGAATCCAAGCTCCAATTGATTCAGCAAAAGACAGCACTCAAATAGACCCGGTTTTACATTTTAAAGCTTCCATGAAAGGCCTTCTCCCAGGAGACTTTTCAAGACTCGCTTTCGGAGGAATCTTTGACACCAATCCTAACAACTGGCACAGTCTTTATCTGACAGCTGCCGGCTTTGGTGTCGCGTACAACTTTGGCGGAGAAAAATACTCTGGAACATCTCACTTTGGGAAGTATAAAAACAACCGCCCAAACTCAGTTTCGATTATAGCAGGCGCTCAAGGTGATAACGCGCTGCCTGGGGAAACAGGCTACAGAACAGCTTGGATGCTTGATTACAACGGCGATGTGGTTTCCTTGGGCTGGAGACTATTTGCAGACAGGGGATTTTCTTTGCACATTGCCTTTCAGACACAAACAAGCTATGATGATTTCTATGACTTTAAACCTGTCTTGTTTGGATTCGGTGCAAACTTTTGATCTGAGCAGGACTTACAAAGATTGCTCATTACTTTCTTTTTATGATAAAATAGACCTTGTGCCGCTTCGCTTGGACTGGATGAAAATGCGAAGCAACAGAATGTCAGGAGGACTTTTTCTAAATGCCAACCTTTCACTATAGAGCCCGAAATTCAAAAGGAAATATCGTATCTGGCGAAATAGAGGCTGACAGCCAAGAAGCCTGTATTGCTAAGTTACGTGAGAGAAACTTTTATGTTTCCTCAATAAAAGAAGTAAAAAAACGTGGCGGTAACATCGTTTTATTTGGTGGCGGTGTATCCGCTAAAGAAGTCTCAATCTTTGCTCGACAATTTGCCACCATGATTGGCTCTGGCGTGCCTATTGTCCGTTGCTTGACCATTTTGCAGGCTCAAGCGGACAACCCCGCTTTCCGAAACATCATATCTCAAGTGCGTGTAGACGTTGAAAGCGGAACAACCCTGTCCAAAGCCTTGGAAAAATATCCCAAAACCTTTTCCAACCTTTTCTGCTCTCTGGTTAAAGCAGGCGAGGTCGGCGGTATTCTGGACGTCATTATGGAGCGTCTTGCCGACTACCTTGAAAGCTCCGAAGACTTGAAGAGTAAAGTTAAAGGCGCTATGACCTATCCTGTAGTTGTTTCGCTATTTGCGGTTGTCATAGTTATTGCCTTGGTTGTGTTCGTTCTGCCTCAATTTAAAGAAATTTTCGCAGGTATGGACGTAGAGCTTCCGCTTCCGACAAAATTGCTGTTGGGTCTCTCAGACCTAATGATTGCTTGGTGGTTCCTCTTCCTTATTGGAGGCTTCGCCATCGTGGTCGGTCTCATATTCTTCTTCTCCTCCGCATTCGGAAAGCGCCTATGGGATACCTATACCCTCAAGATCCCCAAAATAGGTCTTATGCTTAGAAAGGTTGCTATCGCCAAGTTCACTAGAACCCTTGGAACACTGGTCTCCTCGGGCGTTCCTATTTTGCAAGCTCTTGAAGTTACATCACAGTCCTCAGGCAACGTGGTTATTTCAGACGCTATTGATAAAACCCGTGTATCTATTCGAGAAGGTGAATCAATTGCAGATCCCCTCAAAAACTCTGGCGTTTTCCCGCCAATGGTTGTTCAAATGATTGCGGTCGGAGAAGAAACCGGGGAATTGGACAAGATGCTTACCAAAATCGCCGACTTCTACGACTCAGAAGTTGACGCGGCGGTTAAAGGTATAACCTCTGTTATTGAACCTATCATGATTATCGGCATGGGTATTGTCATAGGCGGTATCGTTCTTGCGGTCTTCATGCCCATGATGCAGATGGTTAACATGTAATCTGAAAACTAGTGACGAGTGATTAGTGGCGAGTGACGAGAAAAACCTCTCGCACTCCCGCTAACACATATTTAAATACATAAAACAAAAGAACTTCTCATAAAGTTCTCTTAAAACAAAAAACCGGTCTGAAGTTTAAAACCTCAGGCCGGTTTTTGTTATCTTATAGTTTCAGCTATTTATCAGCATCTCAAAGCAGTTGTTGGCTGTAATATTGAGTCTAAAGAATTTCACTACCCACTACCCACCAACCACTATCCACTCTAGTGCGGCGGCAAATCTGTCATGCAATATTTTGTTTATTAAATTGGAGAATACGATAAGCAACTTTCAGATGTTACACAGCACTAGTTACAGCAGTTCAATGTCCATCTTGGTGACTATCATGTGCTCATTGCCCATCATATAGAATTTATCTTTGCTGAAACCTCTATAATCTTTGCCAAATATGTCATATATAGAAGCCTTCAAAGTAAATTCGGGCAGTCTTCCCAAAAGTCTTTCGCCGTCAGTAAGATATGAAAGCTGAACAGGAGAAGCAAAGATGCCGTCAGGAGTAAAATCGCCGCCAGAAGCCATAACAACTAAAATGCCATATCTTCCGTCTAAGAGTTCCTTAAGAGTTTTATCCGAAACACTAGGAAGCATGGAAGGCGCGGACAAGGATGGAACAGAGTCATAGCTTCCGCCAGCCGACCCTGTCGGCATAAAGTTATACTTCTTTGCAGTGCGTTTGTCAGTATAGGGTCTTTGAATAGCGCCGTTTTTAATTAAAACCGCTGTATCTTCATCCACCATGACTCCTTCACTGTCGAATAAGCAAGTGAAGTTTTCATAGGGATCTCTGTCTATGGAAAGCGAAAAGTCTTCGCTGAAAAGCTTATAACCGATTTTACCATTGAACAGAGAAGCGCCCGTTCCCATATTGCTGCCGTTCAAATGACGAGCAAAAATGTCAGTGAGACTGCGGCCATCCATTATTATATAAGGGTCTTTAGGCATAGAAGCTGTCTCAATATAAGCTTTGATCATTCCAGATGAAGCTTCTAATACCCGTTCCGGCTCAAATTGTCTAGACACGACGCTAAAAGCTGTATTTAAAATATCAGAAGAACCCTGTTGTCTCAGTAAAAAGCCTACCTGAAGAGTTTTGTCTCTATGCAACAAGTCTAAACCTCTGTCATTCTGAAGACTCAGTTCAACCGTCGACAAATTGACCTTATGGCTCACCGAAAAATCCGGGTGCATAGACTTAAGTTCTTTCAATACATATTTTACGCCCTTAACCATAGAAGCGGCAGTAACATCACAATCTTCAATGACTGTCTTGGAAACCAGATTTTCAGAGGGAATCACATCATAGTCTATTCCATAAGCCAGATTCTTCTCCGCCTGTTCAAACATCGCAGCTTCATCCGCTTGGCCTATAGCGCCCGCTATGCCAATCTTGCCGTCTCTTATGACTCTGTATCCGGTTTTTGTTATGTTCTTTTTGCGTATTGCTTGTATCTCGCTCTGATGCAAAGAAAGAGATACTTGTTTTAATGTTTGGGATATTTTTTCTTTCATTCCGGTTCTTTCCTCACTGCACGTTTATTTCTCTTACTCTTACATAGGGACCGCCAATACCGACAGGCAAAGGGAATTGTTCCATCTTGCCGCAGCCGCCGCCTACAAAGCTTATAACCTCAAGCTCTTTGGAGACAGCGTCAATTTTATCAAGCGTTTTCATGACATTTCCCGTCACTACTGAAAACTTGACAGGCTTGGTCACCTTGCCGTCTTCAATCAGATAGGCCATAGAAGGCGCTATGGTAAAAGTAGACATCCCTGAACCATGCTTGATAGTGTCTATCAAAATGCCGTATTCGATATCTTTGATCAAATCTTTTTTGGAAAGATCTCCCGCATCTATATAGGTAGATGTCATACGTACTATTGGCTCATACTCAAAGTTTATCGCTCGAGCGTTTCCAGTAAGTTCTTCATCTAATGCTACGGCTGTGTCTGCACTGTGAAGCCTTCCCGTCAATATGCCTTTGTTGATCAAATAAGTTTTAACAGCCTTATTGCCTTCATCGTCATAAGGCGTATAACCGATACCTTCAAGATTGCCGTCATCAACTATAGTAAGTTTTTCAGAACCGACTCGTTTTCCTATCTGCCATTCAGCTATCAGATCCGGATCGCCTACCATAAAGTCAGACTCGCTTTTGTGCCCGAAACTCTCATGAGCAAAAACACCTGATGCCATAGGAGAAAGAACTACTGTATAGTCTCCGCCAGGAATGGTTTCTGCATTTTTATAAAAGAACAAAGCTTTGTCGATTTGATGTTTGATAGCTTCTTCACGTCCTTTTAAACCTTCAAAGTCCACAAAGCCTCTCGACCACATTTCCCTGAATGCATCACTGCCAACTCCAAAGGTGAAACCCAATCTGACTCCTGTAATTTGAGTATCAAATTGAACGTGGCAACCTTTGCTTGAAATAAACTCTTTTTCCAAATTGCTGTCAGTATAAGCAATACTCCAGTGTGTTATATCTTCATATTCCTTGGTAATTTTTGCATAATGTTCTAAGAGAGCCTTCTTTTCTTCAAGAGAGACTTTGGAAATATGATTTTCCTGATATTTTCTTTTGTCACCTTTGTTTACTTCCATTTTCATGACAACAGGGTGATTCTCAATATCAGGGTTGGGTTCAGCCAGCTTTGCCAAGTCAGCAAGCTCTGCATTGATGGAATTCAAATCTGTTGTTGAAGAATAATACCAGCGGCTGCCGTCAAAAAGCCTTATAAAAGCCCCTGATTCGCGAGCTTCCTTTATTTCTTCAAGCTCGCCTAATTTAATTGAAATTTCAGAATGGTAGAGATGTTCAATTCTGACATCCGAATAAAAGTTTTTTGGAAAATTGTACACATTAAACTCCGTCGTTAGAATTTTAACCGCAAAAACCAAGAAAAAAGATTCCAACCACGGAACACACAGAAAACACAGAACAACTTTATTCTTAAATAAAGATTCTTTATTTCAGCCGTATTCGTCAGTTTCTATCTTAGGCTCTCGCGATTCTCAGTTCTTTGTCTTCACTGTATACTGTTCACTAAAATGAACAGTTTTTTTCTTTTTAAAAGTGAAACTTACTATCGCTGGAGGGTTATTCTAACATGATTTTAAGCAGCTATAAAGAAAAAGCTTTTATTTTCAGTTCAGCCGGATAAAAAGTGTTAGCCTTTAAGGGTGTATATCAATCTGTATAATTTGGCGGATTAACATTTTCCTTCAGATAGATTACTTCTAATAAAGGTGTTGACGATGACTAATGCCATACTTTGGTTCATACTTCTGATAGTAAACTTTCTCTTAATCATGCTTTGCTACAAGCTTTTCGGGAAAGCAGGTCTATTTTCTTGGATTGCCATAAGCACAATACTTGCAAACATCCAAGTTTTAAAAACAGTTGAGCTTTTCGGCATAGTAATGACCTTGGGCAACATAGTTCATGCCACTTCTTTCTTAGCTACGGATATACTCAGTGAGCAATATTCGAAAGAAGATGCCAACAAAGGCGTAAATATCGGAGTATTCTCTCTTCTGGCTTCAACTTTGGTTATGAATATCTGCCTCTATTTCGTTCCCCACGAAACAGACATTGCTGACGCAGCATTAAAGCAAATTTTCTCAATAATGCCGCGTATAGCTCTTTCAAGCGTCATATCATACGCTCTGACACAAAAACTTGATGTCTGGCTTTTTCACAAAATCAAAGATAAATATCCGAAACAACTTTGGCTCAGAAACAACGTGGCTACTATAACAAGTCAGCTTGTAGACGCAGTTTTGTTCAATCTTATGGCCTTTGCCGGCGTATTGCCTTGGAATATAATCTGGCAAATATTCATATCAACATTTATCCTGAAAGCCGTTGTAGCACTGTTTGATACCCCTGTCATTTATTGGGCGGTAAAAATTACCCCTGCAGACAATGAAGAACGCCTCATACTGCAAGCACACAGAAAAACAGCGGACAGTGATTAGTGGAGAGTCTACTATTCACTGGCTCTGCAAAGCAGAGCCTTTAGAATCTCAATTGCCAGAACTGACTCCACAGCCACTGCCAACGGCACAGGCACACAAACGTCTGATCTGTAAAAAGCAGGCATGGCTTTTTCGCCGGTTTCAAGATTCACGCTTGATGCTCTGCTGTTACCAGGCAACGGTTTCATAAAATATCTGACAATCAGAATTTCACCTGTTGTCATTCCGCCTTCTATTCCGCCAGAAAGATTTGAACCTCGTTTATAGATGGCATCTCCTGCAAGTTCTATGCTGTCATACTTTATGCCAGACTTGGAAGCCAAGTCCCGTCCAAACCCAATCTCCATGCCCTTGACACCAGGAATGCTCATAACAGCCCCGCTTAAAGCATACTCCAAACGCCTGTCATAGTGAGTATAGCTGCCCAAGCCCAAAGGCAGTCCGTACACAGCCGTAGTCATGGAAACCCCTATACTTTCGCCATTTTCCTGAGCTTGTTCTATCATCTTCCTCCAAGATTCAGCTGTCTTAGCATCTTGACAAGGCAAATTCTCGTCATTCAGCTGCAGCAAAGCTTCTGCTTCCTCAAAGCCCAAAGAATAGTCATTCTGAGCAGAAACATCGCCCAAAGCATCTATAAAAGAAAGAAATTTTATCCCCTTGGTTTCAAGATAATTTCTTGCCGGCACAGAAAGAGCGGCTCTCATAGCCGTCTCTCTTCCCGAAGCCCGTTCTCTGACAGAACGACAATCAGAAAAACCGAACTTCATAGCACCCTGAAAATCTGCATGTCCCGGGAGAGGCACAGGTATACGGCCTTCTAACGATGGCTCGTTAAAAGGATGCATATGAGAAGCATGAGCTTTATAATCTCTGTTCTCAATCATCAAAGCTATGGGACCGCCATTAGTTTGACCGCCTGTAATGCCTGCAAGCACAGTGACTTTGTCTGTTTCTATCTTTGTGCGCCCTGAACGCCCATAGCCAAGCTTCCGCCTGACAAAAAGCTTTTCAAAGTCATCTTCCGATACTTTGATGCCTGGCGGAACGCCTTCTATTATTCCGACTAATGCAGGACCGTGCGACTCGCCTGCTGTTAAATACCTAATCATAACAAATAGTTGGTAGTGGGTAGTGGGCAGTGAGCAGAAAGGACAAAAACAACACATAGTTATTAGAGGCTCAAAGCAGTTATCAGTTTCAGCAATTGAGCCTGGTTTTTCGCTACTCCCTACGCACTAACCCCTCGGAGTTTTCGCCACTCATCACCCAACACTAATTTTTAAGCTTCGCTTAAAAATTTAGAATTCCTTCAAAACTTCATCAAGCCAAGCTCTGTCTTTTTTGACATCCTCAGCAACGAAGTTCTTATCGGCTTCTGTCCATTCTTCTTTAGGAACCTGTTTGATAGCGTTCTTGATATAAGAACGGCGCAACTTGTCAGTATCCTGCCAATGACCGTCGATTTGCGACAGCTTTTCAGGTATAACAATGCTTTTGCCGTTCACATAATCCTTAGGATCGCCTCTGCGAACATCGATTCCCATCTTTTTTGCAAAGGAAAGTTGCGAATTGTGATGTTTGCCTGCACCCGTGTATTCGGTTTCCTGAACAACGATAATCTTGTCTTTGTCCATGGTTTTCGCCAAAGCTACGGCACCAGTCAAGCTTGTATTGCCGGCAGGTCCTCGTTCCATGCCTTCCATCTTGGAAAGCATTTCAGTAACATAGAAGACCTCGCCTTGGCTCACCAAGAGATAATCATCCAGATATCTCAGAGCACGGGCAGCATTTCTGGGCACATCTGCTCTGTCAGGCCAAGTAGCGAAAGGAACGCCGAAACCTGTATGGCCGGTTGTAAATGACTTTCTATTGAAATCAGTATCCGAAGCCATGTGCAATCCTGACAAATCCACCGAACAGGCAACAACCTTCGCTTTGCTGCCAGCCGCAAGCATGCCGCGGGCAGTTCCTGTGAGGTTTCCGCCGCCGGCATTTGTAACCATGACAACATCTGCGTCTTTGCCTGTCATAGAGCGAATCTGATTCACAAGCTCGTATCCGAGAGATTCAACGCCTTTGATAGCAAAGGGAGTATAAAGAGAAGCATTAAAGAATCCTGTCTCTTCAAGAGTCAGTAAGTTACAATAAAACAGTTCGGGACCTACCGTAAGTCTCACAACTTCGGCTCCGAAAGCTTCGCACTTTCTGGCTTTTTCAACAATTTCAGGCTGACCTACTCCGTGAGAATCATAGATTTCTTGAAGAATTATGCACTTCAGGTTACGCTGAGCTGCTTGAGAAGCCACAGCTGCGCCATAGTTCCCGGAAGTTGCAGCTATCATGCCTTTATAGCCTTTTTGCTCAGCCACATAAGCAGAAATGGCCGCTCTTCTGGCTTTAAAGCTCCCTGAAGCGTTTGCAGCCTCGTCTTTTACGAAAATCCTTGCGCCTTTGCCTTCCGGAGCTATTTTTCTTACAGCTTCCGTGATATTTTTCAGCTCAAACATCGGCGTATTACCGACTTTGGTCTGAGACTGTATCTTGATGACATCCTCAAGCGTAAAGCCGCAGTCATTCATCATGCCTTCATAGTCAAAGGCCAAAGCTCCCTGTTTGTAGACTTCATAGTCCAGACCCATGGAGTTTTTCATTATTTCATTTTTTCTCGCCATTACGGCTGCATAGGAAGTATCTCTAGTCATAGATCATCACGTCCTATCTTGAGTATTTCTTCGACAGTATCGCCGAAGCTGTGCTCGTAATGCGGAGCAATCAAAGAAAGCTTGCCTGAAACCTTGCGGCCGCTCATGGTTTTGACCACGGCTTCATCGCCTATAGCAGCTTCTTTTTCGAGAAAGCCTGAAACTTTCATAATATAAGGAGTTTTTGCGGTATCCTCGGGGACCTGAGGAGCTCTTTGTTCAGGGGTGAGAATAGTTTTTTCGATTTCCACCCATCTGCCTGCCGGAACTTTATTCATTTATCAGGCACCCCTTTCATAGGCCTTATCGCCCATCAAGCAAGCAGGAATGGGCATATCAGTCATGCGTTTCAGACCGGGACCTGCTTTAACTACTAATGGAATCATATTCACGGCCATTGCCATTGTGCCTTTTCCGCCTGGAACCTCTGGTTTGATAGCGAGACTTATATCAGGATCGCCTTTAATTTTTATGTAGTCGCCTGTATCTACCTTTTCAGCTTCAGGGTGAATCTGCTGCGGGTGAATCAGTTTTATAACTTCTTTATCGCCGCGATATGCGGTGGCTATATGTCTGCAACCGGCAACCATGCCAGGTTCTACTTTAACAACCGGGGTTTCTCTGTGAGTTTTTGAAATTATAGGTTCTCTTGTTTGCTCGATTCTGTCAACGCCTAATCCAAGAGCATCTGAAATCATCATTACAGATTCAGGGAAGCCTATATGGCCAACTATAGAGGCGTCTTCGATGCCTTTTTTAAACTCTTCAGGAGTTGTGCCTACACCTTGGGTTTCCATGACAGTTTTGCCGAAAGGCGACAAGTCGTTGATTCTGGAAGCTTCTATATGTTCAACATTCAGACATACACCTGTGAGGTTTACTACCATTTGGTCTAGAATAAATCCAGGGTTGATGCCTGTTCCAAGAAGCGTAACATTGTTTTTCCTGGCTATTTCGTCTAACTGCTTTGCAAGTTCAGGTTCTTGAGCTGCGGGGCATGACATTTCTTCTGCGATGGAAATAACGTTGATTCCAGCTTCCAAAGCTTGTTTCAGATAAGGGAAAACTATCTTTGTAAAAGAGTGAATAGCTTGCAAACAAACATCAACTTTGCCTTTTTGCAATACTGTTTCGGGCTTATCGGTAACTGTTATGCCTACTTTTTTGCCCAATTTCAGCACATCGCCTATATCTTTGCCTGCAAGCTCGGGACGCTGGTCTATAACTCCTACTACTTCAATACCTGACTTTTGAAGCATAAGATTGACCATTCCGCTGCCCATTGCGCCGAATCCCCACATGACTACACGAATCTTCTTCATAAACATTTCCTTTCACTTTTTATCTCATTGAATCTTAAACAAGAAAATTCTACCACCAAAAAATAGAATTTGAAACCACAGAACACAAAGAATACACTGAAAAAGAGCCGAAAACAGCCTTAGAACATTATAATCCGCAGATTACGCAGATGAACGCAGATAGGATTTTTAAGGCTAGCTTAAAAATCTAGTGCCTTGGCGCTTTTATATAGCGGCTTGCCCTCCCCTTTCCTATCAGTTGAATAAGCCCCTTCTCCTGCAGTTCTTTCAACGCCCTTTCAACAGTCCTTTGTGAAATATTCGGACATAGTTTAAGCAAATCTGCTTTTGACAACGGTTCTAAGGTATTTTTAAAAACTTCCATGACTTTTTCTGCTGAAGAAAGATTTCTTTCCGTAATCAACAAAAATCTTTCATCACAGTCTCTGTAAGCCTTAAAAACAACAGACAACATATATTTTATGAAAGGCAATTCATCATTAGTTCCATTATGCCAATTTGCGCTTGATGCAAAAAGTGCAGTGTAATAAGCATCCTTGCTCTCTTCAATAAGCATCTCCAAGCTTATATATCTGCCGATCAAAAAATCAAATTTATAGAGCAAAAGCAAGGTTAGCAGTCTCGACATCCTTCCATTCCCATCTGCAAAAGGATGTACACATAGGAAATCGAGAATAACAACCGGAATTAGCAAAAGAGGAGGAACCTGAGCCATCAGAGCCTCTTTATAAGCCTTAATAAGAGCTTCAATATATCTTTCAGTCTCAAAGCTGGAAACCGGCTGAAATCTGACTTTCTTTTCTCCGTCAGCATCAATCTCTAAAATACGGTTATCAGTCTGTTTGAATTTCCCCCTATAAGAGACATTCGAAAAGGAATAAAGCCTGTTATGCAATGTCAGAATATTATTCTTGTTAAATTCAATATAATCATAACTTTCGTGAATTATATCCAAAACAGCTCTATAGGCATATATTTCTTCTTCGTCTCTGTTCTTTGGTTCCGCTTTTTTATTCATCAGCTCATTAAGCCTGCTATCTGTGGTTATAATCCCCTCGATAGCGTTAGAAGACTTAGTGCTCTGGATTTTAGCTACTTCAAGCATCTTTTCAAGAACATCGGCTTTATTTGCCACATATAGTTCTTGCTTGCCTTTATATTCGTAAATGCCGGCTATCAGCTTGTGAATGTCTGCTGTAAGATCCAATTTCAGGAGTTTTGTATAGTCAAAAACTCTCATATCCTTTTCTTTCTACGCCATTTTAGTTTATTTGGCTATGATAAATCAAAAGTGGCGAGAAAACCACATAAAAAACAGTGGGTAGTGTGTAGTGGGTAGCGTTCTTCCACAGCATAATTACAATGTTTGACCTAGCCTCTGATTAAGATTCCACAGTATTTAAGGTCGCCACACGCCACTCATCACTAGCCACTGATTTTTCAGCGAAGCTTAAAAATCTAGGCTGCTTTATTTTTAACAGTAAGGCGTAAGCCCATTTTTTCAAGAAGCTTATAAACATCCGCAAAAGAAGGGTTCGTTTTTTCAGAAAGAGAAGTTCCCAAACATTCACGAGAGACACCTATTTGCTTAGCAATATCATCCAAGCCTTTTGATCTGGCAACAGCATCCAGAACTTCCAAAATATCCTCAGCCTCGCCCTCTTCAAAGGCGGTTTGCAGATATACAAGAGCATCTTCCGATGTTTTTATATTCTCGCTCATATCCCATTCTGAAAGCATCATTTAAAAATCTCCTTGCGCAGTTTTCTAGCTTTATCTATATCAAAAGGCTGCGTAGAGTTAGTGCCTCCACAGAGCAAAATACTATTATCCTCTTCACAAAAACAAAAATATACTCTATAACCTGGTCCATAGTGCAGTCTCATCTCAAACAATCCATCACCGATATTTTTCGAATCTCCCAAATTGCCTTTTTGCAATCTGGCAATTCTCATATCTATAAGAGCTTTTGCTTTTCCATCCTTGAGACTGTCGAACCACTTCGCAAAACATCTGTTTTCAGGATCTTTCCCATTATTGAATTATAGCCTAAAACTCAGCAAACCGCCAAATTAAAGGATTTTATTACAATGCGAAAGAAAAAGGCTTCGAGTTGAAAATTCAACTCTCGAAGCCGTTTGTTTTCGCTATTAATCTTTAAAGAAATTGAAAGATTTTCTAAAATCATCAACACTCTTTGTTTATTTTATAGTTTTGTGGCGTAATTTCTCGTAAAATATCTTTGAATTACTACATAGGAAATGGAGACATTATGAACAAATTCATACAAAAGCTTATATACAGGATATTTATCGTCCTATTTTTTACATTTGCTTTTTCCGTCGCATATGCCTCCAAACCTCTTTCAGGTCTGGCAAAACTGAAGAACTCTGTAGTAGAAACAACCCTTGAAAACGGATTAAAACTTATTATTCTGCCCAGAAATCACGCTCCCGTTGTTTCCATGCTTATTTGGGTAGGGGTTGGCGGAGTCAATGACCCAAAAGGAGCTACGGGACTTGCTCATATAGGCGAGCACATGTTCTTCAAGGGTACAAACGATATAGGAACAACTGATCCCGAAGCAGAAAAAGCCGCAATGAAAAAAGAAGATATTCTTTTCGATGCAATCAGAAGAGAAAAGGCAAAGGACAGAAAAGCTGATCCCAGAATAATCAAAGAACTTGAGAAAAAACTTCAAAAAGCCGTAGATGAAGCTTTTGCTTACGTGATTCCCAATAGTTTTTTAAGTATTCTTGAAGGAGAAGGCGGCAAACCGGAAGCCTACACTTATAAAGATAAAACTGTCTATTCAATGAGCATGCCATCAAATAAACTCGAACTTTGGATTGCAATGGAATCAGAAAGATTCTATAAACCTAGTCTGAGAGACATGTTTAGAGAAAAACTTGTTGTCACGGAAGAAAGGCTTACAAGAACAGATAATAACCCTTCCGGGCGTCTTCAAGAAGAGTTTTTAGCCACTGCTTATAAAGCTCATCCGTATGGAGAACCTCTAATTGGTCACATGTCCGATATAGAAAACTATAACAGACATGATTAATTTTGCCCAATCCCTTGCCAAATATCAGCAGATCTGGGGCGACTGGCGAGAACTTTTCAACGAACAGACAAGAATTGAAAGCGTTACTCAGGAGGATATAATGCGTGTGGCAACCAAGTATTTTACCAGAGAGAACCGTACTGTAGCCAGCGTAGAAACTGAACCTGCCGCAAAGCTGTTGAAAAGACCACTGCCGATGATGTCCACAATGCAGCCTTGAAGAATTTGCGTCCTGACGCTCTTCGCATTGTAGTCATAGGCGACAAATCCAAGTTTATCAAAGAACTGGAAGAGTTGAATTACGCACAGATTGAAACGCTTGATATTTCAATAAAGAAATAGTTATAAATTTTAAGCATAGCTTAAAATCAGAGGTTAGGGATTAGGGTGCAGGGAGCAGTCTAAAAACCAAGTTATGGTGGCGGGCTTCAATAAATTAAAAATTATAAAGTATAAATTAGAAATGAATGCTTAGAACTCGATGCTAGAACTTACAACTGCTATTAGCTTCTAATAAATCATCGTTTAAAGAAATCAATGTCAAAATTCTAGCTTATAGAATTTTGACATTGATTTCTTTATCTGCGGCCATCTGCGTAATGATCGTATATTTGTGGTTAAAGCGTTTTTTGGTTCTCAGTTCGTGTGTTTCGTGGTTTCAAATTCCTAAAAGTAAAAAGACGGAACCTTCTTTTTGAAAGTTCCGTCTTTTAATAGGTGAAAAAGATCGGAAGGACGAAAAGTGTAAGAATATTTCGTCCGAGCTCGACAAGGATGGGTCTCAGAC
>JAAYNI010000050.1 GCA_012520995.1 Candidatus Rifleibacteriota bacterium
GCTAATTGTTCTTGATTACCAGGTTCAAACAAAAGTCCGCATTTGCCGTCCATCATGATTTCTCTAGGTCCGTCAGGACAATCTGCTGAAACGGCTAAGGTTCCAAGAACCATTGCTTCTATCAAAACTAATCCGAAACCTTCATTTCTGGAAGAAAGTATTAGAGCTTGTGCATTTTTAATGAGGGGCATTGGGTTAGATACATTTCCAAGAAGAAATACGTTATTCTCAAGCTGTAAGTTTTTTATAAGACCTTCGACTTGCTTACGCTCTGTGCCGTCACCAGCAATGTACAGGTTGTAAGGAGATTCGCTTTTTTCCAGATAAAGTCTGAATGCTTTTAATAGTGTTTCGTTGTCTTTGTCTGTATCAAGCCTTGTAACAGCGATAAAATAAGGTTGCTTTTTTATATGTAAAAATTTTTCTGGGATCGGTTGAGCTGCTTTTGTTTTCAGTTCGTGAAAGTTTAGGCCGTTTGGAACAATATGAACACTGTGCTCTGGATAAAGTTTGGATAATTTATCTTTAAAAACCTTTGTCAGAGAAATTGTGTAGTTATAATTTGTGAACTTTGTAAGTCTGGATGAGAAAGATTTAAATGAGCTGTGTACCCATAGAATTTTTTTGCCTTTTATAAAAGGAGGTGGCTGCATTTTAGGACTAGGATTATATTCTATGAATAAATCTGTTTTTTTTATATTGTGAAAGCAATAAAGCCAAGTTCTGAAATATGCTATTTGCTGTAGAAATCTCCAAATACGCCTTTTGAAAAAGTTTTTTGGGCGTCTTCCAGAGAATTTGGTCCAAAGACTTTTGTTTACGATATTTACGTTAGAAGCTTCAAGTGTTTTGTAAAACTTGCTGTTGCTAATTTCACGGTGTACAACAACTATTGGGTTTATTTTACCCCTTTTCTTCAATTCTGGAGCTAAAGAAGCAATTGTTGCTTCAACACCGCCAGTTATGAAGTTTCTTATGAGAAAATAGGCATTAATAGTTTCCACAAAAGACTCCCGAGATACAACCTAAAAGACAAAATGAGAATACAATTTTCTTTATAATAAGTCAAGGTGTTAATAGGGCTAATGCTGTGTTTCAAGAAAAGTTATGTTCAAAATTTGCAGATTTACAAGAGAATCTAAAACAAAATGATAAGATTTTTATTCATAAAGAGGTTATACTCACTTCATGAAAAGATTAAACAGATTAAGTTCAGGAGTTTTGCTCAATGCCAAAAATATCTGTGATAATGGGAGTCTATAACAATCAGAATACTGTTAAGGCTGCTATAGAATCAATAAGATCCCAGACTTTTACAAACTGGGAATTTGTTATATGTGACGATGGTTCCACTGACAAAACTTGGGAGATTCTCCAAGAATATGCAACAGCAGATAAGCGTATTAAACTGATTCAAAATAAGGTCAATAGGAGACTTTCCGTAGCTCTTAACAGATGCTTAAAAACAACTAAAGGCGAATATATAGCCAGGATGGATGCAGATGATATTGCTTTGCCGGAGAGGTTTGCCAAACAGCTTGATTTTCTTGAAAACAATCCAGAGTTTCATGCTTGCGGGAGTGCAGTAATAATTTTTGATAAAAAAGGCAAAGAACGTCTGTCAAAATGGAAAGAGTTTCCGAGTGAAGACTATCTTTTAAAGAATGTTTTTTCTCCGCACCCGACAGTTTTGATGCGAAAAAGCACATATGATGCTCTAAATGGCTATGCTAATGATTATTGGGTTGCAAAAGGACGATGCGAAGATTTGGATTTATGGCAAAGATTTGCTGAGAAGGGTTTTAAAATTTATAATATTCAAGAACCTTTACTTAAATATTTTCAAGCTGAAGAAGATTATTACTCAAGATATACTTTTCACAATCACTTGGCTTTGGCTAAAGTCCGTTTGCGAGGTTATAAGCGATTGGGTTTTCCAAAATATTTGTATCTTAAAGCTTTAAGAGAAATAAAAATTGCTTATAAAAAAAAGATTCTAAAGTTTTGCTGTTCGCTTTTTAATTCTCTAGAACCATCCGCTCTCCACTAATTCTTGCTTACTGTTTTTAAGATGTGTTTGCAGTTGAAAAAATAGGAGATAAAGCAATGTTATTTATATGTTACCCCAAATGTTCTACTTGCAAGAAAGCCAAAAAATGGCTGGATGACCATAAAATTAAATATACAGAACGTGATATAGCTGAACAGAATCCTTCCTATGAAGAACTTAAAAAATGGCATAAGAAAAGCGGCTTGCCTCTCAAGAGATTTTTCAATACCAGTGGTATGCTCTACAGGGAAAAGCAGCTCAAGGACAAACTACCGAATATGAGCGAAGAAGACCAATTGTATCTATTAGCTGCAAACGGTATGCTTGTAAAACGCCCCCTCGCAATTAAGGACGACAATGTGCTTGTAGGGTTTAAGGAAGCGGATTGGATTGAGCGCCTGGAGAATAGAGGCTAGCATTGAACTTTAGCAAAGCATTTGTTGACTCTAAAGTTGAGCCGCTGAATACTCCTGCTCATTACGCATCATTCGCCACTCATCACTGGTTTTATGGTATAATATAGTTGCTGCAGACTGCTGGAGGTGATGCCAATTGGCGGAAAGAGAACTTATATCATTTGATTGGGCGATGAAGCGTGTTTTGCGAAGTCCTGCAAACTTTGGCGTGCTAAACGGATTCCTTTCAGTTCTTCTCA
>JAAYNI010000051.1 GCA_012520995.1 Candidatus Rifleibacteriota bacterium
TAAAAAACGACAGGAAAAGAAGCAGGGCAAAGATCACCGCAAAAGCTACAGCAAAAAGCTTATTTTTCAGTCCGCTTCCAGCACTTTCCGGAGGCCCCCAGTCAAAACTTCTGTTATCTGAGTTCATGTTTAGTTATTTCACACTTTCAGGTCATTCAGTAATGAATTTGAGGAGTCCAGTATGAGGATAAATATTCTCATATGCCTTAACTGAAAACCTGATGAGATTTTGACTTATTTTAGCTGAAGGAGTTATGCTGCCTGAAAGTTGAACTCTCTTGCCGCCATCGCCGCTCGAACTGCCCCCTCCGCCGCCGAAACATCCGGCCAATGTCATAGCCGCAGACAACAGGACAAAAAGCAGTGCATGTCTCATTTTAAAGTTCACTTTTTTTAAAAGCCTCCCAAAAAATCTCGAACGTTTGAGACAATGTACCAGAAGCCAAGTAAAAAATAAATAGCACTAGCGCTGTTTTTTTTACTAAAAGTCATCTATTCAACGCAAAGACAGTCAGCAATCTATTCATGCTTAATTGATGCAGCCGTCGCACTAGAGTGGATAGTGATTGGTTGGTCGGTAGCGGGTAGTGGAATTGTTTTAGGAAATTTATCCGCAAATCGATGGCACAGATTTTTATTAGAATCATAAATTTGCAATATTTTCTCTTCATTTATAGCATATACATTATCAAGATTTGTTTTTAGCAGAGCTTAACCTGTTTATCAAGTGCTTAGAGCAATTATATATTTTTCAAAAGGCAAAAATCGGCAACTAAATGAATTCTTCAAAGAAAATTCATTTACGGCAAGTCTCAGCTTAAGAACAGTGATGCTTTTGCAAGATTTTTTGCCTGTCTGTGTATTCTGTGTGTTCCGTGGTTTAAAAATTTGGGTTCTTCATCTGTGTCATCTGCGTAAATCTATGGATAGAAAAGTTTTAGTGAAAACGGCACACCAGCAGTCTGTTCTTGACAGGCTGCTTTCGCTGTGCTAGTATTTCGAAAAATCCTATCAACTATTCCCTCACGCGGAGGTTTTTAATGCAATTTTTAGTCAAAGGCAGAAATTTTCAGTTAACAGACAGTCTTAAACAATATGCCGAAAAGAAGCTTGCCAACGTAAACAGATATTTCGAAAACGTTGTTGAAGTCGATGTAACTCTTTCGGTTAAAGACTCCAAAGATATCAGCAAGAGCAGAGTTTGCGAAGTCACCATATGGGCCAAATCCATAGGCAACCCGATTCATGGCAAAGCAGCTTCAGACGACCTTTATGCTTCCATTGACTTGGTTGTGGAAAAAATCGAACGCCAACTCAAAAAACACAAAGAAAAGAACACATCAAGACGCAGAGGCACCAGACAACAGGAAGCCATGCAGGCAATGCACACTGTTCTTTCCTTCGGCGAAGACTTTGCTGAAAAAGCTGAAGCTTCTGAACCTGCGACCGCAGAACCCAAAATCATCAGAAGCGGAACGTTCCCTATGAGACCTATGTTTTCTGACGAAGCAGCTGAACAGCTTGAACTCTTCAACCAGGAATTCTTTGTTTTCTCCAACGCAGAGACCAACAAAATAAACGTTATCTACAAAAGAGGCGACGGAAACTTCGGCCTTATAGAGCCGGAATACTGACCCTTGTCAGGAGGATCTCTTTGGAACTAAGCGAATTTGTATCTCCACAACTGACTAAAGCTGAACTTTCCTCTACACAGAAGCTAGATGTAATAAAAGAGCTTGTAGAGTTGTTGGACAAGGAAGGCTATCTAACTGATGCCGATGCCTTTCTTAAAGCCGTGCTTGAAAGAGAAAAAGCAGGCTCGACCGGCATAGGCAAAGGCATTGCCATTCCTCACTCGAGAACAGCCGCGGTGCGTGAAGTTGTAATAGCCGTAGGGCGTTCTACAGCGGGCATTGAATTTGAAGCTCTTGACGGCAAACCGGTTCATTTGGTTTTCCTTATAGCCGCTCCCGCTGAATCCGGAGGTCTTTACCTCAAAGCTCTCGCTCGCCTTTCAAGGCTTCTGAGATACCAAGAATTTAGGAAGAAACTGATGGAAGCGAAAGATGTCCAAGGAATTCTTGATGTTATTTCCTCGGAATGATTCTTCCGCGGATCCCTTTATTATGACGCAGATCTAACCACCTAATGCGAGCCTCGCAGGTTCGCATTTTTATTTTGGTTTGTACACTTTTTAAGGAGTTTCATTTTATGTTCGACTGGCTTATCAAAGCGATAAGATTCGTCTTCCCCGATTACAATACACGAACAATACGCAAGATGCAGCCTGACCTTGACGAAATCAACAGCCTTGAAGAAAAATTCGCGGCTATGAGCGACGAGGAAATGGGCGGTTTGACTGTCGCCTTCCGGCAAAGACTTAGAAACGGCGAAAGTCTTCAAGACATTCAAAACGAAGCTTTCGCAGCAGTTCGAGAAGCTGGCAAACGCACTCTCAACATGCGTCACTATGACGTGCAAATACTCGGCGGACTCTCACTTCACAAAGGCGATATAGTCGAAATGAAAACAGGCGAAGGAAAGACTCTCGTTGCAACCTTGCCTCTCTATCTTAACGCTTTGGAGCTTAACCCTGATTGGGTAAAACTTGCTGACGAACGCGGTATTGAAAACTTTGAGCCTATTTTTGATGAAACAGACGGAGTATTAGTGCCTCCGGGAAGAGGCGCTTTGCTGGTAACCGTAAACGATTATCTGGCAACCCGTGACTCTGAATGGATGGGCAAAATCTACAAGTTCTTGGGCATGACTGTCGGCTTGAACGTCCACGACTTGGATGCTGACAGCAAGAGAGCCGCATATGCTGCCGACATCACTTACGGAACCAATAACGAATTCGGTTTCGACTATTTGAGAGACAACATGGCTCTGAGGCTTGCCGACTGTGTTCAGCGTCCTGAATTCAACTATGCTATAGTTGACGAGGTAGACTCTATTCTAATAGACGAAGCCAGAACTCCTCTTATCATTTCAGGACCCGCAGAAAAAGCTACCGACCTTTATTATGTTTTCGCAAGGCTTGCAAAAGATACGCTTATTCTGGATCAAGACTACACAATAGATGAAAAGACCAATGCTGTTTCAGTAAACGAATCAGGCATACAAAAAGTAGAAAATGCTTTGGGAGTAGAAAACCTCTACGACAACACCAACATGGACTATGTCTATTACCTTCAAAACTGCTTGAAGGCCAAGCACTTTTTCAGACGCGACCAAGAGTATACTCTTGTGAAACGTGAAGGCGGCAGAGGCAACGAAGTCGTTATAGTAGACAGCTTCACAGGCCGTCTCATGCCTGGAAGACGTTATTCAGACGGTCTCCATCAGGCAATTGAAGCTAAAGAAGGGGTCGAGATACAAAGAGAAAACCAGACCCTCGCCTCCATTACTTTCCAGAACTATTTCAGACTCTACAGAAAACTTGCCGGCATGACAGGAACAGCTGAAACAGAAGCTGCCGAGTTCAAAGAAATCTACAAGTGCAATGTCCTTGTAATACCTCCGAACAAACCATGTATAAGAAAAGACATGCCTGACGTAATCTACCGCACGGTTAAAGAGAAGTTCGGAGCAATCATAGACCAAATTATCGAAATCCACCAGACAGGACAGCCCATTCTCGTAGGAACAGTAGCTATAGACAAGAGCGAAACTATTGCTTCCATGCTTCGCAAAAGAGGGTATAACTGTCAAGTTCTGAATGCCAAATACCACGCAATGGAAGCTGAAATAGTAGCTCAAGCAGGCCGAAAAGGAGCCATAACCGTCGCTACGAACATGGCTGGAAGAGGAACCGACATACTGTTGGGCGGAAACCCCGAAATGCTTGCAATCAAAGAAGCCGGCGGAAAAGATGAGCCAGGTTATGAAGAGATCTACAATAAATATGTAGAGATATGCGCAGCCGAGAAGCAGGAAGTCATAAAGGCTGGAGGTCTGTATATACTTGGCACAGAAAGGCACGAAGCCAGACGAATTGACAATCAGCTGCGAGGAAGAGCCGGACGACAAGGCGACCCGGGGAAAAGCTGCTTTTACTTGTCTCTGGAAGACGACCTGATGAGAATGTTCCCTGTTGAGGCTATGAGCAATATCACAGGCGCAATGGGTTGGACAGAAGGCGCTTTGGAATCTTCAATGCTGACAGGCGCCATAGCAAGAGCGCAAAAAAGTGCGGAAGCTCACTTTTTCAGTATAAGAAAACAAGTTTTGAAATATGACGACGTTTTGAACAAGCAAAGAACCGTTATATATGCAGAACGCCGCAAAGCTCTCGAAAAAGCCGAGATAGACGAAGAAGTGCAAACTATGGCTGAAGAGGTCTTGGAACACACCATTTCAAGCATGATTAATCCAGAACTTCCTCCTGAAGAAAATGACTACGAGGCTCTTGCCGGCGAAGTCAAACGTATTTTCTCAATAGAATGCGTAGGCGGCAGTTATACTGAAGCAGCAGCCAAACCTGAAGAAGGCATGCTTTGCACTATGACAAGGGATGAAATTTACGAATTTCTTCTTGTAAA
>JAAYNI010000052.1 GCA_012520995.1 Candidatus Rifleibacteriota bacterium
AGCCTGAGTTTATTAAAAAGTGTCTGCGATGAGCCGTTGTCCCAATATTCTGCACCCAACAACAGTTTTTCTTTTCGGTTGATATCTCCGGATAAGGGTCTGAAAGTTATGCCTGTGCCTATTTCTCTTTTTAAAGAGCCGATATCATCGGAAAATTTAGAGCCTAAGATGTTGCCTGCAAAGAACGAGAGGTTTGTTCCCAACTCATTGAAAAGATGAAGTGTCGCACCCAAGTCTAAATCAAAAGCCACGCCATGTTTGTTTGTATCTTTGAGATAGTCGGCAGTCAAGAGAGCAAATTGAGGCGCATAAGTTTTGGTTTTGGTCATCTTTCTTGTAGTGACTTTGCCGCGGGCACCCCAAGACACTATAGCCCTGTCATTGAATATTTTTTCTTCTTTTTCATATTTACCTGAAGCAGAAAATCCGATGGTCAAGTCTTTAAAAACTTCTGAGGAAACAGAAGGGTTTACAGGGTTTTCAACAGTATAAAATTCTGTTTCGGAATAGTTGGCTGTGACTCCGAAGCCTTCGGAAGTTACAGCGTAAGCGTTAGCAGAGATATTTTGGTATCCCTTTTTGCCCATAATGCTCTTGATTTCATCCATATTGCGTTTTGCGGATGCGGCCGTATTCTCGTTAGACAGCTTGTTAATAGCGCTTTTCATCTTGTAAAAGTCTTTGTTTACTGTATATGAAGGATTCAAGAGAGAAGATACGGGAGCTGAGTCTATATCTATGTCAGCCGGATTGGCGAAGACAGCTCTCGGACTTTGTGTGACTCCGAGAGAAATTCCTCCCATTCCAAATGTTTCAGGAGGTTCGTAAAACACAGATGAATCTAGGGCTTTTACAGGAATTGGTAAAGCCAATGACAAGATAAAAAAGAAAGCAGATATTTTCAGAAGTTTGCTGTTCATGTCAGGAATTCCCGTCCATAACTATGATTGCATCAATAAAGGCTTCTTCGCTCAATGCAGCTTGACTTTCAGCAAACTTGATTTTGTCAGCCAAGTCAGAACAAGCTTTCAGCAATCGCTGGTTGAGCTCGGCATAAGAGCCTTGGGCTGTTGTTCCGGAAAAGGGAGCCATTGCGGTGTATGGCAAGCCTGGACCTTTGAAACCTATGGCTATTTCAGAATAGGCGCGATCTATTGACAGCTGACCGCTGCTGCTTGAGAAAGCACTGTAGAGAATTGTCCACTCAGGAAAACTTTTGTCGGGCATATCAAATCTGATCTGATCAGGGTAGTCGAGCTTGCCGTTTTTATTAGTGTCGTATTTATCCAATATGAGCTTGGTTATTATCACTGTTCTTGCAATTCCCAAGAAAGCAAAGTCGCCTTGGTTTTTATTTTTTATAATATCCATAGTCATCAAAGCTTGTTCAAGAGTTTCACGGCTTTTAAGCTGTTTGGCAGTTTCAAAAAAGCCTTGAGCGCTGTTTGAGGGTGTATGTCCGTGCTGAAGAAGATCCATAGCTTCAAGCAGAGTAAATCCTGCCAGAGCGGCTTGAGCAGAAGCTTTCCCTCTATTCGCTTCATCAGAGCTTTCTTTTTCTGCAGCTCTCTCAAATCGTTCCAAGGCTTCTGCAAATTTACCTTCTCCAAGTTTATGATTGCCTTCAGAAATAAGGTCTCCGGCAGTTTTTTCATTCATGGTGTCTTCGAAGGCTTCGAAAAAATTGCATCCTTGGCTGAAAAAAATAAGCGGTACAAGCAAAATTATGTAAAAAAGATTTTTTGTTTTCATATTTCCTCTACTTCTGATCGGCAAAAGAAGTGTTTTTGATAATCTTAAATAGGGAATCTTTGATAAATTAAGACTTTTAATAGTTTTGGTTATAGTATAATTTTAGAACTTGATATTTTTAAATTGGAAGAGAGTTAGAATATGGCACTTCTAGCAATAGAAATGATCATTGTGAGTCTCGTATGCTATGCGATAATGGCTCTGTTTCTCAAACTTACGAACAATGCGAATCAAGAAGATTGATTGGAATTTCTGTTATTAACGCCATAAGTTCTTACTGGGTTGGAAGCATAGGCATGAAAATGATCAATATAGATTCAAGACGTCCTCCGGATGAAAAAATACCGTCTTTTTGGAGCCTGCTCATATTCTCTGATCCTGAACTTAAAGAGATGAGAAAAGCCAGAAAAAAAGCCGAGAAGGAAAAAGCTATTGCTGATTCAACGCCTATGCCTGTTCAAGAGATAAACGCAGCTAAGTGGTATAACACAGATACCCCTGTAACCCTTGCTGACAACCAAGAAAAGGTTGTGTTGCTGGGCTTTTTTGAATATACCTATTCTGTACATGAGAGTTTAATTGCCTTTTTAAAAAAAGCGGAGCTAAAATATGCTTCCAAAGGACTTGTTGTAACTTTGCTTTCCAGGGAGAGGAGCGAACGCTTGGAAAGCCATTTTGGAACTTCTCTTGAAAAATTGAACGTAAATTGGCCTGTTGGTGCTGAATCATCAACATTTGAAGATTATGGGGTCTCTGATCGCTATTATGTTCACATTATAGTTAACGGGGTTTCACTCTGGAGAGGAGATCCCATGAATCTTGAAGAAAATTTGAAAAAAATAATGAAGAAAAGACGCTGATACTTTAGTGCTGTTTTTCTCTAAGAGTTGTCTATTTGATCTCAAGCAAGCCAACAATCTCTTCTGTTAGATTATCATCATAGGGATTTTTTTATTAATCTAACTTATGCTATAATTAGATACTCCAATATTGGTTTATTCGTTGGAGAATTCGCTAAATAGGAAAAAAACATGAAAAAAGAAGTCATAATAATTCTCATACTATTAGCTGTCGGCGGTTTGCTTTTTGCCACAGACTTTGCGGCTAAGAAACCTGCTGCTCAAGATGAAGCAACTCTCTCCTCTTTGCATAAAACAGCCAGAGCTCTGGAACAAGTAAAAGCAGCATCTTCTGCACCAAAAGCTGATTCCGTTGCTATTTCTGTTCCCGAAATAAAAGCAGGCAAATGGTATAATACCTCTGACCCTATTAAAATTGCTGAAAATACAGACAAAATTGTAGTGGTTGAATTTTTTGCAACTTGGTGCCCTCCTTGCAGAGCCATAATGCCTCATCTTAAAGAGATTAACGCAAAATATAAAGACAAAGGCGTTCTTATAGTTTCTATTTCTGATGAAGATGCTGAGCTTATAACCCCATTCGTAGAAAGATTCAGCATGGATTGGCCTGTTGCAGCTGAATCGCCTACTGGAAAAGATTACGGTGTCACAGGTATCCCTCACGCTCATATAATAGTCAAGGGCTCTTCAGTCTGGCACGGACATCCAGGAAATCTGGAAAATAAGTTGAAAGAAGTTTTAGCGGCCAGAGGGCAATGAAAAAGCAAGAAATAGAGTTTAAAGTTCTGGATATAATCGAAAGGGTTGAGAAAAGCCAGCCAATTGAAGATGATACCATAGAACTAAAGGCGGAATGGCCGAAAGACCATTTCAGAGCGGCAAGAAGAATTGCCGCTCATGCTAATTCCGCTCGAGGCGAGCAAATACTCTGGATTATTGGCATAGATGAAAAAAACGGCGTTGTGGGAGCTGATTTTGAGGAGCTTTCAATTTGGTATGCCAAGATTAAATCTTGCTTTGACCAGCTCATGGCTCCGAATTTGATAAGCCTTGCTATACCTTATGACGGGAAAACTGTTGTAGCTCTGCTTTTTGAAACAGACAGATCGCCTTTTGTTATAAAACTGCCGGCTTCTATGGGCCCTGCGACCTGCGAGGTGCCATGGCGTGAAGCTAATTCTACCAGATCAGCTCGCAGAGGCGATCTTATCAAGCTGCTTCATCCGGCTCAAAAGTTGCCTGAAGTTGAAATAATAGACGGCAAAATTGAGCTTCAAAAGGCCATACTTGGTTCAAGAAGCGGGAAATATCAATGGACCTTGTCAGTTCAGCTCTATTTTATGAACTACTCGCAAGATGTTTTGGTGATACCTTTCCACAAGTGCGAAGTTGCTTTCAGAACTGCGGGATTTCCTGAGATGACTAAGTTTTCCGATGTCAGGATTACGCCGCCGCTTTCATATTCTAGCAGAGAATTTAAGCAGACCAGTCTTTCATTGACTGTTCAGAGCACTGAGCATGAAGCTTTAATAAACACCGCCGGAATGGCTATTTTAACTGCAGAGCTTTATACGGATGAGGAACCCTATCATTATTCTCCAGTTTTGGAAACCGCCTTGAAACTTCAAACTCATACCTCTGAAACCCCCATATTGCTTGATGCTTCTTTTTCTTTGGCGGATAGTCCTATTGAGAATGTTTCTTCAAGAATTTTGGCTGAATGGGCTCTCAGCGGTTCAACGGATGAGTGAACTTATAGGGAAGATTTCTGTAGATTTTCCAACTTCCATCTTCTTTTCGCCAAGTTATTACTGCCGTGACATTTCCGGATTTAACATCGGTTCCCATCAGATAAGAGTAGGCAGTCACAAATCCTGAGCATTTGACTTCAGCTTCATTGTCAGCTGTGAAAGTTATTTTTTCGATCTTGTAATCGGCATCTTTGACATCGAAAAAGTTGAACCGTCTTTGAGTTGTAACTATAAAGTCATTGTAGGTTGATGTCATATCAAAATCATTTGTGAAATTGAGTGAAACAGCATTCTTAATTTTGTCTATTTCTTCTGCGACTCCTGCCGCCAAAAAATCTCTATGAGCTTGAGCCACTTCTCCCCATCTGCCGTCAGCATCAGGTTGCAAGGGGTGTCCTTTCTTGTATGGCAGATTTTTCAGAACTTTCCAAGCTGTACCTTCCAGACTCCACTCCGTGTCGCTAATCCAAGTTCCTGCGGCTATTGTGTGATCGGTTATTTCACTTTTGAGGAGAGCTTCAGTTTTGGTTCTTATTCTGGCTCTATTGTTTGGAAGAAGTTCCAGATCGAGAATATTGTTGTTCAAAGTAGCGAATTCAGAGTTTTTGAAGACTTCTTGCAGGGAAATTAAAAGATCGGTCCAGCTTGACGCGGGATCCCAGTCATTTGAAAAGGACGGAGAGACTATTTTTTTGAGCAGTTCAACATCTTTTCTTCTGAATGAATTAAAAAGCGCGCTGTTTGCATCTCTAAGTTTTGCTTCTCTTTCCAGTATTTTGGCAGACACTTGGTAAGCTGTTTCTTTGACAACCGGAACTTCAAGGACATTGTCTTTGACAGCTTCATCAGCAAGCATTAAAGATTTACGTATATTTTCGCGTAAAGCGTATACATCTGCCTCATATTCTCGGGCTTTAATATCGGCAGGCGTCAGATTCTTTTTGTCTCTTTTGCCTTCCAAGTAGATCATAGCTTCTGCTGTGCTTTGTATATTGATTTCAACCGCTCCGAGATTTGTATAAAGCAGTTGGTGAGGAGAAATCCTCAGAAGAAATTCCAGCTTTTCGGCTTTTGCTCTTAATACAAGGTCGTCTGAAAAAGGCACGCCAGCAAGTTTAAAGCTGCCTGTTTTCGACACAGGCGCAGAAAGCTCGCCTGCATATACTTTGAATACTGAAAAATCTTTAATTTTAGCAAGCCCTTCTTTTATTGACGGTTTGAGCAGGTCTGTGTTTACAATTTCTTTTACAGACAAATTGCCTGATATGATAAAGCTCTCAGAATCAACAGGAGGATTAAAAGCCATATTGCCTTTTGCCATACAGCCGTTTAAAAAAATAAGCATGAACAAAAGAACGGCAGAATAAAAAAATGATGCCGCTCTATGCTTGGAGAAAAAATTTCTATGTTTTTTTCTGGTTTTCACATAAAGATGATCGGCATTTATTTGATTTTATTTACATATAAAATGGTGGATAGCACAGTGCG
>JAAYNI010000053.1 GCA_012520995.1 Candidatus Rifleibacteriota bacterium
TAAAAAACGACAGGAAAAGAAGCAGGGCAAAGATCACCGCAAAAGCTACAGCAAAAAGCTTATTTTTCAGTCCGCTTCCAGCACTTTCCGGAGGCCCCCAGTCAAAACTTCTGTTATCTGAGTTCATATTTTAAGTTTTTAAAGCAGCCAACTTACGGCAAGGTGAATTTCAGAACACCGGCACGTGTATTGGCTTTATATTGCAGCTTAATTTCGTTTAAAGATTTTGAAGCTATTTTAAATACAGCAAAGCAATAGGCTTCATCGCCATCAGCGTCCGAAACTTTTTGAGCAGCAAGGAAAACTTGTCCAACATTAAGCGTTTTTTCTTTTCCCATGGCTTCCAAAGCAGAAAAAGCATCAGAATGAATAAGCACGTTTTTGGTTGTCAATGCTGTTGTAATACTATCTATATCTGTGGCTCCTTGCATAAAAAAGAAGCGGGTCGTGTTATCACTGCTGGATAAATTTCCGCCATTAAAAGCAATTGCATCTCTTCTAGGCAAGTCTATACCAAAGCGACTAACTGTTGCATCAAGATCTCCATCAACCGTTTTCTGAATAAACTGATCGCCAGTTACAGAAGGAACTTCGACTTCTATAACTTCATATTCTAAAGATATACTTGCAACATTCTTTGACTTCGATCCTTCTGGCGTTTCTACCAAAGCTTGTTCTACTTTTACTTCATGCACAAAAATTACGGCATATTTGTCCTTAACGAGACTGGCTAGCTTGATAACCCAAAAACCTTGTTTCCCCACTTCAAGGCTTTCAGTGGTAAGCCCAGTTTTTTTTCTATAGCATTCGAGCATCTCGTCCTGATGAACAGACGACCATTCTTCTTTCGCATAGTTCTGATAATAAAGAGACAATTGAGAAGATTGGTCTGGCTTCATAAAATATACCTTGTCTTGCCCTAGAGGTTGAAACGCAAAGTCATTTTTACCGTCTCCGTCCAAATCATAAAAACCAGCAAGCAATTGAGAGTTCCCCGCCTCCATAGTTAGTTTAATCACCATGGCTTGTTTTCCTTCTTCGACTCCCTCTATTTTAGAAGCAAGATTTATGCTGGCAGCCGCTCTTTCGACAGCCGACTTGAGAGCTTCGTTTCCATAAAAGTCAAAAGCAACTCCCTCTTGAGGAGGGGCAGAAGTTTTAACAAGATTTTCATAATCAGCTTGCACTTGGCTGATCATAGCCGGATACTTAGTCTCCAGTTCTGCCAAGGATATTTTTGTCTTTTGGCTCAAAAGCCATACAGCTGTACTTCGAGCATCTATTTTCACAGTATCTGTTTCAGATGTTTTAGCAGCTAGAGGCAAATTTTTCACCAAAACCTCAATACTATATTCTGGCGCCTCAAGCACATCTTTAAAAACAAACTGGTAAACTCCACCATTCAGATTAGTTATAACAATTTTATCAGGAGAAATCTTTCTGCCATTAACAATAACAATTGCTGATGAAAAAGCCGTCCTGACATCAGAGTCAGAACTGTCATAAGTGGGCACAATATTTAAAAAGAGATTTTTGCTTATTTTAGCCGAAGGAGTTATGGTACCCGAAAGTTGCAGAGTAGGACCGCTTCCATCGCTTGAACTGCTGCCTCCTCCGCCGCCGAAACATCCGGCCAATGTCATAGCCGCAGCCAACAGGACAAAAAGCAGTGCATGTCTCATTTTAAAGTTCATTTTTTTTAAAAGCCTCCCAAAAAATCTCGAACGTTTGAGACAATGTACCAGAAGCCAAGTAAAAAATAAATAGCACTAGCGCTGCTTTTTTTACTAAAAGTCATCTATTCAACGCAAAGCCAGTCAGCAATCTATTCATGCTTAATTGATGCAGCAGCCGCACTAGAGCGGATAGTGGTTAGTGGGTGGTGGGTAGTTGTTTTAGGTAATTTATCCGCAAATCGATGGCCAGATTTTTATTTGAATCATAAATTTGCAATATTTTCTCTTTATATATAGCATATAAGCATTATCAAAATTTGTTTTTTAGCAGAGCTTAAGCTGTTTATCAACTACTTAGAGCGGTTATATATTTTTTTAAAAGGCAAAAATCGGCAAGTAAATGAATTCTTCAAAGAAAATTCATTTACGGCAAGTCTCAGCTTAAGAACAGTGATGCTTTTGCAAGTTTTTTTGCCTGTCTGTGTATTCTGTGTGTTCCGTGGTTTAAAAATTTGGGTTCTTCATCTGTGTCATCTGCGTAAA
>JAAYNI010000054.1 GCA_012520995.1 Candidatus Rifleibacteriota bacterium
GGCTTTATGGGCAAAATAAGCTAAAAAAAGTGGTAGTAAAGTGGTATTTTTAGGTAAAATAGTGGTCGTAAAGTGGTATATACCAGAGTGGTCAAAATACCACTTTCTCTTCACTTAATTCCATATAATGCAATGAATTACAGACTCGTCGAAAAAAAAAGTACCACTCTCTTTATCTTGCTGTATAGAAAAGGGATTTGAGATATTCTTTGCTTTTGAAAACCCTTGGCGACTTGAAAAAGACCTTATAGCGAAAGGAGAAAATAGGTCTGTTACTTGGAGTTTTGAAGAATGGTTAAAAAGGAAAATAATTCAACAGATTGAATTTTCCTCAATTTATTAGCAAACAAAATACTAGAGGTCTGCTTCTTCCAATTCTCTCTTAAAATTATTTATAAATATTGTCTTTACATCTATGCTTTTTTCAGAACATATTTTAATAATTTTTTCGCGATATTCATTTTCTATATTATAGCCTAAAAAAACAGTTTTTGGCTTAGGGAGGATTTCATTGTATCCTCCAATTGTTTTATTATTAGGGCTAATTATGCGCCATTCCTTTTCAGGACTCCATTGCGGTTTTTTGATAATCACAGGTAAAATATAAAATAAAGGATTATTCAAATATTCACTATTATGAGTTGCTCTTTTAATATAATTTGTTAAATCAACTTGCGTATCCGAATATAAAACAGGAAAAAGATTGTTTGTTAAAAAATCACTGCCACCTAAATTTGAAAAATCATATTCTATACATATTCCCTTTCCTTCTGAAGCATAATGTGCCCACATTATTTCATTAAGGTGATCAGTACTTAATGAAAATACTTTCATTCTTTGACGAATCTTGCTAACTGAATAAAGAGATTCATTTTCACTTTTTTCATATATATATTTTTTTAGTAACTCCATATTCTTTTCAATTATGGGATCTGTTTTTTCTTGTTTCTTTTTTGGAGTCACAATAGCAGGATTGTCTAGTTTACTTATTTGATATAATTTCTGAAGCTCTGGATCACTAAATACAACATTTTTAAATGTTTCTCCAAAGACTGGTATATTCTCCTTTATAAACTGTGAATTTTTGTCTACTTTTATATCTGAAATATTAAACTTGAAATTACTATCAAAAACATCGTTAAATTCACTGCAAGGGCAAAACCACCCAGTTTGATTTTGTAACATTTCTAACGTATGGGTATTACCATCAGTTGGTGCCATTCTATATTTAAATAGCCTTTTAGGAATATTTTCATTTTTCAGATCAACTGCTATTTGAAAAGCGACGGTTTCATTAAGATAGTCTTTTAGTAAAAGACGTTCAAATTGTTCTAACCATTTCATTCCTTCCCTCCAAATACCTTTTCTCTATGCCAATCTAAAAACGATAAATGTTTTTCATCAATCCATCTTAATCTTGTGTCTTTGTTTATACCGATTATTTTATATTCTGATTCTGGAATTGTTTTACTTATTATGATTTTTCCGGTATTGTCAAAGCTGATGAGGCCTGTGTCGAACAGGGCGTCTAGGTTGGCAGAGAGTAAAAAGCCATTATACACATTTAAGCGTTCGCTATCGTTTGCGCATTCTGCCCAGGGTTTTATGTGGCTGGCACGCAATAGTTCAGGAAGGCTGATAGTGCTAACCGCACAGCAGCCCTTCCAATATCTTAAAAGCGCACGCCTAAAAACATCTTGTCCTATGCGTTGTTTTACAAGGCGCTCTTTTTCGGTTCCTTTTATTTCTGGATTATTGGATAGGGCGTTTTCCAATTCATTTTGAAAATCAGCAAGGGGTTGTTCAGGGAGCGATATAAGCAATTCTGCAGCTCGTCTTAAAACAAGACCTAGAACACTTTCGTCCCAGACACGAATACTTCCGTCAGCTTTGAAAATTTCGGGTGGCAAGTCACGTCTAAGTTCGGATTTTTCTATATTCTCTGTCAGTTCTAATTGATATTTTTCGCTTAAACCAGAGTTCATTGTAATTATTGCCTGTCCGGGATGTACGGAGGAAGCAAGGATAACTTTTATCTCATCGCTGCTTCCAACTACTTCCCATCCGTTATCGTGGCCTGCCTTTGCCAAAAGGCCTTGTTCTAAACTGTTCATATCTACCTTTATTTAGATTTCGTTTTCACTCGTTGTAATCTCTTCTTCGTCCCAAGCTTCAAGTACCAGGCGCATTGTGCGGTATTCGCCGAACGCTTTTAGTTCTTTGTCTTTAAGGACCCGAAAGCTTTCGCTGGGGTAGTCTTCGCCCATAACGCTTTTGGGGTCGAGTATGTAGCATAGTTCTTCGCGTGAAAGGCCGTAAAGGCGGGCGTAGTGGGCGTCGAGTTGGGCTCGGATGAGTGCACGCCGTTCTGGGTTCCAGGGGAAGGGCGGGAATTCTTCGGCATTTAACTTGTCTACTGCAGAAATTTTAGCATCAAAAGCGAGTTGCCCTTCTCCGCCTGCTCTTTTCCTTTGCATAAGGATGGCTTCTTTCAGGTCTTTGTCCGATGAGTTCCACACATCTTCTGCAAGGGCTGCTATGTCATAGGCAGAATAACAGAGTTCCAGCACCCGAGGAACAATAAAAAGCAAGTCCTCCTTTGAATAGACTGATGGAGGAAGGACGGGAAATTGTTTAATATAAAAAAAGTTTAAATTAGTTCCACCCAGTTTATGCCTTGCTATAAAATCAAAAACTAAACTATTTATATTTCCTGTTAAACACAGAATGTTATCGCTGCTTTTGTAGTTATCAAAAATAAATAACGGCATATTGTTTCCCACTGCCGACCTTGGAATAATACTTGCAATCACCGTTCTTTCGTTGGTTGTATTTGTAATATTTCTCCACCCCATAAGCCAGCGCGGGCTGTTTTCTTCTATGCGTTTTTCACATTCGTGTAATAATTTAGCATCATCTTTAATAGAAAAAAGATCGGAAAGGAAGGTCCATTCTTTGGCATCGCGGTAATTTCCCATTGCCTGCCTTAGATTATTTGCATTGCCCAAAAGCCAGGCCTTGGCAATATCCGATGGAAGACTTGTAATGCGCGCAAGTACTTCTTTTTTGTCCACCCAGTAACGGGGCTTGGGCTTCCAGTGGGGGTCTGCCTTTTCGCTCTCTTGGGCATCGCGCACCTTTGTATTCGGTTCGGCATTTGAATCCGGAATTTTCCTATTGGTTTGGGGTTCTTCTTCGTAGCTTGTCCAGCGATGGTCAAATTGATGCATCATTTTTGCCTCATAAAGGGGAAGCCGATCGGATCCATCTTCGCTCTGGAAGAGATGGGAATCATTTGACATATCAAATAATCTTATAAAACGTATGCCCCAAGGGTTTTCTTCCTGCGCTTCTTTTAAAGAAGAATCGTGAATTAAAACCGGCACTTTTGTGTATATTCTTTTGGTAAGATCTGCATCCCTTTGGCTTCTAAATACTGGGCAAGTTTTTGTGTTTGGATTTATAAGCGCAAAGTCTTCGGGGCTCAAAGTAAAATGCCGTCTTTCATCGGCAAGCTGCGACACATTGCTTAGAAAAAAAGCAAAGTCAGTATAGGGCGCAGGTCCCAGTGTTTGAAGGGCAAATTTAAAGCTACGGTGAACTCCAGGAAAAAGTGCTTCACTGTTTTCAAAATCGTAAAATGAATGCAGCATTCCCTTTGTTGCTATATGGCTAAAATAAGTTTTTGTGGAATCATCTGTTGCAATGCCGCTCGGTGTTATAAAGCCTGCTCGGCCCTTTATGCTTTTTAGATAGAGTATTAGTTCTGCAAAGAGGGCATAACTATTGACATCCCCAATGCCAGTTAAGGGGTAGCGACCATTTTCATTTTCATAGAGGTGGGCAAAATTACTTGTTGCTTCTGAATGCCGTTTTGCCTTTTCAAAGGCAGCATGGAGGTCTTTTTCATTTTGATTTTTACTTTTGACTAAATCTGCAATCTTTTTGCCCCGTTCTGCCTTGTTTTTTGCATTGGCTATTTCTGGAGAGCGAGAGGCAAAAAATTCTTCTTCCTGAAGTTTAAGCCGTTCCCAAGGAGGGTTTGCAAGCACGCAGTCAAAGCCACCGCCTTTTAAAAAAACATCGGGGAATTCAATTGGCCAATGGAAGAACAGTACTTCTTTCGCAATAACTTGGGATTTTTCTCTAACCCCCACCTGAAAGGCAGATTCCGGCAAACCTTCTAGTATGAGCTTTAGATCTTCACTCGTCGGGACAATAGCCTTCTTTTCTTTCTCCATAAAAAAAGCAGCCATCCATAGATCGCAGGCAGTTTTAAGACGTAAAAAATCCTCATTCTGCATAAAGTTTTTATACGCCAACTCCTTTTTTTGAATATCTAAAAGACTCGTATCCTCCATTTTTTCTAACTCAATATATAAATTGGTAAGCTGCACATTTTCAGTTAAGTTGTCGAAAAGGCCTAGCTCTTTGGATTGGTTTAATTCTTCTTGGTTTCTCTTTCTTAAATGTCCAGAATGTTTTTTATCATCACCAGAAAGAGCCTTGTAGGCCGCATCGGGGATTCCTTTTTTTAAAACAGCAAGGTCAGTTAAGCCCACAAGAGAATTCCCACATTTTATATGATGGTTCAAAAACCCAAGAGGCTTACCCGGCTCATAGCCTTCAAGCCAAAGGGCAGTGCGCGCAAGTTCAACAGCCATCGGGTTTAGATCGACCCCGTAAATACACTTGTTTATAACAAGGCGCAAAGAATGCTGGTAATCTGCCTTGCCCCCCAAGGCCTCCGCATGGGACTCGGCAATACGTCGTGCTGCAGCTAATAAAAAATGCCCAGAACCGCAAGCTGGGTCAATAATTTTTAAGGAAAGAATAGCATCTGGGCCGGAAACTTCTTTTTCTTTTATAAGCGGAACAAGGGCAGATTTAACAAGTTCTTGGACCAAAGAATCGGGGGTATAATACGAACCCGTTGTCTTTCTAGCGTTTCCAGCCTTTGAACCAGTTTCAGAATCGATACCGACAAAAGAAAAACTCATACTCGCTAAATCAATAACAGGTACAAGCTCAAGAAGACTTTCATAAATTGATCCAAATTCTTCGGTACCCATATTTTGATAATCTACAAGATTTAAGCGATTGTCGATTAAGGCCCATCTTAGACCCTTTATTGCAGAAAGAAGATAATAGTTTTCAAGCTTGCAGGATTCTAGTTCCAGACATGCTTCCTTTGAAAAAATCCCCCCTAGACCCGGAAGGGCAAGATTTTCGTCGCCTTCTCTTAAGGCAGAAAAAACAATTTGAACCCCTTGCCAAAGATCAGAATAGCGATCATAACGGTTTCGTCTAAGACAAATATCTTTTAAGCGAGCCATACTATAGCCATTTTGGTAGCGCTCCGCTTTTTTTCGCATCTCTGCATCATCGGTTTGTTGAAACAAAAGCCCACGCTCTTCAATAGTAAATAAAAATAAAAACCGATATACAATACGCAAAAGCTCTTTGTAAAAATCTTCTTTTGAAAAACGCCCATCTTCAATTTTTTCTCGCAATGCTGTATTTGCCCTGGCTTTTATAAATCCACTTCCCAGTTCCAGCAAAGCCCTTGTTACCCCATGGCGCAAACCTTCGTGGATTCTGCTCCCTGTCTCAATTCCTTCTGCCCGCCATTTTTGCCACACTGTCGTACGACTACAATGCAACAGATACCACAGAGCGCGGAAGTCGGGAAACCTCTCTTCGTTCATTATTGCTTCAAGGTCAAACTCTATAAAACTGGGTCTAACAAGAGATTGGTTTTTCATAACAAGGCGGATGGTTTTTGCATTTGTGCAAATTGCCCAATCATGTTTTTCTGATGTATTTAAATAGGCTTGGCTTAAGCCATAAAGGCTTCTTTTTTTTCGCCCTTCCCCTTCCAATACAAAGGCCTCATTCTTTTCATCCTGCGACAAATGGGAAAAACCCATAAAAATTGGTAAGCCCTCTTCGCTTATATGCATAATTTTAGATTTTGGTTCAGATTCAAAAATTTCTTCTGTATCTTTGTTTAAGGAATAGCCCAAAACTTCTTTTAGAAACCCAAGGATAAATTTTTGGCACAATGCTTTATAAACATCAGGTTTTTGTTCGTAGTCTTTTAATTCATTCCAATGCGCTTTTGCTATCTGAAAAGCTCTTCCGTATTCATCGCTTATCCGTATGCCTTTTGGTAGACCATAGTCTTTTGCAGCTTGCCAGCTACCCTTTCCGCTTGCAATTTTTTCAAACAGAGCTGGGCTAAAGACCTGATTTTCAAGTGTAATTGTTTCAAAGCTTAGATTTTTAGAACGCAATTTTTTCATTTTTAAAGCCTCCCAGATGGCAAGACCACATAGACAGCAATAAGGTCGAGAGGCAAACAAGCTTGAACGCTCGTTTTTATACCACTTATATTCGAAGCGCTACGCACTCGACCGTGATCATCTTTTAACATTTCTGCCCTTTTATTTGCTTCAGCTATAAAAAGATCTTTGTTTTCTTTATACCAGGCAAGAGACTCGTTTATGTTTCGCATCATAACTGACTCTTCGAGGTTTTTATCCAATTTTAAATCTAAAAAGGTTTCGGCATCTGCTTCGTTTAAAACCTGCGGATTTGTCCTGCCCTTTACTGCAATTGCAATCGATTCTTCTGCAATAAGATTGTTTTCCAAAAAATCCTCTCTATTTTTTTTTCTCACTTCACTTTTTACTTGATGGCGCAAACGCAGTAAGTAAATACTCGTAAGTTCTGTGAGCTCTGAGCTTTCAAAAGCACCACAGCGGGCTATATCGGCCTTGCTTGCAAGAGCAGCATTTTCATCAGAAAGGGCAGTTTCAAGAACCCAATCTGCTAACACATTAACAAGACCATGACTTCTATGAATATATTTTGCTCCCCCTGTTTGAGAAGAACGAAAACTTATTTCCTGATTTTTAGAGAGCCCAAAAATTTCAAGTCTTTCTACTATAGTAGAGGGTAAACTTTTTGTCGAAAAATCCCATACGCCATCTTCCATTTTTTCTGGACGTGCTGAAAGTCTTGTTAAAGCTTCTATTGTAAATTTTTCAACTTCTTTCTCGCCACCTAAAGCTTTTTTTTGTTTTTCCCATTCCGGATACACTTCTTCGGGTTTTAGTTTTCTTTGCGCAAAAATAGTACGATTGCTTTTTGCTTTTTCAATTGCGTCCTTCCAGCCCGATTCTAGTTCTTGAATATTGCTTTTTACTTCTGGTGGGTAATCAAAATCAAAAAGACCTTGAAAATAATTTGGCTCCTTCTTTTTTAGTAAGGCAGATTTTATAAGGGCCATTTTCATTTTGCCTTCATCATCTGGCATAGGCACCAATACACCGAGTTCTTTTTTTATTTCTCTTACTTTTTTAATTATTACATTTAAAATAAAACCATCTACCGGATTATCTTCTCCGTACAACATAGCACATTTAACTGTTTTAGATTTTTGGCCATAGCGATCTACCCGTCCCTCTCTTTGCTCATGCCTTGTTGGGTTCCAAGCGAGGTCATAGTGAAGAATTGCATCAAAGCCATGTTGCAAGTTTATACCCTCAGATAGACAATCGGTAGCAACTAATATTGCTATTTTTTCATTGCTAAGCGTGTCGACCTTTTCTGCTCTTTCTTCTGCGGTCAACTCTCCAGTAACGGAATCTATACATATTTTTGAGAAAACTATTTTTAACTCTTCTGCTAGATATTTTGCTGTCGCTATAAATCGACAAAAAACAACAGGCTTATAGCCCTCATTTATAAGTTCGGTAAGAGCTGTTATAAGCCTTGCAAGCTTGGGATCATTTTGAGGACCTTTTAAGCTTTCTGCTTTTTTTATCAATCCTTTTAGCGCATCAGATTCCTCGATAATGCCACCTGGCGTTTGATCGTTTATAAATAATTCTTCTTCAAAGTCGTCCATTATTTCTTCGTCAAGCAAAAAGGGATCAAGTCTTTTTGAAAGTGCTGTTTTTGCAGATTCAGGGGAGGATGATATACAGCGCAATAAAGCCAAGGCGGCATACCACATCATTCTGGCCTTGTCCCCCTGCTCTTTTTCTGCTTTTTCTGCAATTCCAAGGCAGTATGTTCTTACTTCTTCAAAAAATACCCCCCATTCGCCGCTCAATTTGTAGGTAAAATCTTTAATAAGGCGATTGGGGAAAAGATGGGTATCCTTCCATTCTTCTATATCTTTTCGTCTTCGTTGAACAAAGTGATTTGCAAACTCAGCCCTTAGTGGATTTTCTGTATTTCCTAGGGAGCCTGCAAGTTCTGCAAATTCTGGTTTTATTAGCGATAAAAGATTACCAAAGGCTTCATTGTCGCCTGAATGTGGTGTGGCTGTGAGCATTATTATATGCCGCTCACTGTCCTTTGCCAGTGCATCTAAAAGTGCAAATCTATTTTGCACCCGCTTGCCACTTTTTATACATGTATGGGCTTCATCTACAATAATGCACTCAGGTGCATTTGCCAGAAAAAAATCTTTATGCCTATCACTTTTTATATAATCTAAACTTATTATATGTACAGGAAAATAACTAAATACAGAATAAGATGGAGGAACTTCGCGTTCAAGACGGGCAATATTTTTGGAATTTATGGCAACACTTTGTATATGGAAGCGTTCTTCAAGCTCACTTTGCCATTGTTCAATAAGATGAGGTGGACAAAGAACAGAAAAACCTTTTATTTCACCTCTGTCCATAAGTTCTCGAACTATAAGACAGGCTTCTATTGTTTTTCCCACACCCACATCATCCGCAATAAGAAGCCGTACTGTTGGCATTTTTAAAGCCATTAAAAGAGGAACCAATTGAAACGCTCGTGGTTCAACCGCAATACGACCAAAACTTCTAAATGGTCCTGCCCCTGAACGTAGCTTTAATCGAAGAGCGTCTCTTAGTAAAACAGCAGAACTATAAGAACCAGGTTTAATTGTCTCTGGAAATATAAACTCTGCACTTTCTATCGCTTCTTTTTCTACCGAGGGAATGATAAGCTGTAAATCTTCATCACTCCCTCCTAGAGGCCTTAAAAGCATGCTTTCAGAATCTGAATTTGTTTCGACAAGCCATTCTCGACCTCTCAGTTTTACAAGACTTCCAGGCAAGAATTTTTCTTTTATTCCAAGACTACCCATACTCCTAAAGCTCCTTTTTTAATTCTTCGTATTTTGAAAGTTTTTCGGCCCATTCATGGCTGCTTCTACCTATTTCCAAACTACTATAGCCTCTATCATTAAGATAATTTTCAAGTTCAGTTTCGGGTGTACCAAAAAAAAGTGCCAGCTTTTGTTTTTCATAAAATATTGGTATAGTAAACTTTCCGTTCAGTACTTTGTAATTTCTATCATCCGGTTTTTTATAATTATTTTCAGCTCGCCAGTTTTCAAACTCATCAGGGGAGTCGGCCTTTATATCGCCTGAAAGTGTTTGCTTTCTTTCAAGTTTTATGCTGCTGTTAGCAAGAGCTATAAGCATTTCTAGTGCTTCTTCATTACGCCTATCAATTATTTCGTGTTCCGGTTGATTATAATAGGAAAGAATACAACGATAACAAGCTGCCACACAGGAGCTACTACTATCTATTTCGCTATTTTCTAAATCGTCAATAGAACTTACGTTTTCTGGAAAATTGTAGTGCAGTATTTTTAGCGCATTTTTTGCAACCATGGCAAACTCGCCAGGGTTATTTACAAGACGTGTAAGAACTCCTGCCCCTCCTTCAGCAGCTTCATAGAAAAGAATATGTTTTCTATCCTGTTCAAGAGGCAATGGCTCTACTGCAAGTTCTGCTTCCTCAATTTGAAACAATTGTTCTATGCTACGCTTAAGCGCTGCTTGTAATGTTGCCATTGCTTCTTTTCCAAGGCTTTTCTTTGGAGAAATAATGAGTATATTTCTATTATCCTCCACAAAGGGAACGATGAGTTGTTTTTCAATTTTGCTTACTTCTGTTAAAGTTTCATCTTCAACTTCGTCGGTATCATTTTTACTCCAATAGCCACTTATAGGATTGATAAAAAAACCCAGAACCGATTGTTGCTTTCTCCGTTTCCAACCACGATTTATTCTCCACAAAAGAGCCGAAGGAGCATACAGAATTTCAGCGATTGTTTTATCTTCAAAAACGATTTCTGCTTTAGAGCTTACTAGATTCCCATCACTATCGGGCAAAAAACGATACATTGTCTGTAGTTCATAGCCCTGTCTTTGTCTTTCTTCCTCATTCGAACTAATCCGTTCTGCTAACTCGGTCTCTACAGTTTCTATTTTGTATAAATTATCAACTCGAGCATCCGATGCAAGTTCTGCATTACAATTTTCGCAACGTACTTTTAAGACATCGCTTTCACCATCTTTAGAAAGATGCCCATATCCACATTCTGAACATACGATTGCTGAACTCGTTGAAAGTCGGGCGTCTACGCTTATCTGATTTCCCTGTAAAGGGTTTAATTTTGCCTTGTTTACTCTGAAGGTTCGCCCATTATGATAGATAAGACTACGCGGTCCAAATTCAGAGATTCCAAGGAATCGATGCCGACTAACCATTGTGGCATTTTCTTCCGCACTTTTTAGCCGCCCCTTTGTTGCTGGAATCCATGCCATTAAAGGAAGGCGGGGGAAATTATAACCAGGTAAAAAACCTTGACTTGCCAAATATCTATAGGTGTAAAAGTCAGAATTAAAATGGTTTCGCTTGCTTTCTAGTATTTTTAATTGTTGTTTAGCATCGTTGTATCTTTTTTCTGCATTGTTTTTTTCAGTTTGATTATATGCCGGACTCATTGTAATGGTATGTGCTTTTTGCATTTGATCTTTTGTAGAATTATAAAGCACGCGCCAACGATCAAAGGCCTTGTTAAAAGCTTTTGCCGAGTTTCTTATTATTTCATCTACATAAGATTCAGTAAAAAATGGAGCTTCATTTTCAACATGGGAATAGACTTGCTCTGAAAAACTTCTTGCTTCTTTAATCGCCTCTTCTTGAAAATATACATCGTTGATGCGCTCTATTATTTCATCATTAAAGGGAAAAGATTCATCATGCATATTTAGAAGTTCAATAATGCTCTTATCAAGATCTAGCCTCATTACGGATAACCAGATTGCATGTAAATGACTTTCAATTAGATCCTTGTTTGTAATATCAAGCGTAGGTGCTTTTACAAGTCCATGAACCATTTCATTTTTATTATGAAAAAACCATTGGTCATGTGGACTTAATGATGAACAATAGTTTACAACAAGAGCTGGTTGCCCACTTCGGCCAGCACGCCCGCTTCTTTGTGCATAATTAGCAGGAGTGGGGGGTACATTTCTCATATACACGGTATTTAAACTCGAAATATCTACGCCAAGCTCCATCGTTGGAGAACAATATAAAACAGCTAAGCGTTTTAGATCAGAATGATTATTTTTCCTCCATTCTTCCTTATCTTTTTCGGTAAACCTAAAACGAGACTCTAAAACCATTCTATCCTCTGACGAAACCTGCGCGGTGTGTTCATGGGATTCGTATTCAAAAAGCCAATGCTTTTCAGTTTTAAGTACAGCTGCTACAGTCTCATAAAGATTTTTAAAAAACACGTTTTGTTTTCCGCTTACTGCCTTTGTTTTGGGTTTTGACCATTCCATTGATTCAGCTTTTAAGGCCCAACCATATATATTATCTTTTAGCTTTACGTTTACAACATATCCGTATCCTGCAGCCTTCTCAAGCGCATCTATTAGGATTTCTATGAGATCATTTTCCTTCCAAGTGAAAACTTCTTCTTCAAAGATACTTCCTTTCCAAAATCCTGCCCGCTTCAAGTTTCGCAATAATCGAGAACCTCTTCCTCCAGACACAAAAATGCTGTCTTTTCTTTTATTACTCGTTGAAAGACCTTCTGGTACTAAATAATGGGTAATAAATAATTTTTCATCTAAAGAAAAACTCCATCTTTCTGTGAGATTTTGATACGCATTTGTTTTAATTTGTTCTTGTTCATTTGGATTTAAATATCTTGATTCTATACATAGGTTTTTTCTCATTTCCGAAAAAAGTAAAAGGTAGAGTTCTTTTCGCTCTTTTACGTCAAGACTTGAAAGTACACCCTTGTCATTAAATAGCATTTCTTTACTAACAAAACTATCAATATCTCTGTAGCCTATTTCTAAAAGTCCCAGTTGCTCAAGTGGCGGATTATTATAGCGCCACCCCTTTCGCATATCTCTCAAAAGCCTATAACCAAGTATAAATTTTACTGCCCTGTACACATTAGAAAGAGGATAGCCACCTATATTCGGATCTAAAAGAAATTCTCTTTTTATTTTTATATCATCACTATCAAAACCAAGTGCACAAAAAACTCTTTCTGCAAGTTCTTCTTCGTATAAAACGCCATCAGCTGTTTCAATCGCAGCAAGAAGGGCGCTTCTTAATAAAACCAAGTACATAAAATCATTAAAATGCCCCGATTGTAAGGCTGCATCTTGCCTATTGTCGGTAAAGCTCAATATTTTTCTTGGATCGTAATCGCCCTCTTGAATTTTTTCTGCAAACAATTTTTGAAGCAAACTCAGTGTTATTACTGTGGTTGCAGAAGACCTGCCTTCGCCAGACAAACCAGAAAGTTTGTTTGCATCCTTCGCACTTGGTTCGTGGATGGCACCACATTTTGGACAAAACTTTAGAGAACCCGGTATGTATAAAAACCTCACTCCCTGTCCTCTTTCGACAAGCTTCCCTGTTTCATCCAGATTCATAAAGCACGGTACTGAAAGCGCATAGTTTCTTTTTACTTTAAGAGGCGTCTTTGTGTAATCGAGCCAAAATTCGGGTAAGTTTTCTATTTCTCCTTTGAATTCAAAATCATCATTGTAGGGCAAAAGGTAGCCAAAGATCGCTCCCATATCTTGAGGAATAGATTCAGATATATCTCTAGGAAGCCAGCGGCTTTCAATTTTTTGTACAGGGAAATGTTCCTGCCCACATTCCCTACAAAAATAGGCTGTATACAATCTTGTGTTTTTGTTTGTTTTTCCCGGTGCATATTTTTGGGCATCGAGGCTTACAAGTCTTTTCCCTGGGGCCTCTAAAGTGCAAAGCACCTTTCCCGGACCGCTTATAAATTGATGCAGTTTAAATGCAAATGGGCGTCGCCCGTTTGCATCACTCATATTGTGAGCAAAACCTAAAAATTGTTTTAAAGCCTCTTGAGTTTCTTCTATTGATAGACCAGTATCATTTTTTAATAGCTCTGCTACATTCTTTAAGGATTTTGGTTTTGCCCTTTTAGGAGCCGTAAGACCGTCCATATCAATTCCTAAACTACGTTCAACCCAAATAGTAAGGGGGTCATTTAAAAAATCTTCGAGTGATGCCCAGGCTTTAATACCTTTTCTTATATGTAATCCAAGTTGCGTTTTGACACTGGCAATTCCTGATAAAGGATTACTAGCAGGTTCAAGGGTTTCCCCAATTACATTTGCTGGCATTACCTCTTTGCCAAAAAGAAGACTTGCGACCTCTGCAACAGTTTTTTTTCTATCGCTTTCACTTCCAGTTGAAGTCATAGTTGCCGATGTTCCGATACAAATCATATCCGGTGCTTTAAGTCTTTGTCTTACTCGGCGTACAAGCATTGCGACATCGGCACCCTGCCTGCCCCGGTAAGTATGAAGCTCGTCTAGCACAAGAAAATCGAGCCCTTCGCAATTAGAAATTACCTTATTATCTCTTTCTTGATAGCGAGTCAAAAGAAGCTCAAGCATCATAAAGTTTGTAAGTATTATATCTGGCGGATTTTCTGCAATCCTTTCCCGTTCATCTGTTTTTTCTTGCCCCGTATAACGAGCTATAGTAAAAGGCTGTGCTTCTTTTGTATATCCATAAAGAAACTTTGCTATTTCTTCCAATTGACTGTTTGCAAGGGCATTCATTGGATAAATAACAATTGCTCTCGTTCGTTTAGAACTATCTTTTTCTTTTGCTCTAAGTATGTGATCGATTATTGGTATAAAAAAAGCAAGACTTTTACCAGAACCAGTTCCTGTTGTAACAACATAGCTTTGTTTTTTTTGGGCAATTGAAATTGCCTCAAGCTGATGGGTAAAAAGAATTATATCCTTTGATTTTCCTTCAGGCTTACTTGCTTTAAAAATATTTGAACATTCAGGATGTAAAAGCCCTTCTTTGCATAACTCTTGAACAGATTTCCCTCTTTTATAATTCGAATTAAGTTGAATTAAAGGATCAGGCCAGTAACGTCCATTTGCATACTCTGTATCTACAAGAGTTTTTATATCCTCAGCAGAAATAGTCGTAAAACTCCGCGAAAAAAGACTATAGTCATCTATAAGAGAATTACGAAAAGAAAAAACATCATTTAGCATTTAAAAAGTCCTTATACCAAAGCTAATATCTTTTTCATTATAGCACAGAAACTCTAAAATGTTTATAATTTATTTAATTATAAAGTCGAATAAAACTCCTAGTTTTCTTATCGTTTTATGAACAAAATTTCCACCATGCCGCTTATACTTTTGCTTCATACCAAGGCTGCTTCCACTCGTACATCTTCAAGTGCTTTGTTTAAAAGTGATGATGCCTTCGAGTAAGAAATCAATTCATCGCTCAAGGCTCGGTGTACAAGGCGTTCAAAACGCATCGATTTTTCAGCTGGGTAATGAGAACTTTCTACAAGTTTTTTAAAATCAAGATTTTTGTTTTTTTTCATCCAATAATACCGGTATCTCTGTTCACTTATGATTTCCAAATCTTTTGCTTTATACATAAGTGTGTCACAAGATATTCCAAACTGTTTTTGAATAGCCTGTATTTCAATATAAGAAATGTCATGACGCGATGCTCCTAAAAGTCTAATAAAAGCTGATTTGGGTATAAGCATTTCATTGGCAAATACATTACATAAAGATTCCTGTTCTTTTTCTTCTAAAAGTTCATCAAACTCTAGCATAATATGACCTAATTCATGTAAAGCAGTAAATCGTTTCCTTTCAGAGCAAAAATCTTTATTAAGGACAATAATAGGATGAGATTTATTAATAATAGTACTTAAACCATCAAATTTTTCAGGTGCCTCTATTTCCAAGACCTTAATACCCTGCTCTTCCAACAGCTCAATAACATTTACAATGCCGTCTTCCCCTAAATTCCAGTTCTGGCGCAATTCTGCGGCTGCATTAAGTACATCGTTTTTACATTTTATAAACTTACGATTAGATTGAGTAAAAGGATTCTCAATAGCACAAATGTTTTCAATTTCTATGTAGCGTTCTGAATAATCTGCGATTATTTCTTTAAGACTGTTAATTTTTTTTTGAGGCAGGGTGGATTTTTTTCTAAAATAAATAGATTCAATCGAAAATATAGAAGGCCTATAAAAATAATCTACAGAAACATTAAGAGCATCAGCGAGGGAAATTAAAACGCTACTATTTGGAATAGTTTTACCGTTTTCATACTTCGATATTGCCATTTTTGAAAGGCTATTTCCAAGTTTTAAACACAGTTCGTCCATCGAAAACCCCCTCATAATACGAGCATTCTTTAAGCGTTTCCCAAAATCTTTTGAATAGTCCATATTAATCCTCCTTAGGTTTACAATTATATTATAAAATATACAATTTGTAAACTAAAAAGAATTAATCCATTTAAAGTAAAATAAGAATATCCATAATTTACTTTCATACCAGTTTCACCTTTTTTAAAATCGAGTATAGCAAGGCCTTGTTCAGTAAAAATCTGTGCTTTAGCTCCACCCTTTATAGTTCATGAACTTCTTAATCATCTCTAAACATCCTCTCTAATATTACCGCCATAAATTCAGGAGATTTACCCCTTTCTGGTATCTGGAATTCTCCATCGTGGTATATGTTCTCATCTTGGTGCACGACGCCGCGTATTTCTAGATAATAAAAGCATTCATAACCACTATTATAGCCTGAAATAAAAACCGGCAAATCCCCTGGGTAGGTCTTGAGAATCTCTATCAGTTCAGCGACCCTTGTGATATCTTCTTTCATACCACGCCTCTTTTTTTAGCTTATCCAAAATATTTATCGAGTTGATATTCATCTTAGAAAATCCAACCACTTCCCCTCCCAGATCTTTGAGCCTTATCGGTATATATGATTGAGCTATATGCTTTTTTTGCATATTGTTTTTCTCTTCTAGTTCTTCTTTCGAAAACAGAAAGCATGCTTATTTTTTTCAGAAGTAATAGATTTTTTTGGTAAAACTATATTAAGCGTTTTAATTCACCGAATAATATTTTTGATTGGGACTCGTAGGTTTTTCGGGAATAGTTAATTTCAATAAGCCCTGTTCAATAAGTGGATCTAAAATTGTATTTTTAAA
>JAAYNI010000055.1 GCA_012520995.1 Candidatus Rifleibacteriota bacterium
TTGATTGTCAAGGATATGAGCCGACTCGGCAGGGATTATTTGCAAACCGGCTTTCTCATGGAGCATACTTTCCCCAACAACAATGTTCGTTTCATTGCGATCAATGATGCGGTGGACACGCTCTATGAGGACAATGTGCTGGGGCGTATACCCGATGAGCATTACCGAACCCTGTCCGGTGAGTACACCGCAGAACAAAAAATCTTGCGGGAACGCATTCCCAAGACTGAAGTGAGAATGGATAAGCTGAAGAGCTCCCTTACCAACGTGGACAGGTTTATTGAAAAGGCGAAAAAGTATACCGACCTTACCGAACTGACACCGGAACTGCTTCGGATGTTTATTGCAAAAGTTGTGGTAGGTGAAAAGGGCAAGAAATACTCCCGTACCGCTCCGCAGGATATTTGGATTCACTACCGTGACATTGGGATGCTGAACGATGTCAAAGAGGAATTTGATATTCCATCCATGGAAGAATTCTACGGAATGGATGATGAAATGATGTTTGATGATGAGCTGCAGGCCGCAATTTAAGGCATAGCAAAAGGCGGACAGCCGAAACTGTCCGCCTTATACCTCGCATTTTAGGTGGTTCACAAAGTATCTTTATGAACACCCGCCTAAAGGCTTTGCGGTTTTTTGTTTTTCTGCAATTTAGATTAGAAATCTATTTTTTCTGCAAATTCGGGACGATCAATGAAAGGATTTCTGTTGTTCTGATAGTTGTGAATTTTATCATTGCGAGCTCTTTCACGAGCATCAACCGGGTCTTCTTTATGCCACTCTTTGAGAACCTTTTCATGGTTTGGAGAAATAGGCATATCATATCTGAGAGCAAAATAAAAGAGAGCTCTGGCTATATCGCCGCGTCTTTCTTTGCGAACATCAAAAACATCGCCGTCAAACTTGCTTCCGCCTTCTTCCCAAATTGGATGGCTGACATAACCGAATGGATTGTTGCCTCTTCTGGCGTTGGCCTTGGAGTCAGAAGCGAAGAGGTGGTGAAGGTCGCTCTTCGCAATTCCCTTTGCACCTTTGGACTGGGGCCAGCTGTGCTCAACATTCATGTTGTTAGCATCAGGTTCTTTTTTGGTTTTCAGCTTTCGGCCAGTGTAGATGCATTCCACATATCCGCCATTATTGTCGAGATCTTCAAATATAATATCTTGAGCTCGCTGATAATCATGAGAAGTATGTTTGCTTACAAGTTCTTTCAGAGCTGCTCTTAGTTTGCCTCCAGAAAGATTTTCCAAGCCGCTATAGAGACCGGCTCCAGGAGCTCTGTCAAAAAAGCTGTCATCTTCTTCGGAAGAAGCCGGTTTTGCAGATAGAGAAAGCTGTTCAACAGCTTCCTTTAAAACTGTTATATCTTCGCTTGTAACAGTTCTTTGAGTTTCTAAATTGTCAAGACGTCGCATAATCTCAAGATGCAACTTCTCGGGATTTTTACCGGGCATATTTTGAGCCTGCAAAGGCATAGCGGCTGCTAGCACCAGAGCCGCTGTTATAAGTAAGAATGTTTTATGGAGCCTCATATGGCTGCCTCCTTATTACTTTTGGCAAAGCGCAGGTTAAAAGCGCTTTGCCTAGTCAGAATTATTATTGGCTATTAATGGTTACAATTAGAAATCTTTGATCATTCCCACAAATTCGGGGCGATCTATAAAAGGATTTCGGTTGTTCTGAAAGTTTTGGATCTTGTCGTTTCTTCTTTTTTCATAGGCATCGACAGGATCTTGTTCGTGCCATTCTTTGAGAACTTGTTCTTGTTTGGAATCAATTCTCATGTTGTATCTGACTGAAAAGTAGAAGAGAGCTCTGGCTATATCGCCACGCTTTTCTTTGCGAACTTCGAAAGAAGCTTTATCAGATTTGCTTCCGCCTTCCTGCCAAGTAGGATGAGAAACATATGCAAATGGACTGTTGCCTCTTCTGCTGTTGGCATTGGAATCGCATGGAAAAAGATGGTGAAGGTCAGTTTTAGCTATTCCTTTGGCGCCCTTGGACTGAGGCCAGCTGTGTTCTGCATTCATAATAGAGGAAGAGGGAATACCCGATGTTTTAATTTTCTTGCCTGTATAAATGCATTCAACCATGCCATTCACATTGTCGACAGTGCCAAACATCAGTTTTCTGGCCTCTTTATAGTTGTATGAAGAATGGTCTTTAACAAGTTTGTTCAAAGAAGCTTTAAGAGCATCATCTCTGAGACCTTCGCAGGAATCATAGAGCCTGCTGCCTCTGGAAAGGTCGGGAACTTCATAGTTGCCTTCCGCATCTTTCGGGTCTGTTAAATCAGAATAGGAATAAAGCTCAGTGATAGCTTCTCTGAGTCTTACTATATCAACTCTGAGAGCCGGATTTCGGCTTTCTATTTTTTCAAGCCTGTCAAGAGCATCCTGATAATACTCAATAGGAGCCTTGTTGGCAAAAGTTTGAGCCGGACAAATTAAGACAATCGCAGAGATCGCAAAAACTAAAAGCTTACGTAAGGGTGACTTCATTCATTTTCTCCTTGCTTATACTAGATACTTATATACTTTTAGAGGCGTTTATGAGTTAACACCTTATCTTTGAATTATGACAGTTTTTTCACAAACCCGCAAGTTCTCTGTACTAAACCCAAAAATAGCGTTCATATTATTTTGGAAGACATTTAATCAGCTTTCAAGGCTTATCTTATTTTATTTTTCAAGCATAGATATTAAAGAGCCGCCAACTTGTCCACACGCTTCTGAATGCTTCTCAGCCTTTTTATTAACCCCTCTGAATTAAAAACCAAGTTGTTAACTAACTTGTTTTTGCTCTCTTTTACACGGCGAATAAACTTTTCAACCTTAGAATCATCCGCTGCGGAATAGATGTCCAATTGGTTCTGTTCTTTATAAAATTCCATCAGCTCTTTCTTCTCCTTGGTGAAAGTCTTAGATTTAATATATTTATCTATGGCTTTCGAAAGCTCAGGAGAAAACCTTGAATCTTCCTTTTCGATTTTTTCCTCAATTTGATGTTGAGTTACGCCGCAACTGCAACGAATTACAGCATCTCCATCAGGGGAAAATGCTGCACTATAAACTCCCTTATTCTCACAGACTGGGCGAACTTTCAAATATTTTTCTTCAACAAGTTTTTTTATGAAATCCGAGTCTTTTTCCAAAACAAAGTCTTCGTGATCCATCAGGTACATTTCGACAGCCCCTGTAAGCACTCTTTGATTTAGAACACAAGACATATCCGAAGATTTTACTGAAACGCTCGTTTTTTTCTTCTTATAATCATCCTCTTTAAATATATAAGCGTCCACCAATAAACCCGGCAAAAGTTCTAGGCTTTCAAAGATATTTTCAATATACCTTTGCTCATTTCTCATGACTTTTCTGTAATCCGTCGCAGGCTTTGGCAAAGTTTTAAAATAGTCGTTAATAATTTTTCTGAACTTTTTGTTGTCAGGCAATTCAAGAAGTTTTTCTATCGAACTCAGTGCCATTTCCTGGAAAGTGCTTCCCGCACCTAAGCTTAGTATTAACCTGTCATTACTCAAATTTGTGCCAAATCTGAAAAGATGTATAAAGGTTTCGGCAGCTTTTTCATAATTGCCCTTATCTGCCAAATACCAGCCATAAGCATTCAGAAAGTAAGAGAATCGTCTAAGGGTTGAATATGAAGGAACAGGTGTTTCGTTAACAAGTTCTTTGTCAATAACAAACGTACAATGCTGACAGTTTGCTGCAGAAACCAAGAGATAGTCTAAATGTTTAAGCTGTTCTTCCTTAAACAACTCTTTTTGGCTTTCCACACTAAGTTTTCTAATATCTTCCAGACTGCTTACCCATTTAAGATGACGCTCAGTCGCTTCTGTATACTGGGGCATATAGCCTATAGCCTATAGCCTATAGCCAACAAGTATCTTAAAGCCGCATTTTCATCTACGAACTCTTTCGGTTCGGCAACAAGAGGGAAACCAAAGCTCAAGAAAACCAACAGAATAATTAACAACCTTTTCATAAAAAGCCCCCTATTATAATTTCAGTTTTTAATTCAAATCAAATCTGCATAGAGATGGCGAGTCTCAGCAAAAGTAGCCGGAGAGTCGGCAAAGTATAAGTTGAATTCAGGCTCCAAAGCTTCATTGTAAGAAAACAGCGGAGATTTCCGAGTTTTCGGAAGTCTTTCAACAATATTTTGCACTGGCCTGAACTCTATTTTCTCAAGAGGAGGAATAACAGGTGCCTCTTCAGACTCTTCTTTCTGCGTAGGTTTATCAATACCTAAGTCCGCCTTGTAATGGAAAATAGCCATAGAAAGCATAATTAAAGAGACAATCAGCACAAAAGAGAGAAGAGGCTTTTTCCAGCAAGGCGACTTCCACACAGCCTCTGCCTCCAGCTTTAGACGCAAATTGTCAGATGCCTTCTCTTCAAAAGAATGCTGTGCAAGCATTTCTCAAGGAAGCATAGAGATAAGCTTTCAGATTCTTTACCTCTTGCATCTGTTTAGGCTTTTGCACCCAAGGCAGTAAAGCTTCATGAACAGCATCCTCGGCTTCCTCTTGAAGAACTCTGAAAGAATGAAGAGCATATCTCAAAAAACTGTCAGCATAGGCTTTGTAAATTTGCTCAAATCCTCGTTTAGGATTTTTCGCATATTCATTCATCAGATTTTCATTCAAATTTACGTTTTTCATAGTTTCAATATATAAGAGTCAAATTATCTTCATTTTTATTTAAAATATTTTAAATTATTTTATTTTTTATCCAAAAACTCTAAAAACAGTGCTCAGTGCCTAGTGCTGTATAACATCTAAAAGTTGCTTATTAGATTCTCTAAGTTAATAAACTAAATGTTGCATAACAGATTTGCCGCCGCACAGTGGACAGTGGGGAATTGTTTAGCAACTCAATATTACAGCCAACAACTGTTTTGAGATACTGATAAATAGCTGAAACTTTTAGAGAAAAAGCAGCACTAGTTTTTAGAGTGTCTGTGAAGCTTTCCGAAAAAGGCTGCGACAAGCCCTGCTAACACAGGAATCGTTACGCCCAGAATAAGGTTGATAGGGCGAAAAGAGAATTCTTTTTCCTCTTCACTCAGCACTATTTCTCTATAAGCGGATTTGTAAATGTCAGAGTCATCAAATTTAACTAAAAGAGCTGTTCTGTCGTCTCCTCCATAGAGTTCTTCAGAATAGGCGTTTAAAGCATCCATTCTTTCTTGCAATGTTTTTTGAGGCATTTTTGTGAAATCGGGAAAAGCGATGAATTCTTTGTGCTTTTCAGGAAAAAGAGTGCCTTCTGAGAGAAGTAGAATTTCTATTTCATTGCCTGCATTGAAAGACGTGGAAGTGTTTTTTTGCTTTTTCCAGGCATTTTTGCTTGTAGCAAAGACACATTCGCCTTTGGCTGTTATATTTATGAAGTTTCTGTTTTGCCAGATTGCGACAATAGACACAGAGTTCTGAGGAAACTGTTTCATGATTCTCTCAACTGTCTCATTAAGATAGTCAAGACTTCCGCTTTGAGAAAAAAGAGTTCTTTTACCTTCCTCCAAGCCTTCTTCAAGGAGCTTCAGAGCTGTTTTGGCTATAATTTCGCCATTTTTGCCATTTCCGTCAGCAATCGCGAAAATTTTAGTTTCGCGATTTTCAAGAATAGCGTCCTGATTGTTTTCGCGGATCAGACCCTGTTTTGTGAAAGATAGAGATATCATTTAAATGCTTACGGATTTGCTGTCCAAAAGTCTTGAGTGAGCAAGTTCCAGCTTTTTGAGTCTGTCTATCAGATCCAAAAGTCCTTTGCTTCTAAGCCCGCTGACAAGTGATTCAGCAAAGACCAGGGAGATTTTCGGATGGGACGGAGGCGTGTACCCTGAACTGCGGTCATCGGCAAGAATCCAGTAGATAAGCTTGTCACAATAAGGCACCCAGCTGTTGGAGTCTGAAAAGTCGGCATAAGCGTTGATTTTAGGTATTACTATTTGCGGCACATATTCTATCTGGTTTGCTACATTTATATATATACGCTCTGTTTCGGGAACTATGGGGGCTATTTTCAGATTTGGGAGGGCTACTTTGAATTTAGCTTTTCCGAAATGATTCAGAGCTATTTTTTCTGCTATAGCTTCCCATGCGGCTGTGATTTCACGTATTTCTTGAGAGAAGTTGAACAGAGTTTTCTGGAAACGCTCATCTCTTTTCAGTTGGGGAATGTAGTTTTCCAGAGCAAGATAATGTGAGTGGTTAAAGAGTGAACCAAGCATGTTGCCCAATCCGTTGTTAATAAAATGCCGTCTGGTGAGATTCGCGGCCGCTTTCTCTTTTGGCATTTTGAGTCTTTCGGTTATAAGCCATTCTGTTGCAATTTTGGCTGTTTCCAGAGCTTCCGGGGCTTTCCAGATGTCTTGCTGTTCATTGAACTGCCAAGGCTTGAAGGCGCCAGGATAAGCGTTGTCAATCAGTGTCGGTATGTTTTGGTTGAAGAGATCGAGGAGATTTGAAAGTCCGTTTGAGTGAAAGTCTCTTGCTGAAACTCGTTTGGGGAGTTCACTCAAAGGCAAACCCAGTTTTTCTTCCAACAGCCACTTGGTTGCTTCAGCTGCTATTGCATATTTGTTTTCTCCGAACCACAAAAGCTGTTCATCTTCAGGGAATTGCCAAATCTTAAAGAGACCCGGGAATACTGCTTCAGTAATGTTGTAACAGGAATTGCCAAACAGCTCCAGAAGAGGTTCAAGACCGTTTTCTTTGAATATGTTTCTGCGAAGGGTTTCTGGAAGGTCAGCTTCTGTACAGGCCAGTTTTTCAGTCATAAGCCACTTCATAGCTTCTTTAGCCGCTTCTTCGGATCTCTTGTCTTGGAGCCAAGCTTCTGTTTCTCCGAATTGCCAAGGTTTGAATTTGCCTGGAATAGCTAAGTCTACTAGTTTAAATCTGCTTTCATGTGCCCACTCATAGCTCTTAGAAAGGCCTGAGGAGGTTATAAAGGATTCTGTGAAAAGCTTTGGCAAGTCGTCAGGAGTTGTCATCATGCCTGTGAGTTTTTCCAGCTCTTTAGATACAAGGTGTCCAACCCACTTTTGAGTGACTCTTTCATCTTCAAAGAGACACTTTGGAAGATCTCCCTCTTTTTCGCCTATGATTTCTATTACGGATTTTATCTCATCATCGGAAAAGTCTGAAAGTTCTTTGCCAAAATGATTTTCAAAAGCTTCACGATCATGTTTCAGACCTAAGTAATTTCTGATTTCTTTAATTTGAAGTTCAGGTATATTGGTTCTTTTGGCCAGATTTTTGTCACTTACGAATAGATAGTCCGATTGAATTGCCGATATAATTGCCTTAGTGACCGGGTCGTTTAGATCCAAGCCTTCCGGGGGCTGCTTTGCTTGGATTTGTTGTTGATGCACAACATCTGTATTCGGCGAAGTTTGCAAAACAGCGGCCGGATATGCACCCAGAGAGTCTCCTTGAGCTTGGACTGGAGCAGCTATTGTTATTTGAGGCACCATGTTGCTTCTCTGGAGCATAGAATGATTGAATATGCTCTTTTCTTCCTCGTCTGAAGTTGTGACATATAAGACTTCTTCTAATGTTGTTATGCCTTCTTCGGCTTTAACCAAAGCCGCTTCGCGCAATGTTCTCATACCTTCCAGTCTGGCAATACGTTTTATATCATACTCAGTGCCTCCCTCAAGAATGACATCTTTCAGAGACTTGGTGAGTTCCATTACTTCATACAGGCCTAGTCTGCCGTAAATCCCTGTCTGGTTACAGACTTTACAGCCTGAGCCCTTGAAAAACTTCTTGCCGATAAACTTGGAAGGCTCAAGACCTAGACGCTGCACTAACGCAGCTGATGGCCTGTATTCTGCTGCACAGGCTTCGCAGTTTTTATGTAAAAGCTTTTGTGAAATTACAGCTCTGACGCCTGCTGTAACCAAGTAAGGAGGCAACCCCATGTTTATCAGTCTGTTTATTGTGGCTGCGGCGTTATTGGTATGCAGGGTTGAAAGAACTTTGTGTCCGGTAAGAGAAGCTCTGAATGCAATGTCAGCTGTTTCTATGTCTCTTATTTCGCCCACCAGTATGACATCAGGGTCTTGTCTTAGAGCGGCTCTCAGACCGCTGGCGAAGTCCAAGCCTATTTTGTCGTTAGTTTGCACTTGAGTGATTCCGGTCATTCGATATTCAACAGGGTTTTCAATTGTGAAAATATTAATTTCGGAACTGTCAAAATATTTGAGCATCCCGAACAGCGTCGTGGTTTTACCTGCGCCTGTCGGACCAGTGACAAGAACCATTCCGTAAGGTTCATCTAAGATGCTTTTAAGCTTGTTGAGGTCATCTTCGAAAAAGCCTATGTTGTCCAAGTCGAACTTAGATTCTTTGGCAAGTATTCTTAAAACAGCTTTTTCGCCTAAAAGGCTTGGAACCGTGCTTACACGGAAGTCAATCTCATTGTCTTGCATGGTGACTTTGAGTCTTCCGTCTTGCGGGAGGCGTTTTTCAGCTATATCAAGGTGAGAAAGTATTTTTATTCTACTGATCAGAGGGGCGACCAAGCTCTTTGGGCCAGTCATGGCATCGTGCAGGATGCCGTCTATTCTGAATCTTACCAACAGGATATCTTCGCGTGGTTCTACGTGTATGTCTGAGGCTCTTCTGGTGATAGCCTGCTTGAAAATTGTGTTGAGAAACTGAACTACAGCGCTTTCCTCTGAAGAGGTTCTGGAGCGGCCTGCAAAGTCTTCTTCGTAGGTGGTTTCTTTCTTTTTGTCTCCTTCGTTGCCGACAGAGAATCCTTCCCAAGAGTAAAGCTGCTTGATAGCGAATTCAATTTGGCTTCTGCTAGATATGAGCACTTCCAATTTGCACTGTGTCAGGAAGGAAACCATGTCTGTGGCCATGATGTCGAAGGGGTCAGCCATTACAACCGTAAGAACGTTTCCCTTGCGTTTATAGGGGATTATTCTGTGCTGTTTAGCTTGAGCTTCAGGGATTAAACTTAAGACCTTTGCGTCTACCTTGATGTTGGTAAGATCAATTACCGAAAGACCCAACATTTCAGCCCAAGCATCCATAATTTGTTTTTCGGAGGCGTAGCCTAAGCGCATGAGTATGTCTTCTATGCGCTCCATTGTTTGAAGTTTTATTCTTTTGGCTTTTTCTTGCTGTTCTTCTGTAATTATGCCTTTAGACAGCAAAAACTCGTCAACCGTTTGCTCGGTGCTCTGTCTGTTGTCCATTTCTTTCCTCCGGTTTATTCGACTCTTATAAAGTATTTGTGACGTTCAGCGGCATTTGAAATGCTTTTTTCTGTGTAGGCGTGGAAAACTAATGCAGCTTTGCCGCTTCTCATGGTTTTAAATCTGTAGATATAGTTTTCTTCATTTTGTTTAATTGAGAGAAGTTTGATGATGTTTCTGTTTTCTGTGTATGTGAACTGCCATTTGAGGGGCTTGCCATCTTTAAGTTTTGGCAGGCTTATTTCTTTTATATCTGGATGCTCTAGAAGCATTTCAGGATGTGAGACATCGATCGGGGCTATAATTTTGAACTTGACGGGATTTGATGAGATTATGGCTTGGGGAGTTGACTGAACTACTCCGAAGGCTTCATAGGTTCCCTGGGGGTACAGGTGATTATTCGGAGTGAAGGAGTTCCAAGAAAAAACTTGAGTTCTTGTTTCTCCAGGTCTAAGAGTGATAGAGTGTCCCATCCAAGAAAAATCATAGCAGGACGACCATTTGTAAAGAGTTTTTGCCCCTTTTTGCAAAAGCAGATCCCAAGTTTGGCCACTATCAAACTTAAGAGTTTGAGGAGAGAAAGATACGTTTTTCAGGGTTACGGTAAATGTAGCCGGCTCGCCTGCAAGAATTTCTTTTTGGGAAATTGTGATATCAACGCGCAAACCTGAGCCAGTGTCTTTTCGGTAAAAGGGTCTGGCAGCCTGGCATGGATGCAGAAAAGTTAACAGCATGAAAAGCGCCGCAGTTGCAAAAAAGGTTTTTTTCATAAAAATTCTCATATGATGATGATACAATGTCACAGCCTTATATTAAAGGATTTTTTTCAAAATAAGCTGTGTGCCCTCTTCTTTACTTTTGCCTTAAAAGACGTTATAATACTAATTCTTTGATAATGACAGACCTATCAGTCGTAAATTCTCTCACAGGAGTTGTAGATTATAATGTTAAAAACTGAAGTACAAGAACTTGAAGCGAGCAAGGTCGCTCTCACGGTAGAAGTAGGTGTAGAGAAAGTGACTGCGGCTTATAATAATTTTTATAAAAATGCCGCCAAGCAAATTAGAGTACCCGGATTCAGAAAAGGCAAGGTTCCCAAAGGAGTTATTTCCAATTACATGGGACAAGAAGCTGTAAATGAACAGGTTGAAAAAGATCTTTTGCAGGAAGTTTATCCTGAGATTATAGAAGACAGCAAAATCGAGCCTGTCAGCCCACCGACTATAGAAGAATCGGAAATTGCCGAAGGCAAGCCCTACAAATGCAAAGCTATTGTTGAAGTGCGCCCAAAACTCGGCGAATTTAATTATAAAGACTTGAGTGTAAGCGTAAAACGTGAAGAAATAGACGAAGATTCTCTTAAAAAACTGCTTCAACAAATAAGAGTTCAGAGATCTACCCCCACTCAAATAGAAGAAGGCGGTCTTGAGAACGGCGACTTTTTCACCGCTGATTTCAAAGTTTATGAAAATGGCGAATTACAAGAAGATTTGAGCCATCCTCAGTTTTCAGGAGAATTTGACGAAAAAGACGAGATTTCGGGCTTCATGAAAGGCATGACTAAGGGAGAAAACAGAAAACATTCTGCCGATTTCACTGACAAAACTGATGATGGAAGCGGCGATCCTTATCTTGGCAAAAAGCTGGAATTCGATGCAACCATGAACAGCATAACCAGAAAAATTTTGCCTGAACTTAACGATGAATTCGCAAAGAGCCTTGGAGAATACGAAAATCTTGACGCTTTGAAGGCGGCTCTCATGAAAGACCTTGAAGAAAGAAGCAAGGAAGATGCTGAAGAGAGAGCTTTCGACGCTATGGTCGAACAGATTATCAACAACTATGAATTTGAATTGCCGGAAGGCATGGTGCAAAGCACTACTGATTATTTCATTGAAAGCCTTGAACAAAGATACGGCAGACTCGGTATCTCTTTGCGTGATTATGTCAAAAACAGCGGCATGACTGTGAAAGAATTCCGAGAAACCTTCAGGGATAAAGCTGTTTTGCACACCAAAACCATGTTAATTTTGGAAGCTATAGGTGAACGCGAAAAAATCGAAGTCACTGACTCAGAATATCGCGAAGAAATCGAAGAGCGCGCAAAAACTTACGGAATGTCTCCTGACCAGTTTATAAAGCTTGTAACTCAGCATGCGGAAGAAGATGGAATACGTTATTCCATAAGAGCGAAAAAAATAAAAGATTTTCTGCTAACAAATAACCTTGTTCAATACGATATGGTTAAAGAAGCTGATTTAGTTGCCAAGGAGGAAACCGCATCGTGACAATGGTTCCTATAGTTATCGAACAAAGCAGCCGCGGGGAGCGCGCATATGATATTTATTCGCGTCTTCTTAAAGACAGAATTATTTTTCTGGGCGGCCCTATAAGCGACCCTGTTGCGGATCTTATCGTGGCTCAGCTTCTTTTCCTTGAATCTGAAGACCCGGAAAAGGACATTTCTATCTATATTAACAGCCCTGGCGGTTCTGTAACCGCGGGAATGGCGATTTACGACACCATGCAGTATATCAAACCTGATGTCAGCACTATCTGCACAGGCCAGGCGGCAAGCATGGGCGCATTCCTGCTGTCAGCAGGCACAGCCGGCAAGAGATACGCTCTCCCTAACTCCAGGATTATGATACATCAGCCTATGGGCGGTGCGCAGGGACAGGCTAGCGATATAGAAATTCAGGCTCAGGAAATTTTAAGATTGAAGGAACTGCTGAGCCAGATTATCTCGGAGCATACCGGACAACCGCTTAAAAAAGTTAAAAAGGACACGGAGCGTGACTTCTTCATGTCCGCTATTGAAGCTAAAGAGTACGGTATAATTGATGAGGTGGTTCAGAGAAAAGTAAAAGCAAAATCCAAAGAGGAGTAAGCATGCTTTCTAAGACATCGCATTTCAATTGTTCTTTTTGCGGAAAACCGCAGGAGCAGGTCAGGAAACTGATTTCTGGCGGTCCTAATCTCTTCATCTGCGATGAATGTGTAGCTTTATGCAATGATATCATTCTGGAAGAACAGGACGAGCAGGACGACAAAGCTTTAAGTGAATTGCTTAAGCCAAAGGAAATTGTCAGTTTTCTGGATCAGTATGTAGTCGGACAGAACAGAGCCAAGAAAATTTTGGCAGTTGCTGTTTACAACCACTATAAACGCCTTGCGCAAAAGCAGGGTTCTGCGGAAACTATCCAAGTCCAAAAGTCGAATGTCCTTCTTATAGGACCGACAGGCAGCGGCAAGACTCATATAGCTCAGTCGCTTGCAAGGCAGCTGGATGTGCCTTTCTGCATTGCCGATGCTACTACGTTGACAGAGGCCGGATATGTTGGAGACGATGTCGAAAGTATACTTTTAAACCTTCTCAGAGCAGCCGAATATGATGTAGAACGTGCTGAGAGAGGCATTATTTACATTGACGAGATAGACAAAATCGCCAAGAAAAGCGAAAACATGTCTATTACTCGAGATGTCTCAGGCGAAGGCGTTCAGCAGGCTCTTTTAAAACTTCTTGAAGGAAAAGTGGCTCATATTCCTCCTCAAGGCGGAAGAAAACACCCCCATCAAGAATATATCCAGCTGGATACCAGAAACATACTTTTCTTGCTGGGCGGCGCCTTTGAGGGAATAGAGAAGATTATAGAATCCAGAACTGACTCCAAGACTATGGGCTTCGGTTCGGATCCTCTTCCCAAGACTGAGAAGAAAGTCGGCGAATCTCTTAAGCAGATTATGCCCGAAGACCTTCTCAAATTCGGTCTTATACCCGAATTTGTCGGCCGTGTTCCTATAATCGCAACCTTTGATGATCTTACGGTTGATGATTTGGTCAGCATAATGACTGAACCTAAGGATGCCTTAATTAAACAGTATCAGAAACTCCTGAAAATGGAGGGTGTAGATCTTGAAGTGACTCCCAAAGCTTTGCAGGCTATAGCCAGAAAAGCTCAGGAACAAAACACGGGTGCCAGAGGTCTCAGAAGCATTATAGAAAACCTCATGCTAGATCTTATGTATGACGCTCCTTCAGATGATTCTATCGCTAAAGTCATTTTGAACGAAAGATGTGTTGATAATGACGAGTCCTATCAGGTGATTTACAAGCTGGAGAAAACAGCGTAACAACAGTGGACAGTGCTTAGCGGATCGTGGACAGTAAAAATCCTGATACTACTCAGGCGGCATAAATCAAGAGAAAACTTCCACAACAAAAAAGCAGTTATGCGCTTGGCATAGCTGCTTTTTTTGTGTAGATTTTCTTTTGCTTTCTCCTTTAATTAGAAACAGCGCTTTTGTTATAAAAAATACAACTTAGATTTATTCTCTCATTGATCTGTTTATCTTTCATAAAAAGTAAAAA
>JAAYNI010000056.1 GCA_012520995.1 Candidatus Rifleibacteriota bacterium
AGAACATGCAAGACTTTGTAAAATGGCTTCTCTCTGGCACTCTTTAACATCTTAATCCTTGTTTTAAGAGATTATTTATTGTAGACTTCATCACCTATGAAACCAACTACACTTTCGAACTCTTGGAAAACACTTATAAACGACTCCCTGTCACAATCCGCATCAAACAGGGATAAAATAGCCGCTCTTGATTTTATTCACTGTCAAAACTCCTTATCTATTGATCTTTTGGAAGAATTTTTGCCCAGAATAGAAGAATGCGTTCTTGATTCAGATAAGACTGTCAGACAATATGCAAGGCGTGCAAGAAACCGTATTTTGGATTGTTATCCTGAGCTGCATCATCCGCAAGACAAAGAACAAAGCCGTTCGATTTCAGATATATTAAAGAACACAGATCTCAAAACGCTTACCTCCAAACAGATACTTCTTCATAAATTAAAACTCCAAAGCCGTTTTGTAGTCTTTGATGCAATGGACAGATTGACGGCAACAGGAGACAACGCGCTTGTAGATCCGCTTATCGAATATCTGAAAGAAGAAAAAGACGAATACAAGGTTTCATACTTGCTTCGCTTGATGGGAAGATTCACAGATTACAGAGTGCCGGATATTTTGGCTGAATATCTGAATCATGAAGACCCAAGAATTGTGGCCAATGCCTTGGAAGCTCTATGTGAGTTTGATACTCCTGAACTGATCACCAGATTTGCCGAACTCTCAGTTTCCTCTGATTGCCGCATTAGAACAAGTGCAGTCAGAGCCTTATACAAATATGACCCTAAGGTCGCAGAATATCACATAAGTGAAATGGTTAGAACTAACAATATGACCTTGCAGGAAGCAGGCGTATTTCTTCTAAGCATTTTAAGACCTTCAAACCTCAATGAACTTTTGGCAATTGCAAATCTCTCAAACTTCACTTCAGTCAGATTGAAGGCATTGGAAATACAGCCAATGACTGAAGAGGAAGAAGCCAGAAAAAAATCAGGACAAAGAGCCTATTCCAACAAGCCGAATACTTTCAACGATGTTCTGAACTTAGGCTTTTTCCTTCTTATAGCCACAATCTTGCTTTTATTCTCAAAACCTGCCTCTTTGGGGATATTCACAGCTGTTTTCTTTTTTGCTATTTTATTCGCTGTAATGTCGCCAAACTACAGCAAAACACTGCTACAAAAAATAACCGTTTCTTTTGCTATGATTTTGATGCTCTTAATAACAGAATCCAAAATTCTTGTTTTGCCAGCCTTGCTGGGTCTTTGGATTAGCTGGACAGATACAGCATTCAACGCTATGGGACGAGTAACCAAATCACCATATCCGCACATGCTTGCCTGGATGTTTTTAATATTTTCAACTCTAACAAGCATGATGATTCAAGGCACTTTTCCCTCCCTTCTCTCAAGCTTGGCCAAAATACCCAAGCTGGCGAATTCGCCTCTTTTAAAGGAACTTGTAAATAAGCAGATTTATCTGGATAGAGCTGTTTTTCTGCTGACAGCCTTTATGCTGATAGCTATTTTGACGTTTTCCAGATGGTTCCCGAGTGGCTCCGTTGATGATGGTAACGAAAAAGAAAAGAAAACGAATCCCAATATCAAGATTTATGTAGTCGCTCTTCTATTCGCTCTTTCAATAGTAGCAGTCAATCTGGCTTACAGATTTTCCATGACAGTTACCTTGAGAACTTCAGGCGTAGACAGCTTTGAGAAACTTTTAACAGTCCTCACCGCTAACCCCTAGTGCGATATCTAAAAGTTGCCTTATTATATTGTCCAAACTAATAAACTAAATGTTGCATAACAGATTTGCCGCCGCACGGTAGGCAGTGGGCGGTGAACAGTGTAATTGTTTAGATTCAAACACTAAAACAAGATAACTGCTTTGAGATACTCTTAAGCGGAAGGCTTAGATCGGAAAACAGCGATACTCTTCTTTCTGTCCATCGCACTGTGCTATCCACCATTTTATATGTAAATAAAATCAAATAAATGCCGATCATCTTTATGTGAAAACCAGAAAAAAACATAGAAATTTTTTCTCCAAGCATAGAGCGGCATCATTTTTTTATTC
>JAAYNI010000057.1 GCA_012520995.1 Candidatus Rifleibacteriota bacterium
ACAATCCTGCTTGGGACGGCGGTATCAGACCTGGAGTTCCCGCGCCTAACAAACGAACCTTCAAGACGAGTATTCCCGTGTTCGGTTCCACGATAGACGTAAGAACATTGGATAAACATCTCACGCCGAGAAGATAGGAGTCTTTCAGATGATAAGCCTGTTCAAAAAGCAAAAAGGGTTTACCATGATGGAGCTTGTGGTTGCCGTAGCTATTCTGGCACTCTTTTTCGGGGGTATTTTCACAGTCTACATCGGAGGAAATAGAATATTCCAAGGCGGCACATGGAAGCTGCGCAAGCAAAAAGAGGCTGAAGCTTTTTTCAACGCTCTGCGCGAACGACTTGAACAGGCTTCATATCCTGTTATAATCGCCAGGGTGCAAGAATCTGTGGGCGGAACAATGGTTACCAGAACCAAAGCGATTGATTATGAGGCAAAGCTCAGAACTGCTTCCGGCACGTTTGCCACTACTGTAGCAAGCACAGATGGCAATCTTCAGCCTGTCACATCCTATGGAGGTTCTGCTGCAGCACCTCGAATGGTTCTAGCTTTCCCGCTTTGCAAACCCAAGTTGAATCCCGATCCGAATGTTTCTGGCGGAATGATACTCTATAATTCCTTGTCTATTAACCCTTCGCAAACTGATTCGAGATTAATGATGCTGACATTCAGGAGCTCTACAAATGCCAGCACAGTTTTGGGTGGTGCTCCAGCTACTTCTTTGATACCGGATCTTGCTTCTTTGTCATCTTTGTCAGGAAGTCCGCTTGATTTTGATCTCGGAGCCGACAATCGTCTACTGACTTTGGATGATGTTTCCAAGATAATTATTGAGCCGCCTTCTAGTGCAGGCACGCCTGTGGCGGCTCCATCGCCTGGAACTATGGCCAATCCGGAGCAAGAGCCGGTTTTGAATATGACAATTGAGTTCAGAAAGCCCAAAGGCTACAGAACAACCTTTACCATGAATTTGGGAATAAGGCTTGAGCAGAGTGACATGCTTGCTCTGGAGTTCCTGTGAAGCAACTGCCTTTAGTGTAAGGGAGAGAAAAATGAACCTGAGAAATATACTTGTTAAAAAGTCTGCTAAATCTGCTTTTACCCTTAACGAGATAATGGTGGCTGTGGTAGTAATGGCTTTGGTATTTTTGCCTACTATGGTTGCTATAATGAGCGGACTGAAGGCTACTGACAAAGATGGGGGGAGAGTCGTTGCAATGCAGCTTTGCCAGCAAAAGTTGGATCAAGCCCTGAGTTTGCCCTACAGCGATGTGATTGCTACGGTAGGCAACAGCGATTCTTTGACGCTTTCAAGTGGCGGAGCTGGAGTGACTTCAGTTTTTAATTTTGGCGATAATGACTTAGACCTTTCTTCTGTGGAAGTTGGCGGTATAATTTTTAACTTTAGCTTGACTCTTACAAAGCGTTCCCATACTTTTTCTGTTCATGAAGTAGACTATGGAGAAACCCCTGGCGAGGTAACTGCCACTAAGCCCCCTCTTGCCCAGTGGGTAATTTCTGGACCTGTTGATATAGAAGTTAAAGATAGGCTTTTGAGATACAGAATGAGAGTGTTTTGGAGAGATAAAAGACGAGAGTCGATCGCTGATTCTCCGGAGCATTTTTATGAGCTTGTTACCTTCAAATCCGATTTGGAAAGCGTTGTGAGGTAAGCCAATGAAAAACAACAAAAAAAGAGGCAGCGCAGTAGCTTTGGCTCTCTTATTGGGAGCTGGATTATTGATACTTGGAATAGTTTATGTGAAACTTATTAGGCACTCTTCCTTGCCCACTTACCAAATTGATGAAAGAGTTAAGGTTAAATATTTAGCTGATGGCTTGGCTGAGTTTGCCTTGCTCAAATTTCAATGTTTTCCTTATGACTATTATACAGTGTTGGAATATAGTGATTTGGCAACGGCACCTTTGAATCTTTTTGTTACGGATAACGGAAAGTTCCAGCTTGGAGGGCTTAACTTGGCGGAGGGTGCCCCGCAGTGGGATGATTTGCCTAGGTCTTCTTTCGATAATGGTCCTGTGTCTATCGTTGTGGACACTATTAACTTGTACACTTCCAATACCAAATGGGATACTGACGTTCTGGAAGTTGTTATGGACGCTACTTTCTTCTCTCGGAGAGAGAAGAAAAATGTTACTAGCCGTCTTAGTAAAACTTTTCGAATTCAGCGTGTGTCTTTGCACGAGATTCCTTCACCTTGAAACTGGTGAACTGGCAAGATATAAATGTTGAATGTAAAGCATAAAAATGAACCTGCTGTTAGATATGTAACAGCAGGTTTTGTTTCAGTGTTTCTCTCTACTCGGAGGCTAGGGCAAAAAATAGTTTGTTTTAATAAAAGCTTAAAAATCCTGATAACTTCTTTGTTTGTTAAAATTTCTTTACGTGGATTATTTTTTGGTAACTTGCTTTTTTTAGTGCGTAAAACCTGATTGCAAAAGCTTTTTAACTGTTTTGTAATGTTTTTGCGATAACAGTTCTATAACTTTATAATTAAAATGTGCTGAATTAAAAAAAAAGTTTTTCTATGGCTTTGTTAGACTCTGAGAAAACTTGTGATAGATAAGAAAGGATCGGGATTATATGGGCAGAAAAAACTATTGTGTTTGCCTATTGGCGGTTTGTTTATTTCTGTTTTTAGCAGCAAATTCTGCTTTTGCACAGGCGCCAACACTAAAGAAAGAGTTTTTGCGTAACGGCGAGGTTTATTTGGCTGTCTCGCATGAAGGAGACAAAGACGGCAGTTACCATAATCTTTCTTGGATTTACAGATTTAATGATCCCGCAAACGAGCTGGGCAC
>JAAYNI010000058.1 GCA_012520995.1 Candidatus Rifleibacteriota bacterium
GTGCCCAGCTCGTTTGCGGGATCATTAAATCTGTAAATCCAAGAAAGATTATGGTAACTGCCGTCTTTGTCTCCTTCATGCGAGACAGCCAAATAAACCTCGCCGTTACGCAAAAACTCTTTCTTTAACTGAGGAGCTTGTGCCATCAGTTCATGGGGAGAAAGACCTATAAACAACAAAAAAACTGTCACCAAGAACCACACAAAAAGATTCGGTTTACTTATAGGTTTCATAGCATCCCCTTTACAATCTAAAACTTCCGGCGTTGAAACTCTTTTTTTCTAAATTACTTCAAAATATCCACAATGGAGTCAGCAACATAAGGATTTATACTGTATTTGCGGAAAATCGAACGCAAAACATCTGCAGTTATATCGACTCCGCCAAAGAGTATTTGGTTATCCAGCTCTGCAAGATCCATATACTCAAGAATTCTAGCTTCTTCTCCAAGCCATCTTCTTGCCTGCGAGGCAACGTTCGCATAATAGCTTCTTGCATTTGTTTCTTCCATTTGTCTAAATATTTCGGGATCCATTTTTGAATGCACAGGATCCGAAGAGTGATCAAAAGGCATATAGAAAGCATATAGAGCATCTTTATATGAGAGATTTCCGAAAAAGACATCTTTCTTTTGCTGCAAATCAATCTGGCTAAGCTTTCTTGAAACTGAGGAATTGAAAACCAGAGACAATCTCTTCTTCTTAGCAATCTTCGCGATATGCTCTTTGACCTCTTTGCAAATCTCTTTTTTGATATCTCCGCTCTCAATATGCCCTACAAAGTCACCTGACTTTTTCTCTTCTTCCTTGTCTTTTATAGAACGGGATACGGAAGATATTTGCCCATTAACATAGGCTATATTCTTTTGATAGGCGCTCTTTAGCAGATCTCTGGCATTAGCAAATCTCATGCCTTCATAAGCTAAAGTGGCAGTAGCAACAGTGTTCTTTATCTTGGCTCTGTAATCTTCTTCTATCTTTTTCATGTCAGCTTCGAATTTGTTTTGATATTCTAAAAGCTGTTCATTATATTGATGAAGGCGATAGTTAAGATCCAATATTTCCGCCTCCAGCTTTTTGGCTGCCTCAGGTGAAACTTGAGTTTTGCTTCGAACCTTAAAAAGCCTTGTGTTTATATCATAATCCGCCATACGAGGATGAAGCACCACAAGAGCTCTAAAATCAACCAAACCTGCTTGAGCATTGGCTAAGGAAGGCAAAAAAATTGCTATTGTTATAAAAAAAGCCGTTACTGCACGAAAAGAACATTTAGTTTTCATATATTTTACTCTCCCAAAATCTTACGTTTATTATAACCTTGCCTAGCCTTTTTAGTCAAAATAGAAAAAGCCTCTATAAGTATTGTTTCAAACCCTATTCACAGGTATTTCACATGAAAGTTGTCACCAGCAAATACTTTGTAAAAAAAATTTAACTAAAACTACAGCCAGTATTTTAAGCTATGCTTAAAATACTGGCTGTCCTTAATCAGATAGTCTGTTAAAATTGTAACTATACAGTTAGCGGAATGCAATTTTTAAGTATTTTGCATCATCTGTATTTATCTGTGAATTCCTTTTTTCTGACAAACACAGCACTAGCAACTACTCGCTTCTGATTGTCCTTTCTATAGGCATAGCTTCCAAACGTGAACCCCAAACTGGCAAACTGCTGTTAAGAGTGGTTTCATTAGGAGATGGCTCGCCTTCTTTATCCATCATATACTTCAACTCAAAGACAGGATTCCTATTCAGATTTTCTATAGGATCCCAAACTGCAGTGCTAGGCTCTTTATCTCCAACCCAGATGTATTTGTCATGATCTCTGGCGTTATCTACAGCTTTCAGCATTAAAGGAGCTGCCATAGGGAAGTCATCATAGGTGCCTCTAAATACGCCTATAGAAGACGCGAAGGGATAAGACTCCATCTTGTAACCGCCACTCACAGGTTTTTGCTCGTATTTATTAATATCTGTCGAGCAACTCGCTGTTTTTTCTTTATTGTCGCCGTCCAAATACACGTAAGTAAGTTCGGTCTTGGCTTGCCCTGAGTTATCAAGCGAGCTCGCTCTGAAGGTAACAAGAACGTTGTTTTCTACTGCGGCAGGCGGAATAGAAGGAGTTCTCACCAGAGTTCCATAAGGAGTAGACATATTCATGCCTTTACCCAATTTGCCCAAACCAGCGCCTTGTGTAGGATGAGGCGGCATAGCAAACATTGCGTTAACCCCATCGCCAATTTGACCAGTTAAAGAGTTGGCTTTCCAAGTTTGCTTTGAAGTGCCTAGTTCAAAGATAGAAGAGAAAATTGTCTTTCCGCCAATAGCCTTTGAGTAAGCGTTCATATCGCCGTAAGCAGCCGAACCGGAATCCAGTCTGAAGTTGGGAACAACGCTTGTAGACATATTTTTATGCTCTGTAATCGAAAGGAAAGGTATAGGAGGAATTATGTCTTTGACTTCCATTAAGCTGTTAAGACTTGTCCACTCCATTTCATTGCCTGAGGAATCCACAGAGCGAACCTTGAAGACGTATGGAGTATAGCCAAGGCTGTTGTTCGCATAAGCAATAGGAACCTTGTTAACTGGAAGCTTATTCTCATCTAAGGATTTTAGCTGGGAAAGATCTAAGTTATAAACAACCTTACCTCTCCTGACAGAAAGCGAGGAACCATCAGCTGCCTTAACATTATCTGTCACAGCTGAATCTGAAAGAATCAAGGCACCATCAGGATGTTTGAATGCAAGGAAGCGAGGCTCCAGAGTATCAGAAGAGGCTTTCTTCTTAAGAGCTGATTCATGACTGACCTCTACAAGTTTGTTGGTTGTGGTGTCATTGAATTTGTTGTCTATAAGAGTCATTGAATAGGTTATTTCAGTCTCTCTATTATAAAAGGAATAAACAGGTTTCAGCTGAAGGTGTGAACTTGGAAGTTTAGCGGATTTCAAATATGCAATTTGAGACAAAACATAGGCGTTGGACAAAGCATTCGCCTTGGATTTTTCTTTAGTAAAGCCCAGCATATTCCCATCTTTACCAAAGGGTTGTGTTTTTAGAGCATTCCAACGGCTGTTATCTATAATAGTAAACTGAAGATTTTGCTCAGGAAAAGGTTTCCCTGTTTCAAGATTAATTTGATTAGGCGAAGTTTCAGCAAAAAGTATTCTTGGAGGAGTTGAATCTACAACCAAAACTGTGGCTTGACCAGTAAGCTCAGCTATTCCTGGCAGACCGTTCACCTTGAAGGCTGGGTTTTTCTTTATCGTGCCATCATCTTTTTTCTCAGCTACTAACACCCAAACGTCATACTCAAACTCTCTTCTCATTGTAATTGTAAGAGTAGCAATCATAGGATCTGTAGGCAAAAGGCCTGGGGATGTTTCAACATATTTGAAAGATTTAAGGTCACCCTTCACATTATCACCCAGATAAACAGTTTCAATTTCAAGCTTGCCACTATTGTCTACAGGGGTCTCAAAGGAAAGAGATGCTTCGGTCTTTATTTCTTTGCTTTTCCATCTCACATCACCCTTTTTATTCTGGAACCTGAATTTGTCATTTGGATCAATCCACATTGGATTGTCATCTTCGTCTATCTTCTCAGTCGTAAGTTTATAGGCAACATAGTTGAAGTTAGCTTTATCCTCAGGGTTGGTTCCAGTGAGTTTGGAGATATCGTTTAAAAGAGCTGTTTGCGAAGCCAAGCTTATTCTCCAGAGATACCTTTCGCCAGCCGACAAGCCATGATTATCAGCAGCCGTTTTAGTGGACCACCAATAACTGTTGGCTATAGAGTCAGTTGCCAAAATATAACCTTCACAATCACTAAACCAGTCACAGCGTTCAAGCTGACAAATTTCTGTTTCGTTAACGTTCGGCTTATAAGTGCCTGAAGCTATCACGGGTATAAGACGCCAGTACTCATCTCCAAGATTTTGTTTAAAAGCATCTCTATAACTAATTGTTTGAGTAGCTGCAAGCATTCCATCGTCTCCGTAGATCTTCTTTGTAAAAGTAGCAGGAGAGAAGGAGGGATCGCTGAAAATTTTCTGAAGTTGTTCAGTCACCGTAAAGTGATTAAAATCAGCATCTCTGACCGGAATAGCTTTAGCACCAGTTTTTTTATAATTCTTAAGAGAGCCTGCTGTAGTACCGAAGGGCATAGCATCATAATCATACCAATCGTATGTAGCACGACAAGCTATGACGTATTTTGCAGGCATAGGCGAATAGAGATAAGCAAACCTCTCTGTCTGAGACGGCTGACCAGATTCAGGATCATTGCTTGTAACCGTGAAGACAGGATTCTTAAGCATATCTTCAACCATAAATATTCGCCATTCGTAACTGATATCGCCGCCATTTTTTTTGGTGCGAGGATCACGAATACCCGTCATGAAACCGCCCTTTTTATTATTCGCATTCCAGTCTTTTTCCAAGTTCGGATTTTGGGCTCCTGATTCCAGAGGGTAATTTTCAACCATAAAGAAGTAGAGCTTCGACAGGTCTATTCTTACCTTGTCGTTTGAGGCACTATAAAGGTGAGACAAAAGACCATCGTCTTGATTTACTGTTCTAATTGTAGCTTGTTCAACATGAACAGGTATTCCGCCTTCATAGGGGCCTACTATATCAAGGAAGGAATTCTTACCTTTCAGGGCATAAACCTTAGGAGGTGTTTGAACATTTATAACAGAGAGCTTGACTTTGCCAGGATTATCCGTTTCCCAAGCCGAAAACATCGCAAAATCTGCCACACTGGGCGGAACTCCTCTCGCATAATGCTCCCAGCTCACAGCTGTAGGCGAAACAAGTGGCTGCGAGACCAAAGAAGGAGGCTCATAAACTATTCCTGCACCTGCTCCCAGCAAAGAACTTTCCAAGTCTGCAGATTCGTTCAAGCCAAAAAACTCGCCAGAAGTATCCTTATAGGCAGATACTTCATTAATAAAATTGTCATAATCCGCTTGGCTAGGAAACTCAACCATCAAGTTATACCAAAGGCGGGCAAACACCTTCTCACCCATATATTCGATTCTGCCGTTAAGAATATTTCTGCGATATACCGCCTTGCTGAAATCAACAGGGTAGAGTAAATAAGCAACAACCTCTGGGTCTGTTATAGTCTTCTTTTTAGCAACAGTAATGTATTCTGCATCATTTAAACGTATAGTCTGACAAATTCGCTTAGAATCAGGATTAAGAGGAGTGCTTGCCAAAGCAGGATTAAGAGGTTTTGAAATAGCCATAAAAAGGTTTCCGAAACCATCCGCTCTAATCTCATCAAGCTTTATATGTTTTTCAACTCCTATTGCCTCCAAAATTTCTTGAGCATTTATAGCCAAAAAATCAAGCTCTGACACAGGGGTGGTATTATCTTCTTTTCTTACAAATTTGTAAATATAGTCTCTTTTTGTGTCATAGGCATAAACTATACCGCCCTCTTCAGACCATTGGTTCGAAACCCCAACCGCCTGAATGTCCATATCAGGACTTGCACCTCCAAAAATTTCTCTATACCATGACTTAATAACTTCCGTGCCTAAAAGATAAATATAGTCTTTACCGTTTTTACCAGCTGAAACACCTACCCATTTGGTAGTGAGATCGGTACCGTCACCTATAATTTTAGCAACAGTAGGAGAACCCGCCGCACAAGGACTGCCATTAACAGTCAAATTAAATGTCCGTCCATTTTTAGGTCTTGAATAAAAATAAGTTCTATCTCTTGGACGTGTATTATCTTTGGGCATGAAAGCCACATCAGCCAAAAGAGGCTGAGATACCCCAGAACCTTCTCCTGATGCTCCGCCGCATCCATCCATACATCCAGCTAATATTTGCCTGTAAACCGCACTGTCGTTTGTAACACCGACTACCTCTCCTGGATTTTTACGCTGATAATTCAAGTTTTTTGCGGTGTCATTATCTATTTGAGGCTCATTGGTGACAAGCACCCAATGATGTGGAGTGTTGCATACCTTGTCGGAATAAACTACGTAAAAATATCTTGGAGGCCAAGAATCAAGAGGAACATAACGCGTAACCCAGCTATAGCCTTTCCAACTATCTGAAGTCACAAAATCACTTGGTTTTTGTCTCCAGCTAGAATAGAAAGCACCATTAGGGATCTTAAACCATTGTTTTCCAGAATAGACCCCAAGCGCTAAGTTGCCTGTAATAGGGATTTGTTTCAATTCTTCCGCATAGTCATTATTGTCTCCCCAAACTCCCGTAGGCGTACCTGGTCCTGCAGAACTAGTGTTATGATTCATTACCCTAGCTCGAGGTCCAGTTCTATAAAGAGGAGCATTTTTTTTGGTTGCAGGTAAACCATAATGACCGCTTGCAGGGCGATAATCGTAGTGCATCCAGTCATGAGAACCAAAATCAATAGTCAGAGGTTCAACATTGTCTACTACTTGTCGATAAATATGTGTGGGCCAAACAGGAGCCTTCACCTGTTCTTCGAAAACGTGCAGATTACGGTTCAAGTCAGCAGAAAAAGAAAAAGCCTCTGTTGTTGGGGTCACAACTTTTTCAGGAGGGGTATAAATCTCTTGCTTAGGAGCGTTGTTCATGCGGTATACACCCCTATGAAACTTAGCTCCGCTGCCACTGCCTTCAATTCCCTCGCCTATCATGAGATAACACTCGCCGTTTCTCTCATATTTAGGGTCGAGCGCAAAAAGTGGAAAAAGTGCAAAAAAAACAGCCGAGGAGCATAATAATCCAATAATTAAAGTTTTGTTGTATCGCCATTTACCTCTATTAAACTCAGTGCTGTTCATTGACTCCCCCTTTTTTATAATAACAACTTCAAGCTAAAATTCAATGTTTTTCGAAAAGAGCCTTAGCTACGCTCTTTCCTATATTCATATCCATTTTGTATTGTGCGTAGAGTATTAGAAGAGCTTCTTCCGTTATATCTTCGCCGCCAAGAATTACATCTCTGCCTGTCAGAGACTTATCAAAATTCATGAAAACAGTATCAGAATTATCAAGCCAAATTTTAGCCTTTGAGATTATTGAAGAATAATAACCCGCTATGGCACTTTTATCCTCTCTTATTGCCGTAGGAAATGGCGAATAGAAAACATCCCTGTACGGATTTTCAAGTTCGCTTCCTTCCCATCCGAAAAAATCTGCAGTTTCATTGCCAAAAGCTTTCAGCGGACTTCTAAAATAAGCGGCATTTAAAACAATTTTAGCACCTTTTCTGTCTGCAACTTTTCTAATTGCATCCAATACTTCTTTTTCTATAATCCGAAAGCGTTCAGCTGTAACAGAAGGCTCAGTGTAGCCAACATTATAAACAGATGATTGCAACTTTTCGATTTTTTCTGCTGTCATGGTATATTGAACTTCCAAAGCTCTAGCCTTTGCACCACGCTCGGCATCTGCCGCATAAAGTTCCCGCTTGCGCAAAAACACAGCAGCTTCAGCCTTTCCTTCATCTTTGTGTCGTTCAGCTTCTTCAGACATGTTTCTGTATGTTTTATTTATAGATTCTACTTTCCGCGAATATTCTTTATCAAGCTTAGCTAAGGAATCCGACAACGTCTGCAAAGTTATTTTATGATCTGCTAGCATGAGAGCCGAATTCTGCTGGAGCTTTTCTATTTCGGCTTTGTGTTTATCCGTAATATCTGTTTTGAAAGCCCTTTTAGAAGGATTATAATTAAGCATCTCAGGGTGCAAAAGCAAAAGCGATCGCAAATCTGCCGTAGCTACTGTCTGTGCAAAAAGCTGCTGCAAACTAGCTAAGATTAAAAAGAAAATTGTTAAAAAATATAGATTTGATTTAAAATATTTTTTCATTGTGCCATTTCCACGTCGGGTAAAGAATTAACCTCTCTGGAGAGCGAATATATACCTGTTATCTGCTTTGAAACAGGTCTATTCATTTGGTCTGTATATTTAGCTGTGGCAACTATTTGTAAGGCTTCCTCATTATAACGCGAGTCTGTCAAAAGAGTCATAGTTGCTATCCAAGCATTGACTGGAGTTGTATTAAAAGAAGAATTGGAAGCCGAACTGACAATTTTAAACTCAGGAGCATCAACAGAAAATTTATTTGAGTGGGTCCAATCTCCGTGATGCACACCCGTTTCCCAAGCAGCATAGTAATCGGAAGTAAAGAGGAAGAACTTAAGCAAAGCCAGTTCAGTAAGAGATCTGGCTTCACATTCGAGCCTTATCGATTCGTCTATTTGCACTGTCTGAGGCTTCGTCTGAGAAGTTATATAAACATATGCTAAAGCCAACTGCAACAAAATGGCCGCAAAAACAATAGCAACAGCTACAGCGGAAGCTCTTCTCTTGTTATTTAAAGAAAATCCTTTCAAAACATACCTCTGAATTTTAATAATCGCAATAAAGTCATTCCTGCACCGATGAATTATTTACCTGAGTAAAACCCATAAAGTTTCCCTTAAGCATTGAAAGAGTATAGTGATTTATAGCGTTCTGTTTCTCTGATGGCTGCCACTCAACTGTCACTGAATAGCGTTTGCAAAAATTGTCATAACTAACAGTTTTGGAAGACCAGTTTGCCGGAACCGCAAAATATTTTGTCATATCTGTTCCGGAATCACTAAAAGAAGAACTCACATCTTCCAAACCTGTAAAATTGAATGTATCCAAAGTAAAAGTACCAGTAGCTTGAGTCACGTTCAACGTTGTACGGTAAAGAGTTCCCTTAATATTTTCAACGCCGAAAAAGAGATCCGGTGTTCCGTCTTTCGTAGAAAAAGTTTTCTGTCCAGTGCCTCCGTAAGTTCCAACCGCGATTTCAAGAAAAGGAAACTCCACAGCTCTTTTCAACTTAGAATAACAAAGGTTTATAGCCGTAATAGTTCTGTCATCTCTTTTAGTGAACTCCAAGGTGCCCATCAAAAGATTTATAAGGGGTATGAAAGTAAAAGCCATGATAAATAATCCGACCATTATTTCCAGCAAACTAAAAGCTCTCACTCTCATTTCTTTTTGCAAACATTGTTCTAAATAGCTTTTCTTCATATTCTTTATTTAATTGCTCCTCCAGCACTAGGAGAAAAATCTCTGACAGAAGGCATTTTAACCGTTGTGGAAAATTCAAGCGAGATATTGGCAAACTTAGGATGCCTGAAAACAAAATCAAAGGTAGCCGTAAAACTATGAGCCTCAGTTCTGCCATGATTATCAGGATACATATTAACAGTCATTCTCACAGACTCAATATCTTCTAGTTCTTGAATTTGCGGCTGAGGAGGCAACCCAAAGTCAGCCGGCTGTCCGCTGAAAGCTGGCTGGAAATCTTGAGCGTTAGAAAATAAAGTGCCTGATAAAATATCATTAGGGTCGTATTGAGGGAATGTAGCAGCAAAAGAAGAATTAAACAAATCACTGGTTTTGAAAACAATCTTTCCGAATCTGCTGTTTTGAGCAGGCGGCAAAAATTCGAGAGCACAAAAAAGAAGCAAACCCTTTCTTCCTCCTGTCGCAAAGTCCGCAGCCGGTTGTTTAGGAACAACGAAAAACATTAATGGCTCAAGCTTGGTAATAATCGGCACGGGAGGAGTGCCAGCGGACGGAGGGGGAGCAGTCGGTATTCTGAAAGCCACAGATTGATCAGCAAAAGAGAATCTAGGCTCCATTTTATGCAGTTCTCTATTTTGAATATAGGCTATAGCAGCTACTTGATCAGCTCTAGTGCGTAAATTCGCAAAAAAACGTTCCGCTTTTTTCTGAGTTGAATGACGCCAACTTCCAGAAGCAAAGGCTCTGCTTCCAAGACGATAAAGACTAAATATTCCCAAAAAGAAAAGCGAAATAATAGTTGCGGAAATCATTACCTCAATAAGAGTATAAGCTTTTCTGTTGTGAATCTGTCTTATGTACATAAAAAAAACACTATTCCTTGATACTTGCAATACTTATTAAGCCAAAAAGAAAACAAAGAAGCAAGAGCTTCTATTTACAATTATAGACTAAAAGAATTAATTGGCAAGAGTGAAAAAATGCGGAAATATATTCAATTTCGCATTTTTTCTTTCAGAAATACTAAAAAATATCTTCAACCTTTAAAGATTCTTTGAGGTAATCCAGAAGAATTTTTTTGACGCGGTTGTCAATTTTGTATCGGTCATAGAGCTCCGCCACAACTTGAAGCAATATATCGTCTCCCCCATCCAGAACCAAGGGCCAAGGTCTCAAAGGCAAAGCGTTTTGAAAGTCGGGAGCATTGGTATTTTTCAGCCAATCGCCTATTTCGCGTTTTTTGTCGTTCTGGGAAACTTCGTCTTCTCTTACTGACATAAACGCATAGTAAAGGCTCTGATCTACCTGAGTCGGGCCATTGGCATATTTAGCTCCAAAAGCATAAGAATCCGGATAAGCAAAATCAACAGGAACAGACTGGTTTAAAACCACATCATACAAACCTTTTTCAGCAACTTCTTTGATAATATCGAAAACTTCCTTTTCAATTTCCTGAAGAGTCTTTCTGGTTTCGGCAGGCGTGGTCAGATAAGGAAATCGCATAATATATTCAGCTTCATCCCTCATAGCAACAGCTACACCAAGCAAGTCGCTAGCTTCGTTGTAAGCCTTGGCACCTTCTTTGCTCATCTCAGCAAGATACATGGTATTCTCTTTATCTCTTATTTCAGACATACGTTCATAGGCCTTAGTGCGCTTTTCCTGAGCCAATCGCAAAGTTTTTTCTTCTGCCGCAGGGTTATATTCTCTGCGCAGCTTCTCATCATAAGCTTTACGCTCATCAGATGAAAGACCGAGAGGATATTTGTGAAAACCCATAGCCCAAAAATTAAAACTAGCCATTTTGGGGTGCAAAGCAAAAATTAATGTAAGATCGATTTTAGCAACTTTTGCACCACTTGAGGCGAAGCCGACTCCAGAAGAGGCAGAAAGTGTAAATAAAAGAAATAAAGCCAGCAAGGAAATTGTCTTTTTCATTCCGCTTTGTCCTTTTTATAAATAACCGGCATACCTGCCAAACCGAATATTGCGCCAACACGAGCCTTAACTCCAATATAAGCTTCAAGAGCCCGGCGTTCCGGAGCATCGAAAAAGTTTTGAAACTCAGCAGCCGATTTTCTATGCCTGTCATAGATAGGCGGCTTCCAATATCTTACAGGCAAAGTATTGATAAAAATATCACCTGGGTTGCCTATTTCTGAAACAAGTTTTTTTCTGATATCCATAACTATATCTGAAACAACACTCTTATGAAGTTCTTCCTCTGGCATGCCTCCTGTATAATAGAGGGCATAAACTTCTTCACGCTGCTTTTTATAAAATTCGATTTCATCTTGCAGTTTCTTCACCTTATCCCAAGATTCAGATTCCGCAAACAAGTTTCCCAAAAGAGCATCAGGGGAAATAGAAGCTTTTTCCTTTTCTAGTTCGGCTATTTTTTCATCCATTATCGACATACGCAAAGAAAGCTCAGACATTGGAACTGGAGCAGCCTTAGACTTAAGAAATCTGCCGCTTTGAAAATCAAAGCTTGCAACCACCTCACTTTTAGAGAGAAGCTCTAAGAAATCTGCTTCTTGAAATTCTGCAGCTAAAAGCGGACAAGATAAAGAAAGAAGCAAAAAAACAAGCAAAAAGCCATCAATTAAACTTATTGAGGAAAAATCGGAAGAAGTCATAATTATTTTATCTCCGGCAAATTGTAAGACTCTGGAGTCTGTTCTTCAACAGTGCGATATTTCAGCAAGCCTATTGAAATAAGTTTCGAAACCAATTCTTCATTTGAGACTGGAAAGACTCTTAAGCCTGAAAGCGGATAAAAAGAAAAGGACATAAGATTTTTAATATCGAAAGTAACAACAGAAATGTAAGAGACAGAAGATACCTCTTTTATTACAGGTTTTTCGGCCAGCTGAACAGCTCTTGTAGAAGATTTTTGCAAAATTACCGTTTGAATGCAGCGACAATTAGAGTTTTCGTCAGCAAAAAAGGCTATCTGCAAAACTGAGTTGGCGGAACCCATTATAATGGGGGGATTTTCAGCAGAGCTTGCAGCTAAAAGACTTTTAAGATTCGTCTTGGGAGTTGCAAGAGCAACCTTTGCCTTTGACAACCAAGAACGTTTTTGCTCGTAATCTTTCGGAAGCTCCGTTGGCAAACCTGAGACCAGCCAAGATTCTATTTGAGTTTTAGAAAGGCGGGTAAGAGGAAATAAAGCATGTTTTCCGAACAGAGCCGAAAAAATATTGTGCTCTGAAACCCATATGATTTCTTCTGTTTCTGAGAAGTTCTCTGTAAAAAGCATAGAAAACTCAGCTAGCGGCAAAAGAGGAGCAGCTGTCGGAATTTCTATTTTGCCTATCTGCACCCAATCATGCTTAGCTAATGAGCAAGCAATTAGCTTTGCTGGAAAAAAGCTCGCAAGCAAAACCGCAAATAGAAACACAAAGATTACCGCAGAGTTACTTTTCGACATGAAACAATTTTACAATCCAAGGGCTTTTTTTTCAACTCAAAAAAAAGCCGCCCTAACCACATAAAAAAAGAAACTTTCAGAAAGAAGAATTTATTATCCACAGATGGACACAGACATTTTTCTAAACAATCAACTCGCCGCCCGCCACGCACCACTCGTCACTCTAGTGCGGCTGCTGCACCAATTAGGCATGAAGAAGTTACTGACTGGCTTGGTATTAAATTAGGTAAGTTTTAATGAAAAAGCAGTGCTAGTCTTTACGTTCCAAGTATCTCTTCATAAACTCAATGTGATAAGCCTTCAAAGTATCCATATAACCTTCAAGAACTTTACGTTCTTTCAAGTTAACTTGGCGTTCTGCTTCGGTTCGCTCACAGTCTGTTTTGATATTCTCTATTTCAGACTCAAGCTCTTGAAGCTTTTTCTTTATCGCTTCAGATGATGTAGAAGTTGCCCGAGTTTTTTGCGCATAGGCTTTCAACTCTTCCAGTTTCAAATGAGAGCGTTTCAAACGCTGTTCAGCCATAGTTATTCTCATAAGAGCCTTTGAAGATTTAGCGTTTATCTCGTCCATAACGCTGTCAAGATAGTCTCTTCTGGCAAAGAGCCTTTCCGCCGCCTGAAGGAGCTTATTCCTTGCCGTCTCAAGACGTTTTACGGCCTCACAAAGCTTAATCTTGGATTCCGGCAAAATCCTGCAATAAGGCTCAGAGGCATGTAAATAATCACCAAAGACCTCCCAGTATTCTTGCTGAGCATCAGGCATATCCACCGAAGCACAATCATCTTTAAAAGGCTGAATGTCATATTTTTCGATTCCCTGAAGATTGTTCGCAATATTTTCTATATCATCAAGAATAGTGACGCCTTCAAGCGCAAAATCTCTGCCTCGAATATTTTTAATCCCTATATCGAAAAGCTGCTTTGCATAAAACTCCTTTTGTTCATCACGTATTGCTTGCAGTGCTTCTTCACGCGTTTCAAGTTTTTTTTCGGAAAGTTCTGGAAGAGAAAAAGACTGCGCCACATAATCAAAAGCCAGCAAAACATTTGCTTCTATGAACAGGAAAGAAAAAGAGAATAATAAAACTGCAATTATCAGACAATTAAGAAATCTTATGAGCATTTTCCAAACCCCTCTGAAAAGTCAAATTTTCTTATAGGTGTCATAGAGCTATCCTAAATTATACCGAAACTTTCTATGAAAACACAGTTCTCCTTTTAAATCCACCGTAAAGCGTAGGCAGAGAATTGAAAAAATAAGTTAAATGCGCTATTCTGAAGTGATGAAGAAAAACAACACGAGGGGGAAAGATCTATAATGGCGAAAGCAAAGACCTCGGCTTCAACTTCAAAAGCCGCGAAGGATACCAAATCTAAAGTAGCTAAACAAGACAAAGCTCTTCTTGCTGCAGAAGGCGAAGAAATAATAATTACCAAAGAGGCAAAGAGTGACTCTGAGGTTAAAGAATATTCCGTTAATAAAACCTACAAAAAAGGTGAAACCGTTTATCACAAAGTATGGGATGACACAGGAGAAGTTCTTGAAGTCGGCATTACAGAAGACGGTATAAAAAAAGTAAAAATAGCCTTCGAAAAAGTAGGCCTCAAAACTTTGCGCATGTCCTAACAGCCACTGATGAGTGGCGGGTGGCGGGTGACTACACCCAAGGGGATGGGGGTTAGGGTGTGGGGAGCAGCAAATCTTTAAAACGCAATTGCCAGAAACTGACAATTGTTCTAAGCAGCTGATAAACAGCTGAAACTCTGAGAAAAAAAACAAAGCCCGACAAGATTTAGATGACATAGAGGAAAATCAAAAAAATAAGATTCTTGCCTTTATCGGTGTTTTGTCCTTTCCACCCACTATCCACTACCCACAACCCACTGTTTGTTACAGTATGTGGATAAAAAATGCGACTTTCGGTTATTTAGGAGGATCTCCTTGGCAAACACTGACAGGCAACGTCAAGAGTATTTTAACTTACTAAAACCCTGCATACGCAAGCTAACTGGATTTTTGTCCCATTCCGATGCAAGGTTGCGCTCTGAAGCCGCAAAAACTCTAGGCTTGATTGGCGACACAGAAGCCATCAAGCCCATGACAGAGGCCCTTCTACGTGAAAAGCAAGAAGAACAGATGCCCCTTGCTCTGGCAAACATCGGCGACAAATCAGTCTTGGAACCTCTATTGAACGCCTATGCCACAGCTGGCCCTGAAATCAGACCCAATATAATCTTGGCTCTGGGTAATCTAAAAGACGAACGAGCTTTGCCTATTTTGATTGAAGCTGCTTCTGACATGGATCCAAACGTTCGTTTTAACAGCATAACCTCGCTTGGCAAGCTTAAGCATCCTGATGCCCTTTCCTGTTTGCTTTCTTCATTGGGTGACAGCAACGAGTGGATTTTCTTGAATGTGGTTCACGCTCTCTCTCTTATTAAGTCGCACAAGGCAACAGCCCCCTTGGTTGCTTTTTATTCTAAAGAAACCAACGCAAGAAAGCGCTCTGCAATAATAACTGCATTAGGAGAGCTGGGCGACCTTACTGCCGTATCTACTTTGACATCCGCTTTAAAAGACCCGGATGACCGGGTAAAAGCAAACAGCATCGAAAGCCTTACAAGACTCAATATACCTCCTGACAAGCTGGCCAATCTGGTTCAACCCTTCCTCAGACATCCTAACAACCGTGTTCGCGGTAATGCTGCCGTAGCAACCTCAAAGTGCAAATCAGTAGACATGGAACCCACTCTCCAAGCTATGTTGGAGGATGAAAACAGATCTGTAAGAGCTACTTTGGGTTATGTTCTCTCTGTCATTGACTATGGCGAATCAATTGAGCTCATTATAGAACTTTTGAAAGACAAAGATCCCGACATTCGCAAGAACGCAGCAGCAGCCTTGACCAAAAAAGCCACTCCGGCTCACTCCGAGCTTTTGATACGCATGCTTTCAGACACGGTTCCATTTGTGCGGCTGCAAGCAGTCATAGCATTGGGAAACTTAAAAATAGCTGCTTCAGCTCCTTGGCTTATAAGGATGCTTAAAACTGACAGAAACTTCAAGATACGCTCCTCTGTCGTAACTTCATTAGGCAAAATAGGCGACAGAGCAAGCCTAAAAACTCTCCAAAGCTCTTTAAAAGACAGAGACTCCAGAGTTAGAGCTAACGCCGTGGAAGCAATTGAGGAAATGGCTGGCGAAGAAGCCATACCACTATTGCATCCAATGCTTTCAGACAGTGACAGCAGAACAGTTTCAAACGCTGCCAAAGCTCTTTTTAAACTCGGCGACACTTCCGTTGTGACATCTCTTGAAAATATGCTCTCCAGTCAAGATATGGCGACAAAACTCTCAGCTGTATATGCAATGGGCGAAATCGGCAGATACATAAAAGAGAAATATATCCTTGCCTCTCCTCAAGAGCAAGAACAAACCTCATCACAGGCACCCTCTGTTGCACAACAGCAAGCAGCAACTGCCCATCCACAATCTGAAACAAATAAACAAACACCCTCTGCTATTCGAACACAGCAGACAACACCGTCTTCTCCTGTTCCTCAGCCTCCGCCGACTCTCACAAAGGAAACTTTGCAAAGTGCAATAGCAACCGCTGTAAAAGGCGGAAACATACAAAAAGCTATTTCCCTCTCAGAAGAACTCTTGGCACGTTGGCCGCATGACTTGCCGACCATAAGCTTGGCTGGCAACTTGAATGCAAAACTTGGCAAATTTGAGAAAGCGGCAGAATTATACAAAAAACTTACAGAGATTGAACCCTTCAACGAAGAGGCCTATCTACTGCTAGGCATATCCCTTGTCAAATCAGGAAAACCAAATCAAGCCATAACCGCTTTCAAAAGCGCCCTCAAGCTAAAGCCCGATTTTCACCCAGCCAGAATTAATTTGGCTTCCGTATATATTTCATCCTCTTCTTGGCAAGAAGCTGTATCTCAGCTTGAAGAAATCATCAAATATGGCGGAGAAAACACTCAAATCTTGGCTAATCTAGCTTTCTCTTACCAGAAAATGAACAATCTGGAAAAAGCTTCCGAAGTATACAGAAAAGTTCTAATACTTGATTCGAAGCATGCAAACTCTTTCTACAATCTGGCTCTAATACTTATAAAGCAGGGAAAAGAGGCACAAGCCAAACAGCTTTTGAGACGCAGTTTAAATGCTGTCCCAGAAGATCATCCAGGCAGAAAACATTTGCAAAATCTGCTCAACAGATTCACACAACAATAGCCTAGAGTGACGCGTGGCGAGTGGCGGGTGAGAACTATTAAACACTATCTTCTATAGAATCAAATGTACCCTAGCTTTTAATCATCAACCCCGTAAAAATATAAATATTTTTACTTGCTTCGTTTGCCACAAGAAAACATGTAACTAACAAATGTTTTGAGCTGCTGATAAATAATAATAATCTTGATCTTATTAAGAAACTAATGCGATGCAAAAACGAGCTTAGTTTTTGCAAAGTCTCAGTTAAAAGAGATATTGAGCAAAGTTATTTGATAAATAGCTCGTTTGAACTGAGACGTGCTCAAAAATTATAGAATATAATTTTTAGCATTGGTTTCCGATATTAGAGCGTTCATTGTTCCAGATTTTAATGATTTTTGGTTCTTATCTGTGTAAATCTGTGTCCATCTGTGGATAGATATTTTTCTAAACATTCAACTCTCCACTCGCCACGCACCGCCCGCCACTTATCACGGTGCGATTTAGCAGCTGCCAACAATGATTTGTTGTGCAGCAAGATATCTTTTAAAAAGAAGTTTTAGGTGAAACAAAGGACTAGAGAAAGCGTTTTTTGATTACAGCGAATACAGGTTTTTCAGCAACCAGCCTGACTAAAGCATCCAGCATGCGCCAAGGTTTAATTTTTACGCCTAATTCGCTTTTCGCATACAGGCTTTCACCTTGAAAAACTGCTACTGGAACGAGCCTGACATTAAAATTACGCAATACGCCCGCCGCAGGAGCTAAAATACCCTGACATATGCCTGTCAAAGCCGGATCGCCCAGTGCATAACGAAGTTTAAGTTTTGCCTCCTCCAATTCAAAAGCTTGTTTGCCTCTCTTCCAAAAGCGTTTTCCAACAGGTTTAAAGAGAGTATAATTTCGTTTAACGCTATTTATTATATTTGAAATCTTGTCAATTTTCTTAAGCATTCTCTTTTTAAATCTGCGTTTAGCTTCTTTTTTAGCAGTTTTATGGCTCTCTTCTTCATCCAAAAATGCTTCCAACTGAGCAAGATCTTCGGAAGAAATTGCATTGGAAACAAAAGAGGAATCCAAGTTTGTCTCTGATTCTGATGTTAGCGTTTCAGATAAAGAATCAACTAAAGTTTCTTCAAGCGAAGGTTCTTCTAAGTTATCAGCTGAGATCTTAACTGCTTCATCTTTTTGAATATAAAGCGAGTTTTCTGAGGGAATATTCTCAAAGCTATCTTCAGCCAAGTTTAATTTTAACTTTTCAGACGGTTTTTCTTCTGATGAAGGAAAAGTTTGTGTTTTTACAACTTCAGAATCTGATTCAGCCTCTGCTTTGTTTTTTTCTTCGAGAGCTTCAGAAGCAAGTTCATTATCTTCCTCCATCGAAGAAAGAGTAATTTTCTTTCCAAATAGCTTTATCCAGATAGATTGAGTTAATGCGGTTGCTCTGCCCTCCAGTTTTAACGCTCCAAAGAAAGCAGCGACATAAAAAGCCGCTCTCTGCCCTCTCATTGAAGCTCTAATCGAGCAGCCGGCTTTCACCGGGCAAAAGATCACAAAGAGCAAAGCCATTGTGGATAGCAGAAAAAGCAAAGCTGCCGCCAGAAATGAATATTTGAGCATTTCTGTAAGAAAAACCCATGAAAATGTAAAGAAAGAAGTCATGGCATAATAAATGGCTGCGAGTTTGGAGATACTGAGAAGTTGAAGCGAGCTTCCACTCCTGCCACTTCTCCGTCTGCATGGTAGTAAACTGGGATATCCGACTCTACTACAAAAGAGCGGGCTTTCAGTCTATAAGCAGACTCTTCAGGGAAAGGTCCCGCCCCTGCACCAAATCGTAAAAGTTTTAGAATTGATGAAGGCGAATACTTTTTAATTATTATTGCATGCAGGAAATCATCTCTATAATCAGCCTCAGGAGCCAAAATGAAGTTTCCTGCATAATATCTCATTTTACAAACAATAGCGGCCTCACCAAAGAAAGTTTCTCCTTCTGAAGTCACAACTTTCAAAATAGGCGGCGTATATAAAGCGAAGTTCTTTACAGCTTCAACGGCATAAGCCCCCTTCCCTATTACAGCTTTAACCAAGGGATTAATTTTAGCGCAAATATGGGCTTCTTGCCCGATACCTGCCGAAAAAAGGAACTTTCGGCCATTTACAGAGCCAGGATAAATTTTTCTTAAAGCGCCATCTAAAATAGTTTTGGCAGCTCTTTGAGAGTCACCTAACGGGAAACCCAACTCAATAGCTGCAACGTTAGCAGTTCCGGCAGGCAAAAGGCTCATTATCTGTCTGCCATCCAGCGCATTAAGCAAGAGATTAGCTGTACCGTCTCCACCCAGAGCAACATAAAGAGCCAGCTCTCCTGCAATAGAACGTTCATCAACAAATTTTTGCAAATCTTTAGGATTGTCAAAAGCTTTTATTTCAGATTCAATATACTTATTAAGGAATTTCGAAAGCTTATCCAGAGGAAAGCTGGCAGCAGAGCCAGCATATTTATTATAAATTATATAGATTTTCTCAGGCTTAGAGGTATTTCTCACACACATAGTTTTCGCCTGTATCTCTTATTTTATAAAACACCGGATTTATAGAATGAGGGAAAGCTACAACTGTATCACTGGCAACAGCCTTTCTTAAAAAAAGCTGTTTGCTTGCCGCAAAGTCTGAAGGTTTTACATTGGCAGCAGTATTAATACCCTCATGCACATGATATTCAGTCGGGCAAATATCTCCAGGAAAAACAAAAGTCTTTCCTTCGCCTTTTATGGTAACCATTTGATGACCTTCACTATGTCCGCCGGTCACCTCCAGAAAAATTCCCTTAACAAGTTCAACATCTCCATTTAACAAACGGATCTTGCCGGCTGCCGACAAAGGAAGCAGATCTTGAATTCGAACAAATCTTTTAGCGTCTCCTTCAAAGCTGAGAGCTGAATCCCATTCCTGTTTTTGAACAAAATATTCGGCAAAAGGAAAAACAGGAAGAAGGTGTCCATCCTTTATGGTTAAAGCCCCTCCAACATGATCAGCATGCAAGTGGGTAAAAATTATATGCGTTATATCTTCCGGAATTAGACCGAAAGACATAAGGCGTTTACGAAAGGAAGTTCTGTAATATGGAGGCAAAAAAGCCGTTTTAACAGACTGTCTTTTCGATCCTATCCCTGCATCTATCAGAATATTCATCTTCTCGCCCATAACGAGAATCTGGTTCACACCGATTTTAACCCTATTGCGTTCATCGGGCTTGAGGAAAAGTTCCCAGTCTTCTCTGGGAACTTCTCCGAATAATATACCGCCATCCACATGGAGATAAGTCTCATGCAGAACGGCTATTTTAAAGCCATCAATTTGCATCAGGGAATTTTTTCAGCAAGTCGCTAGCCACTTTCAACATAGTCTTCTGCTCTGCTTTTATTCGCTCATCAAGCTCTTCATGGGAAAGGTCAAGCTTAGCGGCTATTGTATAGAGAACTTCTTGCTCTTCGCTTGTAATTTTGCCATCAGCTATAACCACTCTTATAACTTCTGTCAGAAGGTCATCTTGCATATCTTTATCTATGGATTCAGCCAAGAGGGTAGAAATAGGATCTTTCATTTTTTCTATTTCATTTTTGATTTCTTCAACCTCTTTGCGAGAAACAGATTTTTTGTCAGCTATACTGTGGATAATTTCCATTTCTTCCGAGTCTATTATACCGTCAGCCATCATGGCAGCTACAGCCCAGCGAACGGAATCTCGTCCTGAAACGGTCATGTTGCCCGTAAAAAAGGCTATGTTCTCAGCATCTTTGTTATATCTGCGAACTTCTTTGCCTTCAGGAACAGCAATATTATTAGCCTTGGCGGTTTCTTTAAAGGCTTCACGAGCTTGGTTCAAAAGTCCCGGAACGGTTCCTTCTTCCGAAGGCACTATCTTTTCAAGCTTCCAAGAGGGAGAATCATAGAAAGCGGATGAGGTTGCAGCCGGCTTTGAAAAAACATAGAGATCCCAGAAGTTATATCTTGCAACGCCAGACTGCTGCACATAAACTTTTCTCTGAGTTTGATGCTTGCGATGAACTGCTTTGCCAAACCATTTTAAAGAGGCATAAATTTTAGATTTGCCTTTTTCATCAAAGTTGGCAACTTCAATGGTCACTGAAGAAAAATCGGAATCGTAGAAGGAAGCAGCATTGCGACTTTCATAGAGAGATTTAAATTCGGTTAAAGCTTCATCTGAAACTGTCTCAGCCAAGACTGATTTTTCCATTGTTCCTTCAGTAACCGAGCGCATTCTCCAGAAAATACTTTCAATGTAGCTTTTTGCATCGAAAGGCGAGAATGAGGAATCTTTCTCCATGTATTTTTCTATAGAGAAAGTATCATCTTTGGGCAAAAACCATTCAGAAGCCGGATAAACATCAGCAAAAAACCATCCGAAAGAGCCATCTTCTGTTTTGCTTCCCTTATCGCGTATAAGCATCCAAGATTCGCCTTCAGTATCATCTTCGCCGCCAGTGACATAGTCAGCCAGTGACGGATCAACTTTCACATAGAGTATATCTTTGCCAAGTTTTTTCTCAAAGTGTCTAATAGAAACATTTCTATCAACCTTTAAAGGGGTTCTGAGAGTTACAGCGTTAGCACGTTTAAACTTGAGCTCGTTTATAACTCCGCGACTCAAAACATCTGCCATGCTGTCCAGTTTATCATTATAGAGAGCATCTTCAATATCACGAAAAACATCCGATAAATCTGTTGCAAAGTCAGTTTTTGAAAAGCCGGGATCTGTCGCCTTTATTTCTTGCACAATAGCATCTGCAGTCATATAAAACGCTTCATTGGAAACCTTAAGAACCTCTGTGCGCTTATAATTTTTTCCGCCGCCAGCGAATCTGAACGACATATGCAAGAACAGACCTAAAAGAGCCACAAGCAAGAGTGCGGCTATCAACATCAAGCCAAGCTCTTTGCCGCCGAATTTTTTATCAGTCGTGCTAGTACCCGAAGCGGTTTTCTTATTAAGGTCTTCCTCGTTAGCACCTATATTTCCCTTCTGAGGTTTCTCCTTTGTTGGCTCTGATTGCTTTTCATCCTTATCAAGAGATTTGTCAGGCGCTGAATCCGAAGGGGGCGAAACTGTTTCGCTGCCCGCAGTAACTTCAGCTAAAGGCTCATCAGATGGCTGAGCAAAAATAGAAGCCGGAGCCAGAAAAGCCGTAAAGGCAAAAATAAGAGCCAAAACAGCTCCAAGAGCGATTGTTCTGCTTCTTAACGAATAAATCATAAACGTCCTCATTTTCTGTGTTTTTATTGTTAACATGATAATATAAAACTGTAAGGCTTAATATACCACATTTTAAATTAAAAGCGCTTTTATAGAAAGCCTCATCTGACAAGGTCTCTGTTTTTTTGATTCTCCCTTTCTTGTTTTTGCATGTTTTTCACATATACTTTAACTTCCTTGCCCATTTTCCGCATAGCATTGCGCTCTTGTTTAATCATCATTTGCAGGTCTCTTTCGCTGTATTTCATAACTCTGCCCATTGCTCTCAAGATTTCCATTTCACTTTCTTCGAGAACACCGTCAACAAGAGCCATTTGTACCAAGACCTTAAAGACATTTGCACTCCTGGGCATTTTCAATTCTTCACGGAAATATTTTTCGTAATCAGTCACACCTTTAACTTCCACCATCATTTGCAAGAGATCCGACTGGGAAATACCCCACTCTCCCGCAAATTTTTTCAAAGCTTCCATTTCAGTGGCAGCTATGGTTCCATCCGACCCGCTTACCAAGACTGCAAGTTTCATAAGATCTTTAAGAGGAATATCGAAATTGGCTCCTAGTGATTGCGCAAATTCCGCAACATTTCTGCCTTGAGAAAATTTTTCCAATGCTGCTTTGTATTCGGGAGAATTAAGAGGCAATATATCTTCCAGGAACCAAGCTCCAGAATCCAAATTCGGCACATATCCGCAATAGGGACATTCCTTGGCTGTTATTTCTGTTTGCGGCGCACCGCAAGAAGGACAAGCGGCACTGCTGAGAGAAAAATCAACCTTAGTTTGCGCTCCATGTTTTCGGCTCAAAAGCATGGAATGATAAAAGGTTCGAGACATACGAGGCTCATAAAGGTTACTGAATCCAGTCTGAGGACCTGCATAGTAAAGTTCTTTGGCTCCGCCCACCAAGGTCAAAACACCTTGCCACGTTATATTGAGCAGAACATAATCGCGCCCGTCGATATTAGAAGCTGTAGTAGCCACAGCAATACCGCCTGCGCCGATTTTAGTATAGGCCTCTCGCAAGCCGTCGCTATTGCGTTTGTAACCTGCTACTGTCTTTTCAATAAAAGCCGGAGCAGCAACTTTTCCCAGCAAGCTTCCGTCGGCTTTATATTCAGCCAACCGATGACGCCAGAAAACTACCGACCCAAAGTCTCGCATCATTTGCTCGTTGAAAAGAGGGTCATCCGCAAATGTAAAACTTTGATTGGGCACAGCTGTTGGTAAAACACCTGCAAAAGCAGCCGCAGCTGACTGAGTTATCCCCGAAAGAACCCAGCCGTGAGAACCGGACCTGACAAGAGCTGAACAGGAAGGACAAGCAGTTATTCGCTCTATGCTCAAAGGTGTTCCGCAATTGGGACATTGTTTATCTGCTATAGCGTATTGTTCTTTTTTGGTAGCAGAACCGCTTCTTCGCACAAAGCTCCAGATTTCGCTGAAAGGAGTCCTAGCAAGAGAACCGTCGATCACATCGCCAGAGTGTTTATTCTTTCTGTAATTAACGCCCGAAGCCTTAATCTGAACATGAAGCACTTGAAAATAGTTGCTCTTTTCAAGTTTTATGGGCGCAACGCTCTGAATATCCAAGCCCTCTTGATAATCTATAATTCCCCGCTCTTCCATAAGATTTGTTTGCATTGCAAGTTGTTCATAGAGTCCATCGGAGAGAAAATGCTGAACCTGAGAAATATCGTTTTGGCTCCATGCGTCTTGCACTTGGCAGAAAAGATTTTTCACCCAAGCCTGGAAGTCATATTGATTAAAGCCTCCATCTGTTTCAAGAAGCTCTTTGTAAATTTTATCTGCAACATATGGAGCCGCAGATCTTCTGATATAGCTTGTTGCCTCATTCATCTCCTCTTCTTTCAGCTTATCTCCGTACTTTTTGCTGACAAATATTAAAAAGGCTACTAAAGCTATTTGTAAAAGCAAAAGCGGAATACCTAGCAGAGGATTCCTTTTAACTAGACGCAAAGTAAAAACAATCAAATCGAATATGGCTAAAGCCAATTCCCCATCACTACTGGAACTGCGATAGCTTCCGCCTCTGCTGCTACTGCTTCTGCTACTGCTTCCGCTGGAGGAATAATAATGTCCTCCGCCAACTCTCGCATAAACTTCTGTTATTGCAAAAAAGCAAAGAAAAAGAACAAATAATGCAGTAAAAAGCTTCCAACGGCTATTTTTTCTTTTCCTTGTTTTTCTCTCTGAAAACATTCTAAGACTCCCTTAATACAGAATTTTATCTCAATGTCCTACTAAATGTAGCGGCAGTTTACCTTTGTTATTTTACTTTTTCTATTACTAGATGCTATTAACATAGATTTCGATTTGCTTGCCCATTTTCATCATAGCATTACGCTCCTGTCTGATCATCATCTGCAAATCATTCTCGCTATAGTCAATTACTCTAGCCATCCTACGAAGAACATTCATTTCACTTTCTTCAAGAACACCGTCAACAATAGCAATTTGCAACAAAAGCTTCAAAACTTTGGAACTCTTAGGCATGTTCAATTCTTCATGAAAATACCTTTCAGGGTCCTTAATTTTTTTTAATTCTGCCACCATTTGCAATAGACTTGTTTCAAAAATCCCGCACCGTTTTGCAAACCTTTTCAAGGTCTGCATTTCTGAATCGGCTATAGTTCCATCTGCCAAGCTTAACAATATAGCAAGCTTCATCACATCATTAGGGGATACTGCAAAGTTTTCGTTTAGCGACTTTGCAAGCTCCGACATTTTTTGGCCTTGTGAGAACTTTTTCAAAGCCGCCTTATATGCAGGCGAGTTTATAGCCAAGATATCTTCTAAAAACCAAGCTCCTGAATCAGGTTTCGGAATATATCCGCAATAAGGACACTCGCTGGCAGTTATATCAGTCTGAGGAGCTCCGCAAGAAGAACAAGCCGCACTGCTAAGAGAAAAGTCCACTTTGGTTTTCATGGCATGCTTTCTGCTCAAAACCATGGCTTGATAAAATGTTGAGGACATAAAAGGATCATAAAATTTTGTGAAGCCGTTCGAGCCGCTAAAATACAGTTCTTCAGGCCCTCCGAATAAAGTCAAAATTCCTTGCCAGGTAATGTTCAACATCACATAATCTCGTCCATCGATATCGGAAGCTATCGCAGCGATTCCAATACCGCCTGCAACAATCTTGGTATAAACCTCACGCAGGCCATCGACATTTCGTTTGTATCCTGCCGCTGTTTTGTCTATAAAGGCTGGAGAGGCTACTTTTCCCATCAAACCGCCATCCGCTTTGTATTCAGCCAGGCGATTGCGCCAAAACATAACAGAGCCTATATCCCTCATAAGCTGTTCATTGAAATTGGGGTCATCCGCCAATTCAAAGTTCTTTTTAACACCTCTTGCAGGCAGAAGACCCGCAAACTCGGCCAAAGACGCTTGAGTTATCCCCGCAAGCACCCAGCTATAAGAACCGGACCTGATAACAGCCGAACAAGAAGGACAGGAAGTAACCCTCTCAATACTCAAAGGAGTGCCACAGTTAGGACATTGTTTATTGACTATAGCAATCTGTCCTTGCTTATTTGTAGTTGAACCGCATCTTCTTACCAAGCTCCAGATTTTGCCAAAAGGCTTTTTAAAGGTATCCCCGTCGACTATATTCCCCGTGTATTTGTTTTTTCTGTAGTTAATCCCCGCTGCGCCTATCTGAATATGCAAGACTTGAAAATATGGACTTTTCTCCAGATTAATAGGAGTAACCCCGTAAACTTCCAAGTCCTCCATATAATCCTCAATCCCCTTTTCTTTCATCAGGTTTATTTGAATTTGAAGCTGTTCATAAAGACCGTCTGAAAGAAAATGCTGAACCTGTGAAATATCATTTTTGCTCCAAGCGTTTTGCACTTGAACAAAAAGATTTTTTATCCAATCTTGAAACTCAGATTGATTAAAAGCTGAATCTGTTGTTGATAGCTCTTTATAAACTCGTTGTGCCAAATAAGGCACCCCAGATTTTTTTATATATTTTGAAGCCTTGTTTTGTCTTTCCTTATCATTCTCAGCCCCACATCTTATTACAAGATAAACAAGAGAGGCTATTAGAAGCATTTCTATAGACCAAAGAACAATAGCTGCAACCGGATGTTTGTTTACAATAGCAAAGTTTTTAACAAACAAATTAAGCGCAGTAGTCAGCACAATAACAACTCCCTCTGCCAAATTGCTGAAATATGTGCCTAAACCTGCCTCTGTGTAAGTAGCGGTTACTCTGAAAAAGAAAAGAAAAATAACAACTATAAGAACAAAAAACTTCAAAGTATTTTTATTTGAAAACATTCTTAAAAGCCCCTTAGCGTGACAAGCAGAAGTTCTTATTCATTATCTGCAAAGTGTAAGCAAAGACGACCTGGCAGAAAGAATGGCATATTATAAAATGCTTTGCCTCATCAGAATAAGATGCTTTGATTTGGTTTTCGATTCTTATACTCTGCACTTCATACGCCGCCTTGGAATATATCGAAGCACTTTACCTTAAGGAACTCCTGCTTAAATGGAGCACGCCTGACAAGCAGCTCAGGTTGATTCTACTGCTTAGAGCTTTCAACATAGGTTTTAACCTCTTTGCCCATTTTAAGCATGGCTTTGATTTCTCGGTCAATAAGCCTTTCCAAATCCCTTTCAGTATAATGCATCAGACTGGCTATTGTATTCAAGATGCGCTTTTCACTTTCTTCAAGAACGCCATCTATGAGAGCTATTCTTATCAAGAACTTGAGGACATTCAAAGTCCTCGGCATAGCCAAGGTTTCTTGGAAATACTTTTTGTAATCTGTAACATCTTTCAATTCAAGAATTATTCGGGAGAGAACATCTTGAGAAATCCCGCATCTGTCCGCAAATTTTTTCAAAGCTTCCATTTCACTGTCAGCTATAACGCCATCAGAAGAGCTCAGCAAAACAGACAGTTTCATAATGTCAATAAGAGGGATATCATAATCAATCTCAAGTGAAGTTACAAATTCAAGATGCTTTTTGCTCTGCACAAATCTATCAAGAGCCTCTTGGTATTTGACAGAAGCTATAGGCATGACATCTTCCAGAAACCAAGCCCCGGAGTTTATATCAGGCACATTGCCGCAGTAAGGGCACTTGGCATCTGTTATCTCTGTTTGAGACGCACCGCAAGAAGGACAAGCCGCAGAAGCGAGAGAGAAATCAATTTTCGTTTTAACACCATGCTTGCGGCTTAAAAGCATAGCCTGGTAAAAGGTCTTTCTATACTCAGGCGAGTATACAGGCGTAAAGATTCGACCTCCTCCAGCATAGAGTTCTTCTGTACCGCCAAGCAAAGTCAAGATTGCCTGCCAAGTGATATTAAGCAAAACATAGTCGCGTCCGTCAATATTTGCAGCTGTCATAACCACTCCGATTCCGCCTGCGCCGACTTTTGCATAAACTTTTGTTATTGCAAAAAAACAAAGAAAAATAACAAATATGAAAGTAAAAAATCTCAAACGGTCATTTATTCTTTTTTTCGCTTTTTTCTCTGTGAAGATCATTCAAACTCCATAAAGAGAAAGAGATTAGGAAGGGCTTCAACTCTTTAAATTTAACATAAAAACCCATTAGAAAGCTTTTTCTTATTATTTTTTTAAAAAAAATGCTTTCAAGACTTGTGTCTTCGTCTTAAAAACTATACAATCAAGCTGTAGATCAATTCTGAAGGAGAATTTAAGTGAACAAATCAGAACTAGTCAAGGCTATTTCTAAAAAAGCCGAAGTAACAAACGCAACTGCCCAAGCAGTTATCGAAGCTTTCACCGAAGCTGTTAAAGACTCGCTGAAGAAATCAGACAAAGTCCAGCTTATCGGTTTCGGTTCTTTCTCTACTGTTAAAAGAGCCGCCCGCAAAGGCGTAAACCCTCAGACCAAAAAGAAAATCAGCATACCTGCGAAGAAAGTTGTCAAGTTCGTACCTGGCAAAGCTCTTAAAGATCTGGTCAACGCGGATTCAGCAGCAAAGAAAAAGAAAAAATAAAAGCTCCGCTTTTACAATGACTCTAACAAAGCCGGAGTTTCCAAATTGGAAACTCCGGCTTTTCTTCTCTTTTTCTTGACATATTTTCCTTAGTGAATATCTTCTTACAGATCCTTATAAGATTTTCGGAGAAGAAATTTTGCAAGTTTTTTTTAAGAGCGACGTGGGCAGAGTTCGCAAGAATAACGAAGACTCGCTTTTGGCTATAACCCCTTGGAGCAGCTTAGGGGTCAAGCAAAAAGCCAGTCTGTTTATTGTGGCTGACGGCATGGGAGGACATAATGCCGGGGAAATAGCCTCGTCCATAGCTATAAACACCGCCAAAGAGTGGTTTGAGTCCGCCGATTTAGAACTGGTGACAAAGGAACAGCTCACAGAACTTTGCGACAATGCAAACACTGCCGTATGGGAATATTCCAATCAACATCCGCAAACCAAAGGGATGGGCACCACCTTTACAGCGATGCTCATAAAAAAAGACAAAGCAATGATAGCCCATGTAGGCGACTCACGCGCTTATCGCCTAAATGAAAACGGCTTCAAACAGTTGACATCAGATCACAGTCTTATAGCTGAGCAAATCAAAAACGGCAATATTACTCCCGAAGAAGCTAGAACCCACCCTGCCCGACATATGCTTAGCCGCGTTATGGGAGCCCGTGCTTTCATGAAGCCTGATATAATAGAGGTGCAATTGAACAGCGGAGATCTTTATCTGCTTTGTTCTGATGGTGTCTACGGTATGCTTCCCGACAAAAAAATTCTAAAAATTCTTCAAGAAAAAGATTTAAAGAAAGCGTCCGAACACATTATAGACGCAGCCAATGACGCAGGAGGTTTGGACAATTCTACTGTGATGCTTCTGCGTCTTGATGAAGTTCCTGTTCTAGAGTATGAAAAATACTCTTTTAAAAGAGCAATGATGTTTTTAAAAAACTGGCATATTCAAGCGACCGGCTAAAATAAGGTTGTATTTTTATAAGAAAATATGTAACATGGCAACAGATCTGGAGGTTTGAAACAATATGGACAGCTTAACTATTACAATAATTATAGCAGTTGTTGGACTTGTTATAATAGCGTTCTTTTTTCTATTCTCAAAAGACAAACGTGCAGACAACAAAGTTGAACCGCAAAAAAGCACAGTCAACGAAGCTGATTCCTTGAGATTCAAGCAGGTGCTCAGCGGCGAAAACCTTGACAGCAGTATGGAACAAGAAGCCAGCGAATATCTGGTAACACGTTATACAGCTGGCACAGGCGAGGGAGTTGTTGAAATTGAACGTATACTCGCAAGCGATCCAAACAACGTAGATCTGCTTGACTGGCTTGCCTTCATGTATTACAGCAACAAAGACTATGACAAAGCCATAGAAACTTATCGCCGAGCTATAGCTATAAAAGATGATAACGAAAACCAATATTATTACTTGGCAAACAGTTATTACAAAAAGAAGATGATGTCTGAAGCTAAGCGAGCATGGAGTGAAGTTATAAGACTCAGCCCGAACTCAAAAATCGCAAGAAACTCCCAAGAACGTATATCTTACCTAGAAGAAAAAGGTCTTTAAACTTAAAAACCGGCAGTGCCAATTCTAACACCTCCAGAATTACCTCAATACAAACTGCTTGATCTCATTGGGTATGGCGGAATGGGTTCCGTCTATATAGCCTACAGACTGAGAGACAGCCAGCTTTTAGCAATCAAATTTTTAGATACTGAAATGGCCGAGAATCAAATGATTCTCGACCAGTTCATCCAAGAAGGCGAAATACTGGCCTCTCTGGATCATCCAAACATAGTCAAATATGCTGACAGAGGTTGTGCAGAAGGTATTTATTACCTCGCGATGGAGTATGTCGACGGTATATCTTTCGACAACTTTCCCAAAAACGCCTCTACTTCCTCGACAACAACCGGCATTTTTGCCAAAGACCCCTCCATTAACGATTATCTGCAGATATTTGCCAAATGCTTCTCCGCTCTTTCCTATGTTCACAAAAACGGACTGATCCACAAGGACATTAAACCCCATAACATAATACTCCAAGGAAAAACCTTTGAACCTAAGCTTATAGACTTTGGCATAGCTAGCTATGCAGACTCTGAAAACGACTTGGATATAAACCCTGACAGAGTCTTCACAGTAGCTTATGCTAGCCCCGAACAGCTTACCAACAAACCCTCAGATCACCTCTCCGACCTTTTTTCTTTTGGAGTAGTGATGTATGAAAAACTTACCGGACAAATGCCTTTCAAAGGCAAGAGGGCCATGGAAGTATTCATCGAACAGACAAAATGGAACTTCCCTCCCCCGAGTCAGTTAAACCCGGAAATACCCCAAAAACTTGAGGATATCATATTAAAGCTCCTCTCCAGAAATCCCGAATTACGCTATCCTACAGCAGATATGGTTCATGGAGAACTTGAAAGACTCCAGGACATCCTAAAAGAAAGTCAAGTAGGACTATCTCTAACTGGTATCATAAGTGATATAAGAGGTTTGCAAACTGCCAAGAAAAAATACAAAAAACGCACTCTAAAAGAAGAAGAAATACTTCTGAAAAAGCATAGAACTGAACTTCTGGAAGCTAGTCAGCAACTTAAAATAGAATCGGCAAAGGTATCACCAGACCTATATAAAACAACCAAGCTTCAAGAGCTCTGCAATACTCTTCGGGAAGACTATAAAAACTTGGAAAAACAGACTAAAATGGCAATAGGCTTCAAAAGCCAGCCATTAGTTGTAGATGACTTCAACAAGATTTATAAACTAGAAACCTTTGCGTTCGAAAAGCGTGGCATTCCCCTTACCATAAATCTTATAGAACAAAAGCTGGTAACTACTGACGGTGAAGACATAATAGTAGGCGATATAAACTTCAGTCAGCAATCAAAACGCGTTTTTTCAATAAACAAACGCGACTCCTTTTTAACTTGGAACACCTCAAACTGGTTTTTCAGTGCTTATGAAGAAAAGGATTTCCCTGTTTATTTGATGATGGGAGACAAAAGGATGCCTCACATGCCAAAGGGATTCAAAGGCTTTTTCTGGCCTTTTGAGTTTTTATTGGCAATACAAAAGCTGGGCTGGACAGGCGTATCAATAATAGAAACTTTCAATGGAGTAGATCGAAGCGGGCAAAGCATATTTGCTGAACAAAAAGAGACAGTTCTCTTTTCGAAATCTCTTTTTGACAAAATGGAGCAAATATTAGAGCAAAAGGGAAAGAAAAAAAATGAAGAACCAAAAGACCTCCCTTGACGATCTCTTGAAAACCCTTAACGTGACAGTATCAAAACTGCTTGAAGCTAACGCAAAGTTTATTTCTATTCAGCCTTCATACGAAAAATTTGAGGCTCTGACTTCAGAAAGAGCTATTTTACTGGATGATTTCAATTTTCTTGTAAAAACCGCCCTGCCTATTCTTAGCCCCTCAATTCCCCAAGAGAGCTTAGCAGCTCCTTCAATCGGCGACCTCATAAGCCTGCTCTCCGAAAAGCAGAGCCAATCCGAAGAAGCAATCCTTCTTAAAGAAAGGATGCAGGCTTTAACCAAATCAGACAAAGAAATAGCAGAATTGATGAACAAAGCGAAGGAAGCTCTTCAAAAGAAGATAGGCGACCTGCAAAACACTTCCAAGGGTCTCAAAGCCTATAAAACACCCAATCCTCACGGCAGCCAATTTATAGATAAAACACGCTGATAACTAGTAGACTGTTGCACCTAATTGTTCGTTATCGGGTACATTTATTTATATCCACAGATGGACACAGATTCACACAGATGAGGGCAAAATTGGGCAAAAATTGCATTCTGCTACCGAATAATCACAATTTTTGCCCTAGCCTCTGATTAAGGACAGATGCTGATGTTCAATGCTAGGGGGAGCTAAACAATTCAACTCGCCACTCATCACTCGTCACTGTGCGATAGCAGTATCAGATAACCATGAAGACATTATTAACTAGAATAATATCAAAATAGGGAAGTTTTAGTTGCAAC
>JAAYNI010000059.1 GCA_012520995.1 Candidatus Rifleibacteriota bacterium
CCCGTTCCGAACTCAGAAGTTAAGCTCCCAAGCGCCGATGGTACTGCGGCGGCGACGCCGTGGGAGAGTAGGTTGCTGCCGGGCCTATAAAGCCCCTTGACGTTAAACGTCAGGGGGCTTTTCTCATATCCACAGATGAACACAGATTAAGAACCAAGCAAACGGACATAACATGATCTTCTGTTAAATCTAATCTTACTCTGTCTCTGATTAATCGCCAGAACGACCAAATAAATTTGCTTTCTCTCTGCCTCTTAATTATTGACGAGATAAAAATATAATTTTTACTTACGCCGTTTGCTGCAATAAAGCTCAAATTAATAACTGCTTTGACCTGCTGGCAAATAGCTGTAGTCTTGATTGAGAGATCTCATGAAGGATATTACAATATGTTAGGACAAAATGAGCAAAACAGACATGTCCATTGTGTGATTTTCTCCTTTATCGCTTCTCCATCTGTGTAATCTGTGGATAATAAAAGGAAACAGCTGATGCTAAAAATAAAAATCTGGAATTTTATAAAAAAAGAATTTGTTCTATGCGTATCTTTATTCTTGGCTCTTGTCTCAATGACATTTATAAAGCCGGATAAAAATTATATCAGTTACATAGATTTTCATACATTAACCATTCTTCTTAGTTTGATGCTCATTATGGCAGGCTTGCGAAGCATAGGAATATTCTCAAAGATAGGAAGCTGGATTCTGAAAAAAACATCTGATGTTCGCAGCATTTCCTTAATCTTGGTTTTGCTATCTTTTGGCTTTAGCATGCTTATAACCAATGATGTTGCGCTGATTACTTTTGTTCCATTTACAATAGATCTTCTTCTGATGGCGAGTCTGGAGAAATATATGATCCCGCTTATTGTCTTGGAGACCATTGCCGCTAACTTAGGCAGCATGCTGACTCCGATCGGAAATCCTCAGAATTTATACCTATTTTCATTGAGCAAAATGAGTTTATCTCAGTTTATTTCATTTATGTTGCCTTATACCTTAATTTCATTAATCGGATTAGTTGCTGCTTGTATCTTGCTGGTTGACAATAAAAGCGTATCTGTGAAAATACCTGCATATCCTCCATTAACAGCGACAGATAAAAAAAAGGCCGTTCTTTATTTTTTATTGTTTTTATTAGCTTTGGGAAGTGTGATTCATATTGTTCCAGTATATACGGCAGGCATAATAATTATACTAGCTGTTCTTATGCTGGATTATAAAATGTTGCGTGAAGCTGATTATTCTTTATTGCTGACGTTTGTTTTTTTGTTTGTGTTTATTGGCAACATGAAGCGTATTCCTGCTATTAATCAGTGGTTGCAACAGGCTGTTCATGGAAACGAGCTCCTTGCGTCAATATTGTCCAGTCAGGTTATTAGCAACGTTCCTGCTGCAATTCTTCTTTCTGGCTTTACGGATAATTTGCAAATGCTGATTGTGGGCACTAACTTAGGCGGTCTCGGAACAATTATAGCTTCTATGGCAAGCCTTATTTCATTTAAATATTACGAAGCGACAGAGAATAAGCAAACCATGGCTTATCTTGGAGCCTTTACTATACTTAATTTGCTTTTCTTGGCTTTCTTGCTGTTATTTCATTTTATTATTGCCTAAAGAAAAACAGCCCTGCTTTGAGCTTACGCTTTTCAGCAAGGCTGTATATTTGAGTTTTCTTGGGAGAGAATTCTCTATTGTTCTATGTAATTAAGAGAAGCACTTGCCAGTGTCGAGCGTCTGAGTTTTCACTGCCCTCTACACCCCACACCCTACATCCTACTCCCTAATTTAAGTTACCAGCCGAGAACCCAAGCGAAAACCAGAGGAGCTACGATGGTAGCGTCTGATTCAATCACGAATGAAGGAGTGTCGGGAAGAAGTTTGCCCCAAGTGATTTTTTCGTTGGGGATAGCACCAGAATAGGAACCATAGCTGGTGGTGCTGTCAGAGATCTGGCAGAAGTAAGCCCAGTATGGAGTATCTTCAAGTTCAAGGTCTTGAGCAAGCATGGGAACTACGCAGATCGGGAAGTCGCCTGCAATGCCGCCGCCTATTTGGAAGAAGCCTATTCCAGGTCCGCCAGCGTTTTTGGGATACCAGTCGGCCAAGAACATCATGTATTCAACGCCTGATTTCATTGTAGAAGGCTTGAGATCGCCTTTGATGCAGTATGATGTGAAGATGTTGCCCATTGTGGAGTCTTCCCAGCCAGGAATCACCATGGGAAGGTTTTTCTTGGCAGCTTCAAGCATCCAGCTGTTTTTGGGATCTATTTCATAGTATTGTTCCAAAACGCCTGAGAGAAGCAATTTATAGAGGAATTCGTGAGGGAAGTAGCGCTCGCCTTTTTCATCAGCTTCTTTCCAGATTTCGAATATATGTTTCTGAAGCCTTCTGAAAGCTGTGTCTTCAGGAATGCATGTGTCTGTAACACGGTTCAGACCTTGCTGAAGCAGCTCAAATTCATCCTTGGGAGTCAAGTCTCTGTATTTTGGAACTCGTTTGTAATGCTTGTGAGCCACCAAGTTCATGACATCTTCTTCAGGGTTGTTGCCTGTGCAGCTGAGGATGGAGATTTTGTCTTGTCTGATCATTTCAGCCAGAGATTTGCCAAGTTCTGCTGTGCTCATGGCTCCTGCTATTGTCATCATCATTTTTCCGCCGTTGGCAATATGTTTTTCATAGCCTTTGGCCGCATCTATAAGCGAAGCTGCATTAAAGTGTTTGTAATGCTCTTCCATGAAAGAAGAAATAGGACCTCTTTTCATTTTCTAACTCCTTCAAAAGAATTATTTTCTTTGTGATACTTCAAATTTAGCCTTTAGTCAATCAAAATAGAGGTTATAGGCGATTTATTGGCTTGTCAAAGAACTTGCTAACTGATAAAGTGGTGCTTACAAATAATGGGAGTCTTACAGCATGAGATACGAAGATGGCGACATCGCTATCAGAACAGAACAGTTGCTCAAAACTTTTAATGTACGGCAAAAGAAGCAAGGGATTACAGCCAGTCTGAAGAACTTTATTAAGCCTGTATATAAAGAAATACATGCAGTAAATTCGCTTTCCATGGAAATAAAAAGTGGAGAGATAGTCGGCTTTTTGGGGCCTAACGGTGCAGGCAAAACAACTACGCTTAAAATGCTTTCAGGCCTCTTAGTGCCTACATCCGGGAGCATTTCGGTAAAGGGCTTCGATCCGTTTGAACGCAACCCCGAGTATTTGAAGCAGATTTCTTTGGTGATGGGACAGAAGCAAAACCTTTGGTGGGATTTGCCTCCTGCGGATACTTTTGAGATTCATAAGAGCATGTATTCCATACCAGATGATGAGTATAAGACTATACGCGATACTCTTGTTGATATGCTCGAAATATCTGATTGTCTTGAAACTCAGGCTAGAAAGCTCTCTTTAGGGCAGAGAATGAGGTGCGAGCTTGCTCTTTCGCTTTTGCATAAGCCTTCCATTCTATTTTTGGATGAGCCGACAATAGGCTTGGACATAATAATGCAGAAAAAGATCCGGAAGTTTTTGGCGGAATATCACAAAATCTATTCTCCGACTATTTTACTGACTTCTCACTATATGGACGATGTGGAAGCCTTGGCTGAAAGGGTAATAGTCATTAATCATGGAAGAAAGGTTTATGACGGCTCAATAGATTCGCTGACGGGAACTTGGAAAGATACAAAAACTGTTTCTCTTTTTCTTGAGTGCGATAATCCCCCAGAAAGTTTAATTGCAAAGTATCAACCTACTGCCAAGGAAGGCCATCTCTTTAAGTTTTCAGTTAAAACCCATGAGATGGGCGATTTTATGAATAGCGTTTATTCTTCTTGTGAAGTTTCCGATCTTTCGGTTGAGTCTGTGGAGCTGGAAGAAATTATAGGCGAGCTTTTCATGATGCAAAGCGAAGAAACAGAGTTGAGAGAAAATGCCTGATTTTGCAAGTTCTCTAGCTATAATCAAAGGCTATGCCAAGCAGATTTTAACATACAAGGCAATTTTGTTTATGGAGGCTGCAAGGCTCTTGATAATGCCTCTGATTATTGCGATGGCATGGCTTTCTGTTGCTGAAAACCCTTCTAATCCTTACAATGCTTCAGATTATATATTTTACTATTTGCTTGTTCCGCTTGTGCAATTGCTTACTCATGCAAGAACCGTACATGTTTTTTCGCAAGCTGTGCGAGACGGTTCTCTTTCCAGAGATCTTATAAAACCTTATCCGGTTATTTCAAAATATTTTCTGGAAAGTGCCGTTTACAATTTTTTTAAAGCTTCTTTTGCTCTGCCGCTCTTACTTCTGGGCTTTTTGTTGGCAAGAGGGTACATTTCATTAGAATCTCTGACAACAAAGAATTTGCTTTGCTTTTTGACGGCTTTGTTTTTCGCTTTTCTTCTCAGATTTTGCATTTCCAGTGCTATAGGCTTTGCTGGGTTCTGGCTTGAAGACGTGGTTTCTTTGAATCTTATTTTCAATGGAGCAGCGGGTACTTTAATGGGCGGCATGGTTGTGCCTGTGGAAACTCTTCCGGAAGGTATAAGGCTCTTTGCTAATTTCCTTCCATACAAATACATGTTGGGCTTCCCTTTGGAAGTTTTGAATGGTAAATCAGGGTCGGATGCTTTGATTTTTGGTTTTTTGATGCAATTTCTTTGGACTGCTGTTTTCTATTTGATAATGAAATTGGTATGGAGCAGGGGGCTGAAACATTATTCAGCTTATGGCGGCTAATTTATGAAGTATGCAAGAGAAATGGCCATAATATTGAAGTTCTGGAAAACCTCATTTATACAAATGATGGAGTACAGAGCCAACTTTGTTTTTTCAATAATAGCCAATACAATAGACTTTATATTCGGGCTTCTTCAATACGTCTTTTTTTTCACTGTAACTGATAACTTGGCAGGTTGGGATGAAAACAGTATGCTAACGCTCTATTGTGTTTTTATGTGTGTGTTTGCTGTCCAGTTTCTGTTTTTTTATCCGAACTTGGAAGCAATCAGCGAAATGGTGAATAACGGCAATCTGGATTTGCTCTTGTCTAAGCCTTTAAATACCCTGCTTTTGGTTTCTTTCAGAAGAATTTCTTTGCAAGATTCGGGTACCCTTTTTGCAGGTATAGCCTTGTTTTTATGGTTAATTATCTCTGGAAGATTGGTTTTGACATTTCAAAGCTTTTTATTCTTTATCTTTGCTCTGGCAGCCTCAATAATGATTGTCTATTCAATATTTCTATTGCTTATATCTCTTTCAATAAAATCTGAAAAGATGGAAGATTTGGCAAGCTTTACTTGGGCTATTTTTGCAGCTGCAAGATATCCTGTGGATATATTTCCCAAGAAGATCAGAATAGTTTTTTTGACTGCGATTCCTATTGGATATATTTCAAGTATACCAGCCGCAGTTTTAACAGGTAAAGCTGGCTTTGGAGCTGTATTCGCGGCTTTGTTTGTTTCTCTGCTTTGTATTTGTTTGTCAGTAAAACTATTTTACGCATCCTTGCGCAATTACACTTCCGCAGGCGGCTGATCTAAAAACAAGGGAGCAGGGGTTAGGGCGTAGGGAGTAGCCTAATAACCAGTGATGGGTGGTGCGTGGCGAGTGCCTGGAACTTCAAGGGAGTAGGGTGTGGGGCGTAGGGTTTAGCAAAAACAGACTCAATCGCTAGAATTGCCAACGGCTTCGATATGTTAATAAATAACCGTGCTTGTTAATTTTTTGTTTATTTATTTTTCAAAGTTTCAGCTGTTTATCAGCTGCTTGGAATAGTTATTGGTTCGAGCAATTGAGTCTAAACAATTTCACCATCCACCGCCCACTGCTCACTCTTCACTGTAGTTAGGCGGCTCAGTTAATTTATCCAAAGTCGGATCTTTGAGAAGAGCGGCTTTTGCTTCTGCCATTCGTTTTGGTGATAAATCGGGTTTCCATTGCATTAAAAGATTTTCACCTTCTAGCTTGTAGCAATTTATTTTCATGTTTTCGTGTATGTCGATCATCGCGCCGCTGGGGTTTGAAGTAAATCTGAAACCGCATTTTTGAGCATTTGCGGCCAGCTCGCTCATCATAGGTTCATAAGCTGTTTTAGGCGCTATGATACATTCGCCGAAAAACTGTTTATCTACAGGACTTTTCCTTATAGAATATGCAGGCAGTTCTAACACACGTGTCATTTCTCTGTCATAAATTTTGATTCGCGCTTCATTATAAGATTTTGTATAACCGAAATATATAAGCGTAATTAGAATAACAGAAAGTATTATAAGCAAACCGCCGCAAGAACCTGTTTTTTTTCTTATCATGAGTAAATTTTCCTTTTTCAGAAGTTCGGCAATTCCATATGAATTCTTGAGTGTACCTTGACGCTTTCTGAAAAATCATTAAAATTAAAGAAAGGTCTATATCTTTATAAGCTAATAAGCTGGAGGCTTTGCCATGATAAACAAAAACAAAAAACTTGGTCTAACTCTGTTAGCCCTGTTTCTTGTTGTGTCTCAGTTCACATTTGCCGATACGCGGGCATCGATCAGAGATCTGAAACACAAATACGAAACTAAACTTGCTGAGTATCAGTCCGCAATCAGAGCTGCCAATCAAAGGGCGGCTGCTCAGATACAAAAAGAACTTAACGATGCGAAAGCAGCCTATGAAAAAGCTAAGGCGGCCATTACTCCTTCGAAAAAAGCCCAGGGAGCGATTCAGAAAACTACAGAAGCTGCTGTTGATACAGTAGGAGATGTTTTTGCTCAAGGAACAATTTTCGACGGTCTTTTTGACGGTATTCCCATACCTGGCAGTGGCAATACTCTTATTGGTTTTGCTAGCCAGAAGGCTCCAAAAATAGACGGCGACAATTATTGCGGTCAGTTTGCCACATCTATGGCCTTGAGATATTATAAAATCAATCACGACCCGCAAGAAGTATACAGACAGGCTAATCCTGCAGGTATTTTCACTTCGCCTTCGGCTCTCGTAGAGTCTCTTAATATGAACGGTCTTGATGCTAATGTTAAGCACAATGCCGGTCTTGAAGACATTGCTAAGAAAATTGACAGCAAAGCGCCTGTAATAGTTCTCGTGGGAACAGAGAGCGGTTCTCCTCACTGGGTAGCTATTCATAGTTATCAGCGCAATTATAAAGGCGAAATAATTTCTGTTACTATGAGAGACTCTTATTGGGGTTACAATAGAAGCTATACTATGAAGGCTGATGAGTTCCAAGAAAAATGGGCAAATCCGCTCGGTACCGCTTGGTATTCTGGAGCAGCTGGATATAAAAATCTGATGGTTGATATCAAGGGCAAAAAGACTCCTGACAGCAGTCCTTCACTGTTCGGCTTCAACTTCAACTATGCTGCTGAAGAAACTATGGCAGGCGGTATTAATGATGCTGTTACTGGATGGAAACGCAAATCTCCAACCCAAATGTTGAGCGGTGCAGTTAAAACTGTCGTCGGACTTCCTGGAGTTGCTGTCAAGGTTGCAGGCAATTATCTTAATAAAGGTTCTGATAGCCTTATTCAAGGCGGTATTGAACGCTGGAATAACGGCAACAAAGTCGGCGGCGCTTTAAGAGTAGCTGTTGGCGGTCTAGGCAAAGGTGTAAGCTTTGTGTCCAATACCGTAGCCAATACTTGGGGTGCTGGCGTTAACATCATAGGAAACGGTATTAAGAAACTAGGTTATATTTTTAAATAAGAGCTTCAGCTGAATATAAAAAAGACTGGCGAGTATAAAAGTTGCCAGTCTTTTTTTATTTCAAATATAGAGAAAACTTTCATGTTTCTATATGGTATAATCAATGTAAGCAGGAGAATTTGATTGTTATAACTCTATAAAAATATAAGTGAGGCGTTGACGTGAAAAGATTTTTGACATTCCTTTTTGCCGTCCTTTTTCTTATTTTTTTGCCGATCGCAGCTACAGCCAATGATCCGTTTGGCGGAGTAGTAATTAGCGAAGTTGAGCAGGCAGGCGAAACCGAATCAGTTGAAATTACTGCTGATATCATTGAATCGGAGTCAGATACCTTAGTGGAGTTAGAAGAACCTCCTTTTTCTCCACTGCCTTCAATGGAGATAAACTATGAAGGTGAACAAAGTGTCTCTGAAGATGCTTCTCAGCAAAAAGATCAGAACAAACAGGAAGATAAAACTGCTAAACCTGTAGCAGCTTCTTCAGAAAAAACACAGGAAACACTGACAAGCGGAGTTGGAACTGCTGTTAACGCTGGCGGCGATGTTGTGTCTAAAGCTCCTGCTGAAGCTCCATCTGAGAATACTTCAGAAGAAAATAACGGTTCGAAAATTATTGATAAAATATCTGGACAAAAAGCTCCGGATATTGATGGTGACAATTATTGCGGTCAGTATGCTGCTTCTATGATTCTTGAGTATTATGGCATAGAACATAAAGCCCAAGATATTTATAAACAAGCTAACCCTGGCGGAATTTTTACCGCTCCTTCCACTCTTCTTGACTCACTCAGGAAGAATGGAATTGATTCAAGTATTAAACACAATGCCAGTCTTGAGGATATAGCTAAAAAAATAGATAATGGCACGCCTGTTATAGTGCTTGCGAATGCTGTAAATTTTGACAAGCCTGGCACTGATTCGCCTCACTGGATTACTATTCACGGCTATGAGAGAGACGAAAACGGCAAGATAGTTTCTGTTACAATGAGAGACTCGTATTGGGGCTATTACAGAAACCACACAATGGATGCCGATGAGTTCATGAAAAGATGGAACAAACCTTGCGGTGACAGTGTTTGGGCTAACTTTGCCGGCTATAAAAACCTAATGATCGACATCAATGGAACCAAAAAGCCATCTAAGACTTCTTCCCTCTTTGGTTTTAACCCGCATACTGCAGCTGAGGAAGCTATGGCTGGCGGCATCAATGACTTCTGGACAGGCTGGAAAAACAAATCTCCAACACAATTATTGGGCGGAACTGTAAAAATTATAGGCGGTTTGCCTGGACTCATACCTAAATGTATTGGCAACCAGATAAACAACGCTTCAGATAAACTTCTCAATAGCGGTGTTGATAACTGGAAGAATGGCAATAAGCTTGTTGGCGGTTTCCAATGTGCTACAGGCGGTCTTGGCAAAGCAACAGGGTCTGTGTTCAATACAGTTGGTAATGCAATGAGTTCTGCCGCCAATGTTCTTGGCAATGGTATCAAAAAAATCGGTGACCTTTTTAAATAATTTCTTTCTGTGAAAAAAAGACTGATGCAGTTTTATGCTCATTAGTCTTTTTTTTGTCGCATTTTCATGTATAATCTTTTAGAATAATTAGAGCAGTATAAAACTCATTATAAAAGAAGTAAGGAACATAATCAGTAATGCCATATATGTATAGGCTTTATATCATTATAGCTTTTCTTCAGCAGCTCGCTTCTGTAATTTATGTTGCTATTGCGGCTGAGAGCAAAAAAGACAAAATAATTTGGTCTTTGATTTGCTGCTTTTTTGGCTTTTTTGGAGCAGGAGCATTTTATTTTGTTAATAAAAAGAAATGACTTCTGTTACTTCCCATTCAATTAACCATCCAGACGAACAAGTTATTAGGATATTTTTAGGAGGAAAGCACGTGACACACAAAGTAGTTATAATAGGCTCTGGTCCTGCAGGATTGACAGCGGCTATATATGCTGCCAGAGCTGAATTGCAACCATTGGTTATAGAAGGTTTTATGAAGGGCGGTATGCCTGGCGGTCAGCTTATGAGCACTGGAGAAGTTGAAAACTTTCCTGGCTTTCCGGAAGGAGTTCAGGGTGCAGATCTGATTCAGAAGCTTAAACAGCAAGCAGAACGATTTGGCGCTACTTTCCTTATGGAAGATGTTGAAACAGCTGATTTGACTGGCTCTATAAAAAAACTGACTACCACTTCAGGTGAAAACATATCGGCAAATAGTGTTATAATAGCTACAGGCGCAAGAGCAAAACTTCTAAATTTGCCTTCTGTAGAGACCTTCTGGGGTAAAGGCGTTTCAGCTTGCGCTATGTGTGACGGAGCGTTGCCTATATTCCGCAATCAGCCAGTGGCTGTAATAGGCGGCGGCGACAGCGCTTTGGAAGAAGCAGGACTTTTGTCCAAATTCGCCTCTAAAGTCTATTTGATTCACAGACGTGACGAATTTAGAGCCAGCAAGGCAATGCAGAAAAAAGTTTTTGATAATCCTAAAATTGAAGTAGTATATAATTCTGTTTTGGAAGAAATTTGCGGCGGTGACTTGGTAGAATCGATCAAACTTAAAAATGTAAAAACAAATGAAGTTACTGAAGTTCCCATGAAGGGAGTCTTTATGTCTATAGGTCACAGCCCTAACGCTGATTTTGCCAAAGGTCAGCTTGAATTGGATCCGGCAGGCTACATTAAAACTGCGAAGCCGACCACTAAGACAAATCTTGATGGTGTTTTCGCTTGCGGCGATGTTATAGATCCCAACTACAGGCAGGCAATAGTAGCAGCAGGCACTGGCTGCATGGCAGCAATGGATGCTGAGCGCTGGCTGTCTTCACAATGACTATAAGCCGGGATTCTCCGGCTTTTAAAACTTACTAAAAAAAATAAAAAGAATGATGAGGAATAACTAATGAAAGCTGTTGTAATGGCTGGAGGTTTCGGCACTAGATTAAGACCTATTACTTGCAATATACCAAAGCCTATGGCTCCTGTTGCAAATGTTCCAATGATGGAACATATAGTCAATCTTCTTAAGACCCATAATTTACGAGAAGTCTGCTCAATTTTATATTTTCAGCCTGAAGTAATAACCAAATATTTCGGAGAAGGAACAGATTTCGACATTGAGATGGATTATCAGATGGCCACTGCGGACTTTGGAACCGCAGGAAGCGTTAAAAATGCTGAGGAAAAGCTCAAAGACGATACTTTTCTTATTATTTCAGGCGACGTTTTGACAGACTTTGATCTTGAAGCCGCCATAAATTTCCACAAGGAAAGAGGAGCCATGGCTACTATGGTTTTGACAAGAGTAGCCAATCCTCTGGAGTTTGGCGTTGTTATAACCGAAGAAGATGGCAAGATTGTTAGATTTTTGGAAAAGCCTAGCTGGGGAGAAGTTTTCTCTGACACGATCAACACAGGTATTTATATACTAGAACCTGAAATATTCAAGTATATTCCTGCTAATACTGAATTTGACTTTAGCAAGAATCTCTTTCCTCTCATGCTCAAAGAACAGCTGCCTCTGTTCGGTTATATAGCGGAAGGCTATTGGAAAGATATCGGCAGCATAGAAGAATACATGGCTGCTCAACGCAACGTTTTGGATGGAGAAGTCAGAGTTAATCTGCCTGGAGAACGTCTGAATGTTATAGGTAGAGACGTCTGGGTTGGCAAAAACTCTACATTCTCTCCTAAAGTAAAATTTAAAGGCGGAGTTATTATTGGCTCTAACTGCATCATTGAAGATGGTGTTTCGCTTGAAAACTGTGTAATAGGAGACGGCTGTGTAATCAAGAAAAACTCTAAAATCCGCAACGCCACCATATGGGACAGTGTACATATAGGCGAGCGGGCTGAAATCAATTCTTGTGTTATAGCTACAAACTCTCATATCGAGGATAATGTCTTTATAGAGCATGGCGTTGTAATCAGCGAAGACTGTAATATAGGAAAAGATGCTGTAATACGCGAAAATGTTAAAATTTGGCCCAAGAAAAAAGTAGAAGAGGGTTCTACCGTTCTTTCCAGTATCATATGGAGTGACAAATGGTCTAAGAACCTGTTTACTGATCTTGCGATTACAGGTCTCGCGAATATTGAGATTACTCCTGAAACTGCAACAAAGATTGGAGCCGCATTTGGTTCAACTTTGCCTAAAGCTTCAAGTCTGATTGTTTCCAGAGACTCTCACAAAGTCAGCAGAATGCTGAATAGAGCCCTGATATGCGGTTTGATATCTTCAGGCATTAATGTTGCTGACCTGCGTTCTACTCCGGAGCCTGTCGCAAGGTTTAAACCTTATCTTTTCTTGCGCGGCGGCGGTTTGCATGTCAAAGTTTCAGACGATGATCCAAATCAGGTTGAAATAAAAATCTTTGACAATGAAGGCCGTGATATTTCTGTCAATCAGAAGAAATCCATAGAAAGAATATTCAATAGAGAAGACTTCAGAAGAGCTTCGGTCGGCGAAGTTGGCGAGATCTCCTTCCCGCCCAGAGTTCCGGATAACTACAGCGAAGAACTTGTAAGGTATATTGATCTTGAGTCTATCCGCAAAAGACGTCTGAAAGTTGTTTTAGATTATGCTTCAAGCGATGCCAGCGGAATTTTCAATACTTTTATGGGCAAGTTCAATGCGGATATAATAGCTCTGAATGCTCATAATGATGAGTCCAGAATAGATATAGTTCCTCTTGAAAATTCAATATCCAACGTTAGCAGTATAGTCAAATCTCTAGGAGCTGATTTCGGCGTTATAATAGGTAATGGCTGCGAGCGTATAACCATTATAGACGACCTTGGCAGACCATTGTCAGGCGAACAGGCGTTGATTGTATGGGCTACCATGAGTCTGAAATTCTTTAAAGGCGCCAAAATTGCTGTTCCTGTTTCAGTCACAAGCCAGCTTGAGAAGATTGCTGAACAGTATTCAGGTGAAATCATTCGAACCAAAACAGGCGTGAGGGCTTTGAATACAGCAGCTATCAGTGAAGATGCCGATCTTTGTCTTGACGAAAAGGGCGGAGTTATATTCCCGGCATTCCAAGTAGCCTTTGACGGAATAGTAGCGACAGTTAAACTCTTTGAAGCTGTATCTAAGCTGGATATGCCTCTTTCAACAGTTGTAGATCAGATTCCTGAGTGTTTTACCAAGTCTTTACGGGTTCCATGTCCTTGGGAAGTTAAGGGTAAAGTCATGAGATATGCCATGGACTTTGCTAAAGGTAAAAAGACTGTTCTTTTAGATGGCATTAAAGTCTATACTTCAGACAGCGAGGACGAGTGGGTGTTTATATTGCCGGATCCTGATAAGCCATTTATAAACTTGAGTGTTGAAAGCACTTCTATGAAAAAAGCCGAAGATTTGCTGGAAAAACTCTCAAGCCTTTTAGATGACTGGATCGCAGCAGAGTAATACCTGTGCTTCGCACAGGAGGGGGTGGGGCGTAGGGAGTAGAAAAGACAGAAAAACCGAACATTAATTTTTACACTCTACACTCTGCATTTTACACTATTAAAACTCACCACCTGCCACTCTTGATAACAGTTTTTAAATGGCCAAAGCTCCCGAGGAATATTCCTCGGGAGCTTTATATTAAAAGGGTTATATTTGAATAATGATAGGGGCAATCGTTGGAGATATAGTAGGTTCCAGGTTTGAATGGAATAATCACAAAACAAAAGACTTTGCTTTGTTTACAGATGAATGCAGGTTTACTGATGATTCTGTTATGACTTTGGCAATTTGCAATGCTTTTTTACAATGCAAAACAGATTTTTCGGATTTGTCGCTAAAGACAACTTTGTCCATGAGAAAATTAGGCAGGGTTTATCCTGATTGCGATTATGGCGGACGTTTTAATATGTGGCTGCATTTAGGCAAGCCTGAACCATATAACAGCTACGGCAATGGAGCTGCAATGAGGGTGAGTGCCTGTGCTTATGTTGCTTGTTCGCTTGATGAAGCTAAAAAACTCTCAGAAACAGTTACTGCAGTAACTCATAATCATCCTGAGGGCTTGAAAGGGGCAGAAGCAACAACTGTAGCCATCTCTCTTGCTTTGGCTGGTAATAGTAAGAAACATATAAAAAAACATATTTCAGATAAATATTATCCGATTGATTTTACTTTGGATTCAATCAGAGACGGCTATAAGTTTTATGAGTCATGCCAATACACTGTACCCCAAGCACTTGCGGCATTTTTTGAATCTGTTTCATTTGAAGATGCTATAAGAAATGCGATATCGCTTGGTGGTGACAGCGATACCATCGCTGCCATAACAGGTTCAATAGCTGAGGCTTTTTATGGGATTCCTGATGATATAAGAAAAAGAGCTCTTTCATTTTTAGATGAGCATCTTTTAGGGATATTAAACGATTTTGAAGAAAAATATCCACCTTCTAGTAGACTTTTTCGCCGCCAATGTAGAGAGCTTTAACTTCAATATCTTTAAATAGACTTGAGCTCACTAAGAATGGGTCAATGTCAAAAAGAGTGAAAGTTGCATCGGCACCTTCTTTTAGCTCAGTATCAGCAAGGGGGGAAGGGAGTATTTTATGAGGCTCTGTAATAAAAACGTTTAGGGCTGAGTTCAAATCTACTTGCTCGTCACTGTTATGGTGATTTAGCATGGCGTGTATGCCCAAGACAGGATCTATAGGGGTTACTGGGCTATCGGAACCTCCTGCTAAGGAGATTCCCATATTCAGCAATGTTTTAAATGGGTTGCATGCACGTTCTCTGGTTTTTCCTAGTCGTTGGGCATAAAGGCCGTCAGAACCACCCCAAAAATAATCAAATGAAGGTTGAATTGATATGAATGCTTTACTGCTGATAACGTTTCTTATAGCCTTATTGCTTGGCAAAATAAAGTGTTCTATACGGTTTGAGATGCCAGTATTATGGGTTTGTGCAGTCCAGTTATATAGGCTTGAAACTACATCGTTGGTTTTGTCGCCTATAGAGTGTAGAGCCAATTGTAAACCTGCTTTGGAAGCGGCTTTTATAATGTTTTTAATTTCATCTGCGCAAAGCATTAGCGGGGCATTTTCTTTGGTATCTTCATAAGGAGAGTTTAGAGCTGCATCTCTGGAACCTATAGCACCGTCTGCAAGAATGCATCCGCCCATTTGTTTCCAACCCATTTTGATTGGGAAAGACGGGTCGGGTGACTGGTTATAGATAGAGCCTTTGAGTTTGCTTTTCTTGAAAAATTCGCCAACTATTTTAGATGTCATATTGGAAAAAGAGCTGCCTTCCATGGCGTGTACATAGGCTACGCCTTTGCTGAAACAAGTTTTTTCTACGGTTTTAAGTGCATTTTGCAGAAAAGATTTTGGCAGATAATCATGAAGATTATTTGCAATTTGCATATAGTCTTTGCCTGTTACTTTGCCTTCAATATGAAAATCATCTCGTTTTAAAATGGATGTAGCCCATTTTATAGCGGCTTCATTCAAAATAGCCGCATGCATGTTATCAAAGGTTAGCCAAATAAAATGCTTTGTTGAAATCTTATCTAGGTGAAACTTGGTGATAGGAGGATTTTTTGGGGGCGAAAAAAAACTTGAAGAGAGATTGTAGGCTAGAAAGAGTTTTTTGCTTAAAAGATTAGCGGAGATGAACTCCAATAGATCTGCAGGGGTGGAATAATCGGTTAAATCGAAGGAGAGGGCTGTTATGCCTGTTTGCAAAAAGTGTGTGTGCGCGTCAGAAAAAGCCGGCAGAAGAACGGCTCCTTCTAAGTCATTTGCTAACGCTGCTTCAGGGCAAGGCAGTTGTCGTCCGGTAGCAAGAATTTTTCCGTCTTTGACCAGCATGGAGTCAAAGCGGGACAAGCTGAAGTCGGGTGAGCATCTCCCGCTAAAGTTGTAGAAATATTTTAGTTTCAAACTGCTGCTCCTTAAAAACTAAAAGTTATCTTTATTTGTTTATCCACAGATTACACAGATTAGGAGTAAAAGCTTTGTAAACCATGGAATACATAGAATACATAGAATACACTGACATGGGTTAAAAATTACGCTAAAACTTCGTTTTGTTAGTCTCCGATTAAAGCGAGCTCTTTATCAAATAAACTTTGTTAAAAAGCTATTTTAATCTGAGACCAGAGTAAAAATCTTATTTCATTGCATTGCCTAAGATTTTACTCAATTTTTCCCCTTAAAAAACTAGAGTAGTAATGGCACAGCAGTTATCAGTTTCAGCAATTGATTTAAACAATTCTACTCGCCACCCGCCACTCATCACGGTGCGATCTTATAAGCGGATATTGTCTTGTGAAGTTTGAATAGCTGTTAGGAAAGTTTTAGACAAAACAAAGCACTAGTTATGCCAGCTGTTTTTAAGTTTTTGCAGATAGGACAATGAAGCAGCTGTCATGTTAATAAGGAAGGTTACTGGAGGAAGAAGGATTTTCAGAAGCTTTTCCAGAAGTGTGGAAAGACGAAGAAGCTTTATTAGCCAATAAAGCAAGACAAAGAGAATGAAAGAAGCTCCTGTCAGGTTCAGATAAAAAGCGTTTATACCTAAAGAGCTTGTTTCAGCAGGTTTACAGAGCTTATTCAGAAAACAGGGTTTTTCTGAGTTTCCGAAAAGTCTGCAAAAGAGTTGAGCTGGCCTTTCAGAGGCAGCTTTTCGTTTAATACATTCGTCGTTCAAATCATAGAGTTTTATCATTTGCCTGTTCCAATATAGAAGTTTCAAGAGGGGTTATCTCTGGAAGATCTGAGAATTTTGCCTCTTTTATGAGATTTATAAGTTCTTCTGTGGATATCTTACCGCTTATGTCAGTTCCTTCAAGCAGGTCGTTGGCAAGATCACGTTTCTGCTTGTGGAGCATTTGAATCTTTTCTTCAATGGTATTTGTTGTTATCAGTCTGTAGATTGTTACGGGTCTTGTTTGCCCGAGTCTATGAGCTCTGTCGGAGGCTTGATCTTCTACTGCGGGATTCCACCAAGGATCCATATGTATTACATAGTCGGCCTCTGTCAGGTTGAGACCCAAACCACCAGCTTTAAGGCTTATCAAGAAAAAGTCTCCCTCACCGTTTTGGAAACTTTTGATAGCTTTTACTCGATCTTTGACAGGCGTAGAACCATCCAGATACTGATAATTGATGTTTTTTGAATCGAAAAGTTCACGTATGATTGTAAGATGATCTACAAATTGGCTGAAAATCAGAGCTTTGTGATTTGTTGCCAGCAATGAATCTGCAATGCTTTCTAAAAGAGCGAGTTTTGAGCTCTTTATTTGTAGATTTTTAGTTACTAGCGAAGGATTGCAGCATAATCGTCTAAGTCGCATGATTTCAGCTAGTACAAAGACAGATTTAGCAGATTTGTTTTCCTGATCAGCTTGTTCTATACGTTCTAAGGCTTGGCGTCTGAAGGATTCGTAGAGCGACGCTTCTTCTTGAGAGAGCTCGACTTTAAGTACAATTTCAGTACGAGGCGGCAAGAATTTCAAGACTTGCTTTTTCTTTCTTCGTAAAATGAAAGGTGAAAGAAGCTTCTTGAGAGCTTCTGTAGCCTCTTTGTTTTTTCGGTTTTGTATAGGATGAGCAAATTTCCGGTTAAAAGACTGTATTGAACCTAGTAATCCAGGGTTGAGGAATCTAAAGAGATTCCAGAGTTCTCCGAGATGGTTTTCAATCGGAGTACCAGTCATTATTATTTTAAATTGAGCTTTTAAAAGCATAGTGGCTTGAGATCTGCCAGTATAAACGTTTTTTATTGCTTGCGCTTCGTCTAAAACCAAGGTTACCCAATCTACTTGAGCTAGACGTTCCGCTTCGCGTTGTAAAAGCCCATAGCTGCAAATAACTAAATCATAAGGTTTTAGAGACTTTAAAACAGTTTCTCGTTCAGCATCGGCGAACATGATGGGGGGGGTTAGTTCAGGTGTGAATTTTTCTATTTCATCTTGCCAGTTAGAGCAGACAGAGGTTGGAGTAATAACAAGGGTAGGACCTTTATCAGCTCTTGTGAGAATTACAGAGAGGGCTTCCAAGGTTTTGCCGAGACCCATATCGTCTGAAAGACAAGCTCCAAAACCTAGATAGGCCATTTTGCTGAGCCATACGAAAGCTTCTTTTTGATACTCACGCAGAATATTATCTAGTGATGGAGGCAAGACAAACGTTTTTTCAGATGCGCTTTTGATTGCGTCTAAAAGATTTGTCCAAGTGGAGTCTGTGTCTGCTTCTCCTGCATTGAGAAGAAGCTCTTCCATCGCGGAGATTGCGGCAGCATGAAACGTCAGATTGCCGTCTTGTTCTTCAGTGTATGCGGCTAATTCTGCAATCTGGCGTCTAAATGTATCAGTCAGCAGCAGGTAATCATTATTTGTAAGTTTGACGAATTTGCTTTCAGGATTGTAGTTTTTAACAAGATCCTTTATGTCTATCAGCAGATCGTCATCTATTCTCATGTCTCCTTTGATAGAGAACCAGTCGTGGGCAGCTCTAACGACTACTTTTATATTTGACATGCCAGCTTTTCTGATTCTTGTCACAGGGTTGTTAAGGGGCCATTCGACTGAAACAGTTTGATTGTTTTGTAAAACAGAGAGGGCTTCTAAGGCATCTTCTTCTATTGAGCAGGTTATGGACAAGGTTTCCGGATCTGGATTTTGGAAAATAGGCGAAAGTTTTAAAGCCTCTTTCAGATTTTCTTTTTCTAAAGCGAAGTCTCGTTTGGTGTGAAGCTTTTGGCCTGCAATCTCAGTAAAAACGTCTTCATCTCCAATGCCTGGGAGGAAGGCGGTCCCATTTGCGCCAAAAGGTTTCACGAGAAACTTGATGACAAGAGCATCTTTGCTTGGTTCCAAACGTATGTGTGTTTGGCTGTTGGTAGCGATTGATGCTATCGGAGATGTGTTTTGCTCAAACTCGAGGGAAGTGAAAACAGGCATGAGGGGTTCCAGAAGACTTAGAAGCTCTTTAAGTCTGTTTTCTGCTGTAGGGGGAAAGGTGTCGATATTGGCTAGGATTTTTGCGGCTTGAAGTTGTTCGTTGGAGTAGATGTAAACCTTGAGTCTGTTTTGGGTTTCATACTTTAATAGTATGGCGGAGTTGTCAGGATTTTCAGGATGAAACCTTAGAGAAAAGTTGCCATTTGCTTCTGAACGCAACATCAGTATGGGTTCGCCGCCGACAATTTCAAGAGGCGTGCTGTAGTCTCCGTTCAGATATACAGCTGGGTGGGCAATAAGATATGGAAAAATATCTTTGTCGGATTCAATTGAGCCGTCCAGCCAAGGTCGAGAGTTTTGTATTGCTTCAATAATTTTTTTGTCTTGAACAGTATAATAGCTTGGAAGGTTTGTCAGATCTTCTCCGATTGATGAAAAAGAAACGTTTTTTCCTACAGACCAAGAGTTGTTTTTCAGTTTTTGCTGCTCTTTTGGTTGCAAGGAAAATCGATTGGAGTTTCGCTCGTGTGACAATTCCCAAATCAGCCTTATGGAAAAGTCTTCTGTGTCTTGTTGCAGACCAAGTTTTGAGAGCAATGTCTCTATTGTCATTTCCCATTTTTGCTGTTTGTCGGTCATTTCTGCTATGGGAGTCAGAAATGCCAGTTTCCAAGTGTCTACGGATTTTTTTTCTGCTTCTGATAGTTCTGCTTTAGAATTAGCTTTAAGTATGAGAAATTCGTTGTAGAAAAGAGCTAATTCATTTGCAGGAATTTTGTCTGCAAATGAATTCATAATTTTCTCATATTCAGGAGTTTCGGTTAGGCCTGACCAATAGGCTACAAAACAAGCTAGCCATTGCACAAATGGAGGGTGTGTGTCAGAGAGGTTTCCGAGCATTGCGGCTGGCAACATTTTGCCGAGTCCTCTTGATTTATAAAACTCATTTAATACTCTTAGGGGGGGCTTGAAAAGATGTTTGGTTTTTTGCTGTCTTTCAAAGAGCTTTGTGGCTTCATACATTGAGTCTGGAGAGTTTTTCTGCAGAAATGCCAAATAGCAAAAAACAGATGCTGTGGAGTGGAATGTTACGTTCCTTTTTTTTGTGCGTTTTTGCAGGTTTCGCAGTTCCTGTTTGAATAGTTCGATTGCAGCATCGCAACCGTGGAAAAAATAAATAATCAGAGCTTCTAGAGGGGGAGCCTCAGGAGAGAGAGATGCTTCCAGATAGGATTTGGCTCTTTGAAAGTTGCCCTTGAAGATGAGGTGTTCTGCAAGCACATGAGCTGAAAAAGTCAGAAAAAGATTGGATTTTAACCATTGAGCTGATAAAAAGTAGTCAAAAATATTCAGTTCTTCGTCAGCTGAAGGTATTGTTTGAAATCGGAAAAGACTGTAGTAAACAGCATAATTAAAGAGATACAGTCTGGATTTTGTAGGATAGGTATTAAAAATCTCAAAATCAAATGGATGAATTATTTGAATAAGGGGAGGGGGAGTGTCAGAATTTTCGTTTAATTCATCTAGGGTTATTTCAGTGAAATCAGCTGACTCAAGATTGCCGGTATATAATTTGAGTAAAATATCGGACAGGCGGTTTTTTCGTATGGAATATTCGAAAGCAAAATCATCATCTTCAAGAAAGTCTGCCAAGCAGGCTACGAACTGAGCGGAAAGCTGTTGTCTGAAAGGATAGTTGAAAGCTTGATAAGCACAGAGGTCTGAAGCCTGATATTTATCTGTGACTTTAGTCAGCCAACCTTTTTTACAGAATTGATCCAATGTGGTTTGAAGATCGTTTGTTGTGGGTTCTTCTGCAAGACCATTGCTGAGAAATATTTCCAAGAGTCTTGCGATTTGGAAAAAATCCAAGGGAAAGTTGAGGGTGAAAAAAGCTGACAGCAAAAAAGATTCGGAGGGATTAAGTTTTGAGAAGGCTGCAGCCGTATCTTTTTCTGTGTTTTTTATATTATAAGTCAATGGTTAAGCTCTGCTAAAAAATAGGTATGTCCGAATCTGTCGGCGAAGCATTATACAACTTTGGAGACGGAAATTCAATCTAGATAATCGGTTTTAAGCTGTTCCAAATCTTTTGAAAATTGTTTTGTGAAATTTTCAACTGTGGAATCGTCAGCATTTGTATATTGTTGAAGTTCTTTTTTCAGCTTCTCTTGAGCAGCCTTGTCTTTTGAAAATGACTCGAATTCTGCTTTATATTTGCTCAGTTCTCCAGACTCTTGTCTTTTGGTGAGTTCGCTGCGGTATTTGAGAAGTATTTGTTCTTGCTCTTCGTCTGTTATGGCGTTTTCCAGTTCACTTCTGAAGTCAGATACGGCATTAATCAGCTGTTCTTGGTCTCTTTTAGACATATCTATAGAGAGGTGAGCCGTGAGAGATGCTATGGATTCGGGAGCAAATTCGTCTGATTTAAGCATATCAATCAGTTTCGTTTTGTTTGAGCGATTGAGATAGTCAAATCTGCTTGTTACTATAAATTCTTCGTTCAAGTCTTTTACGTAGTCCAAGGCTCTCATATATATTTCAGCAGCCTTGTCTTTTTGACCGCTCAACTCATAAAAATAGGCAAGTTGAAGCATAGGCTCGTTATACCATTGATCCCCGTTGAGAGATGGCTGTAGGGCTTCTTCATATATTTTTATGCTTTCATTTAGGAGATTTATGTTTTGAGCTAAAATAGCACGATTGAATAGAAAGGCTTGATAAAGAGTTACTGCAAGTTTCAGTTTTTGTGGATCATTTTTGTTTTGTTTATATGCTTCAAATTTTAGAGTTCCGAGTTTGTCGAAAGCTTGTCTGAGATCCCTGATGGCTTTTTTGAATTTCTTCAGGTCGCTGTTATACCGATCGCCTTTTTCGGCACTTAAGTTGCTGTTGCGCACCAAATCGAAATTCTTCTTTGCTTCAACAAATTTTTGCAAATTGTATTGAATGTATCCTAGACTATATCTATAAACAGCGTTGTCAGGTTCAATGTTCAGGGCGTCAATAAGCAGTTGCTCAGCTCGTTGGGGTTGTCTGGCACCCATTGCAGCTTGTGCTTGCTGGAATTTTTCAGAAGCTTCGGCAATGAGGGGATATGCGAACAATGTTTGTCCGCAAAAAATCATCAACAAGATAAAGATTATAAGTTGGATTTTTCTCATTATTTTATTAGAATAGAATGGATTGAACTCAGAAAGGCGACTGAAGAAGGTATCATGACGAAACGAAAGACCCAGTTTTTGACAGCTATGACTGTACTCCTCCTATTTCCAATTATAGCACTTATAAGTAACTTTTACCAAATCGTAAGCACAGAATTGGAAAATAATAATCATTTTGAATCTATGAGCCATGAACTTGCTGCTCTAAAAATGGATTCTGATCCTGACACCTATATGCAAAGATACCTGAATAGGCTTTATGGAATGCTTTCAGTGAACTCTGATATAGAAGCTAAAAAACTATTCGCTATAATTAATGAATCTGCTGGCAAGGAATATGCCTTTTTGAACTACAGACTTTTCGGAAAAGACGGAAAGCTCATTGTTAACGAGTCTGATGCTAAGCAGAGGGACTATAGGTTTGTAGTAGAGACAATTTTTGACATCATTCGTGAGAAGGACTTTGAAAAACGCAAGACCATGCAAGAACAGCATAAAACCATGATTGAGACTTTCTTGGGCTCGGTAGATATGGCAAGCATAGTTCATAGAACTTCAGAGTTGATACCTGTTACGAGAAAAGGAAAGCCTGCAAGATTTTATCATAATTTTTTCACTTCGCCCGATGATGCTTCTTTCAATGGTGGAATATTAGTTTGGTATAATATAGAAGATATAGACAGCGAAAAGGTTTTGAAGGAAAGAATCAAGGCTCTTAATGCTTCGCCTCAGGAGAAAAAGCTTTTCTTTGGTTCTCTCAGACTTTCCGCTGAAAATGAAAATGTGCTTTTGCCTAATTATTATCACGGAGACTCAGTTTCTTTGCGTAATACGATTAAAGCTTTACGCAATAAATTTCTGACTTCTTCTCAGATTGCTCCGAAAGTGAACTTTTCGTTTAAGAATATAACTCCGGATTTAGTTGCGTACGCCTTTAATCAAAAAAAAGCACCTTCGCCTTGGGCAACGGTTTTAACGGTTGGCTGGGTGTTTTTGGTTGCTTTGCTGACGATTATCCTTCCAGTAGTGATGAAAAAAATTATACCTGACTTATGTGATGTCCGTGCGAGTATTAACAGACATTTCTATTCGCTCTTGGTAGTGCTGGTATTTATTTTTTGGGTTTTCTTGCTCTCTTTCGGTTATTTATCCATAAAAGATCCGGTAGAGGCGTATTTTACAGCTCTGAGCTCCAGAAAGCTGATATCGCAAGCCAGAAATCTGGGCGATAACATGATTTTGGCTGAAAAACATCTAGAGGATTCTTTCAGACAGATTTTTAATGAGGCTTTACCTGATTTTGCTCCAGCTTCAGTAGAGATGGCGCTTCAAAAGTTTCCTCTCCCATATCGCCCTGATAAGCTTTTTGTTCTTGGCAAGAGCGGCTCTGCATTGCAACGAGTATATCCTGACGATGATAAATATGAGGCTTTTGGCAAGCACGTGTTGCCATATGTGGCTCGTGAAGCTTTTTATAGGTATGATGATTCGGAGAGCTCTTTGAAGAATTTTTCACAGGCTTTGCAGAAAACAGCTAATAAGGCAATTCATCAATCTGTTAGCACCAAGCTTTCTGAGATTTTCGGTGACGGTGTTTATGATGTGTTGGAACCTTTCCAGTCCTACGATAGGCTTAACAAGTTGGACCTTTTCAACGAGAAAGTTTATATCTATGTTAGTCTTGTAGGGGATGCGGGGGCTTCTCCAAAGTATTTTGCTGTAGCCATGAAAGATGCATCCAAATTTGCGGATAATTATTTAGTAGCTCAAACTGCCAAGACTCGTGAAATTTTTGACAATCTTGAGGATAAGATTCCTGTTTCTCCTTTGATAGTCTTGGATTCCAATGGAAAAGTTTATCCGCATAATAGTGCAAAGTATCCTTTTATACAGAAAGTTAAAAACACTATTGCCGGCTCGCCTATAAGCTTAAAATTTGAACTTTTCAGCAAGAAACTCCAAACTGTTGCGTTAAGCTTGGATTCTAAGACCTATAGAACAGCTATACTTACAGCGGATCTGGAAGAGTTGGAAAGTATGACTTCCAAGCTCTATTTAATATGGCTTCTGCTTGGTTTGCAAGGAGGTTTGATAACCTATATGATTTTGTCTGCTATATTGATTGTACCCGTGGAAGAGGATTAACTAATCAAAAAATAAAACATTTGAATTAATCCTTGTGGAAGCTAACAAAATATTGTAAACTCCTTGCGTTGTAGAAAAGTCGTTAAAGCATTAAGGAGAGCACTTTTGTCGGAGAAAAAGAAACAAAACTCTTCCAGCAGCACCAACAGTAGCTTTTTGAGCAGAGTAATAACTCATATAGGACAAAACTATACGAGGTATTCTGCAATAGCTATGGTTTTATCTATAGCTGCGGTTTACATAGTTCTTTCGAAATATAAAGTACAACTTAAAGCTTATTCTTTAGATAAAGTAGAATCATACGGCTTTCCTGCTCTTTTTATGTTTACAATGCTTATGGATCTCTTGATTCAGCCTATCCCTCCAGATGTTTTGGTGCTGGCGGCAGCAGCGTTTGGCATGGATTGGCATGTAACGGCAGGTGTAGCAGCTTTGGGCAGTGCATGCGGAGGACTTGGGGGATCATATATTGGACGTGCTATAGGTCCTTGGCGCTTCAGAGCTCTTTTCGGTTCAAAGCTTCTGAAAGCTGGGCGAGATCTTTATCGTAAAAGGGCAGCTTTGGCTATATTTATTTCAGGAGTATCTCCTATTCCCTATTCGGCAGCTTGCTGGGTGGGTGGAATGTATAGAATGAATAAAGTTGAATTATTTGCAAGCAGTCTTGTCAGCAGATTTCTTCGTTATGTCATAATTGCTTATCTTGGAAAGATTGCTTTTGCTGCTTCCTCATGAAAGCAAAACTTTCATCCGTTCTCGGAGATGTGATTCTTGCAATTGTTACAGCAACCTTTGCACTCTTTTGTTTTTCCCTTTTTATTACTCCTGTGGGCTCATTTCTGAAAAAGGCTGCTGCGGAATCTTTGACTGATTATCATGGAGAACAAAGGGCAAAAAAAAGTTTTGCACAAAAATTGCAGGCTGCTGCTATAAAACCTGAAGAGTTTTTTCCAGAGGTTTTTGTGTCTAAGAGCAAATGCAAAATGTTTGTAGCTTCTGGAGGCCAGATTGTAGTTACTTATCCTGTTTGGATAGGAGAATCACCTCTAGGCGATAAAAAGACTGCTTCAGACAGAAAAACTCCGGAAGGGGAGTTTTATATCTGTCATAAAGAAAAACCTTATAAATATCATTTGTTTTTGGGCTTTAGCTATCCATCGGCTACTCATGCAAAAAGAGCTTCATTCAATCAAATAATTTCCAATGCAGAAGAAGCTGCTATTTTAGAGGCTTGGCAGAAACAGGAGTGTATTCCCTCGGCTACTCCTTTGGGAGGTAATCTTGGTTTACACGGTTTTGGCGGAGTTGCTGAAGATTGGACTCAAGATGGTTCTATAGCTATGTACAATCGAGATATAGAGGAGCTTTATTGGAATATTCCCTTAAGAACGCCTTTGATAATCAGTGATTAATGTTCTAAAGAAAAATATAGGTTTGTTTCAGATGAAACAAACCTATATTTTTTTGGGGGTCTTTAAAGTAAAAGTGATTATAAAATTGTGTTGTTGTTTGTTGTATCAGAAATGCCTAGTGAAGTTTCTTTTTCCAACTTGTCTTTATATTTATTAAAAAATACTAATATGCTCATATCAAACATGTTAAAGTCCTTTCTGCAGCTGTTCCGCTATATTGGAAGCTGTTGTTAGCGCTGCATGCTAGCAGGAGAACCTGCAATTTCGTCTGACAGATTTGTGAGGCTGTCGGTGTCTTTTAACCACATTCTGAAGAAAACTAGTATACTTACGTCAAACATACCGTTCTCCTTTCTTTTACTTTTAACTATTACTAAGCAAAATTTATGCCAATTTTAAAAATGCCAATAAATGGGGTTTTGGATCTTCATACTTTTTTGCCCAAAGAGGTTAAGTTTTTACTTGAAGATTATATTGACGAATGCTTGGCGAAAGGCATAACGGACTTGCGGATAATACATGGAAAGGGCAGGGGAGATTTTCGAAGAACAGTTCATAGTTTTTTGTCTAAATCAAATAAAGTGCAGCAATTTCAAATTGCACCGCCAGAGGCTGGTCACTGGGGTGCTACTTTGGTTAAATTGAAGGTGCCTAAGTAGTTATTGCGATTGTGATTTTTTGAACAAATTGTATTAAAAGCGCACAGCAACAACTAGTGCTGCTTTTTTACTAGAAGTGCCTATTTGATGTTAAGACAGTTATCATTCCATGCATCAACTTATGCAGCTGCCGCACTAGAGTGGGTAGTGAAATAATTTTCAACTCAGCATTACACCCAACGACTGCTTTAAGATCCTATTAAATAGTTGAAGCTTTAAGATTTGAAAAACAGAGAACAAAGCCTGAGATAAATGTACCCGATAACGAACTTTTAGTTGCAACAAAGTACTAGATTGTGAATTTCTTGACATATAAGTTAGATTAATTTAATATATTTAGATAAGCCTAAATGTTCGAGACATCTAACTATCCATAACGGCCATTACGAAAGGAACCGCAACAATGACTACAGAAATTAAACTCCTTGCCGAACTTGATGAAGGTATGGAGGGGGTAATACATAACATAGACTTGGATTCTCCGACTGCTCAGCGACTATTAGATTTGGGTTTTGTTCCCGGAACTCCTATAAAGGCTCTTAGAAAAGCTCCAATGGGTGATCCTGTTACCTATCGTATTAGAGGATATGAGGTCGGCTTGAGAAAGTCTGAGTCATCCTCTATAGCTGTAGAGGTTTCAGATAATGACTAAGCAAAAAGACTCAAAAGGAGTTGTTTCCGCTGAAGAGACTCTGCAAGGGGAGCATAGGAAAGTTTATTTGCTTGGAAATCCCAATTGCGGCAAAACAAGTCTTTTTAATGCCATAACAGGCGAAAGGTTGCATGTAGGCAACTGGCCTGGGGTTACTGTTTCCAGAATTGAGGGCCGCAAAGATGTAGATGGCAAAATTCTTTCTTTTGTGGATCTGCCAGGTGCTTATTCTCTTACTCCGGCTTCTCCTGAAGAAAAAATAGTTTTACAGAACATGGGGCTGGCTTGGAATGAACAGGTTTTAAATGTGGTCGATGCAAGTAATCTTAACAGAAACCTTCTGTTGACCGCTCAACTTTTGGAAATAGGCATAAGGCCAGTAATAGCTTTAAACTGTTTTGACTCCTTTTCTGCTATGGGCGGCACTATAGATTTAAAACTATTTTCCAACATGACAGGGTGTGAAGTCTTTCCTACTGTAGGCAGAACAGGTGACGGCACTGTGGTTTTGTCTGAATACTTGGCGCAGGGAAAGACAGCTGCTTTACCCTCGGAAGAGAGAACTTGTCTTTCATTGCCTGAAGAGTGGCAGAAAGCAGCCGAAAAGGTTCTTCTTTTAAATGGCGGCAAGTCTTGGGCTGCATCTGAGCCGTTGGCTCGCTATGATTCTATTGTCAAACTTACTGGCCGTGATACATCGGATGAAAAGCTTACTCTTGTAAGACGCGAGTTGGCTGAAGACCTTTCTAAGACTTTGAACAGAGAAGTGCGAGAGGATAATTTGGCAAGTGAGCTGGCTGCTGACAGATATCGCAGAATAGGTTGTGTTATATCTGCTACGAGCCAAGTTCCAGAAAAGCAGATGACCCCTCTTCACGAAAAGTTGGACGATGTTCTTACTCATAGATTTTGGGGTTTTCCGATTTTTCTTCTCATAATGGCTCTGGTTTTTTGGACAACCTTCTCTATAGGTAATATACCCATGGAATGGATTGAAAACAGCTTTGCTTGGTTGGCAGAATTTTTTAAGAATGTCTTGCCTAAAGGGCTTTTGGCTGATCTCTTCGTTGAGGGCTTGATTAACGGTGTTGGTTCAGTAGTTGTTTTCTTGCCGAACATTTTAATTCTGTTTTTCTGGATCGCTCTTCTTGAAGATTCGGGCTATATGTCAAGAGCGGCTTTTATGGTTGATCGGCTTATGGAAGGAATGGGATTGCATGGGCGAGCTTTCATACCTATGATAATGGGAGTTGGTTGCAATGTGCCTGCTGTTATGGCAACAAGGATTCTTGATGACAAGTTTCAGCGTTATCTCTCTATGTTTTTAATTCCATTTGTGACTTGCTCAGCCAGATTGCCTGTTTTAGTTTTGCTTAGCGGTATATTTTTTCCGCAAAATCCTGCTCTTTGTATGTTCACTCTATTTGCAATAAATATTTTGGTTATGGTTTTGCTTGGACATTTTATACATATTTTCGCAGAAGCAAAATCTCCTGCTCCTTTTATGCTTGAAATGCCTCCTTACAGGTTTCCGACTCCCAAGAGCTTATGGAATCTTCTAAAGGATAAGGCTTTGGATTTTTTGGTTAAGGCTGGAACTGTGGTCTTGGCGGGAACAGTGGTTATTTGGGTTTTGCAGGCATTTCCCAGACAAGTTCCTCTCAGCTTTGACTATAAAGCTGAAGTTGCGGCATATGAACAGACATTGGATGGAGAAGAATTAAGCTCTGCGATCCAGGAACTCGAACAGCGCAAGACTATTGAGGAACTGGAAGGAAGATATATAGCTAAGATAGGCAAGTTTTTCCAGCCTGTGATGGCGCCTTTAGGTTTTACATGGCGAGAAACCGTTTCTCTGATTCCAGGTTTTTTGGCAAAAGAGACCGTGGTATCTGTACTGAACATTCTTTATATGCCTATGTCCTCTCCCGCGGATAGCGAAGAATTATCTCCAGAAGCAGAACAAGCACAGGTTACGGATTTAGGTGATGCTATGAGAAAAAATGGCATAACACCTTTGAAGGCCTTTGTTTTTATGCTGTTTACTCTGCTTTATATCCCCTGTATCGCTACAGTAGGAGTTGTCTGGCGTGAAAGCGGATCTGCTGCCTTTACACTTCTGACTTTATTGTGTTATTTTATGATTGCTTACGGAGTGTCTTTCGCTACATTAAAGATCGGGCAGGCTGATCCTACTTTCAACGAGCTTGGTGTAATATTCCTTGGTCTTTTGGCGTTAGCCTTTATCTTGAGTAAGCTTGTAAGAGCAATTAAAGGCTCTGGGCGGCCAGGTGCGGCATGTTCAGGCAACTGTTCTGCTTGTCATGCAGTTTGTGCACCGTCTGAAGATGAGTTAAACTAACAAAGAAGCTGTTTTTCATAAGACAGCTTCTTAGAGGAAGGTCTTATGAAAAAGAGAGTTTCTTTAGTATTGGAAAGCTATCTTGAGGCTATAGCGGTTTTGCAGGAAGAACATGGAGCTGCAGGAACCGCTATGATTGCTGATAAAATGCAATGCAAACGTTCTTCTGTTACGAGTGCTTTAAGGCGTCTTTCTGAACATGGCTTAATCAATTATCAGCCCTATAAACCAGTTACTTTGACTGAAAAGGGACGTGCCAACATCAAAAAGCTGGATAAATATCACGCGGCTATTAAAAAGTTCTTGCTCAATGTACTAGCTTTTGAAGAGGAATATGCTGAACAAGAGGCTTGCAAGTTGGAGCATCAGATGCTTCCTGAAACCATCGAAAGACTGTCGTTGTATAATGATTTTCTGGAGTCACGCGGATTCTTGGAGAACGACGCTTTCAAGCTTTATATAAAGGGAGAGCCTGAGGAGAAAAAATCTTAGGCTGTTTCGAGTCTGTAGCGACAATAAATGCTGTAAGTGTCAGATGTTTCAAGGCAATGGCCGCTTTGAATTTCTAACCAAGACAGAAACTTGTCATCTGTCATCAGTTCTGTAATACCTAGCATTTTTGGACTTATCACTGTTATGGACTCCCTAGTTGTTTATCTTTGTCTCTTTATGTATACATCGGCAATTTTGTATAATTTATTAAGTTCTGATTTATTTGGTTGTTAAAATAATTTTTTGTTACTAGAATGACAAAAGATTTGCGAGGAGGTGTTGGGGATTCTATGAGTTGTTTCACTATATCCAGAGAGTTTGGAGCGGGCGGCACATATATTGCAGCTAAGCTGGCAGAGAAGCTGAACTATACTCGCTACGATGCAGAGCTGTTAAATTCTGTGGCTTTGAAAATGGGAAAAGAACCTCAAGACTTGGAAAGTATGGAGCCGACTCAATATAATCGCTTGGGCGCTTTCTTTAAAGAAGCTTTTGCAAGTCTGGCTGCCGGCAGTTTGATGCTGAACACTTATGGGTTGGGTATTCTTGATTTCTCAGCAGTGGAATATGAGCTTTACCCGGATATAAAAGAACAGCCGGATTATTATACCGCTCTTAAACAAGTCGTATGCGAAGTTGCAAAAAAAGACAGGGCAATTATCATGGGAAGAGGCGGTTTCAAAATATTGAAAGATTTTCCTGGTATTGTACATTGTCGTGTGATAGCCAATATTGAGGATCGAATAGCTCAAATTGTTTCTGATGGACGTGCTACTCCTGAAGAGGCCGAACGGGCAATTCTAAAACGAGATAAGGCTGTTGAACATTTTGTGGAAGATTATTTTGATGAAGATTGGGCTGCACCTCATAATTACTCTATAGTTCTTAACACTAGCAAGATCTCGAAGGATGAATGTGTCGAGATCCTTCTATCAATGTTGAACAAAAATAATTAAACTAACCTGACATGAAAAAATATCTGCCTGTAATACTTATACTCACGGGGTTTCTCCTCTATTATCTTGTTGCCTCTCAGGCGGAAACAACTCCTGTTTGGCGCAAATCCTTGCCTTACAAGGTGCTTTACGATCCTGTAAAGCTGCCTTCGGGAGAAACATTGGTATTAGCGGGAGAGAAGGGCAGACATGAATATATTGTCTATAAGATAGCGTCAGATGGTTCTTTGGCAGCACAATCCCAAATAATAAAGTCCAGTCCCTATGACCCGTTGGTGATTGGTGACAGCCTGGTTTTGACTCTCTATAACAGGATGATAGAAATATACAATCTTTCAGACCTTAAATTGCGATGGCAAGTAGTAGCTGAAGGCAACTTCCAGACATCCCCTGTTAAAATGACTGATACAGCGTTTTTGCAGGCAGTTGATAATATCATATATTGTATAGATACTGAAAATAATACCCAGAAGTGGGATAAGGTTTTTCCGAATGCAATATTACAAGTAGGAGCTGATCGAGCTGTTGTTTGCATAACATCCGGCTCTGAATCAGTGCCAGGCGACTTCAGAGCCTATGCTCTTAATCCTGAAAACGGCTCTTTGCTTTGGGAATGCCCTGAGGCTGTTAGAAACGATCCGCCGCTTTTTTATGGAAACGATGTCATACTCACGACAGCTGCTGGAGTTTTAACTTCTATAAATCAGAAAACAGGCGAAAGCAAAAAGCTGATTGAACTAAAAGGCGTCAGAGCCATTAAAATTTTAGATGATGCCGTTTTATATCTTGTTACAGGCGGCTCAGGAATTGGTTGTGTTATTTTAGATAGCGAAAAACCGAAGGTTTGGACAGCTTCACTTCAGAGAGGCTTTGTGGAAGCTGTGCGGATAGATGATTCGCTTTTTTTGGTTGACAAACATAGCTTGCGTTGCATTAATATCAGAACTGGTTATCCTATATGGATAAAAGATTTAAAAGATATTTATATGGCTTATTCTGTGCCAGGCGGCATATTCGTAAATCACAAAACTTCATTTACCTCTCCAATAATATTCGGCAAATTTTTTGATGCTGAAACAGGAAATGTGGAGTGCTTAGCCAAAGGCAGATCGCAATTTAAACAGCCGATTTATCAAGATAATGGCATAATGCTTTTTTCCTTTGATGGAAGCTATAGACTGATGCCTAAAAAATGAAACAGTCCCTTATTGTTGCTTTTGACATAGGTTCTGTCAGCATAAATACGATGATTGCTGATTTCTCTGGGACCTTGATAGCGGAATATCCTTATGTCAGACATTTTGGCAGAACCTTGGAACTCTGTGCAGACATCCTTGAAAAGATAGAGGCTCGATATGGAGATAGCCTTATCCAAAATACTGTATTTACAGGAGTTCATTCCAAACCGATAGCAAAGGCTCTCAGGGCTTTTTATGAATCAGAAATTACCGCTTCCGTAAGAGGCATGGAAAAACTCGCTCCTGATGCTAGAACCATTGTAGTCATGGGCGGACATGATTCAGCTTTGCTCACTCTTAAAAAAGAGTCTGGAAGACTAGCGCTAACAGGATTCAGTCTTAACGAGGCTTGTGCGGCAGGTACAGGCAGCTTTATAGACCAGCAGGCTGAGCGTATTTTTGCTTCAGATGAGAGATATCTTCATATTTCTGAGCCTCAAAAAAAAATAGAATCAATACTCTCACGTTTTATCGATGAAGGCGCTTCTTCAGAGGATCCTGCTAATGTAGCTTGTCGCTGCACTGTTTTTACTAAATCAGACATGATTCACCTTCAAAACAAGGGCATAGAAAATAAACATATAATAGCTGGCCTTCACGAAGGAGTCGCAAAAAACTTCAAATCGACCTTGATTAATAATCTAGTTTTGGAAGAACCCGTTTACTTTATAGGGGGGTGCGCTTCCAACCGTTTGGCTATAAAAGCATTTGAAAAGACTTTGGGAATGAAAATAAATGTTCCTTCTTATCATGCTTCTGTGCCAGCTTATGGTGTCTTACTTTCTGCACTTGAAAACAAATCTGGAACAAAAGTTACTTCATCCGATATAAGGCGGCTGCAAAGAGCTAATGTTCTTGATGTCCCTAGGAATGCTTCGTTACAGCTCAGGCAATCTCAATTTCTTCCTGCAGGGCAAGCAGTCAAATTTGACAAAGATTCTATTAAAGATGTCTATCTTGGCTTGGATGTAGGTTCTACTACTACCAAACTGGTAGTAATTGACGAATTTGGAACAGTATTTTTCAAAACTTATATTCCAACCGAAGGTCAGCCTGTCGAAGCTGTTAAAAAAGCTTTTAAAAATTGTACTGAAGCCTGCAATGTTTCTAAATTCAATGTCTTGGGGGTAGGCACGACAGGTTCAGGACGGGAAGCGGCTGCTCTTATTGCGGGAGCGGACGATATAGTTAATGAAGTTACCGCTCACGCCAAGGGCACTGCTAACTATGCCCCCGATGTTGATACGATCTTTGAGCTTGGCGGACAAGATGCTAAATATACCTATTTAAAAGATGGCTATGTGGCAGATTTTAAAATGAACAAGGTGTGTGCGGCCGGAACAGGAAGCTTTCTTGAGGAAACGGCAAACAAGCTGGGCATAGACATAGCGGGTGAATATGAGATGCTTGCAATGTCTTCGCTTTCTCCTTATAAACTAGCTGAACGTTGTACCGTCTATATGGAATCTGATCTTATGTCTTATCTTCAGTCAGGAGCTGCTGTGCCTGATTTGCTTGCAGGTCTTTCAATCGCTGTTGTTCATAACTATTTGAACAGAGTAGTGCAAGATGGAAAAATAGGTAAGAAGATCAGCTTTCAGGGGGGGCCCTCACTGAACAGATCTGTAGTCGCAGCTTTTGAAAATATACTTGGCAAACCTGTTGTAACTTTAAAGCACCGTGAGGTAATGGGAGCTATAGGTGCGGCTTTACATGCGGCTGATATAATGAAGTTATCTGGAAAGCATTCGCAGTTTAAAGGCTGGGATGCGGACAAACGAGCTTTTTCCTACCAGGAAAAGCTTTGTAAAGCCGATGCCAATTGTCATAATCAATGCAAACTTCAAGTTTATAAAATAGACGGAGAAACGGCTATTTATGGCGGCGAATGCGGGATGTATGAATCGGGTGCTCAGAAAGCTAAAAGAACACCTAACTGCGCAAATATAAGAAAAGAAATTTTTGAAAGGCATCTCAAAGACAAATATACTGTTGCGACTTCTGAATATAAAAAACAAGGACAGAAACTTGTAATAGGTCTTCCGAGAGCTTTAACCTTTTACCAGTTGGGCTTATTTTGGATTAATTTTTTTACGGAACTGGGTTTTGAGGTTATTTCGTCTCCTGAGACAGATAAAAAAATTACAGACCTTGGTTTAACTTCGGTTGTTTTTCCGACCTGTTTTCCAGTCAAGCTTTCTCATGGCCATGCGGCTTTTTTGAAAGATAAATGCGACTTCTTGTTTTTGCCGATGATGATTGAAAATATAAGGCAATTAGATTCGGCGAGATCCTATTATTGTCCATATGTAGAGGCAGCTCCTTTTATGTTGGAAACAGCTTTGGGACTTGATCCTCTGAAAGTTATGAAACCTGCGGTTTATGCGGATAATAATAACTTTGAACTCTTGGAAGTTCTTGAAAATGAATTTGTAAGAGTAGGTTTGAATTTTAACAGATCTAAGATTTCTGAGGCTCTGGAAAAAGCAAAATTTGCACAGAAAGAGTTTGAGAGGGATTTGCACAAAGCTGGATCAGAAATTTTGGCGGAGGCGGGAGACAAGCCTCTTATAGTAGTTACAGGAAGACCTTATAGCCTGTATGACGGCAGAGCTAATCTAAATCTCTTTTCTTCATTGAGCAGATTAGGTGTTTATGCAATTCCCCAAGATTTTCTGGATTTATCGGAAATTGATCTGAAAAAAGAATATCCGAGTATGTATTGGGCTTTCGGCTATGAGATTTTGCGAGCGGCTGAGTTTATAGCGTCAAAGCCGGGAGTTTTCGGCATTTATCTTACAAGCTTTTCTTGCGGCCCTGATTCATTTGTTCTTCACTTCTTTGCAGATGAGATGAACAAGAAAAGAAAACCTTATTTGGAGCTTGAGCTTGATGAGCATTCGGCAGGAGCAGGTGTTGAAACAAGGCTTTTGGCTTTTATTGATACAATAGGCAATGCTTTCAGAGCAGAGAGAACCCCTGCGGCATCTAGAGTCGAGGTGAAGCCTGCCAGCATGAAGGGGCGTACAATGTATGTGCCATATATGTGCGAAGGGGCAAGATGTGTGGCAGCCGCTTTCAGGCATATAGGAGTTAAAGCTGAAGTGATGCCGACAATGACTGAGAAAGCTCAAGTAATCGGTAAAAAATTGACTTCGGGCAAAGAGTGTTATCCATGTGTTGTTACTACCGGCGATATGTTTGCCAAAATCAGCGAACTTGAGCATAGCGGTAAAGATCCCGCCAAGGATATTTGCTTTCTTATGCCTGAGGCTGAGGGACCTTGCAGATTCGGACAGTATAATAAGCTGCAGCGGATTTTTCTGGATAATTTAGGATATGAAAATGTGCCAATTCTTTCGCCAACAAGTGAAGATGGATACACTTGCAGAGGCATGATTCCAGAAAATATGAAATTGTCTTTCAGAAAACTTTTGTGGCAGTCTATTGTTTATTCTGATTTTCTTGAAAAGGCATTGTGGCATATAAGACCTTATGAAATCAAAAGAGGCGAAACTGACGCTCTATTTGAAGAAGCAATGGATGCTGCCGTAAAAGTTATAGAGAGGGGAGGGGGCTTGCCTCTTCTTAAGCTGGCTCAAAAGACGGCCAAAAGATTTGCTCAAATACCGAAAATCGGAGAACAAAAGCCTCTCATAGGGATAGTCGGCGAAATTTTTGTGAGAAGCCACAAGGGAAGCAATCAAAATCTTGTAAAAAGGCTCGAGGAACTTGGCTGTGAGGCTTATGTAGCTTCTATTTCAGAGTGGATTTCTTATACGACTGTTACGGCTTTTGATAATTCTAAACTGGAAATGGCTAATAATCCGACTGCCAAGTCTTTGACGGATTATCTGACTTATATGGCAGCTATTTCTTATCAGGATTTAGTTTATTCTGCTATTGCAAGACCTTTTGTCAAATATTGTGGCGTTAAAAAAGATCATAAAACCAGAGACCTTATAAATCAGTCAGAAACTATCTTTTCTAACCATATAAATTGTGAAGCAGTTTTAAGTATAGGAAGCGCTTTAAATTTTGCAAAAGAAGGATTCAACGGAATAGTGAATGCTATGCCTTTTACTTGTATGCCAAGCACTATAGCCGCATCTATACTGAAGGTTGCCGTGAGAAATGATATTCCTTACATAGATATGGTTTATGACGGCAGTCACTTATCCAGCCGTGAGCTTAGCCTAGAGACCTTCGCTTTTCAAGCGCGCCAAATGAGAAGAGGGAGTAGGGAGTAGGAAAAACAGACTCAATCTCTAGAACTGCAAGTGCTTTGCTACTTTATCTGCGTCCATCTATGTAATCGATCTGGATTTAAGCAATGTGAAATGTAGCGTGTGGAAAGCTGGAGAAATGATCCGGACCCCAAAAAGGTAACACATTTTCCGACAATATTTCCCCTTTCGTGAAGGAGAAAGGAAAATGTGTTATGGCATATAGTATTAAATTCAGGAAAAAAGTTCTTAATGAAATCTTCAAC
>JAAYNI010000060.1 GCA_012520995.1 Candidatus Rifleibacteriota bacterium
CACGCTCAATCTCAGCTTGCGAAGGAGCTTTGCTCGTGGTAGACGCAAGCCAGGGAGTAGAAGCTCAAACCATGGCAAACGCCACATTGGCTATAGCTCAAGACTTGGAAATAATTCCAGTCATAAACAAAATTGATTTGCCGGCAGCTGATCCTGAGAGAGTCAAAGAAGAAATAGAAAACTTTCTCGGAATCGACTGTTCACAAGCATTGCTAGTCTCAGCTAAGGACGGAACAGGAATACCGGAACTTCTTCAGGAGATAGTTGATATAATCCCCCCTCCCAAAGGAAAAACAGACAGTCCTTTAAGGGCTTTAATATTTGATGCCGTTTATGATTCCTACAGAGGAATAATAATATATTGCAAAATAATCGACGGTAAAATTAAAGCTGGCGACAAGATCAAGTTTCTCTCTACCGATTCGACTTTTGAGGTCTCCGAAACCGGCGTATTTACCCCAAAGCAGCTTATAACCGAATCTTTGGAAACTGGTTATGTCGGCTATTTCACTGCAACCATTAAAGAAATGGGACACGTGCATATAGGTGATACCGTTACTTTGATCTCATCCGGAGACAATGTTGAACCTATTCCAGGCTTTCAAAAGGCCAAACAGATGGTTTTCTGCGGTCTATACCCCGTTGAAACCAACGCTTTTGGCGATCTGCGAACAGCCTTGGAAAAACTGACTCTGAACGACGCAAGCCTTTCATATATACCTGAGACATCACTGGCATTGGGATTCGGTTTCAGATGCGGTTTTCTTGGTCTTTTGCATATGGAAATCATCCAAGAACGTCTGGAACGTGAATATGACTTGGATCTTGTCACAACTGCGCCAAACGTTATTTATGAAGTCGAACTTACAGACGGAACCATAATGGAAGTCGACTCCCCTGCCCATTTGCCTGATACGCAGAAAATAGCAGAGATACGGGAACCCTTTGTGCGTGCAACCATTTTTATGCCCAAAGACTATATAGGCACTATAATGGAGTTGGCACAGGAAAGACGCGGAATCATGAACAATATGGAGTTCATTTCTGAAACCCGTGTTTCTCTTTCCTTCGACTTGCCTTTAGCAGAAATCATCGTAGACTTCTATGACAAGCTCAAAAGCCGTACCAGAGGGTATGCTTCCTTAGACTATGAAAACATAGGCAACAGAGCTTCTGATATTTCCAGGGTGGATATACTTGTTAATGGCGAAAAAGTCGATGCTTTGTCATTCTTGTGTCACAAAGACAACGCTGAATACAGAGGCAGACTGGTTATACAAAAGCTGCGCTCCCTTATTCCGAGGCACCAGTTCCAGATTCCTCTGCAAGCCGCTATAGGAAACAAAGTAATTGCCCGCGAGAACATTTCAGCTCTTCGAAAAGACGTTACAGCAAAATGTTACGGCGGCGACATTTCCAGAAAGCGCAAGCTATTGGAAAAACAAAAGGCCGGTAAAAAACGCATGAAAATGGTAGGAAATGTTGAAATACCTCAAAAGGCCTTTATGGCAGTTTTGAGACCTGAGGATTCATAAAGCAGGGAGAGTGAAACTTATGCATAACAAAGAATTTATGGAAATAGCTGAGAAGGTCTGGGCTTTTCATACAAAAAGAGCGCCAGGAATACCTATAGCTACTGAAATGGTTCTTATAGCCCAAAGAGAGCTTGGCGAAAAGAAAATCGCAGCTATTGCTGAAACCAGAGCTTGTCTGCCGGATCCAATACAGGTTCTAACAGGATGCACTATAGCCAATGGCGGTTTAAAGATGTACGATGAAATCGGAAGATATGCTTTAACTCTATATAACCGCAAATCAGGAAAAGGCGTGCGAGTTTATGTCGACATGAATAAAATCGACAAAGATAAAATGCCTGAAACATACAAGTTTTTTACCAGAACCAGAGATCCCGAACTTAGAACCAACATGGAACTCAGAAAAGCTTCAGGAGAAAAGGTAGTAGAAGAGTTCTTGGCGGCAAATAGAGATATTTTCACTTTCCAGCATGTCACCATCAAAGACCCTGGAAAGCTTCCAGTTCCGCCAGTAGCCATCTGCGAAAAGTGCAAAGAATCTTTTACCGTCAGACAAC
>JAAYNI010000061.1 GCA_012520995.1 Candidatus Rifleibacteriota bacterium
AAGCCTTTGGCAAAGATTCCCAATATTTCCTTTGTAAATAAAAAGAAGACTATTACAATCAGGGTACAAAGCAAAATAATCATGCTTGTCAGATTATTAGTAAAACGATTAGCTTCTTTCTCAGATTTTTCCAGAGATATTTCATTATAGATAGGAATAAAGGTTGTGGAAATGGCTATGGCTAAAAAATCAAACAGCACATTCGGAATGGAAACAGCTATTAAATAAAGATCAGAAAAGGAAGAAGCTCCATAAAAATATGATAGAGTGATCTCTCTAAAAAAACCTAAGAGCTTGGAAAACATTGTTATCAAAATAAGTATTAAGGCTGTCTTTTTCATTTCTCTTAGGCTGGATACTGTTATTGCATTAGAAGAAATATGTCGCTTGTTAAGTGTTCAAGGATTAGAATGCTTGAAGATAAATAATATAAGTAAAGAAAAATCAAAATACAGAAAAATTTTATACCGATTACTGTGTTAAATCTCAGAAGCTGCGTGAATGGGAGTAATTTTGTCCTAAACAATTCTAATGTTCACCTTCTACTAAGCCTTGTTCACTATCTCTTTATATGCTTCCAAATACTTGCTGTACATTTTCTGCTTTGAAAAATCTTGCTGTTTAATCTTTAAAGTACCCTTCTCTATTTTATGAAGAACTGCATTTAAATCGCCTTGTTCTACAAGATTAGCGGGCGGAACTGTCTCTGCTGCTCCGCCTGTATTATAGACTATAACAGGCAGTCCGCATGATTGTGCTTCCATGTTTATGCAAGAGTAAACATCCTGATAAGTCGGATTAAAAAATACATCTGCAGCAGAATAAATTTCCGCTAAGCTTTCGGGATTATCCGTATGAGGCAGACCTAGAATGTTTGACGGCAATTTATCCATATAGCTTTTATTCAGACCCACCATAACTATTTTATATTTGCTTGAATCAAGCATTTCAGATAATTTTATAAAATCAAAAAAACCTTTATTTTTACTCCAAAAAGAAGAAACTCCTAAAATAACTTTTTTATCTTTCAAAGCATATTTTTCTCTAAAATCGCTTTTTCTCGGATGAAAAATACTTGTATCAATACCGTTATTTATAACCTTTACATTATAAGAAGCCAGATAACTTTTTTTTACAATTCCAGCTAGCCATTCAGAAGGCGTGACTAAAAGCAGGTTTTTTACTCCATTAAAAAGTTGTCTTTTCTCCAGCCAGTTAAGGGTGGATCTGTCCGCTAAAAGAGAAAATGGATAACCATGAATAAGCTCACAATCATAGCAGCCAGTTAGCCATTTATTGCAAGCTGCCGCAGCAAAGTTCGGACAGTGTCCTGTCATTGTCCAAGAATCGTGAAGAGTCCAAAGAACAGGTTTCTCAGCTTTTTTTAAATATTCGAAAAGAATCTTTATGTTGAGATAGTAACCATGAATATTGTGAAGGTGGATAATATCAGGATTATATGAGATTAGTTTTTTTATAAAATTCTCTGTGGCTTTTTTTGAAGCAAAACCATGCCTGTTAAAAAATAAAGAGTGGAATCCATGAAGAGTCACATCAATGGGATTGCCTATTCTGTAGGATAGAGATTTGTATTTTTTAGGAACATATTCCCTTCCGTAAGCTATAAGAGCTTCATGATTATTTGTTTTAAGCATTTCAGCTAAATCTGTGCAGATTCTGCCAGTTGATTTAATGCCGCATATAGCGTTTAACATTAAAATTTTCATAAAGGAAAATGCTCCGGAAATTTATTCAGCATAATGAATTATAAAAATCTCTATAAGAAATAGCAAGAAAAAGCCCTCCCGATTTATCGGAAGGGCTTTTGTTTAGAATACTAAGCTAGTATTTTTACTGAGCAGCTTTGATTTCGTCGAAAGCTTTCTTAGCGTCAACATAGCGTTTGTGAGCAGCCGCTATCGCAGCAGGATCATTGTTGCCGCCTCTTGTTGTAACCATACTAGTATAAGCTTTATAAGCAGCCATATACTCATTGTAAGCCTGAGCAAGAGTTTTGGTTTCTGTAGGTCTTGTTTCTTCAGGAATATTTACAGTAGTAGGAGCATCAGGAACAATTTCTCCAGGAGTCTGGCCAGCAGGAACATCGCCAGGAAGAGCTATTACTTCAATTTGTCCTTGATCCTTTAGAACTGGAGCACCGCCTTCAGGCATAACATCATCAATTCTGTAGTCAGAAGGTGTTACTTGATATTCGCTTGAATCAGGCAGAACTTCAGCAGCCTTCATAAGTTTCTTTTCTTTATAATGTCTGTAAATTCTATATCCAAGATATGCTACGCCAGCGATTATAAGAGCGGGAACTATTATAGGGCCTAACACTGAAGCCAGCCAGCCGATACCAGCTGCTATAGCACCAGCTACGCCGCTTATCAAACCTGCAGCCGCACCAATAATTCCGCCTGCCACAGTAGCTACGGCACCACCAACAGCAGCGATAACAGTGCCTGCTGCAGCACCTATGCTTCCTATAGCTGCCATCAATGAAGGAGCTCCCATAGCAAGGGCTACTCCGCCAGCAATGCCAACTCCTGCACCAACGGCAACACTTTTGGGATTTAATTTAGCTTGAACCGGGGCTGGGCTGAAGGCTGCGTAGTCAATGAGCATGAGTAACGACAGCACAACGCTTATGAATACTTTTGTCTTATAGCTTCTTATTAACATTTTTAACCCCCATTTCGTTATTTAACGAAGTGTGTACATCTATACTTACTTAATTCTACTTATGAACAAGGGACTCGTCAAGAGTTGCTAAAGTTTTTTTTCATAAACACTAAAAAAATATGAGTTAGCAAAGACTTTGGTTAAAGAGTCTTTGCTACAAAGGCATATATAACAAAAACGATCCAGTAAACACTTGCGGATTTCAAAGTTTTCGGATTCTTATCTGTATAATCTGTGGATAAAATTCCTAAAAGTAAAAAGACGGAACCTTCTTTTTGAAAGTTCCGTCTTTTAATAGGTGAAAAAGATCGGAAGGACGAAAAGTGTAAGAATATTTCGTCCGAGCTCGACAAGGATGGGTCTCAGAC